>NZ_ABIZ01000001.1:0-632373 GCF_000172155.1 Verrucomicrobium spinosum DSM 4136 = JCM 18804 | reverse complement strand
CACGGCCACCGTCGCGCCCCCATTGGATTGCAGCCAGGCATCTACCAGCGCGGGATAGAAAGTCACACAGGAGCGGTTGCTGTTGGTGAGTTCGGTCTGAAACGGCATCGCGTCCCCCCCGGCCTCTAGCAGAGTCGGCCAGTTCTGCCCCCGCCGGAGAATCACCTCCGAAACCGCGTCTGAGGAGTTTTTGAAACGCAATCGAAGCGTCACAGGCGTCTGGTCATCAATGCTCACCATGGCCAGTGCCTCGACCGAAACTTTGCAGTTCCTGCCACCACCAACATAGGTGTCCCAGGTGGTGGGAGGGGCCGAAGGGCGGGTCAAAAAAGCGGGACCAGAGGGGATGGGGAAAAAGACCACCCGTCCGGAGTTCGCGGAAAGTGCCACCGGCAGCGCACTGGTCCCCAACTCCGCCTGCATGCGCTCCCGCACCCCGAGTTTGTCAAAATCATCAGCCACCGCCATGCCGCCGAGACTGGTGTCCCCCTCGACATCGATGGACCTGCGCCCTGCAATCCGGCTGGCACCATGCGCGCCATTCATCCGAAGGCTGTCGGCATACACGCCGCCGTCTATGGTGATGCCCGCGCCCCAGGCCGTACCGTCTTCATGACGCCCGATGTCGGCAAAGGTGGCCGCTTCAATGGGGAGCTGTGAGGGCACCTCGTACAGGGAGAGAATGTAGTTCTTCTTCTGCCCCACCTTCTTGCCATACCGGATGGAGAAGGCCCACCAGTTCCTCTTTGCCACAAAAGGCGCCCCGGGGCTGGCATAACCGAAGCGGATGTTGGGATACGGGATCAGGTTGAAGCGGGAATACTTGGTGACATCAGCCAGCAGCCCGGTGGCCTGGGTGGTGTAGATCTTGTCCAGATGCACCACCGGCCGCAGAGCGTCTGCGTCCGCGAGCCCTGCCGGAGCCTCCAGCAGGGGCGGCACCTTGCCTGCGAACTCGGGCCCCTGAAAGACGGCGGCGTACGCCGTGGTCCCCGGGGTGACATTCCCCGCCACACCGGTGAGGGAGGTGATCCAACCTGCGGCTTCTGCGGCGGCATGGTCACCCACATCGCCCCGCCGGACCCGGGACAACCCCATGGCTGCAACCGCGGCGTCGGGCAGGGACTTTTCCACCACGGCAGTGGTCAGAGCCTCGTCAAAAATGGCACGCCACGTGTGATTGTCCGAGGTCGCGTAACCCGCCTTCATGCAGGCGATGGCTTTCTTTGGAAACACTGCGATGAGGGAGCGCAGCACCGCCTCCTCACGCTCCCTATAGTCCTGCCGCAACTGCGCCTTGGCAGCCTGGTCGCGACGCAACAAACTGGTGCGAAACACCATCGTCACCCCCAGGAGCATGAGCAGGGAGAAGGTGGCAACCATCGGCATGGCCGCAAATCCGCGCTGGAATGAACTGCTGAAACGCCTCGTCATTGGCTGCCTCCGTAGTAACTTAT
This sequence comes from Verrucomicrobium spinosum DSM 4136 = JCM 18804, assembly GCF_000172155.1. Taxonomy (NCBI): domain Bacteria; kingdom Pseudomonadati; phylum Verrucomicrobiota; class Verrucomicrobiia; order Verrucomicrobiales; family Verrucomicrobiaceae; genus Verrucomicrobium; species Verrucomicrobium spinosum. The sequence goes on along the minus strand of NZ_ABIZ01000001.1, from coordinate 630,916 downwards.
TTCCTCGCCACCGGCTCCTTTGAGAGTCACGCCCAGCACACCTTCATCGCAACGGAAGTTGGCCCCGGCCAGCCCGGTGCAGATGTTCCATGAGAACTCCGAGCCATCCGCGCGTCTTGACCGGCAGACTAACGACGTGCTGCCGCCCGATGTCTCCGCTGTGATCCATTGCTCACGGGTCTCCCCGTTGGCCGCCTCAAAAAAGAGCCGGGCCGCCTTCCCGTTCGACAGCACAGCCGGGGCACCTGCTAGCGCACCCGCCCGATTCTCATAGACGAAGTAGTGGTCCGCCTTCGCAAACAACCGTCCCACCAGATTTCCCACCTGCGGCGCGTCCGTGGTCAAGAAGCCCTGCTGCCGGGCCAGATTCATGAAAACGATGTGCTGCTGAAGCATCGCCAGCATCGCCAGCGCCAGCGCCAGCAGGATGCCCATCGCGGCGGAAGTCTCCAGCAGGCTGAAGCCGGCGGTTGACCGCCAGGCCGGGGATCTGGGGGCGAGGCTGGTCATTGAACGCGGAGGGTGGAACTGGATTTCACATACTCGTTCCGTCCCACCTTGTAGCGGAGGACGGAATAAAGCCGCCAGAGCGTGAGCCCAGCCTCTGCGTCGTCACTTGGCGTGGCACTCACGCGGAATCTGGTGATGGTGCCCGAAAGCGGATTGCCACCTGTCATACGGCCGATCACCACGCTCTGCCCGGACGAGGGAATGCCCGCCGCAGCGTCCGGCCACAAGGAGGTGTTCGAGGCCACCTCCGCAAAGGGCACCCGCTGGGCCAGAGCCGCCTCCTTGGTCAGCGCGGCATCCGTCAGCGACTGCACAGAGGCCCACTGGTTCCCGGAAATAGAGAGCAGAGAAGACTTCATGAGCAGCAGCGCCAGAATGGCCGCGGCCCCCATCGCAATGGAAGCCTCCAACAGGAGACTGCCCCGGTACCTGTGGCGACGGCACCCTGGAGGTGATGCTTTCATAATCCGGGAGCCGCCCCCTCCTCGGCGGTGCTCAGCTTGCCTCGGGAGGAGATGATGCGGTCCACCTCAAAGGTGATGACCTTGAGCCGCTCCGGAGCGCGGTTGAAAAACGGAGATTCCGTGAGCACTTCCAGCGTGTAAACGCCATCGGTGGCCGTGTAGTTGGACAGGGCGTTGACAGTGATGGACAGCGTCTGCGGAACGTCCGCACTCTCCAGAGTGGTGTCCGGGTTGTAGTACTTTCCGACACGGCGTTCCGTGCCGCCCACCATGGTGCCCTTCTTCCCCAGCACCGCGTTCCCGGAGTAGATCTGCGCATAGGTGCGGGAGTCTGGATAGAGGTCCTTGAAGTTGAAGATCACCGCAGGGAGTCTGTCGATGTACACCTTGCCGGCAGTAATATTCTCGATGGTGACGGATGGCACGGGCCACACTTGCAGCTTGGGCTGGGCCAGCACCGTGTCCGGCACTCCGTCCGCAGCATACCGGACGAAGGTGAACACCTGCTCCCCGCATCCGGTACTGCGCATGGTGGAAGTCAACTCGTGATAGAGCGGGTACAGCGTCAGGTTGACGTTCCCCAAGTTGCCCTCATGCAGCATGTAGAGTTCTTTCCCCAACCCGGAGTAGCTTTGGGGGTCGTAGTTCCGGCCCTGGAACGAAAAGTACACGGAGTTCTCTGCGGGATTGTTACTGCCCCACACCAGGCCGCTGGTTTTCATCTTCAGACGGTAGGGCCGGTCTGCCCGCGTGCGTTTTACGTAGTTGGCGCTCGTAGGATCTCCCCGGACATAGGTGTCCTCGCTGACGATCTCAAAACTGGCCGTGGGGGTGTACGCACGGATCAGTTTGGTATCGAGGAGATAAACATTCGTATCCCACGCCGTGCCGCGGGCAAATAATTCAAAGATGTTCCCATCCTCTGAAATCGGCAGCGGCGGGATGAAGCTGCCGCCGGTGGCGGATAGCGGGATGTCATAGATCATCCCGTTGGCAAGATTGGTCTCCCTCACCCAGGCTTGCTGAGCAGGGGCTGTCATCGCCAGGCCTGCAAGGAGCAGCCCGGTCAGGCACGCCAGTTTCATCATGGTTTTACCTTCTGGTTCTGGTCGGTAGCAGTGCTGCCCGATTTGGTTGTGTTGGTGGCTTCAGGCACGGGCTCCAGAATGGTGATGGGCCCCCCGCGATACACCGCCACCAGCACGCGGGAATCATTGGCCGTGGTGGCGAGCACTTTTTTTGCCACCGCCTCATCACCCTCCGCCATGCGCAGCGGCACCTCCCACGCGCCCAGCCAGGCGGCATTGCGTTCGAGGAAGGCGGGCCAGAAGGTGAAAACTCCCACCGGCTTTTCCACGACGCGGTTTCGATAGCCCGCAGGCAGTTGCAAGACGGAGCCGACCGGCACTACCGTGTGGTGCTCGCCGTCGTAGAGGATGACCGACTTCCGGTAGAGTGAGCTCTCCATGGAGGGCCGGGCCGCCACTGGGGCCTGGGTGGTGGCCTTGGCCAACATATCAGACAAAGTACTTCCCGACTTTGCCACCTTTTTGAGCTCCTCCTCCGTCACCACATCCCGGGCCTGCGCCAGATTGGCTGATGGGGCAGGAATTGCAGGCATTTGGGAGAGAGCCACGCCCCCTGTCAGGCCTGACCAAATCCCCGCAAGACAGGGAGAAATGAGGCGGAAAAAATTGCCTCCCTTAACTTTTTGCGGGCGCAGTTTCATGGATCCATGGGTGACCCTGTCTCCGAAGACGGCTGGTCAGTCGCGGGTGATCGTGGCCGTCCCAGGTGGCTGAGTGCCCGCGGCGGTCAGCAACAAATCGCCTACGGCAAACTCAAGCTTCCCCACGGGGACGGGAGGCGCTACTTGGTGCTCCCCCAAGATGTTGAAGAATCCGTTGGGCTTGTGCGCGTTCCCCTGCCCCGCCCATTCCATGCTCACGGAGATGGGCGATGTGGTGGCCTTGTAAACAGCCTCGGTGATCAACAGCGTCTTTAAAGGGCTCAGGTTGAAATCCTGGACATCGCGGAATTCGATCTTCCCAACCTTCTCAGACCCGACTGAAGTGGACACGGTGGCACTCAAGTGAAATTGCCCGCCATTTCCGTTGGTACCTGAGTTCCCCGGAGCGCCCAAGGTATCGCCGCGCGCCTCGATCCCCCGAAAAACGAAGCGATAGGAGTTGGGCAGTTGATAACTGATCTTGAACGGCACTTTGGTTGCCACGACCAGGCCCACTGGAACACTAGGCCCGCCTAGCTGGATATCAGCGAACCCTGTCCCGCCAGTCAGTGCAATCATCGCCAAAGCAAGCCATGGATATTTTTTAATCATAGGTCTCCAAGGTGTTGAATTACACGAACAATTAGCATCCACTTCACTATCTGTAAATTATATAATTCCTATTATGGAATAAATGCTCGGTGGAGCCCCCTTCCCCCTCTGGGAACTCGGTCGCCCAAAAGTTACCAGAACGATAAATACAAAAAAACCCGCTCCGCCAAACGGCGAAACGGGTTGCAAACTCGCAAGGATAAAGGCTACCGCTCCACTCAGCCTAGCCTAGCTTCACCTCTGTGCGCTTCTCCAAGACCTCGGAGATTGCGGACCAGCCGCCGGGGCGTTGAAGTTGGAAAAGATTGAGGTAGAGGGCGACTTCCTCGGCAGGATGGGTCTTCAGCATGGCGTCCACACCCGCCTCCACCTGCTCCGTGGTCAGCTCTTCCGGAAGGTCATCTACCTGGCCTTTGCCGTCGTGCTGGATCCCCGTCGCATCCAGGAAGGCAGTGAGCATATCCACCTTGCCCTTGAGCAGCCAGAGCTGGAGAAGCTGTTCCGCCACGCCGTCGAAGGTCTTGGTCTTGATCTGCTCGATCAACCAGGCACCCTGTTCTTCACGAGACTTGTTCTGGAAGTACTGGGGGCGGAGCTTCTTCTGCTGACCCACCGAATACAGCGCCGTGCGGAAGGCTTCACGGGTCTCCTTCTGCAGATAGGAAGTGATGTCCTTCTTGAGAGCGGGGCTCAGGGCGGCAATGATTTGGTGAGATTTCATGGGAACGCGAAAACGAAAAGAAAAGGGGCGGTCAGCTAACATCGCTGCTGGGTGGGTGCAAACCTTTTTAGGACGCGGTGCGCACGGTCCACACCTTGAAGGCCTCCCCTGCGCCTTCCAGTCCTGCCACAAACTGGTCGGCTCCGCTTGACTTGAGGCGCTTCTCCAGGTCCGGCACCCAAGTCTTGAGGAAGGCGGCTTGCGTCTCCACCTGACCATCCCCCCACCCCAGCGTTTCCCCCCAGTGAAGGAGATCGGAGAAATTTACATCAGCGGTGATGTCCTGACGCCCCATGTTCTGGTAAAGGTCCGGGCCGGAGAGCCGCTGATGCAGCAGGTAGCCGCGGAGAGTGCCTTGGGCACGACGGTGGTAGAGACCCGGGAACAGATCCCCATAGTCCACTGTGAGCATGGCTCCCTGCTGCCAACGCGAGGACCAGCCCTGCATCCAGTCCCGGAAGGAACGATGCAGCTCCACCCTCTGGCGACGTTGCGGCGGCGGGTTCAGGGCGTGCCACTGCGTGAGGACGGAAAAGGCCCCCCTTTGCCCCGGAGGCAGCGTGAGAGCGCGCAGTTCCTCCCGCCATCCGGCCCGATCAGGCACCACCCAGACCTCCTGCCAGATGCCGCGGGTGGCCTCCCATTCCAGTAGCGTCACCGGAAAGGCGTCCACCAGTTCATTGTGAAAGATGATCGCCCGGCCCCCGCAGGCCTGGAGTGCGCTTTCCATCGTCTCATGCCAGTGCACCTGAGCCCCTTTTAGCCGCTCCTGTTGGCGATCCCTCAGAATGGGTGAGGTCTCCACCATGTGCCACGCGAGCTTCCTGCGCTGCCACCAGCCAACAGCGCTCCGGACGCTGGCGGACAGCGAGCCGTCGCCGCCGCCCACCTCAATGATGGCGCGCACGCCTTTTTGCCGCTCCAACTCGCGGGAGATCCACCGTGCGATCCCCTCCCCCAGGAGGCTCGAGACTGTGGCGGAGGTGGCAAAGTCTCCACGACGGCCCACGGTGCGAATGCGGGCGGAGTAATAGCCCGTGTCCGGTGCGAACAAGGCCTGCTCCATCCAGGTGGAGAAAGGGCGGGCGGGATCGACAGGGGGCATGGCACAGGAAAGCCCCGGCTAGCCAGAATGGCAAGATCGTCACTTGTTAGCCACGCAGGATTCGAGCACGAGACGCGATGTCGCCCACTTCCCCATGGTCAAAGCTCCGCGCCTGGCACCTCTTGCTCGGGCTGCTGCTGCTTCGACTGCTGTTCCTCCCCTTTTTCTGCAGCCTCTATGATCTGGCCGGGGACGAGAGCTACTACTGGGAGTGGGGCCGCCGACCCGATTGGGGCTACTACAGCAAGCCGCCCCTGATCGGCTGGCTCATGGGCATGGTGGGGTGGCTCAGTGGGAATCAGGAGTGGGGCGTGCGCCTGGCCGCGCTCATGGTGGGCACGGGATCCCTGACGCTGCTCTATCTGCTGGGGAAACGGATGTTTGATGAGTCGACCGGTCTCCTGGTGCTGGCGCTGGCGGCACTGACTCCGGCGAATGTCGCGCTGAACCTCTTCTTCACCATCGACTCGCCATTGGTGTTGCTCTGGTCAGCCGCGCTTCTGGCTTTCTGGTCAGCGGTACAGAGCCCAGAACGTTTGACGCGCTGGCTGATCCTCTGCCTCGTGATGGGTGTCGGCACGCTGAGCAAGCAGATGATGCTCGTGTTTCCCGTGCTCATGATCCTCTTTGCCGCTCTCACGAAAGAGGCTCGCCCCCTGCTCAAGCGGCCTGGATTATGGCTCAGCATGGTGGGAGCGCTGCTCTTCATGCTGCCGGTGCTGTGGTGGAACCAGCGGCACGGGTGGATCACCCTGGAGCACACGAAGCACCACTTCAACACCAAGGAACAGGCCGGCCTGCTGGATCACCTCGTGCAGTTCATCGAGTTTCCCGCCACCCAGGCCGGGCTCTTCACCCCGATCACCTGGTTCGGGCTGCTCACGGTCTCGGCCACCGCCCTCTGGCAGTGGCGTCGGCTGGGGCTGAAGGAGCGCCTGCTGGCCACCTTCTCCGCCCCGGCCCTGGTGGTCTTTCACCTCCTGGCGTTGCGCCAGAGCGTGAACCCAAACTGGCCTGCGGTATATTACCTGGCCGCCATGGTGCTGCTGGCCGCCACCTGGACCCGCGCCACCACCGGCCTGACCCTCTGGCCAGGGTTCATGAAACTGCAACGCCCGGCCCTGGTCGTTGCCGCAACTCTGACTTCCCTGGCCTATCTGGTGCCGGTGGGAATGTGGGCCACCGGCCGTACCGGCGACGACAAGCTGGATCCCATGGCCCGCATTCACGGATGGTCTGAGGCCGGACAGAAAGCTGGTGAATTCCTCGCCGCCACCCCTCGGCCAGAGCAGACGTTTCTCCTGGCCCTGGGGCATCGGGAGAACGCGAGCCAGTTCGCCTTTTACACCCCTCAGCATCCGCGTGCCTACCGCTGGCAGCCAGACGGCATCATCGCCTCCCAGTACGAGCTGTGGCCGACACCTGCCGAAGCCCTGGGACGGGATGCCCTGATCCTGCAGCCGTCAGAGAAACCCCTGCCACGTCGGCTGGAACGGAACTTCACCCAGGTGGAAAAGCTGGGTGAGATTCGTGTGCCCCTGGGAACCTCTGGTTCAAGGAAATGGCAGGTGTTTCTGGGACGCGAACTGAAGGCGTGGGACGCCGCTCCGTGAGCCAGCTCAGGCCCTCTGACGGCGACGGCGGCGCAACAGCAAGGCCGCCAGCCCACCCGCCAGAAGCATCACGCGTCCCGGTTCTGGAACGACGGAAATGGAGACGTAACCCGTGGTGTAGAGCTGGGAGTAGTCCCAGGCCAGCCCCTCCGCCAGCACCGGCACGTCAAAGGTGGTGAAGCCGCCCGTGTACTTCTGTCCGTTGCTGACGATCACGTTCGTCCAGTCGATAAGCTGCCAGGAGGAACCCAGCGTCAGCTCCGTTGCGAGGTCGGTGGAATCCACGATCTTGAGCGTGCCCCCCAGGGCGATGGGCGAACTGCTGGTGAGACCCAGCGAGTCGTTGTTCCCAATCGGGTTGACCCCGCCATTGTTGCCGAAGATGTCGAACTCCACCGTGCCGGACAGGGTGATCACCCCGCCCACACCTGTGGCGAGCTTGAGCTGCTGACCGCTGGTGTTCCCCAGCTGGCCCACGGACAGGATCCCGCCCGATTTCACGGTGAGATTGGCCGGGCTGGCGGAGGCCCCCACCGTGCCGTTGCCGCCCAGACGGGCACCGCTGAGCACCGTGACGTTTCCCGTGCCGGTGGCGGAGCCCAGGGAGTTGTTCGCAAGCAAGGTGCCCTCACTGACGGTGGTGCCTCCGCCATAGGTGTTGTTTCCTGTGACTTCCAGGATGCCCTGCCCGATCTTCTGGAGGCTGCCTGTGGTGCCGCTGATGACCCCGCTGAGCTTGCCCCCTACACCGGCGGCAAAGGTGCTTTGCACATCCACGACCTGGTTGCCACCGTTTAGATCCACGCTGTTGGCGAGGTCCACCTGCTTGTTGGCGTACTTGGAGCCCAGGATCAGTTTGCTGCCACTGGCCAGGAAACCCGTGGTGGAGCCCCAGACAATATTGATGCTAGTCGCTCCAGAGGTGAAGTTGACCGTCCGGTCTGCACCAAACGCGCTGAAACCGCCGCCATCGCCAGCCTGAAATCCGAGCACTCCGTTGCCGGAAGTACCGAGATTGCGAGTGAGGTTGCCGGTCGCCAGCTCCAGAATGCCGCCGTTGGAAAGGTTGATGAACTGCGTGCCTCCCCCGGCGGTGGCCGAGTTGTTCAGTGAAAGCGCCCCCACATGGCTGGCCCGCACCACGGCCCCCTGTATGTTCGTGGAACCTGTGGAATTGGAGGCCGAGTTCCAGTCCACCAAGCCCCCTTCACCAATGAAGGCCACCGACCCACCGCCGCTGGAGAGCTTGGCGGTAATGGTAAGAGTCCCGGTCCCGTAGTGGTACATGAACAGGGCAGTATTGGTCGAGGTTCCCTCAAGGAGCCCCGTCTGCCCCACGCTGGTGTCCTTGATGGTGAAGTTGTTGCTCCCGTCCACCAGGAACCCGAGGTCGTTAAGCACCAGCTTGCCTCCGTTGAGGTCCAATTCACCAGCTGCCTCGGTGGTATCCACCCGCACCACGGCGGTGTTCACGGTGACCCCAGCATTGAACTGAAGCGTGGACGACCCCGTGGTCGGTTTCAGCAAATAAGCACTGCCGGTGCTCCCCCCTGTCGCTGGCAGGGCCAGACTGGCATCCAGCCTCACGACGGAGCCTCCGCTCAGGGCGGCAAAGTCGTAGCGTCCGTTGCCGTCTTCCACGGTGTAAGCAGCAAATCCGCCCCCCACAATCATCCCCCGCGTGGTGGTGCCAGAGGAGGCGATGGTCTTGGTCTCGGTGGCCGGACTGGAGTTCAGCACGCTTCCTGCGGCGGAAAGATCGATCAGCAGCAGGCTGGTGCTGTTGCGCGTCCAGGTATTGCCGAGGGTGAGCGTCGTGCCCTCACCCACCACCAGCTTGTTCAACCCGCTGTTCCCAACCAGGGTGATATTGCCAAGAATCGGTGAGCCTCCACTCTGGGCCTTCACCTCAATGGTTCCACCGTTAAAGGTAAGCGCCTTGTCAGTCTGCAGCACGGTATTTGCAGACGAGTAGTCCAGCACCAGCCGGCCGCTGTTGACTGTGACGTTGCCATTGATGTTGTTCGTCCCGGAAAGAGTGACCGTTCCCACGCCATCTTTTACAATGGCCAGGGTGCCGCCCACACCAGACTGATTGATCGCATCCACCACGACGATTTGCCCCGTTCCACCCAGGGAAAGGGTACGCGTGCCCGTAGTGGCCGTGTTGACGATGGCGTCGCCGGATGCAACATCCAAAGTCAATGTCCCGAGGTCAGAATTAATCCGGGTGCTGGTGCCCCCAAGGGTGATCAAGCCTCCCCAGGTGTTGTTTCCTTCTGCATTGCGCAACGCGCCCACACCGCCCAGCCCGCTGCCGTTGATCGTAAGCGCCTCCGCCCCGACGGTGATGTCTCCAGCGAGCTGTAGGGATGCACCTCCGCCTACAGTGGTGCCCGCCTCCGTGGTCCCCAGCGCGTTCCCATGGCGAAGCAGGAGGATGCCGTTGCTGACCGTCGTGAGCCCTGAATAGGTGTTGTTGCCAGAGAGCACCAGTCTGCCGCTGTCGGCCTTGGTCAAACTGCCCACACTCGGCCCATTCACTGAGGTGTTTATGGCGCTCCCGTCAACATTGACGGTGCGGTTCGTGATGGTTCCTCCAACGGTGAAGGTCTGCCCCGCTGCCACCTCGATGGTGCCCGTAGCCGCCCCACCAGAAGAGTTTCCAATGCCGATGGAACGGTTCACATCCAGCGCAAAGGTCCCTTCGATCCGCAGCTTGGAAGACACTGCGAGAATGATGGCATCAGTCAGCGGCGTGGATTCAGCGATTCCCAAGTTCCTGTCTCTGGTGATGACCAGCGGACCGTTGGCCACCAGCGTGCGGCCGGTGTAGGTGTTATCAGCCGTCAGTTGAAGCCGTCCCCCGTTTAGGAACAGGCCTGTGGCGGTGCTGTTGCCCAGGCTGTTGTTGGCAATCACGCCGTTGATCACCGTGCTGCCGGATCCCAAAATCTGGAGGTAGCGGCCCGTGGTCGTATTGTCCTCTGAGAGATAGACGTTGCCATTGAGGGTCAGGACATTTCCTGAGGTAAGGCTGTTCGTCAGCGAGGGCGTGGTGGAGCCATTGGTGAGGGTGCCATTGAGCGTCAGGGCATTGCTTCCGCTGATGGTGCTGCTGGCCGTCACTCTCACCTGATTTCCCAGCACCCGAGCTCCACCACTTGCCTGCAACTCGCCTCCTGCGAGCACCACGGTGCTGGTGCCAAACGCCTGATTGTGACCGGCCTGAAGCGCACCTGCCGTGATGGTGGTCACGCCATCATACGAGTTCGCACTGGAAATCAGCAGCGCACCAGTTCCCGTCTTCGTCAGCCCCGCACTTCCCGCGGCCCCGGTGTTGCTGATCTGTCCTGAAAGCGTGGCCACATTGGCACCAACGCTGATGGTCCTGACCGCTCCATTCAGGTCCAGTCCATTCAACAGATCGAGCGACGCGTTGGCGGTGGAGCCATTCAAAACCAGCGTGCTGGGTTGAAAGGAAGACGTCCCCCAGACAATGGTGCCGCCCGCCCCACCCAGATTGATGGTGAGGCTGCCCCCGAAGGCGCTGAATCCGGATACGCCTCCGGTGATCTGCACCTGATTGTCCCCCGTGCCAAGGGAGCGGTCAAAGGTGCCGTTCGACTCATATACGCCGCCATTCAGGAGCAGGTTCCCTGCACCGAGGCTTGCCACCCCAGCAGTGCGAAGCGTGCCCTCCAAGACATAGGTGGTGCCCGTGTAGGTATTGGTGCCACTCATGACCAGCACCCCCGCCCCGACCTTGGTCAGTGCCGTGGCACTGCCGTTATCCTGAATGTCAGAACTGATCGTCAGCAGACCGCTGGCGTTGTTTTGAATGACCAGCAGATCACCGCCTGCAGCCCCTTTCAGCACCCCGCCCGTGATGATGTTGTCCCGTGCTCCCACGTTGGCCGTATTGAGGATCATCCCGCTGGTCAGAGTCTGCGTGCCGTCAAGCGTGACTGAGCGAGCCGTTGCGTCATTGAACCGCAGGCTGTTGACGCCCGCATCGCCCGCACCCGTCGTCACATCCCCGGTGACGTCCATGTTCTTGCCCGTCATCCAAGTGGAAGCACCCGTGCTTGTGTAGGTCGCTGCCACCAAAGTCCCTGCCGCCGCCGTCACAAAATCCGTCCGGTTGTTCATCGTAGCCCCTATCAGCACGGCATCCGCTGCAGTTCCCGCCACCGAGCTGCCCGTGGCCGCGTTGGTGAAAGCGACGCCAAAGCCTGCCTGGTTCCCAAAATTCACATACCCTCCGGCACTGCGGGTATAGACAGAGGCAGCAGCCCCATCGAAGGTCAGCGTGTTGGTTCCCGTGGCGGCATTGGAGGCGATGCTGTGAACGCCCGTCCCGATGGAAAGCTGACTAAAGCTTTGGGCGTGAGTGTTGCCGATCGCAGCGGCCGCCAGGATCACATTTCCCCCAGAGGCATCGGCACCGCCCAGAGCCAGCGAGGCCGCGGGATTGATCCTGTTGGCGATCCCATTGTTCAGGCTGGATGTCGCAGTCCCGCTACCCACATGCAATGTGCCTCCGCCCGACACCACCACAGCGCTCGTGCCAGACAACTTGCCTCCCGACCCCGCCACCGCCAGGATGCCTTCCCTGATGGTGGTGATCCCAGTGTAGGCAGCATCGCCTGAGAAAGTCAGCTGTCCGGCCCCCTGCTTCAGGATGCCTGCCGCCGCAGAGGCTCCGTTGGTGACCCTCACATCGATGGTGAGGTTCGCACCGCCCCCGCCGATGTTAAAGGTGCGGGTCACCGCCGCACTGGTGCTGCTCAGTTCAAGATCGGCAACCCCTTCGGCGCTTGCCGCTGTGTCCAGCGTGATGAAGGAGGCAGACGTCCCGGTGGTAGTGATGTCCCCGTCCAGGACAAGCCGACTGCCCTTGGCACCCGCCGTCCCGACCGAGCCCTTGCGAAGATTGATCCGGCTGTTGTTCAGCGTGATGCCACCGTTCCCGACAAACAGGCTGCTGATGCGTGTCGCAGTATTACCGTAAACGGTGAACGTGTTGACGGCGGCCACATTTCCACCTGCCACCGAGTTGATGTTGGTCAGGCTCAGGCTGTTTGTCGTGTAGGTCATGCCGCTGTTGCCCACGAAGATCGTGTTACCGGCACCACCGGTCATCGTCGTTGCCCCCGTCACCACAAAGCCATTTACCCCGTTGCCGGAGTTCACAGCGCCCCCAGTGACGGTCAGGCTTGCGAAGGTCTCCCCCTGGTTGCTCTGTCCGCCATTCACGGCTGTGCCATTGAACACGCTGGTGGCACCACTCATGGTAATGGCAGCGGTGTCGGCAACCTGGTTGGCCAGCGTCATCTGCAAACGACCGCCGTTTGTAATGGCAATGTCGCCACCAACTGCATTTCCAGACGTCTTGTTAAGGTTGAGCCCGCCCTCAGAGATGGTGGTGAGCCCCGTGTAAGTGTTTGCGCCTGCCCCTCCCAGGGTCAACACACCAGCACCCGTCTTGGTCAGGCCCGCGCTGCCCGCAAGGATGGAGTTGATGGTCGCATTCACATTCACCACCACATTGCCCGTCGAAAGAGTGAGGGTGCTGCCAGACAACGTATAGGTGCCGCTGCCCGCAGCATTAAAAGTGAGAGAGCCGGCGATCACGGGTGCCGCCAGGGTCACGGTCCCGGCAAGCCCTGAGCCGCCACCAAACAGGGCATCGTTCCCGTCTGCCCAGTTCTGGTTGGATCCCCCGCTGAGCCAGCGATTGGCATCCAGCCAGTTGCCCCCGCCGTCCTGCACCTCGGACGTGCCGGGATCCACATCCCAAGTCAACGGGGCGGCTGACAACCAGGGATTTCCTGCCGGAAACAGGACGGCTGAACAGAGGAGGAGGAACTTGGAGGGAGTCATGGCAGGCAGAGACCGGGCGATATGGGTGATTGTCGCGAGAATGCCCCAGCAGCACATTTCCCTCATTTCATCGGCACCCCGGACCTTCCCACAGTCTGCCTAAAGAAAATTCTGACCCTGCCCACCCGGGCAAATCACATGGTTCACCGCCTGAAAATAACATCAAAATAAGTTGACCAACTTATTCACTCCACTTACTCTCCGGCAACTTCATCCCGCCTCATGAACTCCAACTGGAACAGCACCTACGCAACGCCTGCAGCCTCCTGGCTGACGCGTTCCGGCATGTTCCAGGCCATTCCGGTCGTCCGACTTGTCGTGCTCACCTGCGACGGTAGCAAACAGGCAGCGCACGAAGGAACCGGCAGGCAGATTCAGATCTGATGGATTGATCCATAGTTTTTCTGAACCCTGCCCGCCCTGATAAGGCCGGCAGGGTTTTTTGTTTTCCGCCCTGTCTTTCCACTGATTACCCCCCCCAGAACCAAAACCAGACCACCCTCAACCAGATCGGAGGCCCACCTTCTTCTAAAACACTCTCCCACTTCCTGACAGGGTAGCCATCGTCCTGCCGCCAGCTCCAACTGACGGCGGGGCAACACCCGGGTCACCAGCCTTATCCAGTCTCACGCCGAGATGTCCAATGCCGGTGCGGCCACCAGGGTCGCCCACGAGCAACGGCTGTCAATGTTATTGTCTTTGTAACTTGGACGATAACATCAGGGGTAAGTCTGCGCCCATTTCCTGCCCTGTCTTTTTTGCACTCCATACTTAGTGCCCGCCCCTCCCTCCGGATTTCTCCGGCCCCTTTCTCCCTCTCCTCAACCTCCCCTCCCATGACTTTGAAACCCTTCCCCTCCGCCCTCGATCCAGGAGTTGTCAGACGCGTGCAGAACACGCTGCAGGATCTCGAGTTCCGCCGCGGTGTGCGCGTGCTCTACGCCTGCGAAAGCGGCAGCCGCGCCTGGGGTTTCGCCTCCCCGGACAGCGACTACGACGTGCGCTTCCTCTATGTCCACGAGCGCGACTGGTACCTTTCCGTTGATGAAAAGCGCGATGTGATCGAGCTGCCCATCAGCGAGGAGCTGGATGTGAGCGGTTGGGAGCTGCGGAAGGCTCTGCGTCTGCTGCGCAAGAGCAACCCCTCCCTCATGGAGTGGCTGCGCTCGCCCATGGTGTACTGGAGCGATCCCGCGTTCCTCGAACAGTTCCGCGCTCTCTCCGAGGAGTTCTACTCGCCCAAGAAGTGCTTCGTGCACTACCTGCACATGGCTTTCGGCAACTACCGCGACTACCTGCGCGGCCGCGACATGGTGAGCTTGAAGAAGTATCTCTATGTGCTGCGCCCGCTGCTGGCCTGCCGCTGGATCGAGCGCTTCCAGTCCCCGGTCCCCATGCTCTTCCAGGAGCTGGTGAACGCGGTGCTGGATGAAGCCGACGTCCGCGAGGCCGTGGCAGAGCTGGTGGCCCGGAAGCAGAGCGCCAAAGAGCTCTCTGCGGCCCCGCCGGTGGAGGTGCTGTCCCAGTTCGTGGAACTGGAGCTGGTGCGTCTGGATGCCCTGAATCATCCCACGGATGTTTCGGGGGATGTGGACGAGCTTGATGCCTTCTTCCGCCTGCACGCCCTGGCCGCCTAGACGTCGGCCTACTCCTCCCCCAAAACCACCGTCCGCCCTCGCGCCCCCCCGCGCAGGGCGGACGGAAACCCGTCTCCCCAATCCGCCCGGTTCAGCCGGGCTTTCTTGGTTCATGAAATCACTTATTCATTCCCCTCCCCTTTCCCCCTTTCGATTATGTCTGACATCCTGAACAAGAGCACCGTGCTGGTGCTGAACCGATGCTGGCAGGCCATCCACGTCAAGACTCCTGCCGAAGCCTTCTGCATGCTTTCCACCGGAGCCGCCACCGGCCTCGACGTCCAGGATGACCAGTCGATCGTCCCCGTGACCTGGGAGCAGTGGCTCAAGCTGCCCGTTCGCGACGGCGACCAATCCGTCAAGACAACCCACGGCCCTGTCCGTGTGCCGACCGTGGTGGTGGCCGCCCGTTACGACAAAGTCCCGCTCCATCGCCCCAGCTTCACCGCCCGGGGCATCTGGGAACGGGATGGCGGCGTCTGCCAGTACACGGGGCGCAAGCTGGCCCGGAACGAAGGCAACATCGACCACGTCGTGCCCCGGTCCCGGGGTGGGGCTTCGTCCTGGGAAAACTGCGTGCTGGCTGACCGGAAAATCAATACCCGGAAGGCTGACCGCCTGCCCCAGGAGGCGGGCTTGCGTTTGCAACGCCCTCCGGTGACTCCCAAGGCCGTGCCCGTGACGCTGCTCATCCGCAACGTCCACGACGTGCGGGACTGGAAGCACTTCCTGCGACAATGATGCCCGGCTGGAAGGAACCCTTCGAGGTCCTTCCAGCCGGGCTTGTCAGAAATTGAGTCGTCCTTTGTTCAGTTTCACCCGCGGATGGCGGCCGCGACCATCTCCAGCACGCGTCGCAGGCCGTCATCTCCTCCCATGCTGCCCTCATGAAATCCCGTCCGGGGAACAGGCTGCCAGTTATCTCTCGAACCATCGTACTGGAACGGCTGCGGCAGCCCGGTGAGTGCGGGATCGTACTGGCCGTCTTTGCCACCCAGCTTGTAGATCACCAGATCCAGTGAAGGCACCACAAAGATACCGAAACCTCCCGCCCCGGATTTATAGAAGGCGTCCCGGGGTGCTCCCACCACGTGCCCGTCGGCATTGTGCTCGAACTGCAGCGAGAACGGCGTGTGCGGATTGTACGGCGACGCCTGCTGACAGAGCTTGATGTACTCGGCTGGTACCAGCTGCTGATTTCCCCAACGGCCCTCGCGCAGGAGGCAGTAGCCGAAGCGCAACGCATCCGTGGCGTGCACGGCGATGCTGCCCGCGCCATTGGCATGCGGCATGTCGTAGTCGCCACGATGCAGGCAATATCCCCACGACTCCCAGCCCATGGGATCTCCCAGGCGCTTGCGGATGTAATCTTGAAGTTCCATCCCGGTCACGTGACGCAGCACAATCGAGGCAATATGCGGAGCGGGAGATGAATAGGAATAGCCAGCCCCCGGATCCGTCCAGAGCGGCACCTTCAGTGATGACTGGTCCAGGTCTTTGATGTTCTGGCCCGGCACAGGTTTGAGCGGCGTGGACTTGCCCATCACGTAACCAGACGGGGCCTGCCCCTCTCCCCAGTACCCAGCGGTCATGCAGAGCAGTTGGCCCAGCTTGATGTCCGCCTTGCGCGGATCGTTCAGCGGCAAGGCTTCAGGCAGGTATTTCTCCGTGAAGACTTTCGTATCCAGCCCCTCCGGAATCTTGTCCTTGAACTCATTCAGCATGATGCCGCAGGCGATGCTGGTGTACGCCTTGCCGGTGGAAGCCATGTCGGGATTGGCATTGCGATGAGCCCGGCCGAAGTACTTTTCAAAGACCAGGTAGCCCTTGCGCACCACGAGCAGCCCACCGTTCTGGCTGCACCGCTCCGTGAACGCATAGGCCTGCTCCAGCTTGGCCAGATCCATGCCCGCCTTGTCGCGAATCTCGTCCGTCGTCTCCAGCGTCCGCCAGCCTCCCTGGCTGTCCGGTGGCGGGAAATAGTCTTCTGCGGCGGGGACGATGGGAGAGAGGATAAGCGCACCAGTGCACAGCACCAGGCTTGGGATTGAGAGGCGATGGGAAAACATGAGGAGGGCGAGGATACGCTCCAGGGAAGCATTTATTCACTTGAGGTTCAGATGAAATTCTGCCCATCCTCGGGGCCATGCACGCCTCCCGACGCACTTTCCTCAAGCAACTGGGCTCCGGTCTCGCCGCTATTTCCTGGGCACCCAGCGCCGTCCTCTTCGCTGAGTCCAAGGCAACCTTCACGGCACTCCCCCGCAGCACGCCAGAGGCGCAGGGCGTATCCAGCGCCAGCATCCAGGCCTTCTTTGACGCCCTGGCGACAAGCAATCATGAGATGCACGGCTTCGTGATGGCGCGGCGCGGGCACGTGATCGCCGAAGGCTGGTGGGATCCTTACGCCCCGGACCTGCGCCACACGCTGTACTCCATGAGCAAGAGCTTCACCTCCACCGCCGTCGGCTTTGCCGTGGCAGAAGGCCGGCTCAAGGTCACGGACAAGGTGGTTTCCTTTTTCCCCGATGACCTGCCGGCCACCGTGAGCGACAACCTTGCAGCCCTGACGGTGAAGGACCTGCTCACCATGTCTGTTGGCAATGAGAAGGAGCCCACCCAGGCAGTGGTGAAGTCCGACCACTGGGTGCGAACCTTCCTGGCCCAGCCCATCACCCACCAGCCTGGCACGGTGTTCATGTACAACAGTGCCGCCACCTACATGTGCTCCGCCATTGTACAAAAGCTGGTAGGGCAGCCCATCCTGCAATACCTCACCCCGCGCCTCTTCGAGCCCCTCGCCATCCAGGCTCCCACGTGGGAGAGCTGCCCCAAGGGGATCAACACCGGAGGCTGGGGCTTGAGCGTTCCCACCGGAGCCCTCGCCAAGTTTGGCCAGCTCTTCCTCCAAAAAGGCCAGTGGCAGCGGAAACAGATCCTGCCCGCATCGTGGATCGAGGAGGCAACCAGCTTCAAGATCCAGCAGCCCGAGCCCGCCAAGCCGACCCGGCCGAAGGAGCAGAACGACTGGCTCCAGGGCTACGCCTACCAGTTCTGGCGCAGTCAACACGGTGCCTACCGCGGCGACGGAGCTTTCGGCCAATTCACCATTCTTCTTCCCGAGCAGGAAACGGTGATTGCCATCAATAGCGAGAGCCCCAGCATGCAGGGTCAGCTGGATCTCATCTGGGAACATCTGCTCCCCGCCCTGAAGAAGGACGCTACGCTCCCCGCCAATCCCGAGGCTGAGCAGCGCTTGAAGAGTACGTTGGGCGCGCTGGCCCTGCCTCCCCTGGTGGGCAAGAAGGCGTCTTCAGATCCGGCAGGGATCAGCGGCAAGACGTATGCCCTGGAAACCAACAGCCTCGGCATTGAGAAGGTGCAGTTCAAGATCGAGGGCGGACAGTGCGTTTTCACCGCTCAAGCGGGCGGGAAGGAACACGTCGTCACCTGCGGTGTCGGCTCCTGGGTGAAGGGGGAAACCGGCCTGCCCGGCACCCCGCCGCGCCTCATCTCCGGTGGGGCCTCCCCTGCGGGCACGCCGTTCAAGATCGCCTCCAGCGCCGCCTGGAAGGACGAGAAGACCCTAGAGATGCAATGGCGGTACTACGAAACACCCCATCACGATTTCATCACCGCCACCTTTGAGAACGACACCGTGAAGATCGCTTTCGTCAACAGCATGAACCGGATGAAACCCAATCCCACGGATGCCCGGGGTGTGCTGACGGGAAAGCTGGGGTGATGGGGAAAGAGATGCCTATCGCGCATGGCCATCCTCAGGGGCATGCCACGCGATGGGCTTACCGCTCCGCGGTAGATTCGCCCCAACCATTTCCATGGGTTGCGATCGCTACGCTCCCTTCACCCATGGCTACTCATGGCGAACCCTCCGGGTTCAATACAGGAATACGGAATCTTTCATTTCTCGTCAAAAAGCAGGAGCGCTGAAATTCAACCCACCAGCTCCATCTCGTGACATATCGAACCCTGAGGGTTCACCATGCGTAGCCATGGGTCGGCCGGGCGTAGCGAGGACCACCCATGGGGCTGCAGGAGCCAACTCTACCGCGGAGCGGTAGGCCCATTTCGCCGCGTCCACCACATCCACTCCACCTCACACTCCCGCCCCATCCAGCATCCCTTTGCACGCCTGCAAATGCTGCTGCACGGCCTGGCCTTCGCTGCCCATCATTACGAATCGCGCCCCCATGCCGATCACCTCCCGCGCATCATCCGCGCTCTTGGCGGGATGCCCCAAGCACTTCCCCTGCCTCGCACACGCCGCGGCCACCGTCTCCACGGCACTACGCATTTTTGTTTCCTGAAGCGACGGCTTGCAGCCCAACCGCAATGACAAGTCCCCTGGGCCAATGAACAACACGTCCACACCCGGCAAAGCCGCGATAGCCTCCGCATTGGCCACGCCTTGCGGGGATTCGATCATCAGCACCACCAAGGTCTCCGCCAAGGCATGTGCCACATAGGCATCCTTGGCATGCGCGCCGAAATCGCCATCGACCCACGAGCCATCCAGTCCACGATTGCCAAGCGGCGGATGCTTGGCGGCAGCCACCACCGCGGCCGCCTGCTCCACAGTCTCCACCATCGGCACCATGACGCCTGTAGCTCCGTCCTCCAACACTCGCGACAACGCCACCGGCTCGACCGAGGGCGTCCTCCACAAGGTGTCCACATTCGCCAGCTTCGCCTGGGCCAGCATCAACGAGACATCCCCCGCATGCCAGGGACGATGTTCGCCGTCCAACACCACTGCATCAAATCCGGCCCGCTGCGCATGCTGAGGGAATGACTGGATGGCCGCCCCGGTCGAGCAGACCCGGGCCACACCGCCAGTGCGGAGTTTGGCAAGGATGTTGGAAGTGCGCATGGTACCTATTCGAGCTAGTCAATCATCTACCACAGCACGGACACGTCGTATTTCGGCATCTCCTCATCAGCGGAGACAATGACCAACCCTTTGTGTCGAGCGTGCGAAATCAAGAGGCGGTCAAAAGGATCACGATGATGAAACGGCAGTTGTTCCAAGCCTTGAATGTCTCGATTAGACAAAACGGCATAGTCGATTCCATAAGCTTTTATGGCTTTGGGAACCAAGGCCCCGGGAGGCTCAGCCATTGGAAGTTTTCCCAGCGAATGCCTCAAAGTTATCTCAAGGTAGGAAACTTGGTGGAATACCACCTCGTTCTCTGGATCGCTCAGGGCAGAGATTGCCTTGCTGGAGAGTCTTGCGTCTCCTGCCCAGTACCAAAGCGCGGCACACGTATCCAAAAGAAGTTTCACAAGCTTCTATCGCTGAACTATTTACTCCGCGCCACCCTCCTCGAAGGAAGCTGCCAGCTCGTCATTCACCAAAAAAAAGTCATCGGTCACTTGGATTTGGCCGCGAAACAGTCCGGGTGCCGGCCTCAGGCGGGAAGCGGCCGTCGGAAGCGGTCGAAACTCGCCGATCGGCTTATTCCGTTCGCACACGACCACCGTTTCACCGCTCTTTACCCTCCGCGCATACTCAGACAGATGCGCTTTGAGCTCATGAAGATTGACAGTGGTCATACCGGACTATATTTCGGACCAAGTACTTGGTCAAGTGCGGCAATTGGACTTAGGCCGGCAAATTCTTCTCCAAGAACCGCAGGAAATTCCCGTGCATGATGTTGGCAATGTCGTTCTCGGAGTAGCCTCTGGCGGCCAGCATTGGGGGTACCTTTTGCAGATCCGCGATGGTTTCCAGGTCCATAGGGGCCTGCTCGCGACCGAAGCCGCCGTCCAAATCCGTACCCACGCCGGCATGCAGGGAATTCCCCGCGAGCTGGCAGACGTGATCGATGTGATCCACCATGTGCTGCAGGTTCACCCCGGCGTCTTCTGGCCGAGTTTTGAACTTGATCCAGCCCGGCACCATCATCCAGGCGTCCAGGGCGGCACCGATCACGCCGCCGCGGTCAATAAGATGCTTGAGCTGCTCATCCGTGAACTGTCGCTGGGCCGGCACCAGGGCGCGGCAGTTCTGATGACTGGCCCACACGGGTCCTTGAAACAACTCGACCGCCTCCCAGAAAGCCTCGTCGGTCAGGTGCGTGGCATCCATGATGATGCCCAGGCGGTCCATCTCCTTCACCAGCTCCCGGCCTTTGGCGGTGAGCGGACCTTCCGCCTCGGTTCCAGGAGAGTACGTCCCTACGCCATAGTGGGCGGGCCCCAGGGCGCGCAAACCGTCGGAATAGGAGCGCTCCAGATGCCCCAGGGTGATCATGGAGTCCGCCCCTTCCAGGCTGAGGATGTAGCCAATCGGCGCATCGGCCGGCGGTTCTCCCATCCAGAGATCCGCCATCGCTTTGAGCTCTCCGGCGGTGCGGATCTGCTTCATCTCCCCCTTCTCCTCCATCGCCCGATACCAAGCGAGCTGCGCCTGCGTCATCGCCCAGGCAATCTCCGGGGAATGCCAGCCGGGGAAGGGATTGGTCTCCTTCACATAACGAGCGATCTGAGTGGCCACACAGATCCCGATCCGACCCCGTCGCATCTCCGGGAAGCACACCACCCCGTTACCGCGATCCTTCATGTCCGTCTTGCCCTGCTCCCGGCGGCGGATTTCCTCAATGGGACGAGTCAAATCACGGTTCCACTCCATGGCATTCATGGAGAGATCAAGATGGGCGTCGAAGATGAAATGTGTGCTCATGCTACTGAAGAATGATGCCTGATGCTAAACTGTGATTACCCGCTCCCGGCCCGCCACCTTCCAGGTGCCATCCGCGCGGCCGCCCCGCACGACAAAAGCATGGGAGTGCAGCGCCACGGTGGGGCAAATGTGCCAGGGCACGCCGTACACGACGCTGCCCACGGGGAAATCACCCGCCAGCGGGGTCTCCACGGCCAGGTGTTCCTCGCTGTGCATCACCGCTTTGGCATCGGGCAGGTTCAGGAGATAAACTCTGGGATGCGGATTCTCGGCAGCGATCGCCTTGTGCCCCAGGTCCAAAGTCAACCGCTCGGGAGCCGGTTTACTGATCACCCGCGTCACCACCAGCGCCGCGTGCAGGAAGTCGAGATCCGGATGCTTCGTGCCATAACCCCAGTCCCAGACCACGCAGGTGCCGGGGCTGCATTCATAGGAACCCCGCCGGGCATGGATGCCAAACGTGGGCGTGCCGCTCACCACATAGTGCGGTACGCTCAAGCCCAGCGCCAGCAGACGATCCCGCAAGGCTTCCACAGGTTGATACGCCACTTCCACTCCGGACGTACGGGCCGCCAAATCGTGATCGTGAATGTGGCCATCGTAGGCATGGATCCCAGCCACCTGCACGTTCGGCAGGGTGGCGAGTAATTGATAGAGCTGGATTGCTCCTTCGCCGGGCGCGATGCCCGTGCGGGCCATGCCGCAATTCACCTCTAGCATCACTTCCACCGTCACACCTTCCTTCCCCGCCGCGGCGGAGAGCGCACGAGCCGCATCCGCATCGTCTGCCACCGCGCAGAACCGCGTCTGCGGATACTGCCGCTTCAACTTCAAGAAACGCGCGATGTTTGGCCCGACGAGCGGATAGGCCAACAGAATGTCCTTGGCCCCGGCTTCGGCCGTCATTTCCGCCTCAGCGATGGTGGCGCATTTGAACTTCGTGATGCCTAGCGCGAGGTGCAGCTTGATCACATCCGGCATCTTGTGGGTCTTCATGTGCGGACGCAGCCGCTGCACATCTCCCACCATGGCGATCATCCGCCGCAAATTCTCCTCGATCCGGTCCGGATAGACCAGCAGGGAGGGCGACGGAATCTCGTCGATGTTCTCAACAGCGTACCAAGGCAGGGCGGCAGACATGCGCCTCAACTTGAACAAGGTCCGCCTCCGCCTGCAAGGCCGGAGAATGATACAAACGTGTCGGATCAACCCTCACCTGATCGATCCGACTTCGAGATCAATGGAAACCGAAGACATCCAGCAGCTTCAGCAGCCAGTAGCCGAGGATGCCCGTGATGGGCAGGGTCAGCACCCAGGCCCAGACGATGCGGTGCACGATGCCCCACTTTACCGCGCTCAGACGGCGGGTGGCCCCCACGCCCATGATGCTGGTGGAGATGACGTGCGTGGTGGAAAGGGGGATGCCCATGTGGCTGGCAGACTGAATGATAACCGCCGCGGTGGTCTCGGCAGCAAAGCCGTGCACCGGCATCAGCTTCACCATCTTGTGGCCCATGGTCTTGATGATGCGCCAGCCACCGCCTGCCGTGCCGGCAAACATGGTGATGGCGCAGACAATCACTACCCAAGGGGGGATCTCAAATTTCTCCGACTTCAGGAAGCCCAGCCAGCCGGGCAGTTCATTGAAAGCCCCCGCTTGTGTGCCGGTGTACATCGCCAGTGCGATGATCCCCATGGTCTTTTGCGCATCATTGGTCCCGTGACTCAGGCCCATGAAGGCAGCACTCACAATCTGCAGACGACCGAAGACCCGATTGATCCAGGAGGGCTGTGCCTTGAAGAGCGACAAATTGAGCAGCAACATGATGATGGCTCCCAGGATGAAGCCGATCAGTGGAGACAGGATCATGGGCTTGATCAATTTGGGCCAAAGGCCCGTGCCCCAGAGCAGCACATCCCACCCTTTGGGTGAGGAAGCGATCCCCGCACCGCAGAGCCCACCCACCAGCGCATGGCTGGAGCTGGATGGGATGCCGAACCACCAGGTGATCAAATTCCAGATGATGGCACCGAGCAGGGCGGCCAGCACTGTGGCCATGGTCACAGCACTCACGTCCACGAAGTCCTTGCCCACCGCCTTGGCGACGGCGGTACCCATGAGCGCCCCAAAAAGATTGCACACCGCCGCCAGCATGATGGCCTGCCGGGGTGTCAGCACCTTGGTGGACACCACCGTGGCGATGGCGTTCGCCGCATCGTGGAAGCCGTTGATGTACTCGAAGGCCAGCGCTGCGATGAGTACGCAGAGGAAAAGCGTCAGCATGGGCGGGAGTGGCGGATCAGGAGTACTTCAGCACCACTTGGAAGACCACGTTCCCGGCGTCGCGGCACCGGTCGATCGCGCGCTCCAGGAGTTCGTAGAGGTCTTTGAGGATCAGCACCTCGATCGGGTCGGCCTTGCCGTTGTAGAGCTGGCGCAACAGATCCATGAGCATCTTGTCGCCATCCCCCTCAATATGCTGCAGACGGTCCTGCATGTCCTGGATGTGCTCCATGCCAGCCTTCTTGCGCAGGGCACCCACCATGTTCACCACTTCCACCGTGCCCAGGTCCAGCAGGTTGATCTGGCGGGAAACGATGTCGTTGGCGTACTGCACGGGGCAGAGCGCGAGGCGTTCTGCAATCTTTTCCACCGTCTTGGGGATCTTGTGCAGAGCACTGCTAAGATGCTCGATGTCCTCACGGTCCAGCGGGGTGATGAAGGTCTTGCACAGACGCTCCGTTACCTCCTGGGTCAGGCGCTTGTGCTTGCGCCGGCTCTGATGGATCGCATCGAGCTGGGAGCTGGTGTCGGCACCCATGTGGGCCATCACATCTTTCAGAAGGATTGCGCAGTTGCGCGCTTCCGCGGCACTGGCCTCCAGCAAAGTGTAGAACGTGTCGTCGCGTTTGAAGAGACTGCTGAACATGCGGGAGGGGATAAGGCCTGAGAGCCCGTCAAGTGACATTAGGTGACGTTCTTGGCAAGTTCGATTTGCCTTAGACTCTCGCGAATCTGGACAAAGTCGGCCCAGCTAGCACAAAGAAGACGCCCGACTCCGCCACAAGATGCCCCCGACGTTGACATAAAAATCGGACTGGAGAGGATGGACCCCACACGCCACCGTTCCTCTCCACCCAGCACCCGCATGAGCGCCCTTATTCACGACCCCGCCGACCTGAAACCCTCCACACCCTGGAGCGACACGGTCTGGGCCTGGACCAGCGAGGAAGAGCTGGTGGATCACTCCACCAAGGCTCGCCTCTGCGTAGCCGCCCTGCTCCCCTTTCAGGACCAGAAGCCTGACTGGGACGGCTTCGTCCGCAGCATCGACTGGATGCGCCGCTGCGCTGCTCGCTATGGCGTGGAAATCGACTTCGTGCTCAATGCGGACACCGGCTACATCTTTGACCTGACCTTGGAGGAGTACCGCGAAGTCCTCCTGCGGTTCCGTGCCGCCTTCCCCGACCAGCGCTTCATCGCCGGCGTCACCGGCAAGGACCTCGGCCACAACGACTTCAAGGCGGAGCGTTACTTCCCCATGATCGATGCCGTGCAGGAGCACGGCAACTGCGAGGTCATGCTCATGACCTCCCGCACCCTCAACTCCCTGGGCACCGAGGCCCGACGGGATGCCTATTTTGAGCTGGCCGAGCACCTCATCCGCCCCGGCATTGTCCACGCGCTGGAGCCTTCCTTTGTCCCCTGGGCCACTCCCTACGAGCCCTGGCTGCTTCATGAGCTGGCCAAGCACCCTAAATTCGTCGGCGGCAAAATCTCCACCCTGGATGAGCCGCACTTCCTCTACTGGGCCGCCATGTGCAAATCCCTGAAGCTGGACTTCGCTCCACACAGTGGGGATGACTTTGGGATCTGCACCGCCATCCGGCTCGGGCTGCCGCTGCTCATCGGGGCCGGCGTCAGCGCCTGCCCGCTCATCTGCGCGGCCAAGGACATGTGGCTGCTCGACAGTGTGGCGGAAAAGCAGTTCAAGACCGGCACGGGCCGCTTCGACACCCGGGTGTACAAGGTCTTTGAGGCCATCCAGTCCTTCGAGGACCTGGTATTCCGCCTCGACGAGAAGATGAGCGCCTCCGCCTACAAACACAGCACCGCCCACGTGCTCACCCTTCTGGGGCACATCGCCGCTTCAGAGGCCCACCCCCGCTGCCAGGACCTGCGGGGCCAGGAGGAAGCCCAGCGCATGGCGGAAGCAATGCGACGTCCTTTGCGGATGGCGGAGCGTATTGGATGTAAAGACCTGTTCCACTTGCCCAAGTAAAGGCAGAAAACAGGCAGCTTAGACAACCGAAAGGGGCAATCCGTTTAATAGACAAATCATAGACGGCGATAAAAATATTGTAGACAAAAGCTCAACACGTGAGATGTTGTCATTGTGAAAACGATGATTGCAACGAACCGTCGCACTCGGAACACAACCTCTGCTGCTCCGGCTGCCCCTACCGCTGAGGAAGTCGATGCGGATATGGCCCTGCTTCAGCGCATCGGCCAACGCGATGTCGCCGCCTTCCAGTTCTTCTATAAGAAGTTCAGTGGCCTGCTCTATTCCACCATCCACCGCGTCCTGAACGACCACCAGGACACCGAGGACATCATGCAGGAGGTTCTCGTCCAGATTTGGCAGAAAGCCCACCTTTATGAGCCTACCAAGGGTAAACCCCTGACCTGGGTGACCACGATGGCCCGCAACCGCGCCATTGACCGGATCCGCGCCAAACAGCGTCGTAGCCGGCTCAATGACGACTTCGAATCGGAGTCCCGCACGGCCCAGCCAGAATTCGTGGATGACACCAGCGATGTCCTCATCGCCAAGGAAAGCGACGCTGCGGTGCAAAGCGCCGTCCTGGAACTCACGCCTGAACAGCGTGAAGCCATCCAGATGGCCTACTTCGGCGGGCTGACCCAGAGCGAGATCGCGGAACGTCTCAACGAGCCACTCGGCACGGTGAAGGCCCGCATCCGCCGCGGCGTGCAAAGACTTGAGCAGGTGATCAAGCGCCGAATCTAACCAGGCCCGATCCTGGCAACGATCTCAACCTATCAAAAAAGGGAGGCTCCGGCCTCCCTTTTTCGTGGTTGGATGAGATCAATGCGTGCCCGGATCAGTTCGCGGGACCGGGGGCCGGGGTCTTCTCCTTGGTGGCCCCCTTCTTGCCCTCCGCCTTCGACTGGGCCGCCTTGGCCTTTTCCTTCTCCTTCCGCTCCTTCTCAGCAGCGACCGCCTTGGCTTGCATCTCCAGGGTCCAGTCCAGGATCTGGTGATCCTTCAGGAGACGTTCACGCAGCTTGGCGTAGGGCACCTTCTGCACCGTCAGGCCGTCATCGATGGCGATGGAAGCCGCCGTGGCCGCCGACTGGCCCAGCAGCAGGAACACGGGCTCCATGCGGATGCTGCCGTAGGCAATGTGGGAACTGGAGACGCAGACGCCCACGAGGAGGTTGTTGCACTCGCTCTCCTTGGGCACCATCGCACGATAGCTCACCGGGTAGGGGGCCGGGGTGGGCTTCTCCACATTCCCTTCCGCTTTCACGAAACCGTCCACCACGACGCGGGAGGTGTGGTGGGAATCCATGGTGTAGCTCGCCAGGCCCACGCTGTCTTCCGGCACCACCTTGCCTGTGCAGTTGTGCTCGGTCATCACGTAGTCTGAGATCATGCGGCGCCCTTCACGCACATAGAGCTCATGCGGCCAGCCGCCAGTTTCAGGAAACTGGTCCTTGGGCAGGCCGAATGTCTTCACAAAGTCACGGAGCCGCTGCGGCACCGCCTCGTCATTGGCGAGGAACCACATCATGCCCTGCTGGTAGGTCACATGCGCCTGGAAGATCTTTTCGCGCCTGGCCTGATCAGCCTCTGGCCACTCGTTGCTGCCGCCGATGAAGTCCGTGGAGACAGGGCCGGCGTTATTGCAGTCGCCCAGGTTCAGTTTGATGGGGCCGTACTTGTACGTGAAATCCCACGGGAAATCCGGCTGCGTCGTGATGTAGCGCAGCAGCAGCGCATAATCATCCCGGTTGTAGTTGGCAGGCTTGGGGTACGCGATGCCCTGGTCGGCCTTCGTCAGCCACATGCGGAAGTTGTAGGCCTGCACCCACTTGTCACCTGAGCCGGCAGGACGCGGCGGCCCGGGCTGAATGCCGGGCAACAGTCCGCTGGAAGGGTCCCCAGCCTTCACATAAGGGTCCACATCAAAACGGAACTGGTGCTTGTCCGCCACAAAGTAGCCGTTCACCGTCTCGCCGTACACGGAGTTGTCCTCACGCCCTACATGGTAGGAGACACCCGCCCCGGCAAAGAGATCGCCCTCATAGGTGGCATCCACGAAACACTTGGCCTCGATCCGGTTGCCGTTCTCAAACTCCAGCGCCGTGATGCGGTTGCCGTCCTTCACCACCTTGGACAGGCGGTGCTCATAGTACACAGGCACATCCGCCTCCTTCAACATGGCGCGGAAAACGTTCTCTGCGTCGCCCGAGCGGAAGCCGCTCCACTTGCCCATCCGGTTGAGGAATTCGGCAGCCATGCCGCCAATGGACTCCTTTTTGCCCAGGTCCACCGCCGTGAGCCCTGCGGAAGTGAGCCCCCCCACGTGGCGGCGATGGACTGCCAACGCGGCGGTCTTGCCCAGGCGGCGGGCCTGCACCGCCGCACCGATGCCAGCCGGGGTGCCTCCGTACACGCACAGATCCACCTTGATGATCTGGGGTGGGTCTGCCTTCGGCACATCGTAGTGGTAGCGCAGACCGGGATTCGGGGTGGTGGGACCGTCCGCAGCCACAGCCAGGCTGGTGGCCAGCGGAATCGCCAGCAGGGGGAGAAAGCATCGGTGCATCCGCATGTTCTAGCGGGCTGACGGTCAAATTGTAAAGTCAGAAGGCCGAACTGGTCATTGAGCGGCGGAGGCGGCCAAAAAACTGCCCGCGCGTGCAAGAGATTGCCGAATGCGTCCGCAGAGTTACTCGTCTATCTGTAGAATCCCGCACCCCCTACCTGAGAATCGAGATGCTTTGCCCCCCGTCCTCCCCACCTTGCACGGCCCAATCCG
The DNA here is from genome assembly GCF_000172155.1 of Verrucomicrobium spinosum DSM 4136 = JCM 18804. NCBI lineage: Bacteria > Pseudomonadati > Verrucomicrobiota > Verrucomicrobiia > Verrucomicrobiales > Verrucomicrobiaceae > Verrucomicrobium > Verrucomicrobium spinosum. The sequence continues at coordinate 602,868 of NZ_ABIZ01000001.1, read as the reverse complement.
GGTCAGGAGCATGGCGGGTCTCCGGCCGGTGGTTCCGGGAAGCAACGGGGGCCAAGGTGTACCTGCGCGGCGCGACCTATGGCCCTTTCAAGCCCAACGCCCAGAGCCAGCCCTGGCCCGAGGAGGCTCGGTTGCAGGATGACTTCCGCAAGATGGCGGAACTGGGCTTCAACACGGTACGTGTTTATGAGCTTCCCACCGGGACAGTCCTCCAGGCGGCCCGTGATCACGGACTTCGCCTGCTCGTGGGTGTCCCGTGGACCCAGCATGTGGACTTTCTGAGTGATCCCGCCATCCAGGCAGAGGCGATCGCCCGGGTGCAGGATGCTGCCCGCCGTTTTGGCACTGATCCGGTGGTGGCGGGGCTCCTGGTGGGCAATGAGATCGAAAAAACGCTGGTGCGCTGGATGCGACCGGAGCCCGTCCGGCGCTTTCTGGAAAAGCTCATCTCCGCGGTCAAGACAGAGGCCCCGGACCTCCCTGTCGCCTACGCCAGCTATCCGTCCACCGAGTATCTCGTCCCGAGAAATGCCGATTTTGTGGCCTTTAACGTCTTCCTGGAGAACGTGGATCGGTTCGCGGCCTACTTGAAGCGGCTCCAGATCCTGGCTGATGGCAAGCCCCTGGTCATTTCGGAGTTCGGGCTCGATTCCAAAACGCATGGCGAGGCCGCCCAGGCCCGGGCTCTGCAATGGCAGCAAGAGACCGTGCAACGCTCGGCTGTAGCGGGCAACTTCTGGTTCTCCTTCACAGACGAGTGGCACCGCGGAGGCGAGGAAGTCACGGCATGGGAGTTTGGCCTGGTGACACGTGACCGCCGGCCCAAGCTGGCTTCAGAAGCGCTCGCTGCCGCGCCCGCTGAGACACCCGCCTCACATCCCCGGATCTCCGTCATCGTCTGCACCCGCAACGGCTCCGCCACGCTGCGGAACTGTCTGGTCGCCCTCGGCACGCAGACGTATGCCAACTACGAAGTCCTGGTCATCGACGATGGTTCCACGGACGAGACCTCCGAAATCGCCCGGGAGTTCCCGTACGTGAAGTATCATCACCAGCCTCCGGGTGGCCTCAGCGCTGCGCGGAATCACGGCATGCGCCTGGCCAGCGGGGAAATCCTGGCCTACACGGATGATGACTGCATTCCCGACGAAGACTGGCTGAAGTGCCTGGCCCCGGCCTTCGACGAGCCCTCCTGGGTGGCTGCGGGCGGGCCCAACCTGCCGCCGCCGCCCCGCAATCTCACCGAGGCCTGTGTGGCTGCCGCTCCCGGAGCCCCAGCCCATGTGCTGATGGGCAACGAAGAAGCGGAGCACCTGCCCGGCTGCAACCTGGCCATCCGCAAAGCCTCCCTCGAAGCCATCGGTGGATTCCGTGTGGAATTCACCACGGCTGGCGATGATGTGGACGTCTGCTGGCGTCTTCAGGAACAAGGCGGGAGGCTGCGTTTCGTTCCTGCGGCCGTGGTCTGGCATCACCGCCGCTTCACCGTCAGCGCCTACCTTCGTCAACAGACTGGGTACGGTCTGGCTGAGGCGCTCTTGATCGGCCATTTCCCCAAGCGTTTCGCCTGGCTGGGCGGGGCTCGCTGGCGGGGTGCCATCTATGGGGATGACACCTATCACGGTGATCTGGAACGGCAGCACATTCACTTTGGCACCCATGGGCTGGCGCCCTTCCAGTGCATCTACAGCGGCAATGGCGACACTCTGGCGCACTGGATGAGCGGCCTGCCCTGGCTGGCGGGTTGTATTGCCGCCCTGCCCCTGGGTTTTCTGCACCTCGCCTGGCTGGGAATCCCGGCCGTCATGCTCGTGTTGTCCCTCCGGGTGGCCAACAAGCGCGCTGCCATGAATGACTTCATGCTCATCTCCCACACCTGGCGGCACCGGGCCCTGTTGTGGACGCTTTGTTTCATCCAACCGGTGGTCCGCGACTGGGCCCGACTGCGGGGCATGATGCGCTACCGCGCCCTGCCCAAGGGCAAACTGCAATGGCCGTGGAAAACAGCACCGTTGACCTTCGCGCCTGAGACACCTGAACGCACAGAGTTCGTCTTCTGGAGTGCTGACGGGGTGGGCCGCGAGGCCTGGCTGGAAGCCTTTGCCAAAGAGTTGCAGGAGACCTACGACCTGCGCTGCCGCCCCGCCGGGGACTGGAGCCTGTGGGATGGCAGCTTCGCGGACTCGGGCACCCGGCTTCGCTTCGTGACCGTGACCGAATATCATGGGGGCGGCAAATGCCTCACTCGCGTGAAAGCTGCGACGTGGAGCCCCGGCATCCCCTTGTTCTCCGCGTTGTTTTACCTTTCTCTGATTCTCGTGTGCTATCTGAATTGGGGAGGAGGGCTCCTCCTGCTTTCCATGGTGGTGCCCTACTTCATCCTGTTACTTGGCAGCTTTCTTGTCACACGACGGTTCAATGCTGCCGCCCTCCAGGCGGCCAAAGAGGTCGGTCTGATGCCCATCACCGCCAAGCAGACACCCTCTTGGCAGTCCCGCGATCTGCACGTCCCTGCGACGGCGCTTGATTCGCGCTGAGATTTCTGTGAACTAGTCGGCATGACGCGCCGCCTTCCCATCCTGCTCACCTGCCTCGTTGGCCTGGGTCTGGCCCTGGGGCTCCCCTCCTGTGAAAAGCCCAAGGAACTGCCGTACAAGGATCTGAAGTACCTCAACAACGCCTTTGCCGATCCCAAAACCGGCAAGGCCTTCACGGGGATTTCCAAAGACTACTACAAGGACGGCAAGTTGAAGGCGGAGTACCCGATCAAGAACGGCTACTACGAAGGCACCGTGAAGGAGTGGCACCCCAACGGCAAGCCCCTGGCCGAGACCGACTTTGTCAAAGGCGAACGCGTGGGCAAGAACCGCGAGTGGACCGAAGCCGGCCTCCTCTACCGCGAACGGGTCTATGATCACGACCGCATTGTTTCCGAGAAGAACTACGAGGCGGGGAAGTAACACAGCCTACTGAGTCACCCCAAGGAGCGGCGGTTTGTGCTTCCACAACCGCCGCTCCTTGGACGCACGAGTTGGCGTAGTCCCTGGTCGCTGGCACGAGGAAGCCATCCTTGCGTTCAAGAAATAGGCCTTACCCCTCACGCCAACGGCGTGATACATAAGAGCCCGGGGTCAGACCGCGAAGCGGTCGCCACCCCGGGTTGCGCGAGGTTGCGATGGAACTCCAAGGGAGTTCAACAGACCGTCCAGATCACCCGGAGACGGCCATCCTGCATGCGGTGAACACCTCAGGGATGCGGTCGCGGTTTGTAGAACTCACTTCGGAGTTCCGGTTCACGTGCCCGTGGACCCAGGGTGGCGGCTCGTGCCTCGCCTGACACTGGGCTGACTTGTACCACGCCGTTGGCGTGAAGCCTCCACACAGATGGCCAGCAAGTTCACGCGGTACGCGGAAACAAACCTCATGCATCGCAAAAAAGGCTGGATGCCTTGCGACATCCAGCCTTTGAAGTGGCTCTCCAGAACAATCTGCGGACAAAATCAGTGACCGCCGCCCTTCTCGGCACCCAGGCCGGTGTGGGCGCGAACCTTGAGTTCAGCAAATTTGGCCGCGGCTTCCGGGTCTGCCTTGGTGAGCACGGTGCCCAGATACGCCGCGAGGAAACCCAGCGGAATGCTCACGATGCCCGGGTTGTCCAACGGGAAGATGGCCCCTGCCTTGCCAAAGATGCCACTCGGGCTGAGCAGGATCAGCAAGATCGAGGAGGCAAGCCCCCCCACCAGGCCGCACACGGCACCGGCGGTGTTAAAGCGCTTCCAGAAGACGGAGAAGAGGATCACCGGCAGGTTGGCAGAGGCCGCGACGGCGAACGCCAGCCCAACGAGGAACGCGGCATTCACCTCTGGTCCAAGACCGATGGCAATCCCAATACTGACCGCCCCCACCACGAAGGCCGTGATGCGCGCCACGCGCACTTCCTCACCTGCGGTCTTCTCTTTGCCATGATGGATCACGTTCGTGTAGAAGTCATGGGCGAACGAGGTGGAAGCGCTCATGGTGAGGCCAGCCACCACGGCGAGAATCGTAGCGAAGGCCACCGCACTGATGAAGGCGAAGAACAGGTTCCCACCAAGGGCCAGCGCCAGAATGGGTGCCACCATGTTGGTGTCAGGCTTGCCTGCCGCCGTGGTGATGGCGGATTTCTCAAGAATGGTGGCAGCTCCGAATCCAAAGAACGTGGTGAGGATGTAGAACACCCCGATGATGGCCATGGCCCAGACCACGCTGGAGCGGGCGGTCTTGGCGTCCGGCACGGTGTAGAAGCGCACGAGAATGTGCGGCAGGCCGGCGGTGCCCAACACCAGGCCCATGGCCAGGGAGACCAGATCAAGCGGCCCCCAGGGGCCCGCCGCGATGACACCATACTTCAGACCGGGTTCCAGCAGGTTCTTGGGCGCAGCAGAGCCGCCGTAGTCAGCACGCGAGACGTGGTCAAAGAAGTTCGCCAGGCTGAAGCCGTGATGCTGGAGCACCAGGTAGCTGAGGAAGAAAGCACCAGCCATGAGGAGCACCGCCTTGATGATCTGAACCCAGGTGGTGGCGAGCATGCCGCCAAAGACCACGTACACCAGCATGAGCACACCCACCCCGATCACTGCAGGAGCGAAACTCAGGCCGAGCAGGCTCTTGATGATCACCCCGGCACCCACCATCTGGGCGATCATGTAAAAGGTGGAGACCGTGATGGTGCTCAGCGAGGCCATAGCCCGGACCGGGCGGGGGCTCAGACGATAGGCCAGCAGGTCGGCCATCGTGTACTTGCCCGCGTTGCGCAGCGGCTCCGCCACCAGGAAAAGCACGGTGAGATAGGCCACCAGGAACCCGACGGAATACATGAAGCCGTCATAACCCAGGAAGCAGATCATGCCGGAGATGCCCAGGAAGCTGGCGGCACTCATGTAGTCGCCCGCCACGGCCAGACCGTTTTGCCAGCCGGTGATGCTGCGGCCGGCAGCAAAGTAAGCGGCGGAGCCTGTGGCCTTGCGGGCACTGAAGAACGTGATGACCAGAGTGAGAACCACGAAGACGAGGAACATGCCCAGAGCGGTGTAATTAACACCGCCCGTGTGGGCTGGGGCAGGGCTGGCACTGGCACTGGCCGCCTGGGCCAGGAAGAGGGAGAGGACGCTCATGAGTGAGAGAGGATCGGAAGGGAGAAGTGAGGTGAGGAAGGACCAGGGGCCAGATTATTTCTCAAGATGCGCCTCGGCCAGCAAGGCGGCATTCATCTTGTCCCACTTGCCCGCCTGGCGGACATAGAGAGCCGCCAGGATCCAGGCCATGAAGAACTGCGACAGTGCGAAGAGGTAGGCCAGGTTCACCTTGCCCAGAACCTCCTTCTTCATGAACTCCGGGAACCAACCCACGGAGATGGGCAGCGCAAAAAAGTAGATCAGGAAAAACACCGTCATCTTCGTCAGGAAACGCGTCTTCACGCGAAGCAGTTCCTGAAAAGCGGGGCGGGCGGCAATGCTGTCCCACTCAGGGGCAGCCGTCTTGTGGACATTTGGGTTCTCCGAAGGCATGGCGCAGAGGCTAGGGTATCCTCATACGCCGTGGCAAGCGCGGAATTGCGGCAATCTGCGGGCATCTTAGCCAGATGCAAGCAGGTGCGACTCAACGCACGACCACCTTCTTTTTTCCGAGAAGTTTCCAACCGTAAAAGGCGGCTCCTCCAAGCACGGCAATGCAAAACAAGATGATCGCCCAAGGCTTGGGGTTCACGATGCTGGTCACTTGTGAGGGCTTGTTGCTCAGCACCTCCGTCAGCTTGTAGCGGAAGCGCACATCCTGGCCGTGGCTGTTGTAGAAGCCGGAATTGGTGCCCCCGATGGTGCCATCAAAGTGAGTCTTGTACTGCACATAGTTGAAGTCGCCCAGCTCGGCCTTCGGCTCCCCCTGACCGAGCTTGCGTTCGATGGTGGTCTTGCCCCCCTCCTTCTTCACCGTGAAGACCCCGGCCACGATGGCGGCAGGTGCATTCTTGGCGATGGCTTCATTGAGCTTGTCGATCGACTTGAACTTCAGCTTCAGCTTGGCCACCGGCTTGCGGTCTGCGCTCACTTCGTAGGACACCAGCGTCACGCCGTCCAGATCTTCAAAACGCTTCTGGATCTTCGCCGGGGCAAACTCGGCCTGGATGGCATCATACTTGGACACCAGGGAGTCCGGCAGGTTGATGGTGACGAGAGCCTCGCCTGAAAGGTCCTTGTGAATCACCATGTCCTCTTCGTAATCCAGGCACGAGGAAAGCAGCATGGTGGCGGCAAGTGCCGAAAAGACGGTGGTGAGGCGGTGCAACATGCGCGATGGAGGAGCAGTGATGCGCCGCCCCGTCAAGTGGAAGCATCGTTTGACACCACGGGAGTCGTTTATTAGGTGCGTGCCCAGTCGGCCCCTTTGCATGAATCCGCCCCTTTTGGAGGAACTCGCCTCCCCTGAATCCGAGCAGCTTAACCGCGTGAAAGCGGTGCGGGCAGCCATGCCGGAGGGCGGCATGTTCCGGGACAAGGACTGGCAGGTATCCCCCTCTGCCCTGCCGCTGCCGGCAGATGTGGTGAAGCGCATTCATGCACTCGGTCCGGCCACGGCCGCGTTTCAGGCGGCGTGCAACCGCCTCTACCAGGAGGCTGTGGACACCCCTTCCCTCCAATGGGTGGCGCGTGTTCTCGATCAGGGCAAACCGGAGCGCATGGTCGCCCTGGGCCGCAACTCGCGCTGGAAGGACGCCCTACCCCGGGTGATCCGCCCGGATCTGGTGTGGACGGAAACCGGCCTCAGCATCACCGAGCTGGACAACCTGCCGGGAGGGATCGGTCTCACCGGATGGATGGGCCAGACTTACTCCGCCATCGGCGAGGACGTGCTGGGCGGTCCCGCCGGCATGATGGATGGCTTTGACCGCGTCTTCCCTGATCATGACATCCTCGTCTCCCGCGAAGCCGCAGACTACGAACCGGAGATGGCCTGGCTGACCGCTCAGCTCAATGCTCGTGACGGGGGAGGACGGCGGGTCCTCAACCCCTGGTCCATCCAACCACGAGATCTTCAGGGCAAGGATGTGTACCGCTTCTTCGAGCTGTGGGACACCGACAACGTGGAACACGCCGAGGCGCTGCTGAGCATGGCGGAGGCTGGCGAGTTGCGCTTCACGCCTCCCATGAAACCTTATCTGGAGGAGAAACTCTGGCTGGCCCTCTTCTGGTCGCCCGCCCTGCGCCGGTGGTGGGAGGCAGCGCTGACCCCAGACCACCTCCAGCTCCTGAAGGAGTCGATACCCTACGGTTGGACCCTCGATCCCACCCCGCTGCCCCTGCACGCGGAATGGCCGCGCCTGGGCATTCACGACTGGCAGGAGATGAAACGATTCGGCAGCCGGGAGCGCGAATTGGTCGTAAAAATCAGCGGCTGGTCAGAGAAGAGCTGGGGTTCCCGCGGGGTGAAGATAGGCCACGATCTGCCCCAGGACGAGTGGGCCGAGGCAATCGACGAGGCTCTGGACTCGTATCCCGGCAATCCCTACCTGCTCCAGAGGTTTCACCGGGCCAGGGTGCTCACCCACCCCAGGCATGACCAGGCCAGCGGTCGCATCGTCCCCATGCAGTGTCGCGCCCGGCTCTGCCCCTACTACTTTGCCCACCATGGCGAGGTGACACTCGGCGGCGTGCTGGCCACGATCGTGCCCGCAGACAAGAAGCTGCTGCACGGCATGCGGGATGGGGTGATGATCCCCTGCAAAGCCAGGTAGGCACGCCCGCTTCCCGTTCCACGGTCAACCTGCGGCATCGGTTGGCGGCTCCGCCACTTTGACCCATAGCCCCTGAAAACGGGCAGCCCCCTCCGTATCCACGAAGACCTGCAACCGCACCAGGACGTAGCCTTTCTTCAGCAGACTCACATTGTTCGACTTGTGGGCCACCTCCGACTCGGCCGTACGACACCACACGGTCATGCCCGGAAGCTTTTTCTTAAACACCTTGCGATACTGGCTGGCCCCGCCCTGCACCCTCCCCTCATTGCGGATGGGTGCGTAACTGTCCTTCGTGTGTTTGGACCAGGCCTGAGTGTCTGTGTCGAGGTCTGACCACTCGGTGAACACCGCCTCCTTCGTGTCATCAAAGAAGGCCAGCATTTCCGTCGGAGTAGCAGCTTTTTGCCCATCGGCAGGCTCGGCTCCTGAGACCGGCAGGAGTCCCAAAATGCCAGCCAGCACCCCAACCGCCAGCGCCATTCTGCAAAGGAAAAACGAACTCATGGCTCGGAATTATTCCAGAGAACCGCAGGATGAACAAGCTTGAATCTGCGTTCCGGCACCACCACCCCGCCTCCCGCCTGCTCACCCGAACAGCCCGTTGGGTTCATCCCGGAGATTCACTCGTCGCTTGAGTGCCCTGCGGTCCGTGCTACGCTGAGCGTCCCTATGGCCAAATTCCACATCCTCGTTGCTGATCCCATTTCGCAGACCGGCATTGATTTGCTCCAGGCGGAGCCGTCCTTCGAAGTCGTCGTGAACCTTGGCCTGAAAAAAGAGTCCGACTTCTGCGAGGCAGCCAAGGATGCAAATGCGATCGTGGTGCGCAGCGGCGTGAAGGTGACCGCCAAGGTCATGGAAGCCGCCCCGAACCTGAAAGTCATCGGTCGCGCGGGCGTGGGCGTGGACAACATCGACGTCCCGGCCGCTTCGAAGCGCGGCGTGGTGGTGATGAACACCCCTGGCGGCAACACCATTTCGACCGCGGAGCATGCCTTTGCCCTCATGACCTCCCTGGCCCGCAAGATCCCCCAGGCCCACGCCAACGTGGCGAGCGGCAAGTTTGACCGCAAGACCTTCCAGGGGACCGAGCTCAACAAGAAGACCCTCGCCGTGCTTGGCATGGGCCGCATCGGTGCAGAGTTCGCCAAGCGCGCCCAGGCTTTCGGCATGCGCGTGGTGGCCTATGACCCCTACCTCAGCGCCAACCGCGCCGAGATGCTCAAGGTGGAGCTGGCCGACAATCTGGATGACGCCGTGAAAGACGCGGACTTCATTACAATGCACATGCCACTCACGCCCGAGACCAAGCACATGCTCAATGAAGAGCGCATGCGCAAGATCAAGAAGGGTGTCCGAATCATCAACTGCGCCCGCGGTGGTCTGGTGGATGACAACGCCCTGGCCAAGCTCCTGGAAGAAGGTCACGTGGCCGGTGCAGCTCTGGACGTGTACGAAGTGGAGCCCCCGCCCGCAGACTACCCCCTGCTGAAGGCCCCGAACGTGGTCTTCACCCCGCACCTCGGCGCCTCCACGGATGAAGCCCAGGAGTCGGTGGGGATTGAAATCGCCGAGCAGGTGAAGGCCAACCTTCTGGAAGGCACCGTGGTGAACGCGGTGAACATGCCCAACGTGGATCCCAGGACGCTCGCCGCCATCGGGCCGGCCCTTCGTTTCGGTGAGATCCTGGGCCGCCTCATTTCCCAGATCGCTCCTGCCCGCGCCGAGAAACTGCGTGTGAACTACAGTGGCAAGCTGGGTGAGATGGACACGACGCTCGTCTCGCGCGGCGTGCTGAAAGGCTACCTTGAGAAGCCCATCGGTGCCGATCAGGTCAACCTCATCAACGCAATCGGCACGGCCGAAAACCTCGGCCTGCGCTTCACGGAAAGCCGCGTGCCCGGACCGACGGAGTTCACAGACCTCATTGAGGTGCAGGTGGGCTCGGGCGACCAGACTGCCGTCATCGCCGGCACCTTCTTCGGTGGCGATCCCCGCATCGTGAAGATCAACGGCCGCCGCGTGGAAGCCAAGCCGGAAGGCACGCTCCTGCTGCTGGAAAATGACGACCGCCCCGGCATGATCGGTGCCTACGGCACGATCCTCGGCCAGCACCAGGTGAACATCGCCAACATGTCCCTGAGCCGCAACGAAGAGGGCGGCACGGCAATGACGCTGCTCACCCTCGACACCGCCCCGGCTGACGTCGTGATCAAGGATCTGGAAACCATCCCCGGCGTGAAAAGAGTGTACTGCATGGTGCTGGATTCGTAATCCTGCACAGTCCCTGCTCCGTTTTTCCGTCCTCTCCTGCCCTGCCGGTTCAGCCGGCACCCCTCACCATGTCCCATCCCTTCCTCGACGACTCGTTTTATGTCCGCTGGTCCACCCTCTCCCCGGAGGCGGTTGAGCCTGACATCACCAAGGCGCTCGAGGAAGCGGAGACCCGGCTCAGTGCCGTGATCGGGCAGCAGCGCGGTGGCCTCACCTTCGAAAGCGTGATGCTGGGTTACGAAGAGGCCCTTCGTGGGCTGAATGAGTCCTGGGGTCTGGTGACCCACCTGGTGTCCGTCTGTGACTCCCCCGCCCTGCGGGAGGCTCACAACGGCATGCTGCCGAAGGTCAGCGCGTTCTTTGCCAAGATCCCGCTCAACAGCGAGCTTTGGGACCTCATCCTCACCTACAGCAACACAGATGAAGCCCGTGGCCTGACCGGCCTGCGTCGCCGTACGCTGGATGAGACGCTCGCCTACTTCCGCCAGCATGGTGCGGAACTGCCTGCCGAGAAGAAAAAGCGCCTTGAGGAACTGGAGTCTGAGCTCTCCCAGGCCACCCAGAAGTATTCAGAGAACGTGCTCGACTCCACGAACGCCTGGGAGCTGGTGTTCGACGATGCTGAGAAGCTCAAGGGGCTGCCCGAAACCGCCCTGGCCGCTGCCAAAGCTGATGCCCTGGCCAAAGGACTCGGCAGCGAGGAATCCCCCAAGTACCGTCTCACGCTCAAGGCTCCGTCCATCATCCCCGTGATGGAACACCTGGAAGACGACGCCATCCGCAAGCAGGTCTGGACCGGCAGCTGCTCCATCGGCAACGGCGGCCAATACGACAACACGGATCTCATCTGGACGATCCTGCGCCTGCGCCATGAAAAGGCCCAACTGCTGGGCAAGGCCAATTTTGCAGACTACATCCTGGAGCGCCGCATGGCCAAGACCGGCGCCACCGCCCTGCAGTTCACGGAGCGCCTGCACGCCCGTGTGAAGCAGACCTTTGACCGGGAGGTCGTGGACCTTCAGGAATACAAGGCGGACCAGACCGGCTCGGATGTCAAACTCCTCGAACCCTGGGAAATCGCCTTCTGGAGCGAGAAACGCCGCCAGGAGCGTTATGAATTCGATTCCGAGGAGCTCCGCCCGTACTTCCCCGTCGTGGGCGTGCTGGACGGCATGTTCAAGCTGGCCGAGCGGTTGTTTGAAATCACCATCACAGAGCGCCCCTCGGTGTTTCACCCCGTGGGCCAGACTCCGGCCGACGCTGACGCTGGCTCGCCGGTGGAAGTCTGGCATCCTGAGGTGAAGCTCTACGAAGTGCGCAACAAGGAAGGCGTGCACACCGGCAGCTTCTACGCCGACTGGCACCCGCGCGATTCCAAACGTGGCGGCGCCTGGATGAACTATCTCAAAGGCGGCTGGCCCGGTGACAGCGGTCGCGAGCGCCGACCCCACCTGGGTCTGATGTGCGGCAACATGTCCCCGCTGGTAGAAGGCAAGCCCGGCCTCCTCACGCATGATGAGGTGTGCACCGTGTTCCATGAGTTTGGCCACCTGCTGCACCAGCTCCTGGGTACCGTGGAAATCCCGAGCATGAACGGCGTGAACGTGGCCTGGGACTTCGTGGAACTGCCGTCCCAGCTCATGGAAAACTTCTGCTGGGAGCGGGAGAGCCTCGACTTCTTTGCCAAACACCACGAGACCGGCGAGCGGATCCCGGACGTTCTCTTCAAGAAGATGTTCGCCGCGCGCAACTACATGAGTGCCGTGGCGATGATGCGCCAGCTCTCCTTTGGCAAGTTGGACCTCGAACTCCACATGCACTACGCCACGGAGCAGGCCGCCGATCTCGACGCGCTCACCCGCCGCATCGTCAACGACTACACCTTCCCCACCGAGACGCGCCCGCCCACGATGGCCCGCCGCTTTGGCCACCTCTTCAGCAGCCCCGTCGGCTACGCCGCCAGCTACTACAGCTACAAGTGGGCCGAGGTGCTCGATGCGGATGCCTTCACCCGCTTCCAGCACGAAGGCGTGCTCAACCCCGTGGTCGGTCGCTCCCTGCGTGACTGCATCCTCAGCAAAGGCAACAGCGAAGATCCCGCGAAGCTCTTCCGCGACTTCATGGGCCGCGATCCCGATCCGGATGCGCTGCTCGTGCGCGCGGGGCTTGCTTGAGCCGCTTCACGGGAAATCATCTGGTAGCGCAGATTGGCAATCTGCTGTGCCGCAGATTGGCAATCGGCATCAGTCGCGAGGCCTGTGAGATGTTTCGGCGAAATAACGCTCGAAACCGTCCCAGGCCTCACTACTTTTTGCCATGGATCACCCAGATGAATCCAAGCAACTTGACCGCATTCGCTTCCAGATGCGGATTCAAGGAAAGGCCCCCGAGCAGCTGCCGCCTCTGCTTTCTGGCATACATACGCGAGGATACCTCCCCCATGTGAAGCGGGAAGGTGCTTGGTACTTTGTGACATTTCGACTGGCGGATTCTTTGCCGACATCCGTGTTGGCCAAGTTGGAGTTCGAGCTCGAAAATAGCAGGCATGAAGTCGGTGGCGAAAGCCGGGGGCTTACTGCCTCAGAACGAAAGAAGGCCAGGCAGCGGATGATTGAGCGTTACTTGGATCAGGGGGCCGGTGCCTGCTGGCTGCAAAGGCCTGAGGTCGCTCAGATGGCGGTTGAAGCCCTGAAACACTTCAACGGAATTCGGTATGAGCTGGATGAGTGGGTGATCATGCCCAACCACATTCATCTCGTGCTGCTCCCTCTGGCCAACCATTCGCTCAGTTCCATTTTACACAGTCGAAAGCGGTTGATCGCCCGTGAGGCGAACAAACTTATTGGAAAAACCGGAGAGAGTTTCTGGCAACCGGAGTCATACGATCATTGGATTCGCAGTGACGAAGAAATGGCCCGGATCAAAGAATACGTCCGGCAGAATCCTGTAAAGGGGAGGCTATGCGAGTCCGCTGATGAATGGCCTTGGGGAAGTGCCTGCCGGAATGCCGGGAAAGGTGATCAGGAGACAATCGACTGATGCCGATTGCCAATCGGCGGCACAGCAGATTGACAATCTGCGCTACGCTGTCGCACATGCCCCACCCCAGACCTCAAGTCTGGCAGTCTGGCGTCTCTCTCCCTACTCCTCCCCATCGATCCCAATGGACTCCGTCGGGCAGTGGTTCATGGCCTCGTTCACGATTTCCTTTTCCTCCGCGGTCTCTGGCTGCCGCATCACATAGGACAGGCCCGTGTCCTCATCGAGGCCGAAGTGCCGGGGTGCGATCTCCCGGCAGCCGTGGCAGTCGATACAGTCGGTGTCCACGTAGTAAGGGCCTTGGTGGTTGGCAGGAGCTTTGGAATGAGGGTTGGGCATGACTCGCGGGAGTTGAAATGAAGTTTGAGGTTTGAATTTTGAAGTTTGCCTTCTGAAGTCTCCCACGCGCTTCCCGTTGCTAGAAATTCATTAATGTCATACATTCATGCGTATGAGGCATGAATACCTTTCCACCCGGCCCGTGGACCTCTACTCCATGCACCTGTTCGAATTGGTGGCGACACAAGGGGGCTTCACCCGCGCGGCGGAGCTCGCGGGCATTTCCCAGAGCGCAGTGACGCGCCAGATTCAGGGCATGGAGCACCGCTTGGGCGTGACGTTGCTGGAGCGCACCACCCGCAGGGTCACGCTGACGGAGGCTGGATACGCCCTGCTGGCAGAAGCCCGCCAGCTCAATGGAGCCCTGGAAACCGGGTTGCGAAGGTTTCGGGAAGAACATGTGGATGCCGCCAAAACAGTCCGGGTCGGTTTCTCCCGCTCCGTCGGGCTGGCCTCTCTGCCGGGCATCCTGCTGCCATTTCACCGCAACTCGCCGGAAGTGCGCATGCAAGTCTCACACGAGGCCGGATCGGGGCTGCTCACGGCTTTGCTGGATCACCGCCTGGACATCGCGATCCTGACGGCTCCGGAGAAAATCAATGCCGCGCTTCAGGTGCAGCATAGCTTCGCCGATGAGTTTGAGCTCATCGTCGGGGCCCAGGCTACCCTTCCGCCGGGCCCTCCTCCCTGGCCCGCAGCGACGCTCCAGGCGTGGCTCGATCGCCAGACCTGGATGCACCTCAGCCAGCAGAGCCATACTGGACAGAAGCTGGCAGGCTGGCTCAAGGAGCAGCACTACCCCCACACTCCGGCCATGGAGCTGGACAACTTCGAGATCCTCATTCAGCTCGTCGCGATGGGGTTGGGGGCAAGTTGGGTGCCGCGTCGCGCCCTGGCGGCGTATCCCAGAAAGAAGGCTCTCCAGCGGGTGCCGCTACCCCGGCGGTTTGAGCGGCAGATCGTCATGGTCACCCGTCGCACCCATACGTTGCCAAAACACATCCAGGACTTGATCGAAGGAGTGCTCTTTAGCTAGACTCGCAACTCACCATGGACATGGACACCGACCCCACCGCCTCTGAAGCTGAATCCCAAGTCGAAGCCCCGACGCTCATCCCCCTCACCGCAGAGCAGGTCCGGGTGCTGGGCTGCTTGATTGAGAAGGAGGGCACCACCCCCGAGGCCTATCCTCTGACCCTGAATGCCCTGGTCAACGCCTGCAACCAGACCACCAATCGCGAGCCGGTGGTGCGCTACGATGAGGACACCGTGCTGGAGGCGCTGGACGGCCTGAAACGCCGCGGCTATGTCCTGCAGCTCACCCTGGTGGGCGCTCGGGTGCAGAAGTACAAACACACGCTGGGCACCAAGTTTGGCTTCTTGACCAAACCCGGCATCGCCCTCCTGGCGGTCCTGATGCTGCGCGGGGTGCAGACTTCTGGCGAGCTGCGTCAGCGGACGGAGCGGCTCCACGCCTTTGCTGACATTCCTGCTGTGGAACATGAGCTGCACAAACTCATCGACTACCCTAGCCACCCCCTGGCAGTGCAATTTGCCCCCGGCGGCGGGCGCAAGACGGTGACCTTTGCCCATCTGCTGTCCGGCTTGGTGGAACCCGGTGTTTTCAGCGCGCCAAGCCTCGCCGTAGCGGCGGCGACAGCCTCGCCAGCAGCTGTGTACGACGCGGACTGGCGCGGGCGCATGGAGCAGGAAGTGGCAGCCCTCCGCGCCGAGGTCGCGGAGCTGCGCTCGCTCATCGCGCCGGGCTCAGTGCACTCACCACAGGAGGAGACTGACACCGGCTCCCGCTATATCCCGTAGGCGACTTGGCGATTTCAGCGAACTCAGGGCGTCATGGTCTTTGTGGCCATGACGTCCCCCATCCGGGCATACATCTCGATGCCCTTGCTGCTCTGCTCAAGCAGGTCAGGGGAAAACTTGATCCGGCCAGGTTCAAAGATCGTGATGACGCAGGAGCCGCCGAAGGTGAAATACCCCTTCTCTTCTCCCTTGGCCACCTCTGAGCCGAGACGGTAGGTCTGGTGGGTGGAGCCCACACAGGTCGCACCGATCTCAAGACACAGCACCTCGCCGAACGCCCTAGTCTTCACCACCGTAATGTATCGCTTGTTCTCCCACAAGAGCGTGGGTCGCTGCCTCAGGGCGATGGGGCTCACCGAATAGAGGGGGCCATTGATGAGCCGGGCCCTGCCGGGGAGCCCACCCACCGGAAAATGGAAGCGGTGGTAGTCCACCGGGCACAGTCGGGAGATCAGCAGGGATCCTCGCAGGTACTTCTCCGCCAGGGCGGCATCGCCCAGCAGGGCCGTAAGGTTGAACGACACGCCTTTGACGAAGATGCCGTCGTTGGTGCCGATGTCCGGGATGGCAAAGTGCCGGCCATCCGCGGGAAAGGCCACGTCTTCTGGCTCGGGTGTGATGGGCCGGGCCTCTGGCTTGAGGCGCCGGGCGAAGAAGGCGTTGAAACTGGGAAACCGCTGCGGATCGCCCGCCATCTCCTCCACGGAGATGTGATACTTCTCGACGAAGGGCTGCACCCGCTGCCGGCTCTTCCACTGGCTCATGCGGCGGCCATACCACTTGGAGAAAAGGGATCGCTTCACCAGCACCCACACGGCGACCCGCCCCAGGGGCTTTTCGTAAGCCCAGCGCAAGAATCCTTCACCATAGATGGTCTCGGTCTCTGTCTGACGGGTATAGCGGTTGTAGTAAGTGACTGGCTCTGACATGCAATGGGTTCTAGTGGATGGGAGCGGACTCCATGCCAAGTCTGCGCAACGCAGCCGCCCGGCGGCCCGCGTCAGGCTCTGCCTTGCTTTCCCAGCCGCCTTTCTGAAGCGCAAGGATGTGGAAGGCGTGACCGAGGTGCCCGGGATGGGTGAGCGTTTGAAACTGGCGCAGCCAGGCGGGATCCGGTGAAAACCCAGGCCGACGGAGCAAGTGCGCCGCAACGTGCGTGAGAAAGCGGCCCTGCTCAATGAATTCCATCACCGTCATTCCCAGCGCAACGGCCTGCTCTGCGAGACGGGTGAAGTTCACATGGGCCGTAAGGTCGGCCTCGCCGAGATTCTCCAGCACCCGGTCATCTGTCCGGTGTTGACAGTAGCGCCGGAGGGTCCCGCCATTGCGTTCTGGAATGTAGTACTCCCTGGCAGCATGCCCGTAGTCAGCCAGCAGGATCTCGCCAGTGAAGGCGCTCTGCGAGACTTCTGCCAACCAGCCCAGCATGGCCACATTCAGCTCAGTGACAAAGCCAATGGGGAAATCGTTGCCAAGGCGCTCCAGCTCGACCTGCAGGCCCGGTGTAGAGGGCGGCCCCTGCACAAACTCGAACGCCCCATCCCCACGGGTGGTCACATGCAGCTCCTTCCACCCCTCGGAGGTGAACTCGATCCGATGAACGGCAAAGGCATCCAGCAACTCATTGCAGATCAGGAGTCCCTGAACTTCCGGGACTTCCGCCCAAGTCGCGGCGTGGCTCAGATGAGCCGCAAACTCCGGCCCCAAACGGGCCTGCTGAGCCTCCCGAAGGGTCTCATCGGGCTCAATGATGACGTACCTGAGACTGACCGCCAGTTCCGGGTGATGACGGTGCACGGCTTCCACCAAGTCCCGGGCCAGTGTGCCATCATGCGCCCCCTGCTCAAGGACGGCGAACCGCTCCGGACACCCCGCGGCTGTCCACACGCCAGTGGCATGTTCCGCGAGCAATTCACCGTAGAGCGGGCCCACGCTGACACTGGTGTAGAAATCGCCGCCCCGCCCGATCCGGCGCACCCCCTGGCGATAGTATCCCACGAGTGGCTCATACAGAGCGAGTTGCATCACCTCCGCCCAGGGGGCAACCTTTCCCGGGGCACTGGCCAGCCGTTCAAGAAGCAGTTCCGGGACCCGAGGGATTGCATTCGCCATGTGAGATTTGGCCGCTATACTGCTTTCTCCCCTCAACGTAAACTGCCGAAATGTCCGATCAGGAAGTCAATCCCATTGCCCGCAGCTTGATGAAGAGCAAGTCTCCCCGCCCACCGGGCAAGGGGGGCAACGTCCGGCGGCGGGTGCCGATCTACAAGCGCGGATGGTTCGGCGCACTCGTGGTGGTGACGCTCATCATCGGTGTGACCGCCTTCGGCATGATCATGGCCATCCTAGCCCCGCTTCAGGAGCAGGCCGAGTCCCTGGACATCACAGATCTCCAGAAGATCGAAGTCGCCAGCCGCATCATGGACCGCAAGGGGGAGGAACTGGGCAAGATCTACGTGCAAAACCGCACGCCCATCAAGGTGGATGACGTGCCGATGCACTTCATCCAGGCCCTCACCTCCGCGGAAGACTCCCGGTTCTTCCAGCACAGTGGTGTGGATGTGATGGGCATCCTGCGCGCCATTTGGCTGAACTACAAGGCGGGCGAAGAGAATCAGGGCGCAAGCACCATTACGCAGCAGCTGGCGCGTGGCGCCTTCGACCTGAAGAAGATGGAGACGACCGACAAGAACTCCCGCTATCAACGCAAGATCGTGGAGTGGTTCGCAGCCGAGCGCATCGAGAAGAAATACTCCAAGTCCGAGATCCTGGAGATGTACTTGAACCGCATTTACTTTGGTGCCGGTTTCTATGGCATCCAGGCGGCCTCCAAAGGCTACTTTGGCAAGGAAGTGCGCGACATCACCCTGCTGGAAAGCGCCACCCTCTGCGGCCTGATCAAGAGTCCCAACAATCTGCAGCCCCTGCGCCACCCAGAGCGCTCCAAGAAGTCCCGCAACCACGTGCTGGATCGCATGTACGAGGAGGGCTACATCTCAAAGGATGAGCGCGACACTTTCTCCGCCCAGCCGGTAGTGACCTCCCCCCGCACCACGGACAATCGCCTGAGCTACGTCTATGAAGAAATCCGCCAGCAGGCCATCGCCATCATTGGTGAGGAGGCGGCCCAAATCGGCGGGTTCAACATCTACACCTCCATCGATGGCCAGCTCCAGCGGACGGCCGAGGCTTCTGTCAAGACACGCATGGAGGAGGTGGAAAGCACCCCGGGCTACAAACACCAGACCTTCTCCTACTACCGCGCCCTGCTGGAGGAGTACAAGAAGAGGATCAACGCCAAGACCATTCCAGAAGACACGCCCAAACCCCAACCGGAATACCTCCAGACGGCGGTGCTGGCGATCGACAACCGCGATGGCGGCGTGCTGGCCATGGTGGGCGGGCGTGACTTTGTGGACAGCATGTTCAACCGTGCGGTGCAGTCCCGCCGCCCTGCCGGGACGGCCTTCCTCCCCTTTGTGTATGCCACGGCATTCCAGAGCCCGGACTACTTCCCTCCCCAGCGCCTGAAGGATGGCCCGCTGGACAACCGCTACGTGATGATCGGCGGCCTTCAGGGCATTCTGGGAGAGTGGGGCACGGAGCAGGATGCCCGCCTGGTGTATGGCACCAGCATCTCCGCCCGCGAAGCCCTGAGCCAGAGCCGCACGGCCGCCACCGCCCGTCTGGGACTTGAACTGGGACTGCCCGCAGTGAAGGACCTCGTCACGAGAGCTGGCATCAAATCCCCGCTTCGCGATTACCCCAGCTCCTTCCTCGGAGCCAGCGAGGTGAAATTGGACGAGATGTGTCTGGCCTACAGCGCCTTCGCGAACAAAGGCATGCGTCCCAAGAAGATTTCCATCATCCACCGCATCACCGACCACGGCGGCAATGTGATCTTCCAGGTGAAGCAGGATGAAGAAGTGCTGACGGAGGCCATGGATGAAGTGGCCGCTTATCAGACCCACTCCTGCCTGGTGGACGCACTCCGCCAGGGCACGGGCAAGAAGGCTTACGACGACTACGGTCTCAAGGACTTCCCTGCCGCAGGCAAGACGGGCACTCACTATGAGTTCAAGGACCTTTGGTTTGTGGGGTACACCAGCGCAGTAACCTGCGGTGTGTGGTGCGGGTTCGACCAGCAGAAACAGATCTATGAAGGGGCCTTCAGCAACAAGGTGGCCCTGCCCATGTGGGCGGACGTGATGAATGCCTCCATCAAGGACTACAAGCCGGAGGAAATTCTCCCGCCCCACGACATGCAGATGGTGGAAGTGTGCCGCCGCAGCGGACTGCGTGCACTGGACACCTGCTACGACAAGATCCCTGACCCGGCCACCGGCAAAATCCGCGCCGTCCGCAACACCTACCGCGAGGCCCTGCGCCAGCGGTCCAACTTCGATGTGTTTTGCGACCTGCACCGCAACGGCGAACTGCGCGATGACATTGCCGGGCTCGGCTCCGCCACCATCCAGGAGCAACTCGTCACCCAGGCACCGGAGGTGGCCAACGTCTCCCCTGTTCGCATGAAGGGGCTCACTGTGCTGGGAGCCGACCCTTACAACACGGTGCAACCCGTGCTGCGGGCCGAACCCGTGCTGGAAGACGGCTCCACGGTGCAGCGGGCCATTCCGGTCGAAGACCCACAGGAAAAGACGACTCCGATCAAGCTGGCCCCGCCGCCGCCGATGAAGCTGGACTGATGCATTTCGGAGGCAAGTTTTGCCCCCTCTCTCCTAAGGCAGTCGCCAAAGGAGACATAAAAGTACCGCTTTCTTAAAAAGATTGTCAATCCAGGGCCGTTTCCAAGCCCTGCGGAAAGAGCGCGATGGGAGGGTCGTAGTTGAACGCATCGGGCCATGTGGCCCATGGCGTTCATGTCCCCGTCTCTCCTCCCCCTTCGTCATCGCCAGAACTTCGTGCTCGCCGCCGTGGCGGCCTCCAGTCTGGCTGGATCGCTGCTCCAGGCTGCGGCCCCTGCACCGGAGTTCCGCCCAGACCAACGCCTGACTTATGAGAAGGACGTGCGCCCGGTCTTGAAGGCGCATTGCTTTCACTGCCATGGCGAGGACGGCGAAGTCAAAGGAGGCCTTGACGTGCGGCTGCGTCGCTTCCTCGCCCAAGGGGGTGACACGGGACCGGCAATCGTACCCGGCAAGGCCCATGAAAGCCTCCTCCTGGAAATGCTAAAATCAGGCGAGATGCCCAAAGGGGCCAAAAAGCTAAGCCAACCAGAAATCGCCATCCTGGAGGAGTGGGTCAATCAGGGCGCGAACACCGCCCGGCCGGAACCGGAGAAACTGGGACCAGAGTACGCTTTCACGGACGAGGAGCGCGCCTGGTGGGCCTTCCAGCCCATCCAGTCGCCACGCGTGCCGGACATGGGGCCAGAGGTGGAGAACCCCATCGACGCCTTTTTGCTCTATCACCTGCGCCAGCAGGGCCTGGAGTTGTCTCCCGAAACCACCCCCGCCTCTCTGGTGCGACGCGCCACGTTTGACCTGACCGGCCTGCCGCCCTCCCCCGAGGAGGTGGCCGCCTATGAGGCCGACACCCGGCCAGGTGCCTATGACAGGCTCATCACCCGCCTGCTGGAGTCGCCTCACTATGGCGAGCGTTGGGGACGCCACTGGCTGGATGTAGCAGGTTATTCCGACTCAGACGGCTACACGGAAAAAGACACCGAGCGCCTGCATGCCTTCCGCTTCCGTGACTATGTCATCAAGTCCTTGAACCAGGACAAACCCTTTGACCAGTTCATCCGCGAACAACTCGCTGGTGATGAAATGGTCCCACAGCCCTATCGCAACCTCTCTGCGGACGCTGCTGAAAAGCTGGCCGCCACAGGCTTCCTGCGCATGGCTGCCGACGGCACCGGCACCATGGACGACAAGACCTCCCGCAATGCGGTGCTGGCCGACACCATCAAAATCATGGGCAGCGCCCTCTATGGCATGACCATCGACTGCGCCCAGTGTCATGACCACCGTTATGACCCCATCACTCATGCGGACTACCACCGCATCCGTGCCCTCCTCGAACCCGCTCTGGACTGGAAGAAGTGGAAGGCCCCCAACGCCCGCCTTGTCTCCCTCATGAGTGACGCACAACGCGCGGAGGCCGCCGCCATTGAGGTGGAGGCGAAGAAGCTGGACGACATCCGCCTTGCCAGGCAGGCCGAGTTCATTGACGCCACCCTGGAGAAGGAACTCGCCAAACGTGAAGAGGCCCTGCGTGACCCGCTGCGTACCGCCTACAAAACAGAGGTCAAGAAACGCTCGCCGGAGCAGGTGAAGCTGCTGGCCCAACACCCGAGCATCAACAAGCTCAGCGGCGGATCGCTCTATCTCTACGACACGACCTACAAGACCAAACACGCCGCCGAGCTGAAAACCATGGCCGATGCTGCCGCTGCTGTGCGGGCGAAGAAACCAAAGGAGGAGTTCGTCCAGGCCCTGACCGAGCCTGTGGGGGCCACGGTGCCGGTGACTTACATCTTCCACCGGGGCGATCCCGACCAGCCCAAGAAAGCGGTGACCCCGGGAGATCTCACCATCCTGGGCGGCAGCCGGAATGTGGATGTCCCGGTTAAAAACAACAGCCTGCCCACCAGCGGACGCCGCCTGGCATTCGCCCAGTCGCTCACCGACGGTACCCACCCCCTGCTGGCCCGCGTGATGGTCAACCGCGTGTGGATGCACCACTTTGGCCGCGGCATCGTCACCAGCGCCGGAGACTTTGGCCATCTGGGACAGCGACCGAGTCATCCCGAACTGCTGGACTGGCTGGCAGACCGCTTCATGAAGGAAGGCTGGAGCCTGAAGAAGCTCCACCGGCTCATCATGACCAGCCATGCCTACCGCCAGACCTCCACACGCGATCCTAGGAAAGAACAACTCGACCCCGACAATGCCCTGGTGGGCCGCATGAACGTGCGCCGGCTGGAGGCCGAATCTCTGCGGGACGCCATGATCACCGTGGCAGGCAAGCTCACCCCCAAGATGTTCGGCCCGCCTGTGCCGATCATGTACAACGAAGAAGGCCAGGTGGTGGTGGGGATCGACACCGCCGACACGGCAGGGCGGCAGACCGGCAAGATCATCCCGCTGAAAGGCGAGGAATACCGGCGCAGCATTTACATCCAGGCCCGCCGCACCCGGCCCTTGGGCATGCTGGAGACCTTCGATGCTCCCACTATGATGGAGCCAAACTGTGCGGAGCGCCCCCGCACCACGGTGAGCCCGCAGTCTTTGTTGCTCATGAACAATGGATCCATGCGCGAGTATGCACAGCTCTTCGCCACCCGCCTGCAAAAGGAACGCCCTGCCGATGTGCCCGCCCAGGTACGCCGCGCCTATGAACTGGCTTACGGCCGCCCGGCCGTGCCGGAGGAAACCACGCGCGCCGTGGAATTTGTGACAGCCCAGATGGGCTTTTACAAGGAACATCCCGCCCCGCTGGAATACGCCGTGGGACCACCCTCCAAGACCTATGCAGATCCGGCACTGCTCAGCCTCGCGGCCCTCTGCCACGCGCTCATGAGCGCGAATGAATTCCTCTACGTTGACTGACCGATCACTCCCCTGGAACGCCGTTTTTCTGTCCTTCGCCCCATGAACTCTGGAGCCTGCAACCCCTTCTCCCGCCGCCACTTTCTTTCCTCGAACGCCTACGGCATCGGTTCCGTGGCCCTGGCCTGGTTGTTGAAGCAAGAAGGCCTGCTGGCCTCCAGCGAGCGGCTCAAGACCCAGCACTTCGACCTCCTGGCCAAGCCCGCCCACAAGCCGCCGCAGGCCAGGGCCATGATCTCCATGTTCATGCAGGGCGGCCCCAGCCACATCGATCTCTTTGACCCCAAACCCGAGCTCACCAAACACGACGGCAAGAGCTACACCGGTGAGATCAAGCAGGATGACGCCGCCGGTGCCAGCCTGGAAATGATGGGCAGCCCATGGAAGTTCAAAAAGCACGGCCAGAGCGGCATGGAGATGTCGGAACTCGTGCCGCACATGGGCAGCATCGCCGATGACATCACGCTCATCCGCTCCATGCACACCGGGGTGAACAATCACGGCCAGTCCATCTATGCCCTTATGAACGGCCGCATCGTGGGCGGCCGCCCCACCCTGGGGAGCTGGGTGACCTACGGGCTTGGCTCCGAGAACCAGGACCTGCCTGCCTATGTGGCCCTCACCGACCCCCGCGGCGTGCCCGTCTTGGGGGTGGACAACTGGTCCAACGGCTGGCTGCCTTCCCTCTACCAAGGCACTGTCATCCGTCCTCGTGAGCCCCGCATCCTCAATCTCGACGCCCCCATGTCCCTCCGCGGCGAGGCCCAGGACCGCTACCTCGGTTTCCTCGGCCAGCTGAATCAAGAGCACCTGGCCCGCCGGCCGGGCGAGTTCGATCTTGAGGCCCGCATTCAGAGCTTTGAACTGGCCGCCCGCATGCAGACCGCGGCCAAGGAGGCCCTCGACATCAGCAAGGAGAGTGAGGGTACAAGGAAACTCTACGGCATTGATGATCCCGCCACCCAGGAGTTTGGCACCCGTTGCCTCATCGCCCGCCGTCTCGTGGAACGCGGCGTGCGCTTTGTGAGTCTCTTCACCGGCAACCAGACCTGGGACCACCACGCCTCTATCGGCACCGGCCTCCCTGCTGCCTGCAAATACGTGGACAAGCCCGCCGCCGCCCTCGTCATTGATCTCAAGGACCGTGGCCTGCTGGACAGCACCGTCGTTCATTGGGGCGGAGAAATGGGCCGCCTGCCCGTCATCCAAAACCGCGCGGGCGGCAAGAACGACCGCAGCAAGGTTGGCCGTGACCACAACACCTATGGGTTCAGCATGTGGGTCGCCGGCGGCGGCTTCAAAGGCGGGTACGTCCACGGTGCCACCGATGAGTTCGGCCACCATGCCGTGGAGAATGTGGTCAACCACTATGACTACCACGCCACCCTCCTCCACCTGTTTGGTCTTGATCCGAAAAAGCTGAGCTACAAGCGCAACGGCACCGATCAAGTGCTCGTGGAAAACGCCGAGGCCAGGGTGGTGACGGAACTGCTGGCGTAAGAGCGTTGGATTGCGTTCAAAACTCCGCTGCTCCCCACTCAGCAGAACCGGAGTGCGGAGAATGGGTGTCAGATTCGGATCATGTTCTCTGTGGCGTTTTATCTTGCGCCACGTGATAGTGTATTTAACTTGATCTGCCCCCTCAGCTGAAGCAGCACCGGTCACGCTGCTTTTCGCCTGGTTGGCTTTTGCCTATCTTTCATGGAATCCGACATGTCCTTTCAGCTTTGGGCCTTGGAGTTTGGTCCTTTCATCGCACTGAATATTCTGTTTGTGGTTGCCGCATTAACGGCGCGCGTCGCAGGGAAGCAGTGGCTAATCGCCTTCGCAGGTTGCCGAGTGATGAACTTGGGAGCAACACTGCTTGCAAACCGCGAGTCGTACTTTCCTGATTTGCCCTGGTCTATCGTGGCTTCTCTGACACTGTTTTACGGCTATTTCTGCCTGGGAATGTTTCTCGTTTCGCTGTGGGCCGACAAGCGCATGCGCAGCATCTCCGTGAACGAACTCTTCAGGCTTTCAGGGCGCCTGCCACGTTCCATTTTCTGGATGACTTTCCTTCTGCTTCTGTATGCGGGAGGCAATATCGCGATTACTATGGAGAATCTCCCGTATCATCAAAAGGCTCCCGGGAACGGGACGCTGAATTTCTGGCCAGCTTGGATTGCCGCCTCCCTTCCCATTCCTGTCCTGGTGTGGGTGACCCTTTCGATCCACGTGAAGCGTTTGCATGACATCGGTAGATCCGGCTGGCTCTCACTGTTGATCTTTGTTCCTGGGGTGGGCGCGGTCGCCACTGCAATCATAGGATCGCTCCCTGGATCAGATGGAGAAAACGTGCATGGCCCGTCTTATGGGCACCCTCATGTCGAAGACCCATGGCAGCCAACAAAAGACAACCAGACGTTGTCCGCATAGTCGCTCCCGTACACTTGGGCATCTACGTCCGCTCACCTGTTCCTGCCGGAAGAGCCACCGTGGACCTGCCAGCAAGCTCTTTAGAAAACACTGACAGCGGGACTGCCACCCCTCCCCATTACGTCCTCCGATGAGTTCAGGAATTCAATACCTCTTCTATCTGCCTCAAATTGCGTTTTGCATTTTCGTTCTGGCAATCGCTTTTACGACACGCGGCCTTCATGGCAGATTTTGGCTTGGGCTGCTCGGCATGTCGCTACTGGCGATCGGAATCGGGGATTTGCCGTTCTGGCAGGCAGACCCACGCGACTTCATCTTCCTTTGGCTCAAGTTGAAGGGCATCCTCTCGGTGTGCGCCACATTCTTCCTGGCCATGTTCATCACCGCAGTGTGGTGCAGGTCACGATACACATTCTCAGTCGTTCAGCTTCTGCTATCGTTCTCAGGACGTGTTTCTCGCGCACCCTACTGGTTGGCCTACGCGCTTCAATCCTTTGTCACTCTGGCAACGCTCAACTTGATGGTTCGTTGGGCCAGTGTTTCCTTCTTGGATCGCGATTCTGAATGGACTGTGCCCTCTTGGCTTGTGGCAAGTTGCCTCTTTCCAGTGCTGATCTGGTCTTCTTTCGCCATACAAGCCAAACGTTGGCGAGATTGCAACATGTCTGGTTGGCTGGTCTTGCTAAGTCTGATTCCATTCGCAGGCCCGCTCATTTCACTTATTATTGGAACCTATCCTGGGTCTGAGGGCGCCAATTCATACGGACCTGCTCCAAAGCGGGCGAGAAATGAAACTTAGAAGCGATGTTCATGAGGAGTTGGGATAGTGCTGGCGACTTGGCGAGCAACTCCACGCCAACGGCGTAAACTAAAATGCCCGGCAAACACGTTGCGCGGTCGCCACTTTGGATTTCGATTGTGCAACAATGGAACTCCAACAGAGCTCAAACAATGATCCAGATGGCGCAACGACAGCCATCTGGGACGGCAAGCCATCATTGGAATTTTGCACGTTAAATAGAACTCAATTCGAAGCTCTCATCCGGAGCACGCAGCTGACCGCGTTTTGACAAACGCAGCCACGAGTTGCGTCTGCGGAGCGGTGGCAGGGAAGCTCGTGGATGCCTTCGTCAGAATGCTTCACGAGCAGGCGACCCCGGTGGATGGCTTGGTCTGGCGAGGGACAAGCAACGACCCTGACCGCGTTTTGACAAACGCAGCCACGAGTTGCGTCTGCGGCGGGGCGGCAGGGAAGCTTGTGGATGCCTTCGTCAGAATGCCTTCAGGCGCGGGCGGCCGGGATGGGTGACTTGGTCTGGCGAGGGACAAGCAACGACGGCGCAGAGTCTTGCCGAAGTTCCGGAGATCATGTCTTCCCAAGCCGCTGATGGTCATCATGCGGTTCAGGAACCAAAGGAATCCCCGCCAGTCCCTCTGGGCTTAAAATGCCCATTTACTCCAGGGATTGAGACTATCCGTGCAGAAGTGAATCAGAGACCGTCAAAGGCTGCCCCAGTCCCCACGTACCTAACCCGACTTAGCGGACTGGCGGGTCCAGTGATCCTCCAACCCTTGATTTTGCGACATTGACCTCAAAAGGTCTTCACTACATCTGAGGCCATTTCGCGACCTTTCTTCATTGGGTATCAACCAGTGATTTTAGGCGGAGCCTGCTCAGGCAGCGTCATCTTGAGCTGGTCGAGCAACAGCTGCATCTCTTTGGAGGGCTGCGTGTAGCGGCTCATCACCACCTCCCGCCCATCGGTCGTGGGCAGATGCACATCAAGCATCTGCACCGTCGCAAACTTCTCCAGCACACTGCGCGGTGTCAGCCCGCTGGCCGTCAGCTTCAAGCGCGCCTTGAGCGTCACCTGCAGGCAGTACGCCAGGAATGACACGAAGATGTGCGCCTCGATGCGATGATCGTGCTGGTGATGCACCGGACGGATCCCCAAGTCATGCTTCAGCTCTTTGAACGCCTGCTCCACTTCCACCAGTTGCAGGTAATACTCCCAGAGTCGCGCAGGATCGGTGGCCGTCAGATTGGTGCGCAGCAGATACCTTCCCTCCCGCCGCCACGCTTCGCGCAATGTTTTGCGGTCCAGCTGCCAGCTCAAAGTCGCCAGTTGCTTGCTCTTGCCTTTGGCTTTGGCTTTGGCTTTGGCTTTGCCCTCTTCTTTGGCGGGCTGCAACTGTACGCTGACTTTGACAAAGCGAGCATCGCGTCCCGCTTCTTTTTTGGCGGCTCCCAACGCTTCATGCATGGCGTCGCGCGTGAGGGGACGCTTGCGCTGGCGCAACCCTTGGAGGGCATCAAGGTACTTGCGCAACCGGCGGCGGCGCATGGAGCGTTCTTTGGCCACGCGGTCCTCACTCTGGGCCAGCACATAAGTCTCCCCTTCATGAGGCAGCAGTTTGACGCGCACCTGGGGTCGGGCTTGCTGCCAGGGCTGCTGGGCCAGGGACTCCTCCAGCTTGCTCAAGCGTCCTTTGGGAGTCCCCACCAGATAGCTCACCGGTGGCGTGCTCTGACGCATCTGCTCAAGGGTCTCTTCGGTGGGGATGCCCCGGTCCATGACCCAGATGCGATCGGCCTGGCCGTACTGGTCTTCGATCTTTGCCAGGAAGGCTTTGAGCGTGGTCTTGTCCGCCGTGTTACCCGGCAGCACTTCATAGGCCAGGGGAAAGCCCTCGGGGGTGACAATGAGGGCAATGACCACCTGCACACAGTCGCTGCGCTTGTCACGGCTGTAGCCAAAGCGGCGCAGGCCCGTGGGGTTGTCAGGGGGGGCGCACTCAAAATAAGTGCTGGTGAGGTCGTAGAGCAGCACCTCGTACCGGACGCCAAAGAGGTCGCGCCAGCGTTGAGTCAGATGATCAAACAAGGACCGTTTGTGAGCCAGGATCTTGTCATGGCACTCGTAGAGACGGTGGATCTCAGCCAGGACAAAGTCTGCGTCCAGCAGGTCGGCGATGGCCGTCTGGTCAAACCAATGGCGGTGCAGCCGCCATTCACTGCCCGGTTCGATGAGCCGGTAGAGCACGAGGGTCTGGAGCACCAGATCCCAGCGGGTGCCTTCTCGGCTGGGCGGCAGACGCTCCTGCCAGAAGTCCGCCAGGAGCAACTGCTCCCACAGCTGGCAGGCCAGCCAGCAGGCTCCCCACTGGCGGGGACGTTCCAGGCGCATGGCATGAAGGCGCAGTTGCACCACGGGGAACTCATCGACGCCGACATGCTTGGGGGCATGTTCCTCGGCAAAGAGAGCCACCTGCTGAGGGGCCCCTTCATCCTGGCCGAAGAGTTCGATGGTCTTGCGCCAGGAAGCCTCCTGGCGGCCGTTGAGTTCGCCCAGATAAAGCACATGCCTCTGGACCACCTGACGCGGGCTGACACGCCTGCTTTCGACGATGCTCCAGTAAAGGTGTTCTTTGCCATCCTTGAGCCGTTTGGTGCAACGCAGGAACATGATGGCCCAAGAAGGTAGCCAGCAAAACGACAGTGCAACCACCAAGGTCTTCACTACAAGCCGTTTTGGAAACGGACCCTCGCAAAATCAAGGGTTGCAGCGCGTCAAGCGGCCGAAAATAGCCCAAATCGACCGCGAGTCCGCCAAGTCGGGCTAAAAAAGAGTCCATTTCTTCGTTACAATTGGTCTGCTGGGGACATTTGTTCAGATGATAGTTCGCCCCTTCAGGCCCCTTATAAGCTTCTTTCAGCGCGCATGAGCTCCGCCCGACCCGCCCCCCTCTGCCGTTTGCTCCCCCTGGCCCTGCTGGGAGCACCCGTTCTCGCCCTGGCCGAGGAGAATCCGCATGGTGATGTCTTCAAAAACCAGCCCGTCCCGGCGGTGGTGGATTTCAACAAGGATGTGCGCCCGATCATCTCCGCCAAGTGCTACCACTGCCACGGCGCGGATGAAGGCTCCCGCAAAGCGAAGCTGCGGCTGGATCTGCGTGACGAAGCCATCAAGGACCGGGATGGCGTGCATGCCATCAAGCCCGGCGATGCCGGAGCCAGTGACATCATGGCACGGATCCTGACCACGGATCCCGATGAGGTCATGCCTCCGCCGAAGGAAGGGCACGCCCTCACCTCCCGCGAGATCGAGGTGATGAAAAAATGGATCAACCAGGGTGCTCCCTATGCAGAACACTGGGCTTTCCAGAAACCGGTGAAGCCCACTCCGCCCAGCGCTGTGGTGGCTCCCGTTGATGCGTTCGTGCAGAAGCACCTCAAAGCCCAAGGCCTGGCTCCTGCCCCGGAAGCAGACCGTCACACGCTCATCCGCCGACTCGCCCTGGACCTCACCGGCCTGCCACCTTCTCCGGCCGAAGTGAAGCGTTTTGTGGAGGACCAGCGCCCCGATGCCTACGAGCGCATGGTGGACCACTACCTGGCCCAACCGGCCTACGGCGAACGCTGGGCCCGCGTCTGGCTCGATCTGGCCCGCTATGCCGACTCTGCCGGCTACGGCAGTGACCCTCTGCGGCTGAACATCTGGCCGTATCGTGACTGGGTGATCAACGCCTTCAATCGCAACCAGCCCTATGACCAGTTCACCCGGGATCAACTGGCGGGCGATCTTCTGAAGAACCCGACCCAGGAGCAGTTGATTGCCACCGCGTTTCATCGGAACACGATGACCAACACCGAAGGCGGTACGGATGACGAGGAGTTCCGGGTGGCCGCGGTGAAAGACCGCATCGGCACCACCATGCAGGTGTGGATGGGGCTCACCTTGGGCTGTGCGCAATGCCACACGCACAAGTTCGACCCCATCACGCAGCAGGAGTACTACGAGTTCTTCGCCATCTTCAACCAGACCGCTGACAACGACAAGGCGGACGAGACCCCCACCCTGGCCGTAGCCGACCCCGCGCAGCGCAAGCGCATGGAGAAGCTGCAGAAGGAGATCCTGGCACTGGAAACTCAGTTGAAGGCGCCGGCCCCGCCCGCACTCACAGAAGAGCTGGCGGCCTGGGAGGCCACGATGAAACAACCCACCCGCTGGCAACCGGTAGAACTCACCGCCGCCCGTTCCGAAAAAGGAGCGCCCCTGGCAAAGCAGCCGGACCACTCCCTCCTGGCAGGAGCTGTAGTGTCTGACACCCACCTTCTGGAGGCCGTGGTTCCAGGAGGCATCACTGGCATCCGCGTCGAAGCCCTGCCTGATGACCGGTTGCCAGGCAAGGGCCCCGGCCACTCGGGGGCAGGCAACTTTGTGCTCAGCGAGCTCAAGGTGTCCGCCGAACCCGCGATGCCCGAAAAGAGCCGCCCCAAAGCCCGCTTCGTCCGCGTCACCCTGCCGGGCAAGTCCCGCATTCTGCATCTGGCAGAGGTGCAAGTTTTCTCCGCAGGGCGGAACCTGGCTCCCACAGGGCTTGCCACGCAATCCTCCACCGGATTTGAAGGATCGGCCAAGCTGGCGGCGGATGGCAACACAGATGGCGACTATGCAAAGAAATCCGTCAGCCACTGCTCCCAGCAAGATGATCCCTGGTGGGAAGTGGATCTCAAGCAAGAGGTGCCGGTGGACTCCATCGTGGTGTGGAACCGGACGGACGGCAATACCGGCTCCCGCACGGCGGGTTTCCAGGTGGTGGCCCTGGATGCAGGTCGCAAGGAGGTCTTTCATCGCGACGAAGCCTCCGCCCCCCAACCCAGCACCACCCTGCCCGTGGGCGGTCCGGTGGATATTCGGTTTAAGGAAGCAACAGCCGACTTCGAGCAGAACGGCTTCACCGTCGCCCAAGCCATCGACGGCAAGCCTGACAGCGGCTGGGGGGTGAGTCCGCAGCTGGGCCAGGCGCACACCGCGCAGTTCGTGACCTCAGCGCCCGTGGGCACCAAGGGCACTCCGACTCGTTTGCAGATCAGTCTGGCCCAGCTCCATGGCAGCAAGCACGTGCTGGGGCGGTATCGCCTCTCCATCACCACCGATCCCACCCCACAACCAGTCATGCCGGCCCGCATCCAGGACCTCCTGGCCATCCCGTCTGCCAACCGCGATGCGAAGAGCCAGGCGGAGCTGCTGGACTGGTACAAGGATCGCTCTGGGGTGTACGCCCGGATCCGCACCGATCTGGAGAAGAAGCAAAACGAAATGCAGACGGCGGGCAAACCCGTGCCGCTTCCCGTGATGAAGGACCTGGAGGCGGGCAAGCAGCGCCAGTCCCACTTCCTGGTCAAAGGCAATTTCCTGAACCCCGGAGACCCTGTGCAGCCCGCGCTGCTGAAGAGCTTCAACCCCGCGCCGGCCTCGAGCCGCATCAACCGCCTCGCGGTGGCGGAGTGGCTCATGAGCCGGGAAAACCCCCTGACGGCCCGCGTGACGGTGAACCGCTTCTGGGCGCAGCTCTTTGGCCGCGGGATTGTGGAGACAGAGGAGGACTTCGGCACCCAGGGCACCCTCCCCTCGAACCCGGAACTGCTCGACTGGCTGGCCGTGGAGTTCATGGACCTGAACTGGGATGTGAAGGCCCTGCTCAAGACCATGATCATGAGCAGCACCTACCGGCAGTCGTCGAAGCCTTCTGAGCTGGCCCGGACCAAGGACCCGCGCAATGTGCTGCTTTCCCACTACCAGCGCCGCCGCCTGGATGCCGAGCAGGTGCGCGACCAGGCGCTGACGCTCTCCGGCCTGATGAGCCACAAGCTGGGCGGCCCCAGCGTCTTCCCCCCACAGCCCGACGGACTGTGGCGCGCCGCCTTCAACGGCCAGCGCACCTGGGAGACGAGCAACGGCGAGGACCGCTACCGCCGCGGCCTCTACACCTTCTGGCGGCGCACTGTGCCGTACCCCAGCATGGCCACCTTCGATGCCCCCAGCCGGGAGAACGCCACGCTGCGTCGGCTGCCCACCAACACGCCCCTGCAAGCCTTCGTCACGCTGAATGACCCGGCCTACTTCGAGATGGCCCAGTCCCTGGGACGGCGTCTCATCCGCGAAGGCGGGACCACCCCGGAGGCGCGCATCCGCTATGGCTTGGAGCTCAGCCTTGTGCGTCCTGCCAGTGCGGAGCAAATCACTGCGCTCCTCGACTTCCACCGGGATGAACTGGCCCACTTGAAATCCGCTCCCGCCGATGCTGCCCGCCTCGCCGGTGAAATCCCGGCCGGCAGTGATCCTGCCGAGGCGGCTGTCTGGACGATGGTTGCCAATGTGTTGCTCAACCTGGACGGTGTCCTCACCAAAGGCTGATCTCTATTTCCATGAACCCCTTCCATCTCGCAAGCGCCCGCCTTGCCACCCGGCGCACCTTCCTGGGGCAGTCCGGTCTTGGCCTCGGTGCCATGGCCCTGCAGGGCATGCTTCCCGGCCTCTCCTCCGCCGCACCCGCAGCGGGCGGCATGTCGCTGCCGGAGAATCCCCTGCTCCCTCATCAAGCTCCGCTCCCGGCTAAGGCCAGATCGGTCATCTACCTGCACATGTCTGGTGCTCCTCCGACACTGGACCTTTTCGACTACAAGCCGAAGCTCAATGAGCTGCACATGCAGGACTGCCCGGACTCCCTGTTCGCCGGCAAACGCTTTGCCTTCATCAAGGGGCGGCCAAAGATGCTGGGCTCCCCGTACAAGTTCAAACAGTATGGGCAGAGCGGTGCATGGGTGAGCGATATGTTCCCCCATTTCACCAAGATCGTGGACGAGGTCGCCCTGGTGAAGTCCATGAACACGGACCAGTTCAATCACGCCCCGGCGGAGCTCTTTGTCCACACGGGCGACATGCGCGCTGGAGGTGCCTCCATCGGCTCCTGGGTCACTTACGGGCTGGGCAGTGAGAACCTGGATCTGCCGGGCTTTGTCGTGCTGCTCTCTGGAGGGACAGACCCCACTGGAGGCAAAAGCTTGTGGAACAGTGGTTTCCTCCCCTCCGTCTATCAGGGCGTGCAGTGCCGCACCACGGGCGAGCCCATCCTGTTTTCCAAGAACCCGGAAGGAATGGCCCGCGACTCCCGCCGTCGCAGCCTGGATGCGCTGGGGCGATTGAATCAGCTGGAGGCTGCGGAACTGGGTGACCCCGAGACCCTCACCCGCATCTCCCAGTATGAGCTGGCCTACCGCATGCAAACGGCCGTGCCAGAGGTGTTCGACATTCAGAAGGAACCAGAGTCCGTACGCAATCTGTATGGCGCGAAGCCAGGCGAAGGCTCCTTTGCCAACAACTGCCTGCTGGCCCGTCGGCTGGTGGAGAACGGGGTGCGGTATGTCCAGCTTTTTGACTGGGGCTGGGACATTCATGGCACGGGCAAAGGCGACGATCTCGTGAACAAGTTCCCGCAGAAATGCCGGGACGTGGACCAGGCCTGCGCGGCGCTGATCACCGACCTCAAACAACGCGGCCTGCTGGAAAACACGCTCGTGGTGTGGGGAGGCGAGTTCGGGCGCACCCCCATGAACGAGGCCCGGGGCGGCAGCACCTATCTGGGACGCGACCACCACCCCAACTGCTTCACCATGTGGATGGCCGGCGGCGGGATCAAAGGCGGCATCGTCCATGGGGCGACGGATGAGCTGGGCTACGATGTGGTGGAAGGGAAATACACCATCCGTGATCTACAGACGACCCTGCTGCACCAGCTCGGCTTCGATGCCCACAAGTTCAGCTACCGCTATCAGGGCTTGAACCAACGTCTCATCGGCCCCACCGGGGATGGTCGATTAATGAAGGAAATCCTGGCGTGAGAGGGAGCCGGAGCGGCCTTTCCCGCACCGGCCCCAAATAAATAGCTGCAAAAACAAACTTTTCTCCGGTTCCCCTGTCACAAGGGCGCACGAATTGACATGCAAAGGCGGCAGTGTGTCGGCTCGACAGCACTGGCCCTTTGTTTATGCTGCAGCCGTCCGCCATGACCCTCGACCAGTTCCTCGACAACAAATACCAAGTCACCGCCCGGCTGCCATCCATTTCGGCCACCCACCAGCGGTACGTGGTGCAGGGCACAAGCGGCACGCCTGAACAGTTTATCCTGAGTTTTTGTGACTATGCCAGCCCTGTGGGCCGTGCCTCCCTGGAGCGTCAGCGTCGTGTGGTGGAGGCCATGAGCCGCCCTCCGGTGGCATTGCTATGCCGGGCGCTTGATTTTCGACTGGAACAGGATTTCCAATGGATGGTTTCCGAATTCCCCGGAGAGTTCAGCCTCAAGGAGTTGCTCCAGCAACGACAGGCCCTTTCCATGGAAGAGGTGGAGGCGTTCCTGCGCCTGATCACCGAGGCTTGTGAGGCAGCAACCACTCTGGGCTGGCCCCGCCTGGCGCTGGACGCAGCCAATCTCTTTGTGGACCCGCGCCTGGGGCTGCCCCGGATCCCGGCACCGGATGTGCCCTCCTTTGAGGCAACGGGCTCGGACGTGCCGTCCTTTGATCCCATGGCCACCATGCAGTTCAACGTGGCTGACTTCAAAGCGGCCGCGACGGACCCCATCCCGAAGGATACACACGACTACGTGCTGCCCCTGGCCGCGCTGTGTTGCGACTTGCTGGGCCAGCCCCAGTCCATGCGTGGCGGCAACGCCCGCTATCAGCCCGTGCCCCAGCTCACCTCCCAGCAGAACGTGCTGCTGCGCCGGGCCCTTACGAGCGAGGGGCGGGCGGGCTTTGTCAGCGCCAAGTCCTTTATGGATGACTTTTTCGGGATCTCCATGAGCCCGAGCATCGCTGCCCACACGGAACGGTTGCGAACGATGACGGTCACGGTTACCCGCACCCAGCCGGAGGAGATCAATCCCGTGAACCCGCTGGCCGTCACCATCCGTGTGGCCCAGCCGCCCCCCCTTCCGGCCAGGCCTCCAGAGCCGCCCACCCCAGCTTGCCCCCCCGTGGCGGTGAAGCCGACGGAGAAAGAAGCCGCCCAGGCGATGCGCCCTACACTGCGCCTTCGCCTGGTGCCGGATCACGAAGACGCCCCCATCTTCGCCCTGGTGGCGGATGACGGCCTCACCTTAGGGCGGTCTGCTGCGGACGCTGACTTCGTGGCCCAGTTCCGCCCCCGCTCGAATGTGAACGACGGGCGCTCTCGTCGCATCAGCCGGACCCAGACCAGAATTCGCCAGATCGGGGAAAAGCTGCGCCTGCAGGAAAGCAGCGCTGTGAATCCCAGCGTGGTCAACGACGCCCCTGTCGTGCAGGTGGCTGAAGCTACAGCGCCACTCAACTTTTTGCTCGCGGGTGAATACCCCGTGGAGGTGCGTGCCATGCCTACAGACTATCCCGAGAAACGGGAGGTCCTGGAGTGGGAACAGGAAAACGAGTCTCCGCTGGGGGGCGCGGTGATCGTCCGCGCCGGCGGCAGCGGCGTGCTGCTCTGTGAGGCCGCCATGGTCCTCAGTGATGTGGGCCTGCATTTCTCCAAGTCCGGCCGACCTTGGTTCCGCGCCGAGGCCGGTGCCGTGCCCGCCGCTCGCATTCACCGGCTGGCCGGACAGTTCTGGCTCGAACCCATCGCCGCCAGCGTCTTCTCACGGGCGGGAAACATGGACACTCCCACCTTGCCCCATGAGCTGCTGCTGCTGCGCGACGGAGACAAACTCCGCTTTGGCCCCTATGGGTACCGGGTGCTCGGGTACTCCCTGACAGGCAACGAAACCCCAACCTCCAGAGGCTGACCCACTGTCACTCTGCAGGTTGATCGGGGTAAGCCGGTCTTCCGCCGACAGAGGGCTGAATGAACCAGGTAGTTTCTCTTCACCACCGCTATGCGCACTTCAATTCTCCTGCCCCGGGATGCGGTACATCCACACGCGTGTTTCATTCGTATCGAACTGGAGCATTTGCGGAAGCCCGAGTAACACTTTAGGATGACATGGAAACGAAAGGAGGGTAGTCTTTCTGGCTGCAACCTTCTCATGAAGGAATCATGAACCCCCACGAAGACACGCTCAATCTCAGTGCTACGATTCCGCGGACGCCCACGGAAGTGGCGGCTGAGGTGCCGTCTGCCGAACTGGAGTTCTTGAACACCATCAAGATCCCGGGAAGTGGAACGCTGGTGTTCAACCGCTACCGCCTACAGCGCGTGCTCGGCCGCGGTGGCATGGGCGTGGTATGGCTGGCAGATGACACCAAGCTGGACAGACATGTCGCACTAAAATTCCTGCCCGATGTCATTGGTGCCGATCCTGTGGCGCTGAAGGAGCTCAAGGATGAGACCCGCCGCGGGCTCGAGTTGGCCCACCCCAATATTGTGCGCATTTACGACTTCGTGGATGACGACGAGGCGGCGGCAATCAGCATGGAGTACGTGAATGGCAAGAGCCTTTCGGAAATGCGGCTCACCCAGAACCAGCACGTCTTTGCCGTGGACGATCTCGCCCCGTGGCTGGCACAAATGTGCGATGCTCTGGACTATGCGCATTTGCAGCGTCGGCTGGTGCACCGCGACCTTAAGCCCGCGAACTTGATGGTGAACATCGAGTCGCAGGTGAAGATTACTGACTTTGGCATTGCCCGGAGTGTCTCTGATACCATGAGCCGCCTGAGCATGATGCGGGCGAACACGAGCGGCACGCTCCTCTACATGAGCCCCCAGCAGGCCATGGGAGATCGCCCCAAGCCCACGGATGACATCTATTCCGTGGGTGCGACCCTTTATGAACTGCTCTCCGGGAAACCGCCTTTCTACAGCGGCGACATCTCAATGCAGATCACGGCGAAAAATGCCCCCTCAGTGAGGCAGCGCCGGGAAGAACTGGAAATCCAGGCGGCAGAGGACATCCCTCGCGATTGGGAAGACGCCATCGCCGCATGTCTGAATAAAGACCCGGCCAAACGGCCACAATCCGCTGGCGAGCTGGCCCGTCGGCTAGGCCTGTCTGCGCGGACGGATGGCATCATGGCAGGCGTGCGAGTGAAAACAGATGGCCCCCGGTCCATCCAGGTCCGGCAGGATCGAGCACCCTCCACGACTCCATCTGCACTAACCGAGCCGAAGCGATCCTGGGTGCCATTGGCTTCTACATTGGTTCTTCTGCTCGGTGCCACGGGCGCGGGTGGCGCATGGTGGTGGATGAACCGGCCTGCCCAGCTCGCGATGGAGTCTGATCCGGCTGGGGCCGTTGTTTCCCTGGATGGACAAACAAAGAACACTCCTGCACTTTTTACCGGACTGAAGCCCGGGCACTACTCCGCCAAGATCGCAGCGGACGGCTTCGAGCCCCAGACCGTCGAACTGGACCTGCAGGCCGGACAAAAGACCAGCTCTGGACTGGTGAAGCTGGCGCAAAGCCACGGTTCCCTGCTTCTTTCAAGTGATCCTGATGGCGTGCCTTACGAGGTGCAGCTCGCAAATGACGAGTCTGCTCCCAAACTGCGGGGCGAAACGCCGAAAACACTGTCCCTTCCCGTGGGCCTCTATGAGGTGAGCATGCGCTATGCCGGGGAGTTTAAGAGCATCCCCCTTGAGATCACCCGCAATCAGCAGCGTCAACAGTCCTTCACCTTTGTGAAGACCGCCCCTCAGCCCCCTGTGGTGGTGGCCCATGTACCGGATCCCCCGTACAGCCAGGCCCCACGGACAAATCCCTCGCCCCCAGCCTCGGGAATGGCCTCACGGCCAGATACCCCTCCGGCAGGAGCCACTCCATCCGCGACGCTCCCGACACATCAACCGGCAGCCCCACCCCCGGTGGCGTCCCGTCCGCCAACAGCCCTGCCTTCTGTGGACCCGGCAGATCAACCGCCCGCTGCCCCGCCTTCCGGCCCTGCGGGAACTGCCAGCCACGGCACCGCGGCCCCTGTCGCGCCTGTGCCCACACCGGAAGCGATGAGGCCCACTGCCCCTGCTGCCGCAACCCCACCTCCGCTTCAAGATCTCACCTCCACCGGATCCGTAGCTCCCCAGGCCCCTGGTACCACTGTAGCCCCCGGCTCGACCACCGCCATGCCGACGCCGGTGCTCTCCAGCCCGATCGCATACGGGACTCACCCCCCTTCGCATCCGGCACCGGCACCGCCACCCGATGGGTACTGGAATCTTGACCAGATCTTTGCGGGCTCCTCTTTCAACGCCTATTCCAAGAATGGACGCGCTTACCTCCTCTTTGAGGCCCAGGCCGCGCTCAAACAGAAGAGCCACTACAAGGCCCCCGTGGATGGCAAAGTGGGTCAAGGCACGCATAAGGCCATTGTGAGCTTCCAGTCCGCCAACGGTCTCCAGCCCAATGGTCAGCTCGACAGCGCCACCGTTGCCGCCCTCGGCTTGAGCGGCATGGACGACAAGTCCGACTGGTCTGCCCCAGCCCGCAAGCGGTCCTCCCGCAGTAGCAGTGGTCAAAGCAGCGATGGCGACGATGATGAGCCCAACTGGTGGCGCACCAACGTGGCGGATCCGTTCAAGCGTGCATTCCGCCGCTAAGTTGGGTGCGTCGTCTTGATTGCAGGTCGCGGCACGTCCAATGGTGCCTTGCAAAAGCCAACCTCGCCCGTGGCGCTGTAGGGCAAGCGCTCCGCTTGCCACGCTCCATCCCTGACTGAGGCAACCGGGGCGGTCGCCCTACAACCCAGGGCGGTTGGCCGCGGGTTCTGGCACAGACCATCTACAGGACGCTGACTCAGTCACGCCAACAACAGCTTGATCTGCCCCTCAGTCAGCTCCTGCCATTTCCCGGGTTCGAGATCCAGCCTTGCCAGTTCCAGCCTGCCCATCGCAGCCCTGATGAGGCGCAGGGTGGGATATCCCACAGCGGCCGTCATGCGGCGCACCTGACGATTTTTGCCTTCCACCAGTTTCATCGCCAGCCAGGAGGTCGGGATGGATTTACGCTCCCGGATCGGCGGCACCCGGGCTGGGTACAACGGCGCGGGTTCCAGCAGCTGCACCTTGCAGGCCAGGGTGTAAAAGTCCGGCAACTGGACGCCACGCGTGAGACGGGTGATCGCCTCCGCGGTGGGGATGCCCTCGACCTGCACATGATAGGTTCGCTCATGTCCCCTGGTGGGATGAAGCAATTGCTGGTTCCACCGGGCTTCATCGCTCAGCAAGAGCAACCCTTCCGAATCGGAATCCAATCGACCAATGGGATACACACCGGCGGGCAGTCCAAACTCTGCCAGCGTCCGATGGGAGGGGTGCTCTTTTGTGAACTGGGAGAGCACGCCGTAGGGCTTGTGGATGGCGATCAGCATGACTCCGCCGCAGACAGGGACTTGGCAGAGCGAACCGGGCCAGACCCAGGGCCAAAACGACGCCGCACCCAGTCCCCTGCCACCCACGCCCAGAACACCGGGTTCACGAACAGCACCAGAAGGAGTTGCTTGTGATAGAGGAAGCCCAGATTCATGACCTCCGTAACGGTCTGATGGAAGGTGATGAGGGCCAGCCCATACACCAGCGCGATGCGCCGGTTGAGCAAGGCGAAGAAAGCGAACAGCTCCAGCGGAAGCCCCGCCCCCAGAGCAATCTGGGCCACAAGGGGGTGGTCCACAAAATACTGCGCCAGCCACGCGGCATTGTCAGGCGGGACGAGGTGGGTGTAGTACGCCATGCCCGTGGATTTGGCGATCTGCAGCCCAAAGTAGGGCGTGTCAGCCATCCAGTTGCCGCCGCTTTCATACACCTTGGTGAGGGCGGAGGCTACATAGGTGGCCATGATCGACTGGCGGGCCCAGTCCAGCTCCATCTGGTCCTGACGCAGGCCATGGGGCCGCCGCCAGCCAAACACCTGGCAAAGATGCCCCCACACCGCTGCCAGCCAGATGGCCAGCAGGGTCACGGAAACGATCTGCGTGGTGTGTCCGATGGCCCCTTGGGAGTTTCCAAGAACCCCATGCGCCACACTCGCCACAAGGGCGGGCACAATGGTGATAACTGGGAACACACCGAGAGCGTATAGCGCCAGGGACAGCGCCCAGAGGGTGAGCATGGTGACGTCCCAAGCGGGAAACCCCGGAAGGTCGAGGGTGAAGAGTGTCCCCTTGATCAGCTTTTCACTCCCGATCCAGGTAAAATCCAAACCTGGGAGGATGCGGGTGAGGAAACTGCCCCCGTCTGCCGCGGCAAAGTTCCACCCGGGCGCAGCCATGCCGTGAGGCACGGGCTGGCTGGTGAAACGGGAGGAGCCCCCGATGGTGGGCCAGACGATGAGCGCCACTCCCACCCGCATGAGGAAGGCCTCCCACCAGTGGTGCCGCATGGGCTCGTACCCAAACCAGCAATGACGCAGTCTCTGCCAAAAGCTGGCGGGTGCCAGGGCGGTGTTCGATCTCTCTTCCATGCCTTTCAGTTCTGCCCCACGAGGCTGGTTTCCTTCACAATCTTCCCGTGGTCATCCAGAGAGATGTCCACCTTGTAGAGCCGGAATCCGGCGTATTTCTTCACTTCGTCCGGATAGCGGCCCGTCTCTTTGAGTTGCTTCAACGTGGCATCTCCCGCCGGGCGCGCCTCCTCGGCGGTGAGTTTCTTGGAAGGCTTCTTCAGGGCCTTCGCCTCAGCCTTGAAGTAGTTGTCGAAGATCTTCTTCACCCCGGACGTCCAGTTCCCAAAAGTGGGGTAGAGGGCCACCGGCCGGTCTTCAAGATCCGTGACGTACACGTAGTACGCCTGCTTCTCGAAGGAGGAGTACATCGGAAAGTTCGAGAACGGATACCACTCGCCCGGCTTGGCCGCATCCCGGGTCAGCCAGGGGATGAGAAGCGCGGTCAGGAGCACAAAAAACCAGTGAACCTTGTGGGGTAGCCACAGGATCCACTGGTGAACTTTTTTGATCATAGGGAGGAATACACGCGCCATGCGTCTCTTCCAACCCTTCATCGTGAGCAATTCTTGCCGGACAAAGGATGCCGAAGCTTACTGCTCAGCACCGATCTTCAGAAGCTCCACTTCAAAGATGAGAGTGGAGTTGGGCCCAATGGCGCGGGGGGAGCCCTGCTCACCGTAAGCCAGCTTGGAGGGAACGAAGAGCTTGTACTTGGAACCCACGGTCATGAGTTGCAGACCTTCCGTCCAGCCCGCGATCACCTGGTTGAGGGGGAAGTTGGCAGGCTCACCACGCTTGATGGAGCTGTCGAACTCAGTGCCGTTGATGAGCGTGCCCACATAGTGCACGGTCACGACGTCTTCAGCCTTGGGCTTGGCTCCTTCAGCCTTCTTGATCACCTCATACTGCAGACCACTGGGGGTCGTCGTCACACCGGCGCGCTTGCCATTTTCAGCGAGGAATTTTTCGCCTTCCTGGCTGTTCTTGGTGGCGGCCTCGCCCATTTCCTTCTGCATCTTGGCATTCATGGCCTGCTCGAACTGGCCCATGGTGGCCATGAGCTCTTCGCGGGAGTACTTGGGCTCCTTCTTGTCGATGGCGTCTTTCACACCAGCGGCCAGGGAGTCCACGTTGATCTGCACACCCATCTCTTGGAATTGGCC
This sequence comes from Verrucomicrobium spinosum DSM 4136 = JCM 18804, assembly GCF_000172155.1. Classification (NCBI taxonomy): domain Bacteria; kingdom Pseudomonadati; phylum Verrucomicrobiota; class Verrucomicrobiia; order Verrucomicrobiales; family Verrucomicrobiaceae; genus Verrucomicrobium; species Verrucomicrobium spinosum. The sequence continues at coordinate 561,277 of NZ_ABIZ01000001.1, read as the reverse complement.
ACCCATCTGGGTGCCATAGAAATAGCTGACTTTTTCGAGGAGGGCGGCGTCAATCACAGGTGCGGGTGCGGCGGCAGTTTCGGCGGGTTTGGCTTCGGCGGATTTCGTTTCCTGAGCCCGAAGCGGAGCGGCCAAGGAAAGAGCGATGAGGGGCAACAGGAGGGAAACCTTCATAAGAGCGGAGAGCCTACGCTGGTCGATGCCGGGGCGTCAAAGAGAAAGGGCACCGGGCATGCAAATGTTTCGCACGGCGTCCCCCATTCGGGCCCCTTTGGACGCGTTTTTGGCTAATTTTCGCGCAGGACATCCTCTCTGGACCCTCGATTCCCTGCCAAAAGCGCCTGTTTTCAGATCTGCCTTTCCGTTTGACGCCCCGCCCAGCATGCCGCAGACTACGCGCCCTTCTAATCCAAAACCACGACCATCATGGCAGCTAAAATCTACACGGAATCCGACGCCAGTCTTGAGCCTCTCAAGGGCAAGACCTGCGCCGTCATCGGCTTCGGCTCCCAAGGCCACGCCCACGCCCTTAACCTCAAGGAAAGCGGCGTCAATGTCATCGTGGGCCTCTATCCCGGCTCCAAGTCCCGCGCCGTGGCGGAACAGCGTGGTTTTAAGGTGCTGGACACCGCAGAAGCCGTGAAGGAAGCGGACGTTATCATGATCGCCGTGCCAGACACCGTGATTCCGAAGGTGTACAACGCCGACGTGGCTCCGAACCTGACCGAAGGCAAAACCCTCCTTTTCAGCCACGGTTTCGCCGTTCACTTCAAGACCATCACTCCTCCTGAAAACGTGAACGTGATCATGGTGGCCCCCAAAGGCCCTGGTCACCTCGTACGCCGTCAGTACACGGAAGGCAAGGGCGTGCCCACGCTCATCGCCATCTATCAGGACAAGTCCGGCAACGCCACGGAAATCGCGCTCGCCTGGGCCAAGGGCATCGGCGGCACCCGCGGCGGTGTGTTTGAAACGACTTTCAAGGAAGAAACCGAAACCGACCTCTTCGGTGAGCAGGTTGTGCTTTGCGGTGGCACCACCGCCCTGGTGAAGGCAGGCTTTGAGACCCTGGTGGAAGCCGGCTATCAGCCAGAGATGGCCTACTTCGAGTGCTTGCACGAGTTGAAGCTCATCGTGGACCTCATGTTTGAATCCGGCATCGCCGGCATGCGCTTCTCCATCTCCGAGACCGCCGAGTACGGCGACGTCACGGTGGGCCCGAAGATCATCGACGCACACGTGAAGGAAAACATGCGCGCCCAGCTCAAGCGCATCCAGAGCGGCGAGTTTGCCAAGGAATGGACCGACGAATACAACGCTGGCCAGCCCAACTTCAACCGTCTGCGTAAAGAAGGCGAAGCTCACCAGATCGAAGAAGTCGGTGGCCGCCTCCGCAGTCTGATGAGCTGGGTCAAGAAGCGCGAAATCGGCGGTTCCCAGGCCAGCTACGAATAAGAAGAGAATCGGTCCACCCGATCACTTCTCCTTCGCACAAGACTCTCATTCATTTTTAAGCGCGAATCCGGCAACGGATTCGCGCTTTTTCTTTGTGCCGGGAGATGCACCCGATGGATCACTCGTCGCCACCCGCCGGGAAGGCAGAGGTCACGCCTAGCTCCCCCTCGATCACCCGCAGTTTCTGGAAGTCCACCACCAGCATGTCCCGGTCCCCGTCCCAGATGAGGGCCTCTTCCTGAACGCAAGCTCGCAGAAAATTCAGATAGGCCACGAGACTGGGGTAGAACTGTGCCCCGTTCCACCCCCGCTCTGACGAGGCCACCACCGCCCCGTACAGCGGGCTCGCCGGATCGCACTCCACGCTCACCGTGGCCAACATGCCTGAGACGGGAACGAGCTGACTCCCTTCAAAGCCGGGCGCTCCAAGCAACTCAGTTGAAGACTGCTTGGCCAGGTCACGGACTCCAGTTCTTGGAAGGAATGCCGCCCCAGGTGGAAACTCCAAGGGACGTCGCACTCTTTCCGGCAATCCCAGGCCATCCATCCAGACGAACCAATTGTGTACGGAAGGGTGGACTGGACGCTGCAGGAGGGTCTCGATCGCCCCCTCCCGGGGTGTGCTCACCAAAGCGTCCCGCAGAGGAATGCCCGCAGCGTCGCAGGAGGCCAGCAACGCTGATGCGGAGTCAGCCACCTCTTCGGGGGCTGGCTGGCTGATGCGATAGTGATGAGCACTGCCGGGACTGGGACCGAGCCCGCTGGCTCCGGAAGAATCCCGGCACCCCACCCCGCATACGGACAACATGGTCAGGGTGAGGGTGCGGAGCAGGAATTTCATCTTATCCAAGGGCTTTCCCCACGCTGCGACCCGAGCCCCGCCTCGTCAATCCTACATTGGCTGGAGAAATTTCTTTGCCAATGAAATAATTCATTCGACGGGGCTGCTGACCTCGGAATGAGCGCGCCTGAAGAAGCCGCTGGGGTCTGCATTTCCAGGCTACATCGGCAGCGCTCCTTGCATCCTGTTGTGAATCGACGATGGCCACTGTGATCCTGAGCCCAGGAAACAGCACGCCCTTTGGTTCGCTAGGTCCTAAAACAAAGGACCTCGATCCAACTGCCCTGAAGGCCCATGGACTGCTGGCATCCACTTCCCAATGTGCCCGACGCGCCTTTAAAGTGAGCGAGAGGAGTGATGAAGGACCGGGGTGCTTCATCGAACTCGAGGATGGTCGTGTGCTCTTTCTGCAGAGCCAGTAACCTGTATGACTACGGCCCGGTCGAAGACTACGAAGAGCCGGAATCCAATCGGGGCCGGCTGTTTCCCTGCACCGAGTTCATCCTGCATCGCCACAAGAAGTACCATTCATAGATCGACATCGAGTGCAGAGGAACAACGCTGGAACCAGAGTGCATCGTGCCGCCCTTCCCCAAGATGACGACCCGGCACCCGCAGGCCAGAGCCCTCCTGCGCGGACCTACCGGAGGCAAAGACGACCTCCTACCGGTGCAGCGGCAGTGCTAGCGTCAAAACGCCTCCCTAACACCGGCCCGCAACCCTGGCGAATTTTGCACCCGCACGTTGCACCTTTAGTTGACCGATGTGGTGACACGGAGAAACTGGGTGCACTGAGCGACTTGTGCTTGTCATCCGGCAGGCATGAAGTCACCCTGCCAACGGTCCGCCCTCAGGCCTGAATTTTCGCCATGACTGAAACCCTCGAAACCGTGAAGGCTGCGCTCTCTGATGCGCGTGCCGAGATCGCCAAAGTCATCATTGGCCAGCAGAACGTCATTGATCACGCCCTGATCGCCATCTTCACCGGTCACCATGTGCTGGTGGAAGGGGTGCCGGGCGTGGGCAAGACCCTCCTGGTGCGCACCCTGGCCCGCGTACTGGGGGGCGAGTTCGCCCGCATCCAGTTCACCCCGGACCTCATGCCGGCGGACATCACGGGCACCAGCGTCTTCAACCTCAAAGACAACGCCTTCGTCCTCGTCAAAGGCCCCGTCTTCACCAGCTTCCTGCTCGCGGATGAAATCAACCGCGCCCCGGCCAAGACCCAATCCGCCCTGCTCCAGGCCATGCAGGAGCGCCTGGTGACGATCGATAACGAGACGCACCCCCTCCCCTCCAGCTTCACGGTATTTGCCACGCAGAACCCGGTGGAATACGAGGGCACCTACCCGCTGCCAGAGGCGCAGAAGGACCGTTTCATGTTCAAGGTGCAGGTGACCTACCCCACCCGGAACGAAGAGCTGGATCTGGCCACCCGCATGCTGGGGAACGAGTCTCCAGAGTCGGTGCTGGAGAGCGGTGCCGTGCGTCAGGTGCTCACCGCCGACCGCATCGCCACCCTGCGGGCTGCTCTGCACCACATCGTGGTGCGAGATGACCTCATCGCCTACATTGTGGACCTCGTCCGCGCCACCCGCGACCATGAGGCGGTCTTGGTGGGAGCCGGGCCCCGCGCCACCCAGTCTCTCCTGCTCGCGAGCCGGGCCCGCGCTGCGCTGGACATGCGGGACTTCGTGACGCCTGACGACGTGCGCGCCCTGGCCGCCCCGGTTCTGGGGCACCGCATGGTGCTGCGTCCGGAGTTCGAGATCGAAGGTCTCACCCTTGAGGAACTGATCGGCCGCGTGCTGGAAGCCGTTCCGGTGCCGCGCTAGGGTCTGCCTTCCCCTCATGCCTGCCCTGCTCTGGTGTGTGTGCTGAGTTGACCTGAACCGCCCCCATGCTCGTCCCCTCCAACCGCCTGCTACTTTTCACCGGCATTCTGGGCATCCCGCTCTTTGCCCTGCTGGGTCTTGCCGAGGCCCCAGTGGCGGCGATGCTGGGTGTGGCCGTGTTGCTGCTGCTCATGGTGGCCTTGGACGCCCCCAGTGCCGCCGCCTCTCTGCAGGCGCTAAAAGTGAAGCTCCCCGAGACGATCCGCACCTCAAAGGGGCGCGAACTGGTGATGGAAGCCACCCTCACCAATCCCGGTGGGCGCTGCAGCTGGTTGCGCGTGGGTCTGGGCTTCCCGGAGGGGTTGGACAGTGAGCGCCCCATCCTCAATCCCACACTCAAGAAGGACCTGGAAAACACCCGCCTGACCTGGAATCTGAAGGCCGTGGAGCGCGGAAATCACCTCATCCACCGGGTGCACCTGGAGGGCCGCTCGCGCCTGGGCCTCTGGCATGCCCGCCGCTCGCTGCCCTGTAAGACGGAGTTCCGCGTGTACCCCGACCTGACGAGGGAGCGCAACGTGCTGGCACCTCTCTTTTTCCGCAGGGGAGTCATCGGCATTCACCATGTGCGTCAGATCGGCAAGGGGCGGGAGTTTGAGCAGCTCCGGGAGTATGCCCCGGGCGACAGCTACGATGACATCTTCTGGCGGGGCACGGCCAAGCGCCGCTTCCCGGTGACGAAGATGTTTCAACTGGAGCGCACGCAGGAGGTGTACGTGGCTATCGATGCGTCCCGCCGCAGCGCCCGGCGGCTGGACCAGTTGGCCGAGCAACAGGAGGCCGGATTCCTGGCCAAGACGCATCTGGAACGCTTCATCCAGGCCACACTCGTGCTGGCTCTGGCTGCCGAGCAGCAGACGGACAAATTTGGCCTCATCGTCTTCTCCGATCGGGTGCAGCGCATCATCCCCGCCGGGGGTGGGCGCAGTCACTACAACACCATCCGGGACGTTCTCTACACCCTGCAGGCCGATCCCGTGAGCCCGGACTACGAGGACGTTTTCATCCACATCGGCAACCGCCTGCGTCACCGTTCCCTGATGATCTTCCTCACAGATCTGGGTGAACCCTGGCTGTCCGAGCAGTTTGTGGAAGGCGTGAGCCTGGTGGCGCGCCGCCACGTGGTGCTCACCCACATGCTGGGGCAGAAGGAGATCGCCCCCCTTTTTGGCAAGGGCGATGAAATCAAGAACGACGAGGAGCTCTATGGTCGCCTGGCGGGCCAGCTACTGTGGAATGATCTTCAGGAAACCACGCGGGTGCTCAAGCAGCGCGGGGTGCACCTGACCTCCTCCCTCCAGGAGAACTTGGTGGCGGATGTGGTGAACGAATACCTGCGCGTGAAGAAGCGCCAGCTCATCTAGCTCCGATAGCCCCGGACCGAAACGCACCCATGATCGCCGATCTCAAGACTTTCATCGAACGGGAACGCCCTGTCTGGCAGGAACTGGAGCGGGAGCTGGGGCGGGTGCGCGAAGGATTGGCCTCCCTCTCAGACTTGAAGTACTCCCGCCATCTGCTGGCCCTCTATCAGCGCGCCTCGGCGGACCTCGCCCGCATTCAGGGATATTCCGCCGAGCCCGAGTTGAAAGCCTACCTGGAGAATCTGGTGGGTACTGGCTACGCAGAGATCCACTCCGCCACCCGGAATCCCCGACACTTCAAACCCTGGCACTGGCTCACCCGCACTTTTCCTGACACCTTTCGTCGCCAGATCTGGGGCTTCAACATGGCGGTCATCCTCACCTTCGTGGGGGCGCTGCTCGGAGGGATTCTCGTCCTGCATGGCCAAGAGGGGCGTGAAGCGATCTTCCCGTCCCAGTTCGGCCACCTGGTGGAGCAGACCCCCAGTCAGCGTGTGGCCCGGGAGGAACGACCCACCGAATTTGACCGTATGTCCGGGCACAAGGCGAGCTTCTCTGCCGAGTTAATGCAGAACAATATCACCGTCTCCCTGCGGGCTCTGGCCTTTGGCATCACTTTCGGGATTCTCACCGTAGTCTTGCTGTTCTACAACGGTGTCATTCTCGGCGCCGTGGCGGTGGACTATGTGATGGACGGCCAGGTCGTGTTCCTCCTGGGCTGGCTGCTGCCGCACGGTTCCATTGAGATCCCTGCCATCCTGGTCGCGGGCCAGGGCGGGCTGGTGCTGGGACGCGCCCTCATCGGCTGGGGCACGCCTCACCGTTTGCGGAAGCGACTTCGACTCATCACCCCGGATCTGGCCACCCTGGCAGGCGGTGCCGCCGTCATGCTGGTGTGGGCGGGCATCGTGGAGGCCTTCTTCTCCCAGTACCATGCCCCAGTGCTCCCTTACTGGGTGAAGATTACCTTCGGTACTGTGGAGTTGGTCGGACTGGCCGCTTTCCTCTTCCTCTGCGGTCGTCGCGCCACCTCGACACCCGCCGCCTGACCTCACGGACACCCGTTTCTTTTTGCTCCTTTTCGACGCGCCCTGCCATGAACGCCAGCCGCACCGCCACGCTGCAGATCGCCACTCCGGAGGGTGTATCCTTCTCCCTCCCCCTGGCCGGCCCCTTCACCCGGGCGGTGGCGTTCTTCATTGACTTCGTAGCCATCATGGCCGCCATGAACGTCATCGCCCCAATCCTGCGCGCCATGCAGTTCCTCGGGGGAGACACAGGCGTGGGGCTGGCGATTCTGATCCAGTTTGTGTGCATGGAGGGAGCCCGCATGGCGATGGAACTGCTCTGGCGGGGCCAGACGCTGGGAAAAAAGGTGATGGGCCTCCGCGTCATGGATGAGAGCGGGCTGAAGCTGCGCCCCTCCCAAGTGGTGGTGCGCAATCTCCTGCGCTTCGTGGACATGCTGCCGTTGTTCTACGCGGTGGGCGGGCTTGTGGCCCTGTTCACGCCCCGTTCCCAGCGCCTTGGGGACCTGGCGGCAGGCACAGTGGTAGTGCGCACCCTCAAGACGACACCACCGGATGTGGCCTCCGTCCTGGCGGGCAAGTACAACTCCCTGCGCGACCACCCCCACCTGGAAGCGCGACTTCGCCAGAAGGTGGGACCAGAGGAGGCGCAGGTGGCGCTCAATGCCCTGGTCCGTCGGGAGGAACTCACCCCCCAAGCACGCATCACCCTTTTTGAGAATCTGGCCACCCACTTCCGCGAGCTGGTCAAATTCCCCGAAGAAACGATCCACGGGCTGAGCGATGAGCAATACGTCCGCAATGTGGTAGAGACCATTTTCCGTCGGCGCAAAGGCACGGACTGAACCCAAAGCGGCTAAATCTGGCAAGCCCGGCTCATTTCTTGCGATCCGGCTGAAACAGCGGGAATCTGCTGGCCGATATGTGACCCGTGCCGCCCCCAGGCGGGTCTGCTGGAGGATTGGAATGTCCAAATCCACCATCGGCGCGCTGTTCTCTGGTCCCAATCTGCCCGCTCTTGCCATTGTTGTAGTCATCTGATCCATCCAAATGAGCATCCGTTCCCTTGCCATGCCCTTGACCGGGGTCGCCCTGTCGCTGGCCACACTCACCTCGCCAGCCCAGGAGGCTGCCAAACCCAACCCGCCTGCGACAGCGGCCCCCAAGGAAGACCGCACCAAGAATCGCGGGCCAGAATCCGTGGAGCTCAAATTCAAGCTGCCTCCGCCGCCCGTCCTGAGCCCGGAAGAAGCGGTGAAGGCGATCAAGGTGGCCAAGGGCTTCAAAGTGCAGCTCGTGGCGGCAGAGCCCATGGTGGAGTCCCCCGTGGCCATGAGCTGGGACGACCAGGGCCGCCTGTACGTGGTGGAGATGCGCGGCTACATGAACGATGTGAACGGCGCGGGCGAGGACCAGCCGATCGGTCGAATCAAGCGGCTCGAAGACACGGACGGCGATGGCAGGATGGACAAGTACACGGTCTTCGTGGACAAGCTCCTCATGCCCCGAGGGGTCATGGCGCTGGGGAATGGGGCCATTGTCGCGGAACCGCCGAATCTGACCTTCTACCATGACACGGACGGCGATGGCGTGGCTGACAAACAGGAAGTCATCGGCGGCAGCTATGGCACTGCGGGCGGGCAGCCGGAGCACATGGCCAACTCTCCCACCTGGTGCATGGACAACCTCATCTGGAGCGCTGGCTACGGTCAGCGCATCCGTTACAGCCAGGGCAAGTTCACCTCCGAGCCGACCAAGAGCGGTGGCCAGTGGGGCCTGACCCAGGACGACTGGGGTCGGCGCTATTTCAACTACAACAGCGATCTCCTGCGCAGCGACCTCCTCCCGCCAGCGGTGTATGAGCGCAACCCGAACCTGACCGACCGCCTGGCGCTGAACTACCAGGTGATGAAGGACCAGACCACCTGGCCTGCCGTGCCGACCCCCGGGGTGAACCGCGGCTATACTGAGAAACAACTGCGCCCTGACGGCCGCCTGGCCACCGTCACCGGGACCTGCGGTGCCGGCATCTATCGCGGCGACCTCTTCCCCAAGGAATTCCGCGGCAACGCGTTCATTCCTGAACCCTGCGGCTACCTGGTGAAACGGCTCGTGCTCAGCGAAAGTGGCGGCGTCTTGAGCGCAAAGAACGCCTACACGGAGACGGAGTTCCTCACCTCCACGGACGAACGCTTCCGCCCGGTGAATGCGTACAATGGTCCCGATGGTGCCCTCTACATCGTGGACATGGCGCGCGGCATCATCCAGCACAAGTTCTTCCTCACCCACTACCTGGTGGCCAACATTGAGGCCCGCAAACTGGAGCAACCGGTCAACCTGGGCCGCATCTACCGCATCGTCCCCGAGGACAAGCCTGCCCCGGTGGCAGTGAGACTGCCCAAGGAGTCGGCAGGTATCGTGGCGCTTCTGGCCCACGCGAATGGTCATGTGCGCGACACCGCCCAGCGCGTGCTCGTGGAGCGCGGCGACGCCTCATTGGCTCCCGCCATCGCAGAGATCGCGGCCACAGCGGAACTGCCCCAGGCTCGAGTCCAGGCACTCTGGACGCTGGAAGGATTGAAGGCCCTCACCCCGGAGGTGCTCACTGCCGCCCTCAAAGACTCACACGAGAAAGTGCGCGTGGCTGGCGTGCGTCTGGCCAACCTCCTGGTGATGCCAGAGCTCTACAAGATGCTCAATGACTCCAGCGCCGAGGTGCGGGTGCAGCTGGCGCTACAGCTCAGCGCCCAGCCTGGTGCGGACGCGATGAAGGCCGTGCTGACCCTCTTGAAGAAAGGCGGCAGCCCGCTGCTCAACGACGCCATCACCTCCGGCCTGCGCGGTCGTGAGTTGGAGTTCCTGCAAGCCCTCCTCGCGGAACCTGCGGGCAAGACGGACACCCTCGTGACCAGCGGCCTCGTCCAGGTGCTCGCCAACTGCATCACCACAGAACGCAAAGCGGCCCGAGTCAGCGGCCTGCTGGAAGTCGTCGCCGCCCAGGCCCCCAACAGTCCCCGTCAGTTGGCTCTCTTGAACGGCATGGCGGGCACCCCATTGGACAAGAAGGCCAAGGCCCAGCCGCGCAAACTTCTCTACCTGGAGGCCCAACCCGCCGCTCTGACCGCCCTGTCCACGAAACTCGCTGGCAACAAGGCGGCCAAGACCCTGCTCACCACGGTGGACAAAGCGCTCGCCTGGCCCGGCAAACCCGGCGTGCCCCCGCCGCCAGTGGTGAAGCCGCTCACCGCCGATCAACAGGCCCAGTTTGAGAAAGGCAAGCTCATCTACGCCGGACTCTGCGCCGCCTGCCACCAACCCGGCGGCACGGGCCTGGAAGGACTGGCCCCGCCCGTGGTGGATTCCGAGTGGGTCACCGGCCCCGTGGACCGCCCCGCTCGCATCATCATGCACGGGCTGAGCGGCCCTGTGACCGTGAGCGGGCGCACCTGGCATCTGGAAATGCCACCGCTGCCTCACCTGACGGACGATGACATCGCCAACGTCCTCACTTACATGCGCCGCGAGTGGGATCACACCGCCTCCCCGGTCTCGGCCAAGGAGATCAATGCCATCCGCACCGCCAATGCTGGCCGCACCAAGGCCTGGACCGCAGATGACCTGAAAACGCCCTTGAAACCAGCCGCGAAGGAAGCACCCAAAGCGGCCTCCAGGTAGGCCGGCACCCCAAGGTTGCTTCCTGAAACTCTGACAACACTTGAGGCCGGTGTTCCCAGCGAACACCGGCCTTTTTGTGGACAGCGGGGGCGGGGGGCGCATACGCCCCGGAGTGTCAGACTGGATGTCTGCACGGGGAAAATTTAGTCGCGATGGCGTGGCGCAAGTTGCTTGCCATCCCCTCTGGATGCCGCCTTGATATCCCGATGAAAACCTTGCCTCTCTCCGGCCTTCTGGCCGCCCTGTGCACCGTCTTCGTGTTGACTCCGATGAACACCCAGGCTGGAATCAAAGAAACCGCGGTGGAATACACGTCTGCCGGCACCACCTGCGAAGGCTGGCACGTCTATGACGACGCCAAAACCGGCAAACTCCCCGCAGTGTTGATTGTGCACCAGTGGACCGGCCCCAGCGACTACGAAAAAATGCGGGCCCGCATGCTCGCTGAGCTGGGCTACAATGTCTTCGTCGCCGACATCTACGGCAAGGGCATCCGCCCCCAGCCACCTGAGGCTGGCAAGGAAGCGGGCAAGTACAAGAATGACCGCAAACTCTATCGCGAACGCCTCACCTCCGCCTTCAATCTGCTCGCCCAGAACGAGCACACCGATGTCAGCAAGATGGCCGTGATCGGCTACTGCTTTGGCGGCACAGGCGCCCTCGAACTGGCCCGCAGCGGCACCCCGGTGAAAGCGGTGGTGAGCTTCCACGGCAGCCTGGGTTCCCCCACGCCGGAAGATGCCAAGAACATCAAAGGCCAGGTGCTCGTCTGCCATGGTGAGGATGACCCCTTCGTTCCCGGCGCCGAAGTCGAAGCCTTCCACAGCGAGATGAAAGTCGCCGGTGTGAAGTACAAGTTCGTGGCCTATCCCGGTGCCGTGCATTCCTTCACCCAGAAGCACGCCGGTGACGATGTCAGCAAAGGCGCCGCCTACAACGCCGAAGCCGACGCCAAATCCTGGGAGGCGATGAAGGAGCTCTTCGCCGGGACATTGAAGTAACCCGTATCAACATCTGAACCCTTTCGAAGCGCCGCGATTGCGGCGCTTCTTTTTTTAGATGGATGGAGTCACCACCCTCGTTCCGAGATCGAACGATCAAGGTTCGATGTCATAACGCTTTTGCGAGATCGCACACCCCTCCGCGTTCTCACGAACGCAGCCACAAAGGCAGCGCTTGGATGCTCGTGGATGCATTCGTCAGAATGCGTTCAGTACGCCCGGCCCCCGACGCACCATTGCCTCTCACCACGTCATCGCCCACACACCCCTCCGCGTTCTCACGAACGCAGCCACAAAGGCAGCGCTTGGATGCTCGTGGATGCATTCGTCAGAATGCGTTCAGTACGCCCGGCCCCCGACGCACCATTGCCTCTCACCACGTCACCGCCCACACACCCCTCCGCGTTCTCACGAACGCAGCCACAAAGGCAGCGCTTGGATGCTCGTGGATGCATTCGTCAGAATGCGTTCAGTACGCCCGGCCCCCGACGCACCATTGCCTCTCACCACGTCATCGCCCACACACCCCTCCGCGTTCTCACGAACGCAGCCACAAAGGCAGCGCTTGGATGCTCGTGGATGCATTCGTCAGAATGCGTTCAGTACGCCCGGCCCCCCGACGCACCATTGCCTCTCACCACGTCACCGCCCACACACTCCTCCGCGTTCTCACGAACGCAGCCACAAAGGCAGCGCTGGGAACCCATCTTCCACACACCGCGCCCGAAAAAACGTCCGCCGGACGGTGCTGCACCCGCAGCACCACTCCTGGCCCACTCGACCAGGAAATCTGTTCTGGAAAAGCTCCTGCTCAGTAATAGCTCTTCTTGAAGAGCGCCCGGCGGTGCTTTTTCACATCGTCCAGCAAACCGGCAATCTGCCACTTGTATTTGTTGAGCTCCTCCCACTTGTCTGGCTGCGCGGCCAGATAGTGATCCACTTCAGCGCCAAGCTTCTTCACAGCGGCTTCAAGTTCATCAACACGGGCATAGTCCTCCTTGGTGCCGCGGGCCTCCAGAATGGTCTGCTTGATCTCGTCGCTGCTGCGTTGCAGGAACAGGATGCCTCCCGGGATGGCGTTGATTCCTCCAACCAGTCCGCCGTCTTCTCCAATGCGTGGAGTCTTGGGCATGAGTTCCTCCGGCTTGCGAGGCAGCACCGACTGGGGCTTCTCCGGCAGACCGCCATCGCGCACATCAATGAGGGAGGGCGTGATGAAGATCATGAGGTTCTTGTGATTCTTTGCCTTGCCCTTGGTTTTGAAGGCGTACCCAAGGATGGGTATTTTTCCTAGAACCGGAATGCCCTGCTCACCTTCCTGCTCACGAGCTTCGTCCAGGCCACCCACTGCGACCGTGTAGCCGTTGTTCAACTCCACCGGGGCGCTGTACACACGGCTCGAAGCCACGGGATAGGGATTCCCTTGAATCACCTCGGTACCGATGATGCTGGAGACGGTGATGGCGAGGTTCAGGTTGATCTTGTCATCCATCATACGCTTTGGGAGGATGTTGATGACCGTGCCGATGGGCAGGTAGCTGATGGACGATGTCGTCGTGGAGCCTGTGCCCAGGCTGGTGGATGCAGATCCTCCCAACACCGGCTGGTTCACCACGCTGCGGATCACCACCTCGCGGTTGTTCGTCGTCACCATGCGCGGGTAGCTCACCGTCCTGGTCTCCTGGTCCTTGAGCATGGCGCGCAGTTTGATGTTCACATCCTGGGCGCTCAGCACTGCGGTGGAGGGGGCCAGGAAGGCCTTCGCCTCATTCAGGTTGCCAAGGGATAGCAAGTTCGAGAGGTCTGCGCGGTATCCGCCTTCAGTCTGGGCAATGTTCGTTGTGTTGACGGTCTGCTGCCCCGTCTCGGGGTCTGACGTCACCGAATCGACCTGGCGAAAGAGACCGCTTTGGCCAAAGGTGCCGGACCAGTCCACCCCAAACTCCTTGGCTGGATCACGGCTGGTTTCAAAGAACTTCACCTCAATGGCGATTTGCGACTGGGGTTTGTCGGCTGCGGCGAGATAGCCTTCCACCCACATGTGCTGCAACCGGGTCGCCACCACATAGAGCGTGTTGGAGTCCGACTTCCACAGCACCTTGGGCTTGCGGATGTTGCCATAGATATCCAGCGGCACTCCATTGGTTGCAGGTCCTGCGGGAGCTGCTGCGGTGGGCTCTGAGAATCCCGCACCAGCAAGAGCGACAATGCCGCCGCCTCCGCTGCTCCCGTTCTCCGGCCCCAGGTCGAGGATGGCGCGGATGTCGTTGATCAATTCGCTCCGCTCTGTCCGGAAGGTTTCGCGGGCACCTTGGAGGTCCACCCCGCCAGACGTCACATTCCCAGAACCGCTCCCGCCTTCACCGCTGGTTGAGCCCGACTGCGGCATACTGATGGCGCTGCCGCCGCCTGCGGAAATCTTGGAGACCCTCTCCATGGAGTTGTGCTTCACCAGGTAGGCCTTTCCGATGAGCTCCTTGTCATCCGCCGAGCGAACATACCAGATGCCTCCATCAGGCACCAGCGCCAGACCGTTGGCCTTGCACAACGTCTCCAGCGCCTGAAAGGGGCTCGCGTTCAGCGTGAAGGTGATCAAACGGTCCGCCTCAGGGCTGCCATCCGGTAGCGAAAAGAAGGACATCCCTGCATCCGTGGCAAGAAAGCGGATCACATCACCCAGCATCGCCTTCGAAAACTCGTACGGGCGGGATGGAAGAGACCGGAGCTTGGCGGCCTCAGCCTCATACTGGGGTGAGGTCAGCCGCATGAGGCTGACATCCTGCCCAGCGACAGGGAGCAGCGAGCCCATGAAAAGGAGGCTAAAGCAAAGCCATGAGCGGTGGAGGTGTTGCATAGTGGTGGTGTTAGCTATGACAATTATGGATTCGACGGCCAATTTGTAAAGGGCTTTTAATATTAACCGTGAATAATCTAATTTTTGCGAGATTCCGGACGCGTCCGACCCCCTAATCATCACCCATTTGCGGGGATTTCCTTAGAATGGTCCCGCGACTAAGCTCAGTTTGTCTCTCTGGATGATTGAAAAGCGTGCTTTTTCAAAAAAGCAATATGCTCTACCCGTCCAAAATACAAATACCATAAAATGTTTATCAAAAAGCTTGAGATTTCACACTCATTGTCAATATTGTGAATCATGTCACTCGCCAATCATCGACATAAAAATCAGAACCGACCCGGCTTCACGCTGGTGGAACTGATTTTGGCGATCGCCATCACCTCTGTGCTGGCTGCTGTGGTCGTGGTGAACATGGCTGGCACCAAGATCGCGGCGGAGGAGACAAAGCTGAAGGTGGACGTGAACAAGCTGAACAACCTGATCTCCCTTTATGTGGCAGATGGAGGATCCCTCGCAGGTGCGACCACCCCCCAAAGCGTGGTGGACAAATTGAAGACGGTGAGGACGAATGCCGATGCAAAGCTCCAGGCTGGAGCGTTGACCGGGCGGTATGTGGACATCCGGCTGGCAGCCAGGGTGCAAAACAGCACTGAAGCGTCCACCTCCGCACCCAGAGCCCTGTGGAACTCAACGACAAAGAGGTTTGACATCGTCAGCGCCCCCGGGGCGGCGGGAGTGTCCGACTTTGTCCTTGATGATGCGCTCGCGGAAACACTCTACCCCACAGAAAGCCGTACGCGGACCACCATGCAATATAATGGTGCCAACGGCTGGGTGTGGGCACCGGACGGGAACAACCGGAACAACGCGTTCCTCAACCCCGCGAATGCCACTTTGAGTCTTCAAGACAACGTTTTTGACCCCACCATCGCTCCGCCCACGGAGACGACGAGCGGGAGTACCACCAGCGGGAGCACGACCTCCGGGAGCACAACAAGTGGCAGCACCACCAGCGGAAGCACCACCTCTGGGAGCACAACAAGTGGCAGCACCACCAGCGGGAGCACCACCTCTGGGAGCACAACAAGTGGCAGTACCACCAGCGGAAGCACCACCTCTGGGAGCACCACGTCTGGTGGCACCACCAGCGGCGGCACGACAGGTGCGACGACCCCGACGACGCTGCCCAAGCCCATCAACCAGCCAAACGGCGCCACCTACTCTGAGGCCAACTTCCCCGCGACGGTGACCATCAACTCGAATGGTGCCCCCTCCGTGGGAAGCGTGCTGCGCTACCGCAAAAACAGCGGCTCGTGGACTGACTACACGGGGCCGATTCCAGTAGTGTCTGGGGACAAGATCGAGTCCAAAAATTTCACAACGCTGCCGCTCCTGTACAAAGACGGCAGCTCTGACTCCGACACCTACTACAAGCTGGTGGCCAGCTTCACAGGCTCGCACACCCCCATCTGGACAAGCATCGCGGGCGGCAGCAACCTGAAGCACACCACGGACAACACTGACCCGGACAGCATCACCGTAAGCCACGGGGACACCCGGCTGGACCTGGGCGGCGGGCAGTACCTGGATGCCGGGGTGGAGAACCGGATGGACTTCAACCGGAGCAGTTTCTCAGGAGCCACGGCCAACACCGACTTCAACCTGGGGGAAATGATCATTCTCAATGGAACCACCTTCAATGACTCGGAGGCCACCAGCGCAACCCTGCGGCTCACGATGGCGCTCACCCAGCCGGTGACGCAGAGCGGCACCATCGACATCAACTTCACGATGGTGAGCACGCCCAACACGAGTGACCGCCTGGCCAGCGCGGACACCGTCACGGTCCAGAACCCCACCACCAGTTTCAAGGTCACCACAGGGGGGGTCACCTACACCCTGCAGGTCCGGCTCGTCAGCCTGGATGCGGACTCAGGCGTGGTGTCAGGAAACACCTTCTACATCTACGAGGGCGCCTCTGCCCGTGCTGCCTTGGTGGGCAAGTTCGTGAGCAACAAATAGCCCCCCCCCAATTTCACTTTCCCCCTTCTCTGCATGACTCCGCAAGACGACATCCACGAGCGCAGCATCCTGGGACAGCGCATCCTGCAAATCTCCCAGAACTCAGGGATCAGTGATTTTTACATCACCCCGTGGGAGCCGCTGGTGTACCGGCTCAATGGCAAGCTCTACTATGACGTCTATACTTATGAGCCCACGGTGGCGATTGAGGCGAAGCCGGGCACCCAAGACTATGCGGTGAGCATGGGCGGGCGTCGCTACCGCGTGAACCGCCTCTCCACCCGCGGTCGCTCCCGCTGGGTGCTGCGCCTTCTGCCAGAAAACATCCCCACCCTGGAGAACATCTATCTTCCGCCGCCGGCCATCAAATCGTTCCTGGAGGCGAAGAACGGGCTCTTCCTCGTCTGCGGAGCCACGGGCAGCGGCAAGTCCACCACCATTGCCGCGCTGGTGCTGGAGCGGGCCAAACGCCGCCAGGAGCATGTGATCACCTTTGAGGATCCGATCGAGTATCTCTATCCCCAAGGGCTGCCCTCCCTCATCTCCCAGCGCGAGATTGGGAGTGATGAGCTAGACTTCGGCACATCCCTGCGCGCCGCGTTGCGCCAGGCACCTGATGTGATCGTGGTGGGGGAAATACGCGATGGTGAAACCGCTGAAATTGCCCTCCAGGCAGCTGAAACCGGCCACCTTGTGGTCGCCACGCTGCATACCTCCAGCGCCGCACAAACGGTGCAGCGCTATCTCAAACTCATTTCTTCTGAACGGCTGGAGAACGCCATGCTCTCCTTTGCCGACTCCTTCCGTGGCATCCTCTGCCAGCGCCTGCTGGCGGACGACCAGAAGCAACGTCGTTTCGCCATTCACGAACTCCTCCTGCCTTATGACTCCGTCTGCGGGGTCATCCGCCGTGGCGAATTCAAGAAGCTCGATCACGAGCTCGAGGCTGGCATGACCCGCGGGATGATCAGCTTCGACCGCAGCCTCCAGCAGCGGGAGTACGAAGGCTGGAAACCCGCTTTCAACCGCCCCACGGGTTTCACAGAAAACGAGGTGCTCGACTACCTCCAGAAAGAACAGCTTCTCTCCTCCTATGCCGCTGCTTGATGACATCAAAAGTGTGCTGTCCTTCGCCGCCTTCCGGCCTGAGCCAGACGACGCAGAAGTCGCATGGAACAAGCGCTTTCAGGGACGGCGCAGCTTGCTGCTCAATGTGAGCCGCGGCCATGTCTCCTGGCGGGGCTTGACCAAAAAGGGGCGCTTCCAGGATGCCGGCAACAGCGAGGGCGAGTTCGCCGAGGTGGCCCCTCAAAGGGCCGAGGAATGGCGCTCTCTCACGGAGGGTGGCTGGGTCAATGTCTCCATCAACAACCGCTTCATCATCTCCCTGGAGAACAATCTGAGCCGCCGCAATAACAGCGACGAGCTGCTGCGCACCAATCCGCGTGCGGTTCTTGGAGCCAAGTTTGACCGTGGCAAGAGGTACGCCCTTTTCCACCACCTGCACTCGCCGGCCACGCTGCTTCTTGCCTGCGATGACTCCATGGTGAAGACGACGGAGGAGGTCTTGAAGGCCAACGGTCTCAAGGCCGGCCGCATCTGCTGCGGTCTCTTTGCGCTCCTGGAGCAGAAGCTCGCAGAGCTCTGCAACGACCCGAAATCCGATCCCAACGGCAGCTTTGTTCTCATCGTCTGCTGTGAAGGATCCATCGCCGCGCTCGTCCAGCAGGCCGGTCAGTGGACAGACCTCCGCTGCCGCAGCGGCATCGGCTCTGAGAGCCTGGACGCCATGATCCAGATCATCGCCCCCCTCATCCAGAAAGCCCAGCCCGGCACGCCGGTGTATTTTGTGCACGACGGCAATGACCCCAAGTTTGCCGCCGCCATGATGGAACTCCTGTCCAGGGTGGACGGGAAGGATCTCACCATTGAGGACCAGATCTGGTCAGCCATCGGACTGAACTAGCGCATTGTTTCCTTCTACCTGCATTCCTTTTCCCCATGCACCAGCTCTGCCACGACTTTAAAAGCCCGCGCCCGGACAGCTCCCAGCGCCTCCCCCAGATATTCATGCTGGTGCCGGTGATGTTCTACGTGGTGCTGCTCGGCGGTGCCTACCTGGGCGTCACTTCGTACCTGGGCTATCGCAACGCCCTCGCGAGCCGGGATGAATGGACGCAGGCCCAGTCGGAACATGAAACGGCCCGCATGCAGTTCGACACAGAGACGGCAGGGGTGCTGAAAGAGAAGTTCAAGGCGGAGAAGATGGCCCAGTGGATCGAGGGCACACGCAGCCTGCAGCCCATCAGCGTCGCCATCGCCCGGTGCCTGCCGCCAGAGATCACGATCTCCGAGATGTCCCTGGAACGGAGCCTGGAGCTGCCCCAGCAGGTGAGCCTGACGGTGCTGCTCAACAATGGCACCCTGGAGGATGTCTCGCGCATTCAGGCGGCAGTGGGACTGCTCAACTACCGCCCCTTCAACAGCCAGCAGGCCAAGGCCGGCGAGGCTCTGGAATACAAATCCATGCTCGTCTGGCAGCAGTTCTAGACTTTCACGCTCCACTCACAACCCACCATGAACGGCAAGAAAATAGCCTGCGTGATCCTCATGATGATCGTGGCCGGCATCACCTACGGAGCACAAATGTTCCAAAAGCGTGCCAAGGCCATGCGTGAGGAGGCCGAGAGTGCGGAGTCCTCTGCCACCAATGCCCAAACGATGCGTACTGTCGCGGAAACCGCCCTCATCCGCACCAAGTACGACACCCGCGAGCTGCGCGAGTTCCTCAAACAATGGGAGCCGGAACTGCTGAAGATCCAGACCGGCCAGGAGGCAGAGCAGGCCTTGCTCAGCATCGTCAGAAACAGTCACATCCTTACCGTCTCCCAGAAATTTGAAGTGAAGGAGAACCGCGCCAACCCCCTGGTGCCGAAAAGCCTGCAGGGCACTCTGGTCGTGCAGGATGACTATGCCAAGACCATGAACTGGCTCGGCGAGCTGGAGCGACGCCTGCCGCTGGCCCGCATCGCCGTGTGCCGAATCCGCCAGGGGGAAAGCGGCCGTCAGATCAACATGGAAATCAACTTTGACATCCCGATGGTGAACCTCAAGGCCGATCCGGAGGTGAAGAAATGAAGGCAGCCTTCTTGCATCGTTTCCTGAAATCCGTCCTGCGCCCTGCGCCCGCCCTCGTGCTGGCGGTTGCATGCGTCGCAGCCCCTGCCCAGGAGAACTTCATGCCGGACGCCGCCGCGCCCGGTGAGGAAAAACCCGTGGATGTAAAGTACTCCCTGATCCTGCCCAATCAGAAGACCAGCGAGCAGGTGAAGGAAGGTGAGCGCAACCCGTTCACCAAGGTCAATCAAGGCGTCCAGAACATGGACGCCAATGGAACGACGGAGGAGAACGAGATTCGCGACCGGCTTGCAAAGTTGCGCGTGGTCGGCGTCTCCCCCGGCCAGAGAGGATTGCGGGTCATGCTGGGGGACATGGTGCTGGAACCCGGCGAGGATGTTCCCCAAGTCCTGCCGGAGCAGACGCTCTCCCTCCGGGTCGGTGCCATCTCTTCACGCGCCATTGAACTGGTGTGGGTGGAGAAGAAGCCCACCGGACTGCCCGCCCGTACTCTGACGATTCCTGTGGATCTGCGTCCCTATGTGCGGTCCATCCTGAAAGGGCAGGCCAATACCGTGAACCAATGGGAGAAAGAGAAGGCGGAAACCGCCCGGGGAGTGGTGGCCACAGAGTTCCCAGAAGTCGCCCAGACTGCGGCACAAGCCCCCAGTCAGCTGGCTCAAAATGACCGGGGCCAGGCAAAGCCGCCGGGCGCAACTCATCCCGCGCCCCCGCTGTCAGGTCAGCCCCCGGTAGAGGCCGGAAAACAGCCGGCTTCCGAGCCGCTTGCCATTCCCCCGCTTCCCCAGCTGGAAGAGGCCATGAGCTTTCTCAAGAAGCTGGTGCCACTCAGCGGCAGCGCAGAAAAGAAATAACTCCCCCCTCTGTAGATCGACGCAGGTTGAAATGAAGGTGCTTCCCAAACAACCCTCCGGCTTTTCAGCCGCGGAAATGCTCGTCGCCACGATGGTGGGGGCCGTGGTCATGGGCGCAGCGGCCCTGGCTTACAGCACCTTTGTACGCGCTCAGCAACGGTTCAATGACGTGGCCACAGTGCGTCTGCCGTCCAATGCCAAGAGCAACTTCTATCCCGGCCAGTCGGGAACGGACATCTCCACCTACATGGCGCCCAACTACGGCAGCCTGGCCCGGGCCGAGGCCCTGAGGGAGAAGTTCATCACGGACACCGCCCAGTCCGTGGCCGTGTATTGCCTGTATCGCGGGAACAATGTCTTCAACACCGTCCGGCCGGCAAGCATCGCCTCGCCGCCCTCGGGTACACGCATGGACACCCCCGAGGCGTTCCGGACCTATCTCGCGACCGCCGTTTCCGGCTCAGGGTCCATTTTCACCAGCTACCGCAACACGGGGGTCACCCCCAACTACTCCGTGTTCTTCCTGGGCTTCTCCCAGACTGCCTCCACCATTCCCGTGCTCGCGGTCTATGATGTGGACTTTGTGGACGCCAAAAATCCCAGCGCCACCAGTACGAGTCTAGGAACTTACGCCTGCGTCCGCCGCTATGTGAACGGCGGCCTGACCGGCTACTATGACGTGATCTACCGCGCCAGCGGGGAGACGGAGTCCTTTGTCCCGCCCGTGGTCGCCTTTGAGCGGCGCTCCCTGAAGGCGATCACGGAGGGCACCACCACCATTGACCGGTTCAAGGTGGCCGCTGAGCAGCCATTCTACTTCATCTTCTGGCCGGATCCCGCCATGGATTCCCTGGCCCTGCCCGCCAACGTGAACACCGGCGGGGTGCTCAACGGCAGCTACGGCACCACCGATCCCCGGCGTGCCTACAACCATATGGCAGGCCGGACGGCCTTCATGTTCACCACGCCGATGTTCCCCTCCACCTAGCAGATCCATGCACCGCCCCTTCTCCCGCAACAAGTCTCGTCATCCTCGCGGCGCCGCGATGATGTTCGCGCTTGCCATGGTGCTGGTGGGTGCCATAGCCGTCACAGGCATGATCTGCGTGCTGGGGGCACGGCTCCAGCAGTCCGAACGCATGGCGTCGGCCAGCCAGCGACGCCTGGCCTGGACCAACACCGAGGCGGCCAACCGCCAGTACGGCTATGTGTACAGCATGCGGGACACGGTGAGCCGCTCGGCCAGCAGTGCCTCGCTCGCCAGCAACTGGGGCGGTCTGCAGGCGACGGCCTACACCAATCTGTCCGCCTTCAGATCCACCCAGCGGCCCGACGACCAGATTGTTTCCTACCCCTTCAACAACATCCAGGTGCCCCCCACGGTGGACTACGGGTACTTCTACGAGCGCACCACGGCGGACTCCAACAGCAATCAGGCGGAGCACGTCAGCATGTTCAACTACCTCAAGAGTTATCCAGCCCAGCTCCAGGGCGACCTCCTGGTGCTGCACAAAAGAGCCGTCACATCCGGTGACTACTACCTCTCCGACAACCTCCGCGTGGACGGGCGCGTGGTCATCTATGACGGGACCGCCCTCACCACCGATGTGCGCGCCAACAGTTACATCCACATGAAGCCGGGCTTCACGAACTCCGTGAAGAACAATGCAGGCACGGCCGCGCAGCTGCCGGAGAACTACGCCATCACGCCCACCGCCACTGCCGGGTACGGCGGCACCAGCACCCCCACCGCCGTCACCAACGGGACGTTGAAGATGATCAACAACACGGACTTCACGCCGGGGTCACTCCTTCATCTGGGACAAACGACGGGGAGCTGGACAAACTACACCTCCACTTCCAGCGACGTGGGCAACTCTTCTTCAGCGGTCCAGATTTCGAAGTCGTCCAAAGTAATCACCGTCCGGTTGAAGCACACAGGCCTCACTCATGTGCGCATCAATGCCGCTTTTTCAGAACTGGTGCTGGAGGGTCAGACCACCGCCAGCGACTACACCAACGCCGACGCCCTCTCTCCCATCATCGTCTGGCTTGAGTCCAGCTCCGTCCTGAACATCAAGATCACCGGCGAAAACAACCGACGCCTCATATTCGCCGCCGGCCCGGGCAACGGTGACAACCTGAACCTCAATTTCCAGAGCACCAGCCTCGTGTCCGGCGGCCCCCTGAGGTGGAGGATGAACCTCATCTCTGAGTACCGCAACACCTACATCAGCCTGCCTTCTTCTGTAAACGTCCAGATGACCGGCGGCATCCGCACCAACTGGGCCGTCAACTGCACCGACTCCGGCAGCACAGTGCGCATCATTTTACAGCGCGAGACCACCCCCCAAGACTTGGAGAAGCTGCTGCCCCGGGACGGCTGGATGGAAACCTACTTTCTCGTTCGATGAAACCATCTTTCCAGAGCCGCCCTGGCGGATACACCATCCTCGAAGTGCTCGTGGCCTCCGCCATGGTGGGGGTGGTCATCGGCGGTGCGGTGGCACTTGCAGGCACGATGAACCTCCAGGTGGAGACGGCAGAAGTCACAGCCGTGGCGATCAACTACCATGACAATGCCTCCCGTCTCTGGCAGCTGGGACTGACCCCCTCCGAGGTGCTCGCCGTGCTGCCCCATGTCACGAACAACCGCATGCTGGAGTCCGCCATCGTCCCCTCTGGCACCGCTCCGGGCATCCAGGTGAGCTTCACCGGGGAAGGCACCACCACCCTGGCCAACAGCATGGGCACGCTGGAGGACGTCACCTGCACCGTGACCATTCGCAATCCAGTCTCCACCGCACACCAGACTCTTTCCTCAGAGGTGTACCGCCCCAGCATCCGCTAGTTCATCAGGCTCATTCTTTTTGTCATGCTCAAGAAAGTCCTCATCACAAACATCCACACCGGCGGCAGGCACGAGTCGTACGTGGAGACGGACACGCATGAAAAGGCCATCATTGGCTCCGGCATGTCCGGAAACGAGACCGCCACCATCGAGGACATCGTGGGCCTGGATGAGACGGTGCACAAAATGACCCTGCCCAAGGAGAACTTGGAGGACCGCGTCGTGTTCTTCAATGGCCTGGCCCGCTGCCTGGAGCGGAACATCGGCATGATCAAGAGCTTGCAGCTCCAGGCCAACCGCGTCAAATCTCCCAAGTACCGCGGCGTCATTGCAGAGATGGTCTATGACCTCTCCATTGGAGAGAAATTCAGCGATGCCATTGCCAAGCATCCCTCCGTTTTCCCAAAGGAACTGCTCAGCCTGATCATCGCTGGCGAAGAAGCCGGCCAGCTCTCCGCCGTCTGCCGGCGCATTGGCACTGCCCAAAAGAAGACTGCCCGCATCATCAAGAAGCTGAAAGCGGGGCTCATTTACCCTGCGATCGTCATCGTGCTGGCCGTGACCGTGGTGATCATCATGAGCTTCACCCTGGTACCGGCCATGCAGAAGCTCTACACCTCCCTCAATGTGGCCTTGCCGATGGGGACCAAGGCGCTGCTGTTCGTTTCCAACACGCTGGTCCACCAACCCTGGACGGTGGCCATCCCCATCGTGGGCATGATCCTTTTCTTCAAGAACTGGGGACGCATCTCCAGCACGCGTTCCGCCCAGTCGTTGTTTCTCAAGTTGCCTGTCATTTCCACACTGGTGCGGAAGTCGGCTTCTGCAGTGAGTTTCCGGTGCCTTGCCATGCTGCTAGAGGCTAATGTGCGACTCTCCAGCGCCCTGGCCATCACTGCCGAAGCCTCCTGGCACTGGCAATACAAGGAGTTCTTTGAACGCCTGGCCAGCCACATCAACGTCGGGCGGACCATGCATGAGTCTTTCCTCATCGAGTCCCACTGGCTGGGTGAAGACGGAAGGTCCATCTGCGGTTTGATCGAGCTGGCATCCGAAACGGGTGCCGGCACAGAAATGCTCAACGAAATCGCGGACGACTACGAGGACGAGCTCGATGGACTGGCCAACCAGGTGGACAAGATCATCGAACCCATCACGATCATGTTTCTGGGTCTTATGGTGGGTTTTCTCGTTTACGCGATTTACGCGCCCATCTTCAGCCTGGGTGACGCCATCCTCCCCGGTCGAAAATGAGAATCAACATGCGAAGAAACGTAAATTTCACCTGAAAACGAATCACCCTTCTCAGATTGGCCATAATGACGATAATTTTGAGTTGACGCTAATCTAAAAAATGATAGATTCCCCACTGTTATCATAAATGAGCGAGCGCAGCTCCTCTTTTTGAGACAGCTCCCATCAGTAACCATAAAAACTAGTACTCAGACAACACTACCCATGAAAAACACAGCACGTAAAAACATCATCGCCCAAGGCTTCAGCCTTATTGAAATGCTGGTCGTGATCGCCGTCATCGGTGTGATCGCCGCCATCGCCATCCCCAGCATCAGCGGCATCAATGACGCCGCGGCCAAGGGCAAGGACCAGCGCAACGCCCAGAACGTTGTTTCCGTCTTTCAAGCGGGGCAGGCCGCCGGTGTGACTTGGAACACCACTTCCGCCGAAGCAGCGTTCGACGACGTCGTCGCTGGTAAAAAAGGCACTGGAGCATTTGATGGCAAGCTCTTCCAAGTTCCTGGCCTGGGTGATGCCGAAAAAACCGGAGCTCTGAAGTACATCTCCACCAACGATTCCGGAATCTACTACGACAAGGACAAAAAGTAACGGTCGCCGAGCTGCAGCGCCGGCTTGAATCCCAGCGCGGGCCCTTTGGCCAGGCCATTGGGCCCGCCCGCATTCCAAACCCCCTGCTCTTCTCATGAATCCATCAACCTGCCGGCACCCACGGGCCTTCACCCTGGTCGAAGCGTTGGTGACCATTGCCATCCTTTCCATCATGGCGGGAGTGTTGATCAGCGCCTTCTCCAGCGCCACGACCGACGCCAGCCGGATGATCGCCCGGCAGCAGCAGGCAGCAGTGCAAAATGCCGTCAACGCCTGGGTCAATGGGGACACGAACCGGGTGAACGTCATCAACGCCACCACAGGTGCAGGGAAACTCCGGACGGTGGAGGAGATACGCACCGACTACAACAGCCGCACCACCTCCCTGGCCCGGTTGAACCTTGTTTCCGGCTACCTTGACGATCCCACAAAGAACCACTTCTTCAGCAGCACGACCAATTCGGACAAGATCAAGAGCGAAGCGCTCACCGCGACGAAGCAATTCCTCACCCTTCCGACTTGGGCATCTGGCTCTTATCCGCAGGTCCAACTCAATGCGGAGTAACAGAATCCCGCTTATGCACAGCAGTTTTTCCACCCGGTGCCGCAGTTCCATGCGAGCGGCTTTTTCTCTTGTAGAGATGCTGGCGGCAGTCGCCATCATCGGCATCATCGCCTTTCTGGCGATCCCGAACTTGATCAAGATGCGCAGTGACAGTGAGCGCAATGTCGCCATCGCCCGCGCCGAGGCCATCAACATGGGCATGGCCACGTTCATCCAGGTGCGCGGCCGCACCCAAGCCGTCTCAGACTGGACCGCCGCCACCACTGACCAGGCCAAGTACGCCAAGATCGCCCCTTACATCTCCTTCTCAGAAACGAACCTGACCGACTTCGTTCCCAACGGGTACAGCATCACCTTCCGCACCATTGACCCTCTGGCAAAGGTCACCTTGAAACAAGGCTCCACGACGATAAGCTATTGACCGGCAGCCCAAAAAGCCATGAAGGGAACCCATGCCATGACAGGCTCGCACCGGAAGCCGGCGGGCATCTCCATCGTGGAGATCATCGTCGTCATTGCCGTGATCTCAGTGATTGCTGCGATTGCGATCCCCAGATTCAGCGACATGACCACCAGTGCGCATGCTGCGGTTGCGAAGAACGCGCTGGAGACGCTGAATACAGCCGTGCACCGGTTCAACATGAGCAACTACGAACTGCTCTTCACCGGCGTGGCCCCCTCCGGTCAGGATGAAATGCTCATTCTGCGCACCATGCAGTACCGCGACCCTGAGAATCCCAAGCCCGGGTCGCCCTACATGAGAAATGATTGGAATCCCGGCATCTCCAGCAGCATGGATGACTACCGCTTGATGTGGACTGGCACCCTGTACAAACTTCTTCCTCCTGGCGCGTCCGGCACCGGCCTGAAAGTGGCATTTGACGGCTCTGACCTCGGCACGCCGTTCAGCTTTCCTCCCAACTTTACGATGGCAGGAAAGTAGCCGGCCCCTTCTCCGTCCCAGAACCCGCACCATGTCTGTTGTTTCCTCACCTGCATCCCTCCGCTTCGCCACCGGGGCACCCGCCCCGGGCCCAGACACGATAGGGGCGAAAGAGTCGCTGGTGATGACGATAGAAGGGGTGGCCCTCCAGCATGGGCTGGTGCCGGTCAATCTCCTGCGGGAAAGCTGCCCGCCTGAGGCCGAGCGCCTTCTGAGGAAGCTCGGGCGGATGCCTTACACGGCCGATCCCTGGCTGCCGGTGGCCACCCTGGGCCCGCTGCTGGTCATGGCGCACTTCAATCCGAAGGCCACAGACCTGTGGGGGGTGCCACACGCTCTGGCAGTGCGGGTGCTGATCTCCAAGGATCAGTACCAGAAGACGAGACAGGACTTTGCCAGCCGTTGCCAGCAGAATCCCATCCCGCAGGAAAATCCCCTGGAGAAGCTGGAAGTGCCCCGTTTGAGCGAAGTGGGGCTGGATGTTGCATTTGAGTGGCTTCTAAAACACTACCCCTACGAGCCCTCGGACGCGACCCGGTTGCGCGGCTTTCATTCTGCTTTGCGGGAGAAGAAGACCGTCCTGAGTGTGGCCGACTTCAACGGACTGCAACGCAATCTGGGGGTGGCCCTGCGCTACCTCACCACGGATGGGAAAGCACAGGTGTACAACGCCCAGGAGGCCCCGCGACAGCAGCTCTTCCCGCACCATCTGCTGGAGCGCTTCAATGTCTATCCACTGTATGCGGGCCGGCATTGCGTCTATCTGCTCAGCGAGACACCGGACAACTATGCCTTCGAGGACGAATGGCTCTCTCTGGGCAACGAGGCGGGCAAGATCATCCCTGTGCTGGCGGATCCAGCAGCCATCAGGGAGGCCATCGCACGCGCCGCCGCCAACTTCGATCCCAACTCGGTGGCGAAGGTCGAGGAAACTCACCTGGCTGAGCGGGAGGAAAGTGATGTGGTGGAGATCAGCGCGGAGGACATGGGGCGGGTGAATCCCCAGAACCCCAACCACTCTGCCGAGGAACTGATGCACTGGGCCCTGTTTACCTCGATCCGGTGCCGCGCCAGCGACCTCCACATTGAGAAGTTTCACAACGTGACACGCTTCCGGGCGCGCATCGACGGCAATCTGAAGGTCATCCTGACGGCACCAGAAGAGCTGCTCTCGCGGTTCGTCGCACTGGTGAAGAACTACTCCAACATGAGCCAGACGCGCCAGGAGGCGCAGGATGGCCGCTTTGCCATGCGCATCGGCCGGCGCAGGCTGGACGTTCGCGTGGCCGCCGTGCCGACGCGCCGGGAGTTTCAGAAGGTGATCATGCGCTTTCTGGACAAGCAGGACGGCGTGCGCCACCTCAGCGACTTCAACCTCAGCCAGCGCCAGCAGGACATCTTCACCCGCGTGATGCGCCGGGACCAGGGCCTGGTGCTGGTGACCGGCCCCACAGGTTCAGGTAAAACGACCACCCTCTACGCGCTGCTCAACAGCGTTAACGAGGAGAGCGTGAACATTCAGACCATTGAGGACCCCATCGAATACGAGGTGGAGGGCATCAACCAGACACAGACCAACCCTGTGTACGGGCTGGATTTTGCCAACGGCCTGCGAGCCCTCCTGCGGGCCGACCCTGACATCATTCTGATCGGGGAATCTCGTGACACTGAGACCGCCCAGGCAGCGGTGAACGCCTCCCTCACGGGTCACCTGGTGCTGACCACCCTGCATGCCAACGACTCCCTGAGAGCCGTTTCCCGTCTGCTTTCCATGGGCGTTGAGAAGTACCTCCTCGCAGATTCCCTGGCGCTCAGCCAGGCCCAACGTCTGGTGCGGAAACTTTGCGGCTACTGCAAAAGGCCGGTGGCCGCCTCGCGTGAGATACAGGAGCATCTCTTCAAGCAAGGTGCGATCACCCACGCCCTCACCCAGCCGGTGTACGAGAGTGTGGGCTGTGATGAGTGTCACGGCACAGGCTACAGCGGCCGGCTCGCCCTCATGGAGCTCTGTGAGATCAACGATGAAATTCGTGATCTCATTGAAGCCGCAGCCCCCCTCTCAAGTTTGAGGACGGCCGCTCTTACTCATGGCTTCCGGACCCTTTATCAAGAGGGGCTGTTGCAGTTCCTTGCTGGCAACACGACAATGGACGAGATCCGCTGTCTTTCCTATACTGCCATCTGACCTGCATGAACCTTGCCAACTCCCCATCCAACGACGCTGAAAGCGCCGTTTCCCTTCCTGCGTTCAGAGGACGGATCCTTCTGGTGGACGATGAACCCGTGCTGCGAGCGCTCGCCAGCACGATACTGACTTCCCACAAGTGGGAGGTGCTCAGTGCGAGCAGCGCGGAGGAAGCCTCCCAGATACTCAAATATTGTGTGCTGCACCACTCGAGGGTGGACCTGATCATTCTGGATCTGGTGCTCCCCGGCGGCATGTCCGGCATGGAGGCGCTTGAGGCCCTGCGCAACATCCAGCCCGGCACCCCGGTCATCGCCTGCAGCGGTTTTTTTGTCGATGAGGAAAGCATGACCAGTTGCCGGCAAATGGGTTTTGACGATGTGCTCCCGAAACCGTACACTCCCCGCATGCTGGCCGACATGGTGAACCGCATCCTTCCCAACGCCGTCGCCTACCACGCCAGCATCCAGTAATGAGGAAATAGCACGTACCGACCCCCGACCGCCCTCAGGCGTATAGTTCATTCATGGCCCCCCGTATCAAAGCACTGCTGCTGAGCACAAGGTTGTTGTTGTTCACCTTGATCGCTCTCGTTCTGGCGGTTGCAGCAGCAGGGACCGGCTTTGTGTGGCATGAGCTGGACTCCGCCCGCTCCGCCCAACGCACCTATCTGCTTGGTCTTGCGTTCACGGGCGCTGCGGAGCTCAAGCGGTCACTTGGCGCAGAAGCCTCCACCAACATACCAGAACAAATCCCCTGGGAGGCTGAAGAAAACCTCCGCCAGGAGCTGATGGACCTCCAGGGCCCACATTCGCTGACGAGCCTGGGCACTTTTGCTGAAGTGGTACGTTACCTCCCGGAGGTGGCCGCCAAGGAGAACCGCTTCGGCACCTCTTCCAAATTCACGCTGTCTGGCTCGGAGCAACTGGCCTCACCTGAAGACGCTGAGGTCGGCGTGATGGAAGCCCTCACGTTGGTCTCGGCAGGCCTGCCCTATGCGGCCTCCTCCCGGTTCATCAGCAACAGCAAAGGCAACATCGCCCCGGCAGAGTGGATCGTGGCCGCAGCCCCCATCAACCGCGCGGACGGTACTTTGATGGGCACCATGGTGGTGGAGCAGCCCATGTACAATGTGAGGCACCTGCTCTCCTCCCCCAAACTGCTGGCCGTACTCTCCATTGCAGGTGGCGCAGGTCTGCTCCCCGGTCTCTTCTTTTCACTCTACATGGGGCGTCGGCTGGGCAAGCGGGTGCGGGACATCACGGAAGGCCTGCTCGCCCTGCGCCAGGGTCTGCTGACCCATCGCCTCCCTCAAAAGGGGATTGATGAAATCGCCGAGGCCCTCCAGGTCTTCAATGAAACGGTGGAGCACCTTCAGATTGAGGAGGAGCGCAAGCAGAAGGTCATCAGCGACTCCCTCGCCGCGAAGCGACAGGCGGAGTCCGGCATGGCCGCCAAGGCGGACTTCCTGGCCAACATGAGCCACGAGATCCGCACGCCGATGAACGGCATCATCGGCACCACCTCCCTGCTGCTGGACTCCCCGCTGGACAACGAGCAGATGGAACTGGTGCGCATGATCCGCACCAGTGGCGAGAGCCTGCTGCACCTCATCAATGACATCCTGGACTTCTCCAAGCTGGAATCCGCCCGGATGGTGCTGGAGCGCCTGCCGGTGAGCCTGGAGCGGTTGTTTCATGAGACCATGGGCATCTTTGCCTTCAAGGCGGCGGAGAAGGGCGTCGAGCTCAACTACCACGTCAGCGAGAACATCCCCCGCCATATCACGGGTGACTTCCAGCGCCTGAAACAGGTGCTGGTGAATCTGGTCGCCAACGCCGTCAAGTTCACTGAGCGCGGCGAGATTCTCGTGGTGGCCCAGCCGATCGTGCGCAAGCTGCCGGACGGCAGCGAGTACACGCTGCTACAGGTGTCTGTACGGGACACCGGCATCGGCATTGCCAAGGACAAGCTTCCCCTGCTCTTCCAGGCATTCACCCAGGCAGACACCTCTACGACCCGCAAGTACGGCGGCACCGGTCTCGGCCTCGCCATCTGCCGGAAGCTCTGCCGCCTCATGGGCGGGGAAATCAGCGTCACCAGCGAGTTGGGCGGTGGTTCCAACTTTTTCTTCGAAGTGCCCATGTCAGCTGCCCAGGATGATGCCGAGGCGCTTGAGGAGGAAACCCGCTGGGTTCACACCCTGCGCGGCCGCCAGGTGCTTGTTCTTTCCCAAAACCAGACCACGGCCAGCATCCTCACCCATAGCTGCCGCCTCTTTGGCATGACCGCCCAGGCCCGTGCGCTGGATCCGGGAGCCAATGTCGAGGATCTCCTCAATGGAGCTCCACCGTTGATCATCCTGGACCTTGTCACCCCGGTTCGTCACCTGGTGGAGAAAATCGCCAACCGCGCCTGCTCCCTGAACATCGCCACTCTTGGCCTGGTGTCCCTGGGGCATGAGCAGGTGAAGCAGACGCTCCAGTCTGCCACGGGTCCCCGCTCCCTGTTCATCCACAAACCGGCAGGCCGTCGGGAGCTCCTCAAGGCCCTGGCCCAAGTCACAGGCATCGACGTCAAGCCTTCCGTGTTGAATCTCCCGGAAAGCCCCGCCGCGCCCGAGCGCCAGACTTTTGCCCAAGATCATCCCGCCCGCATCCTGCTGGTGGAAGACCAGCCCATGAACCAGAAGCTGGCCAAGATGATGCTCAACAAGCTGGGCTATCTGAACGTGGACATCGCCGAGAACGGGCGCGAAGCCGTGGACATGGTGGTGGACGCCACCTACGACCTGGTCTTCATGGATCTCCAGATGCCCATCTTGGGCGGCGAGGATGCCACCCGGGAGATCCGGGCGAACTTCCATGTGAAACACCAGCCGGTGATCGTGGCGATGACGGGGCACACCCTGAGCGGGGTGAAGGAGTCCTGCATGGAAGCTGGAATGAACGGCTTCCTCTGCAAGCCGGTGAGCCTGGAGGACCTGCGCAACGCCATCTCCGGGAATCTCAACAGCGGCATGGCCCTGCGGAGCTGACCGTTCCGGGCAGGAAACCGGCATTGAGGCACGATTCCCGCTGGCATAAGCTGTAGGGCGGACGGTTCTGACCAGAACCAAGCCGCTCATGCCACGTGTTATGACACTCACCACCCCCGTCCTCATCTTCCCGGCCATCTCCCTCCTCCTGCTGGCCTACACCAACCGGTTCCACGGCCTCGCCAGCGTGGTGCGGGCTCTGCACGCCAATTACAAGACGTCTGCAGACCCCATCTACCTCAAGCAGATCCACAACCTGCGTTACCGGATCAAGCTCATCCGTGACATGCAGTTCTTCGGCGTCCTCAGCATTCTGATTTGCACGGTATGCATGCTCCTCCTCTTCTTTGGCTATGACACCGCAGGCAAGATCCTCTTTGGACTCAGTCTGCTGACCATGATCACCTCCCTTGTCCTCTCTTTGATTGAAATCCAGATGTCCGTGGGGGCACTGGATCACCAGTTGAAGGATCTGGAGAATGGATGTGAGGAGTGAAGCTGCGGGTGCGATCCCTGATCGAATTCACCCCTTCGGGGCGGCATTCCTGGATCTCCCCTTCTTTGAAGCAGTCATGCGACCCTTTGAATCTTTGGGAGCAGACAGCCTTCTCCGGCAATCCAAGACCATCGCCCGAACTTGGAGGTCGGCCGGGCCCTTTAGTTTCTTCACCAACTTTTGAAGAACCTTTTCGTCCTGTTTTGGGGTTTCACCACCCAGGAAACTGGACTTGTGACCAAACCATCCAACGACGTAGAGCCCGAAGGATGTTTGGTGTTGAGGCAAGTAGCGGTCAACAAGCTGCGTCTGGATGTCAGTTTCAACGCTAGGATTGTGCGCCTTTTTGACTTCGATGATCACAGGTCTGATGTGCGGGAGTTCCACTTTGATGTCAGTGCGGTCCCCGGTGATGTGAACCGCTTGCGCTTCGCAATTTGCGATCAGCTCACGACCTCGTTGGAACCACCCAGTCAGCGCCTTCGAAAGATCGGTTTCATGCCTCTCCGTGCCATTTTTATTCCAAAAGTAATCTTGTCGGAGCTCAATTGAATCATGCTCAAAGCGTTTGATCTGCTCGACGCAGAAGTCCACGAGATCTTCCTCACACCGGATCAGTCTGGCGTCAGAGAGACGGACCAGTTTGAGCAAAGTCGCTGGGGGAACAGGCTTGAATTCGGATTCCGCATTAGAAATCAACGCTGAACCTTTGCTGAACGCGAATGATTCCCGCAGTGATTGCGACAATTGAGCCATGACTTTTTTGGACCTACCCTCCGGAGCCGGCAATGCCGCGTATGTACGCTCAACAAGAGCACGCACTTCCCCCAACGTATCTCCACCAGTTAGGAATCGCTTGTTGATTCCCGATTCAGATTCCGGTGAAATCGTCGCCAACAAAATATAAAGCTGCTCCAACTCGTCCACTCCTAGCCCCTGGAGCAGTTCATTCTTTGTATCCCTGCGCATATGCCACGAGCCGAACGCATCAGCATTTTCCTCAAAAATCGTGCGAGCATTTTCCAACGATTGAAAATGCAAGACCGCCTGCCCCCAAAGCTGCCCACGGGTGCGAAAGGCAGCACAGAAAATGACTGCTCTTTGCAATGCAGATAGCTCGCCCCCCTGCTGCAAGGGAATTCTGAGAAGCTGCGAGGCCAACATGGATTTTGCAGCGACAAAATCCACGGCCACCAAAAACCGGCAGGCCGACTTATAGGTTCCTGGATAGATGTCAGGGTGATTGAGAAAGGAAACTACTGTTGCCGAAAGCTCACCACTCCAACAATGCTCAAAGTATCGCAATGCGCTGGCATTGCTTTTCAAATTGCTATCGATCTCAAGGCGTTCTGATAGCGCACTCACCACCCCGCTGGAATTGAACTTAAGCAAAGTCGCTGCAATCTTCACATCTCCAGGCGTACTGTTCCTTGGCTGCAGGATGAAAGCACGAGTCCAATTTAGCGCCGCATGTCGTGCGAGGTGACTATCTCCTTCCAACTCGTCTGCCAGCAGCCCGAAAGATAGACATGCCGCATAGCTGTCATCTGTGTTTCGCCACACACTATCTTTTCCTTTTGGATCGGTTGAAGCCGCAAGCCATGTTCTGGCTGCATCACGCACGAGCCGTTGCTCATCATTGAGCAGGACGTCCCAGCGTTGTGAGTTCACAGCGTCTTCAAACAGCCCCGCATCAGATCCGTGGACCCAGTGCAGCACGTCAAGCATATGACGGAAATCACCGTCACTTAGCTCACCTATGGCCAGCCTTATTCGATCCGCGGTGATTTCGTCTGTAGCGGAATCCACAGTTTCTCGGGAAAATTCCTTCTGCTTGGCCGATTGCTCTTCGCGATAAGCTACAAGCGTTTCATGAATATTCAGACCCGGGCGACATGGCAACAGTGCATCTCGAAGCTCTGAATTGCTCACGTACACTTCCAGGAGGCGTGGCAAGACCGACTTTCGATCTTCTTCATTGAAGATTGAAAGCCGAATGCACTCCGCCCAGTGCGGACGACTTGTCATTGGTGCCGCCTCAAACTCATCAAGGAGCAGCCTCAGAGGAACATGACGAAGCCCCAGCATCTCCTTCACACTCCACACATCCTCGACAGAACCTGGACCTTCATTCAAATATAGGTGAAGAAGGTCAACTCGCATTTGCCACTGTTCGTCAGGGCTCTCCTCCTCTTCTTGCCATGAAGAATCGGAGAAAGGCAGTCTGATGGAATGCAGAACACAGCTTTCGATCAGGGCGATCATAGCTTGCCTGGTTGCAACTTCATGCAACTGGTTCATCGCCTCGAAAACAACTGCCTTCGCTAGCTTCCAGTGCCCTGACCTTGAAGAACACCAACGATTTGCTGCAAGCCTAGACAGCAATACCGGGACATCACTTCGAGACAAGATGTTAGGTAGCTTGTCTCGAAGAAACCGTATGTATGAGCTCGTATAGTTGTCAAAAACGGGCGGAGTGAGCCATTCGGCAACATCAGAAACCTCGCGGTACTTCGGCACCAAATGCTCAAGCGCCAGACCTTTCAGGTCGTCCAAATCATCGGGGCCCATCTCTTTCCGTACCAGGCGGACAAGCCTCTCCTGAGTGTCCGGGTCGAGATCGTCGCGCAATGGCAACAAAACATGAAGCGCACGACAGACATCCCTCCTCAATGTTTCGTCCCCCCCCCGTTCAAGGAGTTCCCATAGTGCCGGCTCCACCTCAAGTAAGCGGCACCTCTCTGCTACTTGTATGGCAAATCGCCTTGCCGATGAATCCGCGCTGGCATCTCTAATCACCTCCGAAAGACGGGACGCCATCCCAGGAAAGGCGAAGGACGGCGTCAAACGGTCGATCTCGCGAAAAGGGAGAGCATCGTAGGATGAAACTCTGGCCAACAAACGTTGCAGCAGCTCACCCTTTTGTGTGGTCGAAAGCTGGGTCCCGTCTGCACGGAGGAGTATTTGAGGATAGTGGCTCAACAACCACTGAAACCACTCCTCATTCATCACAGAAGCCCATGCTGCGGTTTCAGTCAGTTGCGGAGGAACAGCTTCCCGCCAATCGACATGGACCGTAAGAATCTCCTTCAGGGCAGTTACGCTCAACCCCTTGACATACTCTGCCGCAAGAAATTCCGCATACGCTTGATGAACGAATCCGCGGTTCTTCACACCATGTGCCGTGAAGAGTCCCGTTCCAACTACATGCTTGATCTGCCGCAGGTTCAATTCGGATGGTGCCCCTGTTGTGGCTGACCATTCCATCTGCTCACCTTCAGGCCCAATGATGTCACTGGATGTAAGCTCGTCGCGACTCGGAAGATCGACCGACAATTGAATCGACTGACTTTGCTTGAAAACCTGAAGAGCAGCGATGCGTCGGGCGATCTGGCGGGTCGTTGTCGCCGACAATAAAGAGTCAGATTGTTCGTCCCTCGCCGAGTCGAGTAATCTGGTTACAGAGTCATTGTAGAGTTCCTTGGCTGAAACGGACAATTCAAGTCCATTGGCATGCCGATGAAGGAGCGGTTCCAATGTTAGTGGCCATTGCGCATGCACCTCCGCTCGCATCTCCTGTATGGCATCAAGGAATTCCTTTGGATTCTCTATGCCTATCGACGCAGCGGCCTCACTTACGTCGCTACGCTGGAGGGGACAAATCTCAAATACGCCTTCCCCCAACGACTGCCCCCATCGGGCCAACAGGGACTCCCCGAGCGAGCTGTCCCAATCGGAAGTACGGCACCCGAGGATCAACCTCACGTTTGCTAGATCGCAGCTCCCAAGTAAACGAGAGAGCACAGCCAATGGTTTACCGGATGGAAAGCGAATCTGATCGAAACCATCAATCACCAATACGATTTTTCGCCCCTCCTGTTGGGCCTTTTCCCATTCAGGATGTCCAGTACTAATTTCACGTAACGCCCCGCTGTCATCGATCGCATCCGCACCGTAGGCGAGCAGGCATACCGATTCATCTTCTATCAACCTCTGGCAATAGGCGTAGATTTCGACGGATTTGCCGGCACCTGGAGCGCCACAGAGAATCAGTGCACGATGCTGTCGACTCAGCTCGTCCAGGGATCTGCAGTTGGGATTGATCTCGCTATCTGGAGTGGCCAGAAACCCGCCGCGCTGGCTGCCATCCAATTGCCCCAAGTTTTCAAGGCTGATGGGCGTCCCAAACGGGGACCAAAGTCGAGTCCACCCAACTCGCCCCTTGCTACTGCCAACTGTGGCAGAGAAATAGCGCGGTATGGGGAGTTCGTTGGACGCAGGCATGAGTAGTAGAATATAACGAGCAGGACGAACGCTTGCTCAAAAATAGTTTGTGATTCGCGAATTGCGAATACTATTCAGCTATGCTTCTCAAGCCGCAAGACGCGCTCCTAGCCCTCAAGTTTGCCGCGGATCCGGCTGGAAATACCTATGCAGAGCTAGCTAAATCGTTGGGCCTGAGCGTTTCAGAAACTCATGCAGCAGTGAAACGGGCACAACGATGTCGTCTTCTAACTCGGGAGTCACATCCGTCACTCGTTCTTCGAAACCTTCAGACTCTGCTAGTTCACGCCTTGCCCCTCCTCCTGCCTTTGGAAAAAGGAGCTCCAGCCAAAGGGATGCCAACCTCGTACGCCGCAGAACCTTTTACCAACCAGTTGCTAATGGAGTCATCCAGTATGCCTCTGGTTTGGCCGGATGCTGCAAGCGATGTTCTGGGCACCGCCGTTACCCCGCTCTACCCCTCTGTCCCATTTGCGGCCAAAGCAGACCCCAAGCTCTACGAGTGGCTGGCATTGACCGACTCTCTCCGAGGGCAAGAGCCCCGAGCACGTGAACTCGCCATGGTCGAGCTAGAGTCAAGACTGCGAAAACTTCACACGCGATGAACATCGACCAAGACAACATCGCATCGGTCCTTTCAGAAGCTGCCGAGGTCTTCGAAGCAATGGAGAAAGAGGGCCGACTGCGTTTGGTTTTTCTGGGCGGGGCAGCTGTGCCGTTGTATGCCGACACCCTTACATTCGACGGGTTTTCTGCAACCAAAGACCTGGATGTCGTGACCTCGATTGTAAGTGACCGAGACCGGGAGTTCGTAGAGAACACTCTGGCACGTCATGGTCTTGTCCGGGACCGCGACTCTGGTATGACTTCCGCAGGAAGGGCTCTTCCTTTCCGATGGTGGTTTCAGATGAAGATTCAGGTGGACATTCTGTCCACAGACTTTGACTGGGGAGGCAATCACAATCGCTGGTTTCGACTCGCGTGGCAGGGGGCGCTTCGATTGACGTTGCCTTCAGGCAAGGCGATCTGGCTGGCTCATCCTCCTTCCTTCATTGGAGCCAAGCTGGATGCGTTTAGAGATCGTGGGGTTGAGGATTATTATCACGCCAAAGACCTGAGAGACATTTTGGCAGTTGTCAGACGACGTGCCCGACTCCATGACGAAATCTTGGCGAGCGATCTTGGGTTGAGAAATTTCATCGCATCAGCCTTTCACGAGCTTTCGAGACACCGGGACTTTGCACTCGTACTGGCTGAAGTTTGCAACGGCGATTCCGAGTCGGAGGCGTTGCTCCGATCGAGAATCGGTGCCTTGATCAAGCAAATCTGGTAGAGAAAGTTATGAAACGCATCCTCCTCGTCCACGCGCATCCTGCCATTCGGAGGTCTCGCATCAACAAGGCGCTGCTGGCGGCGGCGCAGGGGGTGGAGGGCGTGACGGTGCATGATCTCTACGAAGAGTATCCGGACTTTCACATTCAGGTGGCGAGGGAGCAGGAACTGTTGCGGCAGCATGATGGCGTGGTTTTTCAGCATCCCTTCTACTGGTACTCCACGCCCGCCATCTTGAAGCAGTGGGCGGATCTGGTGTTGCAGCACGGGTTTGCCTACGGGGAGAACGGCCGGGAACTGGAGGGGAAGTTCTGGATTCAGGCCATCTCCACCGGGGGCATGGCAGAGGCTTACTGTGCGGTGGGCTACAATCGCTTCTCCATCCGCCAGCTGCTGGCACCGCTGGAACAAACGGCCACTCTCTGTCGCATGCAGTTTCTGCCCCCGTTTGTGGTTCACGGGACCTTTCAGCTCTCGGAAGCCGAGCTGCAACAGCACGCGGATCACTACCGCCACGTGCTCACCCATCTGTGCAGCGATGCTTTTGAACCTGGCAAGGTGTTGGCTCATGATTCGCTCAATCTTGCGGTCCCTCTTCCCCAGACGCGCTTCTGACTCCCGCCCATTGCCATGCACCTTGATTCCTTTCTGGCCCAGGCCTTCATCTATCTTTGCGCGGCCGTCATCTCGGTGCCGATCGCCAAAAGACTCGGGCTGGGCTCGGTGCTGGGCTACCTGCTGGCCGGGGTGTTGATCGGGCCGTTTGTGCTGAAGTTTGTGGGCCGTGAGGGTGGCGACGTGATGCACTTTGCCGAGTTCGGCGTGGTGATGATGCTCTTCGTAATCGGGCTTGAACTGAAGCCGCGCCTGCTCTGGCGGTTGCGCGGACCGATCTTGGGAATGGGTGGCGTACAGGTCGCCGCCACGGCGTTGTTGATTGGTGCGACGGCAATGGCTCTGGGTCTGCCGTGGAAACAGGGGCTGGCCCTGGGCATGATCCTGGCCATGTCTTCCACGGCCATCGTCCTGCAATCGCTGGCGGAGAAAGGCCAGATGAAGAGCGAGGCGGGGCGGGCCAGCTTTGCGGTGCTGCTTTTTCAGGATATCGCAGTCATCCCGATCCTGGCCATTCTCCCCTTGTTGGCCGTGGGCGGGGCACCAGCGGTCGTGGATCCCCACCACGGTGCGGCGGCGGACGCAGTGCCAGGCTGGCACCAGGCGTTGCTCACCGTCGGGGCTGTTGCTTTGATTGTCGGCGGCGGGCGCTTCCTCATCGGACCGCTCTTCCGTTTTGTGGCCAGCACGAAGCTGCGGGAGATCTTCACCGCCACGGCGCTGCTCCTGGTCATCGGCATCGCGCTGCTCATGCAGAGCGTGGGACTGAGCCCGGCGCTGGGTACCTTCCTGGCAGGGGTGGTGCTGGCAGAAAGCGAGTTCCGCCACGAGCTGGAGTCTGACATCGAGCCCTTCAAAGGGCTGCTGCTGGGCATCTTCTTCATCGCGGTGGGTGCAGGGGTTGATTTCAGCCTCATCGCGTCCCAGCCGCTGATCATGATCCAGGCCGTAGCGGGTCTGCTGGGGCTGAAGATGCTGGTGCTCTTCATCGTGGCGCGGTTCTCACGCCTGCCGGGCACGGACACGAGTCTCTTCACGCTGGCACTCGCGCAGGGGGGGGAGTTCTGCTTCGTGCTGCTCTCCATGGCGGATGCCGGGCACATCCTGCCTTCCTCCATCACGAAGCCGACGGTGGCCGTGGTGGCGCTCTCCATGGCGATGACGCCGCTGCTCCTGCTGCTGCATGAGAAGGTGCTCCTGCCCTGGTTGCTAAAATCCCAGCAAGAACGGCCCATGGACGAGATCCCTGATGAGGAGAACGCAGTGCTGATCGCCGGGTTTGGCCGGTTCGGTCACATCGTGGGCCGTCTGCTGCGCGCGTACGGCATCGGGGCCACGGTGCTGGACATGGACTCTGATCAGGTGGATCTGCTCCGACGCATGGGATTGAAGCTGTTCTACGGCGATGCCTCACGCCCTGATCTGCTGGAGAGCGCGGGTGCCGCCCGGGCCAAGCTGATTGTCATCGCCATCGACGATGAGGCGAAGGCGCTGCAAATCATCGACACCGTCCAGCATCACTACCCGCATCTGGCGATTCTGGCCCGCGCCTCGGGCCGCTTGCACGCTTATGAGATGGTAAAACGCGGGATCGAGCACATTTACCGCGAGACGCTGGGCAGCTCCCTGGACATGGCGGCGCAAACGCTGCGCACACTGGGCTACCCTGCGCATGAAGCGCTCCGGGCCACGCGCCTTTTCAAGGAGCTGGACGAACGCAGCCTGCGGTCCATGGCGGACGTCTGGTACGAGCACAAACTGGGTGCCGCCTATGTGAACGCGGCGCGGGACCAGATCGAGGAAATGGAGAAGCTCTTCGCTGCGGACATGAAGGGTCTCAGCAAACCGGACGGAGGCTGGGATACAGAGGCGCTTCGACGCGAAAACGAAAAACCCAGAGGCGGACGTTGACGTTGACTCCTCGTGTCCCCGGCGTGCCTCAATCAACAGAGGGATTCAGGAAACCAGCCAGCTCATCCTGCAGGCGCTCCATGGGGAGGCCTTTGACATTGGACCAGGAGCCTTCGACCCGCTCGATGATCATGGCGCTCTCATCCTGCACGGCATAGGCACCCGCCTTGTCGAGCGGCTGGATCTTCGAGTGATACTCGCGAATGACCTCCTCCGTGAGAAGCTTGAAGGTGACCTCACTGATGACTGGGAAGGCATGCTCCACCGTGCCCCCTTTGGCCAGGACGGCCACGCCGGTGCAGACGCGATGGGTGCGCCCGCTGAGACGTCGCAGCATGGCCGCGGCGTCCTCCATATCACGCGGCTTGCCCAGGGGCTTGTCATCCAGATAGACGAGGGTGTCTGCGGCCACCACCACGGCGTCCGGCCGGGAGGCGGCGATGACCCGCCCCTTGAGCCGGGCGTTCTCCATGGTCAGAGCCTCACAGGTGAGGGACTCGTCATGAGCCTCCTCCACCTCGGGCACCAGCACCTCAAAGACATAGCCCGCCTCCTCCATCAACTCCACCCGGCGGGGGGAGCCTGAAGCCAATACCAGCGGAACAAGATGGCCAAGATTCACATTCATCGTCAGCAACTGGGGGGGGTCAGAGCTCCTGCATCATCAGGATCTCATCACTCCGAATGAGCGCGTCCCGGTCATTCAGGCTCCGGAATTTGTAATATCCCGTCTTCTCGTTGAACTCTGGCCGGCTGGCCGTGAAGTACTCACGCCCGTCCCGCAAGGTGATCTTGTACGGGGAGGAGCCACAACCGGACACGAGCAAGGTGCCGGCACACGTTAGGAGAACAACGAGGCGCGATTTCATGGGCTGACCTTGTTCTGATAAAACCATTCGCACGCCCCTGCAACATTGGATAGCGTGACTTGAATGTCGTGGAGATTTTTTCAACAGTTCTTAACCAATTGGCAGACCACCGGGGCGATCGCGCCCTCCTCACCGGCACTGGCACGACGCATGGTCGAATGCGCCCAGGTGGCCAAAGCCCGCTCCGTGTTGGAGCTTGGGCCAGGCACGGGGGCATTCACCACGGCGATCGATGAGGTGCTCCCGGAAGGAGCCAGCTACCTGGGCCTGGAGCTCAATCAGACCTTTGTGGACCAACTGCGCCAGCAGCATCCACGCATGCGGTTTGAGGCAGCTCCCT
The DNA here is from genome assembly GCF_000172155.1 of Verrucomicrobium spinosum DSM 4136 = JCM 18804. Lineage (NCBI taxonomy): Bacteria > Pseudomonadati > Verrucomicrobiota > Verrucomicrobiia > Verrucomicrobiales > Verrucomicrobiaceae > Verrucomicrobium > Verrucomicrobium spinosum. Next base: position 519,874 of record NZ_ABIZ01000001.1, on the reverse strand, counting down.
GCCAGGAGTTCGACTTTGCAGGCTCCCTGGGGCCGGACTGTAGCTTCGACAGCATTGTGAGCGGCCTGCCGTGGACCAACTTTCCCGCAGGGCTGCAGGAGGCGATCCTCGATCACGTGCTGCCCAGGCTACGACCGGGCGGGGTGTTTGTCACCTTTGCCTACGCGGGGTTCCACATGCTGCCACAGGGTCAGCGATTCCGCGCGCTGCTCAAAGAGCGCTGTGTGGAGCTGCGGACCAGCTCCACGGTCTGGGGCAATCTGCCACCCGCCTTTGTCTATGAGGCGGTGGTGGTCTCCCGGCCTGAAGCTTGAGCCCGGCCGGCGGATGACTCAGTCCTCCGCCACGTTCGTGGGGGGCACGGCTCCCACCTGGGCTTTCATTTCCTTGCCAGGCTTGAACCGGACCACTGTGCGCGGCGGGATCTGCATCTCTGAACCTGGCTTGTTGGGATTGCGACCAATCTTGGGCTTCGTCACGCGCACCTCAAAGGTGCCAAAACGACGCAGGGTGACTTCGTTGCCCTTCGCGAGCTCCTCTGTGATGAGGTCGAGGGCCTGTTGGAAGAGGTCGAAGGCCTGACTCTGCGTCAAACCCGTACGGTTGCTCAATTCTACCACCAGATCACGTTTGGTTACGGTTGACATAAGCCTGTAACAGGTTGCTTGGCTGATTTTCGAACGGCAGTCAGGAACTTTTGCAGATCGCTGGTCGTGAGCAACTCATAAACCAGCTTTCCAAGGGTCTCCAGAGAAAATATCATGCAATTGCTGCAACTTCAATGGCGGTCTTGAAATGCATCTTTGCCACTTTTGGCAGAATATCGGCTCCGTGCTTGCGGATGAGCTCCGCTCCTGCCTGCTTCACCGCAGGAGATGCCCCCTTGGGCAGGAGGATGCCGAGCCGGTCGCCCGCCTCCTTGAGCCAGCGCACAAATTTCTCCCGTGCGAAGATGGAGGCCGCCGCCACGGCCGGGTCGCTCTCCGCCTTGGTGCGCTGCTGCAGGTCGATGGTTTTCCCTTTTTCCAGGAGGGCGCTTTGAAGCACCCGCGGGTTGGCGAACTGGTCAGACAGGGCCATCGGGCAGTCGGGCACACGCTCAAGAAGATTCTCGATGACGCGGGCGTGCCCCCAGGCGAGGAGCCGGTTCAGGTTGCCAAACTTGGTGTACAGCTCGTTGTACTTCTCCGGGCCGATCACGATCACCTCATGCACCACCCGGGCCGCACGCATGTCCCCGGCGATCGCTTCAATCCGGGCATCACTGCCAATGCGCTTGCTGTCCATCACCCCCATATCGCGCAGCTTCCGTGCCATGGATGCCTCGACGTAAGCACCCGCGATAACCAGCGGGCCGAAAAAATCGCCTTTGCCGCTTTCATCGATCCCGAGGTGGGGCTCAAACATCTCAGGCTGGTTCACCTCCTCATACCCCAGCTCGGCGACTCCGAGCACTTCGGGTTCGAGGGTGAAAGTAATGAACTCCTCCACCCCCTTCCCCTGGGCGACGATCTTGGGTCCTTTTTCATACACGGCCACATTCACCTTCGTCCCCTCTGCTGCGTACAGACAGTAGGGCTTCTCCAGAAACTTGAAACCCTTCGCCTGGAGCACGGTCCGGAGCCTGGCAGCCTGGGATTCTGTGAGCGCTTTGGTGTAGGTGGTGACGGCGGGCATGGAAGGTCTGGGCTAAAGACGTGAAATCCATGCAGGTTAGACTTGAAATCGGACTCCGCATCCCGGTTTCTTCACGATTGATTTCCCGCCTGTGAAAAACGTCATCGAGCCTGATCCCGCAAAAATAGCCCATGCCCTGGAGGCCTGGTTTGCAGTGTCCGGCCGTGACTACCCCTGGCGGAGGACGACGGATCCCTACGCGATTCTGGTCTCGGAAATGATGCTGCAACAGACGCAGATCAGCACGGTGCTGGACCGGGGCTACTACGCCCGCTGGATGGAACGCTTCCCCAACACGGCAACTCTGGCGGTGGCGGATGAAGCCGAGGTGCTGCGCGTCTGGGAAGGGCTGGGCTACTACCGCCGCGCCAGGTTCCTCCAGCAGATGGCGCAACGGGTGGAAAGTGAGCACGGTGGTATTTTTCCAGCCACCTTGGAAGGCGTACGCGCCCTGCCCGGAGTGGGCGACTACACAGCGGGGGCGGTGTGCAGCTTTGCCCACGATGCGGCGGCACCGATTGTGGATGGCAACGTGGCACGGGTGCTTTCCCGCGTGTGGGACGATGCCACCCCGGTGGACAGCCGGGAGGGCATGGCGCGGCTCTGGACGCGATCCCGGGCTCTGGTGGAGGCGGCCCAAAGTCCCCGCGTGTTCAACAGTGCCCTCATGGAACTGGGCCAGACAATCTGCCGCGTGAGTGCGCCCAACTGCGGCTCGTGCCCGGTGCAACCGCACTGCCTCACTCGCGACCCGGCGAGCCTGCCGGTAAAGAGCAAGCAGACGGTGATCACGGCTGTAACGGAGCGTGTGTACTTCCAGATTGGCGAGGAAGGGGTGCTTCTTCAACAGGAGTCCGGAAAGCGCCGTACGGGGTTGTGGAAGCTGCCCGAACTCCCCGCGCTGCCGGATCCACCCGCGGTACTGCACCGGTCCAAGTACACCATCACCCGGTACAAGGTGGATCTCTGGGTGCACGCCCCTCCTGATAAGGCCGGGGTGGCACCTCCCGAGGGCCTGCAATGGATCCCGCTGGCCGGGCTGGAAGCTCTGCCGATGCCCAGCCCCTATCGCAAGGCGCTCAACGCCGTGCTGGCCCAGCGGGACTTTGAACTGAAGGCCTGAAGCCGAAGCATCCATACAACAACCCTTTGAGCCGCGATGGATTTGCGATAGACTCCCCCTCCTGCCATGACCCCTACCGCCCCCTCCCCCCTCGCCTCCTTGCCTGATGCCCACGGCCACTTCGGCCCGTACGGCGGCATGTTTGTGCCGGAGACTCTGATGGCCGCACTCCAGGAGCTCACTGCGGAGTATGAGAAGGCCAAGAAAGACCCCGCCTTCCGCGCTGAGCTGGATCAACTGCTGGCGGACTACGTGGGCCGCCCCACGCCCTTGTACTTTGCCAAGCGCTGGACCGAGCAACTGGGCGGGGCCAAGATCTACCTGAAGCGGGAAGATCTGCTCCACACCGGCGCTCACAAGATCAACAACGCAATGGGGCAGATCCTGCTGGCCCAGCGTCTGGGCAAGACCCGCATCATTGCTGAGACGGGCGCGGGACAGCACGGCGTGGCCACGGCCACCGTCGCGGCTCGCGCCGGACTGAAGTGCGTGATCTACATGGGCCAGGTGGACATGGAGCGCCAAATGCTGAACGTGGCGCGCATGCGCTTCCTGGGTGCGGAAGTGGTCCCGGTGACGGCTGGCCAGGCCACCCTGAAGGAGGCAGTGAATGAGGCCATGCGTGACTGGGTGACCCATGTGCGGGACACGCACTACATCCTGGGAACCGCCTACGGTGCCCACCCCTACCCGATGATGGTGCGTGATTTCCACCGCGTGATCGGCGTGGAAGCCCGCCGCCAGATTCTGGAGCGTGAAGAACGCCTGCCGGATCTCCTCATCGCCTGCGTGGGCGGCGGCAGCAATGCGATCGGTTTGTTCCACCCCTTTCTGGATGACAAAGAGGTGCGCATGGTGGGCGTGGAGGCCGGGGGTGAAGGCATCATCCCGGAACGTCACGCGGCCCGTTTCCAGGGCGGTCGCCTGGGGGTGCTGCAAGGAGCCAAAACCTGGTTGCTGGCCAACGAGGACGGCCAGATCCAGCTCACGCACTCCGTCAGCGCTGGTCTGGACTACGCCGCCGTGGGCCCGGAGCACGCCTATTTGCACGATCAAGGGCGGGCGGAATACACCTACGCCACCGATGATGAGGCGCTCAAGGCCTTCCAGTCGTTGTCCAAGATCGAGGGGATCATTCCCGCTCTGGAGAGCTCCCATGCTCTGGCTTACGCCATGAAGGTGGCTCCGCAGATGGGCAAGGACAAGATCATCATCGTGAACGTGAGCGGTCGTGGCGACAAAGACGTGGCTCAAGCGGCCCGATTTGTGTGGGGTGAAACACTGAAGTTCTAGCCTCGTTCAATCCTCTCTCTGCCCCGCTTTTAGCCGCCATGTCCCAGTCCTTTCTTGACGATCCCAACCCCATTGCCGGGGACATGGCGGTATTGACCAACCTTCTCCAAGGTTCAGTAGCCCCCCATTTGCACCTGCCCCCCACCGGGGATCTGCGGGTGCTGAACCTGGCCTGCGGGCGATGCGATGAAGCCGAAACGCTGGTGAAATTTGGCCAGTCCCAGACGGCGGGGCAGGTCAATCTGGTGGGGGCGGACATCCGCATCCGCGAGATCCTGCAGGCGCGGGAGAACCACGCGCATCTGCCAGCGGAGTTTCTGCTGGAGGATGCCACCAAGCTCCACCTGCACAAGCAGGTGGGGGAGGATTTCAACATGGTCCTGCTGCGCCACCAGAACTACTGGCATGGGCCGGAGCTGTGGAAGAAGATCTTTGAGCAGGGCCTCAGCAAAATGGACGAGGAGGGCCTTCTGGTCATCACCAGCTACTTCGACAAGGAGCATGAGCTGGCTCTGGGAGCTCTGCAGAACATGGGGGCGGAACTGGTGAGCACCACGCACAATCCGCTGGCGCGGAAACTCTTCACCCCCGGCAAATACGTGGACAAGCACGTGGCGGTTTTCCGCCGGAAGCGGTGAGGAGTTCGGGGTTAGACGTTAAGAGTTAGGGAGACAGGGGGGTGAGCCTGCGTTGAAGCAGGTAGCTTTAGCGACTGGTTGCTCATGACAATGATGGCAGAGCCTTCTCGGTTCCTGCTTCCGCATCACCAGCATCCCCAGAGAGCCGGGGCGGCTCCTTCCACCTTGGCTCATCGTTGGGCTGCGCTCGCTCCGATTTACGGAGTGGCCTTTACCTGGGTCACCACGCAGCCTTTTTCCTTGAGCAGGGCAATCACGCCGCCTTTACCACCCAAGTGACCGGCACCAACGAGGATCATCACCTTCTCATCCCGCTCAATGTACTTCAGGATGGGGGCCACCCAGGCCCGGTTGCGTTTGAGGAGGAACTCCTCCAGAAGCTCGGGATACTTGTCGGCATCCCGGAACAGCAGTTCCTGAAGCTTGTCACTGCGCCCTTTGCGCCAGGCTACAATGAGCTCGTCGAAGTCCTTGGGCAGGGTTTCTGACTCCCCCAGCGTCTGCTCCAACAGGTTTTCCTGAAGTTTCTCACTGAGCTTGGCAAAGATGCCGAGTTGGAACTCGACGGACTCCAGCCCCTCCCCCGGCTTTTGATCCGCCTTGGCCTTCTTTTCGAAATAGGTGTCCACGCCACGGGCGGGGTCAGCACCCAGGATCTGGTATTCCGTGGCGGCAATGGTGAGCGACAGGAACCAGGGACGGAACTTCTTCACGACCGCCTCCTGCAACCCCTTCTCCGCGGCCCACTTGCGCACCTTTTGCATGGTCGCGGCGCTGACATGGTGGCCCAGTTCCTCATCCCCGGAGTACATGCCGAGCTGGCGCATGCGACTGGCCACCTGGCTGTTTTCATCACTGCCAGGTGGAAGCTCAAACACGAGTTTGGAGCTGGCCGTGTAGGCCTGCTCAAACACAGAGGGCAGCGGGTAGTCTTCCTTTCTCAACAGGTGGATGGTGCCCGCCAGATAGACCTGCTTCCCGTCCTTTTCCACGCGCCACACGCTGGAGGGGCTGGCGGTATCAGGCTGGTTGCCGGAGGCTCCGCAGGCCACGGCAATGCAGCACAGAGCGAGAGATTGGAAGATGCGCTGGAGGGCTTTTTTCAAGGGGGCATGACGGGGGTTTTCATCCGCCAGCTTGCAGTTAACCAGACGCGGGAGAGTGCGCCAGTCTGAATTGCAGATTCTCCCCCAGGGGGGATGTGAGACGGCGGGAGCGGAGAGATTGGGCAAGCGGATGTCGATGGGTGTGAGCAACACGAGAAGATGGCCGCCTCATCGGGAAGTTGGCTTGCCGACTTTGACGATCGGGTGGTGTCCCAGCCCGGATTGCCCGATGCCGGAGGCATCAAAGCCATTAGACGGATGGTTGAAGGAGCGTAGCGACTGATACCTCCGGAAGATCAGATTCAGTATTGCATCCCGGAGCGGATGCCAGCGACGTCGCCTCCGGCATCTCGACTTCCCTGGAACACTGTTCCGATTTTAATCGGTTATTGACGCTGTAGGGCAAGCGCTCCGCTTGCCGCGAATGGCCCCTGATTGAGGCAACCGGAGCGGTCGCCCTACAGCCCGGGGTGGTTGGAGGTTGGGACGGGATGCAACGTCATGGAACGTTTGGGGCGGACCGGGACAGGAATGTCCCTCGCTCTTTTGCTGAAGGGTCACTGGATGCGAACTGCCATGCGTGAGCTCATGTCTTCTGTCTGGTGTCTGGCAGTCTTCTGTCTCCCGCGCAGCGGGCGGCACGTCCGGACTACGCCCGGGGCGACGCTGCGGGGGTGGTCCGACGGTCTCCGTCGGGGCGGGAGCGGAGAGATTGGGCAAGCGGATGTCGATGGGTTGTGAGCAACACGAGAAGGTGGCCGCCTCATCGGGAAGTTGACTTGTCGACTTTGACGATCTACTGGTGTCCCAGCCCGGATTGCCCGATGCCGGAGGCATCAAAGCCATTAGCCGGAAGGTTGAAGGAGCGGAGCGACTGATACCTCCGGAAGATCAGATTCAGTATTGCATCCCGGAGCGGATGCCAGCGACGTCGCCTCCGGCATCTCGACTTCCCTGGAACACTGTTCCGATTTTAATCGGTTATTGACGCTGTAGGGCAAGCGCTCCGCTTGCCGCGAATGGCCCCTGATTGAGGCAACCGGAGCGGTCGCCCTACAGCCCGAGGTGGTTGGAGGTTGGGACGGGATGCAACGTCATGGAACGTTTGGGGCGGACCGGGACAGGAATGTCCCTCGCTCTTTTGCTGAAGGGTCACTGGATGCGAACTGCCATGCGTGAGCTCATGTCTTCTGTCTGGTGTCTGGCAGTCTTCTGTCTCCCGCGCAGCGGGCAAAAAAATGGATGCCACAGTGCGCCAGGGCACCACGGCATCCATCTGAAAAACGACGCGATGTAAAACGGATTTGCCTACAGCGTGTTGCGACGGCGCTTCACGCGAAGCTGGGCGGTGGAGCGCTGGATGCTGGCCATGACGGTGGCGAGTTCCTCGCCGCCGATGTCCGGGGAATGCTTGAGCTTCTCGACCGTTTCTTCGGCACGCTTGAGGGCCTCTTCGACGGCCTTCTCATCAATGTCGCTCTCTGCCATGGCCATGTCGGTGAGGACGGCCACGCGATGTCCGGTGATCTCCACGAACCCGGTACCCACCGCGAGGTGCTCCACGACACCTTCCTTGGTGTAGGCCAGCTCACCGGGGTGAAGGGCGGTGACCAGGGGCACGTGAGACTCGAGCACACCCAGTTCACCTTCGCTGCCCGGAAGCACGACGGTGTCCACCGTATCAGAGAACACGCGCTTTTCAGGAGTGACGATTTCGAGCTTGAGGGACATCTGGAAGGGAAGGTGGTCGGTTTGGACGCTGAAGAGGGAGAAACGAACCGGGTTTCAGCCAGGGAGGGGTGCTCCACGTGCTCGAAACCCGGCTTGAGGAAACAGCACTAGGAGCGCTTCACCTTGTCGATGCTGCCCTTCATGTAGAAGTTGGCTTCGGGCACGTCGTCCCACTTGCCTTCGAGGATCTCGGCGAAGCCACGGACGGTGTCCTTCACAGAGACGTACTCGCCGGGGGTGCCGGTGAACACTTCGGCCACGGAGAAGGGCTGGCTCAGGAAGCGCTGAAGCTTACGGGCGCGGTACACGGTGAGTTTGTCTTCGTCGCTCAGTTCATCCATGCCCAGGATGGCGATGATGTCCTGAAGGTCCTTGTAGCGCTGAAGCACACGCTGCACGCCACGGGCGACGCGGTAGTGCTCTTCACCCACGATGTCTGGAGCGAGCGCCTTGGACACGGAAGCGAGAGGATCCACCGCAGGGTAGATGCCCAGCTCAGCGAGGGAACGCTCAAGCACGACCGTCGAGTCAAGGTGGGCGAAGGTGTTGGCAGGAGCGGGGTCGGTAAGGTCATCCGCCGGCACGTACACGGCCTGCACGGAGGTGATGGAGCCCTGCTTGGTGGAGGTGATGCGCTCCTGCATGGCACCCATTTCGGAAGCCAGGGTCGGCTGGTAACCCACGGCGGAGGGGGTACGGCCAAGCAGAGCGGACACTTCAGAACCGGCCTGGGAGAAACGGAAGACGTTGTCCACGAAGAGGAGCACGTCCTGGTTCTTCTCATCGCGGAAGTACTCGGCCATGGAGAGGGCGGAGAGGGCGACGCGCAGACGGGCACCGGGAGGCTCATTCATCTGGCCGTACACCAAGGCCACCTTGGACTCCTTGAGGTTGTCCGGCTTGATAACGCCGGAGTCGATCATTTCATGGTAAAGGTCATTGCCTTCACGGGAGCGCTCACCCACCCCGGCGAAAACGGAGAAACCACCGTGGGCCTTGGCGATGTTGTTGATGAGCTCAAGAATAACCACCGTCTTGCCCACGCCGGCACCCCCGAAGGCACCTGCTTTACCACCCTTGGTGAAGGGGCAGATAAGGTCGATGACCTTGATGCCCGTTTCGAGAATGGCGGCGGAGGGGTCCTGGTCAACCAGCTTGGGAGCGGGGCGGTGGATCGGGTAGTACTTGGTGGCGTTGACAGGGCCTTTTTCGTCCACGGGTTTGCCCGTCACGTCGAAAATACGGCCGAGGATTTCTTCACCCACTGGAACGCTGATCGGAGCACCGGTGTCACGCACGGCCATGCCGCGGACGAGACCTTCAGTGGTGGTCATGGCCACGGCGCGCACCCAGCCATCGCCAAGGTGCTGCTGGGTTTCGAGCACGAGGGTGGTGTCGCTGCCGTAAAGCTTGTAGTCAATCTCCAGGGCGTTGTAGATGGAGGGCAGTTCGCCCGATTTGGAAAAGTCGATGTCCACGACGGGTCCGATGACCTGGGCGATGCTACCGATGTTGTTGCTCATGTTGTTCCTTTGGAAGAATGTTTGGGGAGGCGGGGCGTTGCTTGGGGCGGGTGGGGCTCTGTCTATTCGAGAGCCTTCATGGCCGTCGTGATTTCCAGCAGTTCTGTGGTGATCCCAGCCTGACGGAGCTTGTTGTACTCGAGGGTGAGGTCCTTGATCATGCTCTTCGCATTGTCCGTGGCGCTCTTCATGGCGACCATTCGTGAGCTGTGCTCGGAGGCACGGGCTTCAAGAATCATCTGGTACACCATGTAGTCGATGTACTGGGGAAGCACCTGGTCGAAGACCGCAATCGGGTTGGGCTCGAACAGGTATTCCTGGCCAACAGCGGAGGCGGCAGGCGGAACGTCTGCCCCCATGCCTTCAAAGTCCTTGGGCTTGCCGATCGTAACCGGGCTGACGGGGAGAACGGTCTCGATCAGAGGCTCCTGGCGGAGCACGTTGACGAAGTTGGTGAAGGCGACCTTCACGCGGTCATACTTGCCATCCAGGAACTGCTGGATCAGGAAGCGGGAAACCGGGCGGGTTTCAGCGAACTTGACCGGATCCTTCACGCCGAAGTCGGCGACGAGATTCTTCTTCAGCTTGCCGAGCGAGTTGCGCAGCTTGCTGCCCACGGTGATGAAAGCCACATCGCCACCCTTGGTCTGCTCGATAACTTTGCGCAGGAGGTTGGTGTTGAGACCACCGCAAAGACCTTTGTCGGTGCTCACCACGAGGATGAGTTCACGATTGCCTTCACGTTCTTCCAAAAGGGGATGGACGAGGTCACCCGTCTTGTCCTTCAGGCTCACAAGCACCTTGTTGAGCAGTTCCGCGTAGGAGCGGCCGGCCAGGGCCTGATCCTGGGCGCGCTTCATTTTGGAAGCGGCCACGAGCTGCATGGCCTTGGTGATCTGGGCCGTGTTTTTGACCGACTTGATGCGTCGGCGAATGTCGCGGGTGCTGGGCATCTGGGGTGTTGCGTTCCGGTGTCAGGATGGCGGGGAGCGGCGCGGGCGGGACCTCCGCCCGGCGGCGGGCCGGGCTGGCTTGGGCTTACTTCCAGCTGGCTTTGAAGTCAGCGAGGGCGGTTTTCAGTTCCGCAACGATGTCTTCCTTGAGCTCTTTCGCGTTGCGAAGCTTGTCGAGGTAGGAGGACTTGCGGGTCTCAAGGAACTCTTCGAACTTGGCCTGGAACTCCTTCACGCGATCCACCGGGACGTCATCGAAGCCGCCGTTCTGCATGGCCCAGAGAATGGAGGCCATGATTTCAAGGGACTTGGGATTGTACTGGCCCTGCTTGAAGAGCTCCACAATGCGCTGACCGCGGTCGAGCTTGGCCTTGGTGGCGGCGTCGAGGTCGGAACCGAACTGGGCGAAAGCGGCGAGCTCGCGGAACTGGGCGAGGTCAAGCTTGGTGGTGCCGGAGACCTTCTTGATGGCCTTGGTCTGGGCGGCGGAACCCACGCGGGACACGGAGAGACCCACGGAGATGGCCGGACGCACACCTTGGTAGAAGAGGTCGGTCTCAAGGAAGATCTGGCCGTCTGTGATGGAAATCACGTTCGTCGGGATGTACGCGGACACGTCACCCGCCTGCGTCTCAATGATCGGCAGTGCCGTCATGGAACCACCACCAGCGGCGTCGGAAAGACGGGCGGAGCGCTCAAGGAGGCGGCTGTGGAGGTAGAACACATCGCCGGGATAAGCTTCACGGCCGGAGGGGCGGCGGAGCACCAGGGACACCTGGCGATAGGCCACGGCGTGCTTGGAAAGGTCGTCGAAGATGATGAGAACGTCTTCGCCCTTGTCCATAAAGTACTCACCCATGGCGCAACCAGCGTAAGGAGCGAGGTACTGGTTCGTGGCGGAGTCGGCAGCGGAGGCGCTGACGATGATCGTGTAGGGAAGCGCCCCGGCGTCTTCGAGCGTCTTGATGACGCGGGCGATGTTCGCCTGCTTCTGACCGACGGCGACGTAGATGCAGATCACACGCTTGTGGCCCTGGAGCTGGCCTTCCTCGGCGGCCTTGTTCTGGCGGGCCTGGGAGATGATGGTGTCCACGGCGATGGTGGTCTTGCCGGTGGAGCGGTCACCAATGATGAGCTCACGCTGGCCACGGCCGATCGGGATCATTGCGTCCACGGACATGATGCCCGTCTGGAGGGGGACGCTCACGGACTTGCGCTTAACGATACCAGGAGCGATCTTCTCAACGGGGTAGAAGGCGTCACCTTTGATGTCACCCTTGCCGTCGAGAGGCTGACCGAGGGAGTTCACCACGCGGCCCAGAACGCCGTTGCCCACCGGCACTTCGAGCAGACGGCCCGTGGTCTTGACTTCGTCACCTTCCTTGACGTTCAGACCGTCGCCGAGAAGAATCGCGCCGACTTCGGTCTCTTCCAAGTTGAGCGCCAGGCCGTACAGACCGCCGGGGAACTCGATCATTTCGTTGAGCATGACATCGCTCAAACCTTCGATCTTGGCAACGCCGTCGCCGATTTCCCGCACCACGCCCACATTGGATCTGGTGACGGAAGTCTTCAGTCCGGCGATTTCGGTTTCAATCTCCTGGAGGATGCTGCTCATAACGTGTTCTGGTGTTGGATCAAATTGACGGGGCTGGGCGGGGCGGAAGGGAACGAATCGGAGGGAATCGTTGACGGGATGGGGCTAGGCAAGGCTCTGACGGAGGGCTTCCAGCTTGGCGGCGACACTGCCGTCCCAAACGTGGCTGCCCACTTTCACACGGAGACCGCCGATAAGAGAGGGATTTTCAAAAAACTCCAGCGTCAGGTCGTCGCCGTACTTCTTCTGGAGGTCCACACGAAGCTGCTCGCGCATTTCATTGGAGAGACGGGAGACGCTCTCGACCACAGCCGTGCGCTTCTCCGTCTCAAGGCGCACAAAGCGCTGGAAGGCCGTGAGAACGGCGAGGTAGTCGCGGGGCTTTTCCTCGGCGACGCGCTTCACAACGCGTTTTACCCGGCTGTTGTGGAGACGGCCGCTGGAGTCCACACAGGCGCGGAAGAGCTGGCGGGCTGAGCGAAGGGCGTCTTTGCTGATCTTCATAACCGGGAGGGAGTGAAAGAAGGAAGAAGCGGGCGAACCTTGAACCTTAGAGGGAGACTTGGGCGGCGGTTTCGCGGTTGATGCGATCCTGGTCGTCGTTGTTGAGGACCTTGCCGGTGACACGGGAGGTGGCATCCACAACCATGCGGCCGAATTCGCGCTTAAGCTGGGTGACGAGCTGCTCCTGTTCAAGCTGGGCGGCTTCGCGAGCCTTGGCGATGATCGCGGACGCTTCGTTGACGGCCTCCTGGCGCTTTTTCTCAGCCAGGATGTTGGCGCTTTCACCAGCTTCTTTGATCAAGCGGCCAGCTTCGTCGTCGGCCTTGGTGACGATGGCTTTCGCGTTCTGCTCAGCAGCAGCGAGGTCGCGGGCGATCTTCTCAAGCTTGGACTCGCCGTCGGCGATGCGCTTGCGGCGGGCTTCCAGCATCGCAAGGATGGGGCCGAAGGCGTAGCGACGCAGGATGAAGACCACGATCGCAAAGATGATGATCTGGGCGATCAGGTGGCCCCACTGGAGCCCGAACTGGTCTGTGATTGCCGAAACTGCCGACGCTGCCGCGATCATATGAAAGCCTGGTTGAATGAGTAAGGGTGGGGAAGGGGCGGGAAAAGGGTGGCGGAGGCGAGCTCCGCCACCCGGAATCTGAAGGACCAACAGCAGCGATTAACGGCCGCCGAAAGCGATGATCAGAGCGTAAATGGCGATAGCTTCTGCCAGCGCCATGCCGATGATGCCAAGGGTCATGATGTTGCCATAAGCGCCGGGATTACGGCCAACGGCTTCAACAGCCTTGCCACCGATCATGCCGATCGCGACAGCGGCGCCAGCACCGGCAACGCCGAGGGTAAGGCTGCCGTTCACGCCGGAAGCGACAACAGGAGCGGCGGTGGCGGCGACTTCGGAAGCCGCAGTGATAAGTTCCATCATCATAGTCTTAGTAGGTATCGTGTTTCGTTGTTACTACCGCCGCCCGCAGTCATAGCCACGGTCCCGACGGCAAAGGGGTTTATCAGTGGTGTTCGTCGTGCTCCTCGTCGTGCGCGGTGGAGAGCAGGATGTACACTGAGCAAAGGAGGGTGAAGACGACCGCCTGGAGGAGACCCACCAGCAGCTCCATGAAATAGAAGGGCAGCGGGATCAGGATGCTGCCGATGAAATTGATGACCGGATGGGCCCCATGCAGGATGGACATCATCGTGTGCAGGAGGGTTTCACCAGCGTAGATGTTGCCGTAGAGTCGCAGGGAGAGCGACATGGGGCGGAAGGCGATGGAGACCACCTCGATGAGGCCCACAAAGGCGAAGATCACGCCCATCATCAACATCATGATGCCCTTGAACTTGCCCTTGGGCGCGAACATGTGCTTGAGGAAGCCGATGACGCCCACCTCGCTGATCGTCAGAATCAACCAGACGATCATGAAGCTCAGCGCAATGCCGAGGGTCATGTTAAGGTCAGCAGTGGCCGGACGGAAAAGCGGGGCGTGAACCGAGGAGAGCGTCAGATTGCCGCTGCCCTGGCCCCAGCCGATGGTGCCCACTCCGGGAATCAGACCGAACCAGTTCGAGACCAACACAAACATGAAGACGGAAGCGAGCAGCGGGAAGGCGCGCTTGGCGACCTTGGGCCCGATGATGTCCTCAACTTTGCCGTACAAGAACTCGACCACACCCTCGAACCCGTTCTGCCAGCCATGCGGGATGAGCTGCATGTTGGAAGTGGCCTTGCGGGAGACCCACAGAAGCACGCCCAGCACGATGCCGGCGAGGAGGAAGGAGTTCGTGAAAAAGGAGAGAGTGCTCTTCTCGCCGAAGAGCGAAATTGCGTACGGACTCACACCTTCTGCCAACAAGGGAGGCAGAATGAAAAAGGATTCAGAAACGTGCGACATATACTGGAAATCCGAGGCTCGGCTGAGAGAAGGGCCACTTATTAAACCGACCCTGCAATTTCCCGCAAGATTTATTTGTGAAAAATTTCACAAAGTCCGTCCCATGGGGCTTGGAGCGCGATTTAACCGATTCTTATGCTCGTCGCAGCCAGTCTCAATTGTTGGCGATTTTGGGTGAATTTTATGGCACTGGCAAGCTCAGTAATTGAAACACTTCGCCAGTTTTTCTCCTTGCTCTCGGACGAGTTCGAGGCGAGTAAAGCAGCCCTCTATGACGCGCAGGTAGCTCAGCGGTAGAGCGGCTCGCTTACACCGAGTTGGTCGGGGGTTCGATCCCCTCCCTGCGCACTCTTTTTTCAAGCTTGGAATGGCTTCAGGAACCGTGCTGTAAGGTGCGGCGCGATACTTCCAACTGGAGATTTTGGGCGTGCTGGGGCGCTGTTTGATGCGACGCCGCCGGTGAATGGAGGCCTTGGAAGCCGGTCGCCTGTCACCTGGTCGAAAGGGCATCCTCCGCAGCCTCAACCCGACGGACTATGACGTCCGCCTGGCCCCCGCCGAGCGGCCCGGGGTAAATCCGCCGCTTCGTTGGCCGATCTCTTTGAGAGGTCCGTGGAGTGCTGCGCCGCAGTGATCCAGGGTGTTTCAGCAAGGCTGGGAAGAAGGTCGAGCTGGCCCAGAAAAAGACGCAAGACTGGATGTCGCATGACGCATGACTTGAGGTCAGGGAAGGTGCCAATTCGTCGATTTCGTGCATTTCGTGCATTTCGTACTTCGTACGGAGATTTTATCGCGCCTCAGGATGAGGGAGTTGTGACGAATCGGTTTTTGAGGGGTGTTTTGGTGCCAGGTCTAGGGGTGAGTGCGGGGGCGCTCGCTGGTGTGGGCCGGAGGGTCGCAGCTTGGACACTGGGGGAGCGCAGTCCCCACTGTCGGGGCTGCTGCAACGGTCACCCGCCCGAAGCCAGAATGCGCCACCGCAAGAGCACGTATGATTGCTCCGCTCAAGAGATCCCGGCGAGCCGCCAGGATCGGCAGTCGGGCCGACTGCGCTCCACCCCCACCTTGAAGGGCGGGCCAGAGTGAACGCTGGCCAGCCATGTGGATGTTTCCTCGAACCATCGCGGTAGGGCTTCTCACCCTACCCTACCTACCTTACTACCTACTTACCTTACTTCTAACTAAGCAGGCCAGGAAGGAAGGCCTGAGCCTTCTGCATGGTGCAGAAGCCTCTTGGTCAAAGGTCCGTCCGACAACTGGCGGCGCAGCCGCTTTGGGGCGGCGGGAGGCCCACCGGGTCGTGAGGCGGCACCGAGCACCGCTCTGCACCTGGAAGGTTCAACTGCCCACGGGAACGCCTCATCCTCCCCCGTCCTGTCATCTCAGCAGGACACGTCAGCGAGGGCAGAGGGGGCAGTCAGTTGTGTGCCCCACCTTCCAAGCATCAGCGCTCGGCGTCACCAGGCTCACGCCTGTAGTCCGTACCACTTCAACTCCAATACCTGGCCCCCAGCAGGTGCGCCATTTTTCCCCTTCACCTGGCCCCCAAAAGCCCATTTTTCATAACTCCCTCATCCTGAACGCTCATAAATTCTCCGTACGAAGTACGAAAAGCACGAAATGCACGAAATCAACGAAATGGGGGCTTGGCAGTGGAGAGGGGGGCCTGATGAAGCAAGGTGCAATGGCACGGCAGGGGCGTAGGCCGCCCCCACGGCAAGATCAACCCTGCGCCTTCAGCGTGACGGCCAGCCGTCCCAGGCTGGTGTCAAAGCGCTCCTGCAGGTGGTCATCCAGCCGGAAGCCGGTATCCGTGTAGTGAAACTGGGTGTCCACGACGAACACGCCCTGGCGTAGATCTGTGGCCCCCAGCACGGAGAGCACGGGCTTCAGGGAATAATCAATGGCCAGCAGGTGCGCCTGGGTGCCCGCCGTGGCGATGGGGACGATGGTCTTGCCGCGCAGCGAGTTCTGGGGCAGGATGTCCAGCAGCGCCTTCAGACCGCCCGTGAAGGACCCTTTGTAAATGGGGGTGGCGATGATGATGGCCCTGGCGGCCTCCACCTTGGCTTTGAAAGCGGTGAAGGACTCACTCTCATAGCGCGCCTGGATGAGATCCTCTGCGGGGAAGTCGAGAATGCTCACCGTCTCGTTGGAGACATTCCAGGCTTCGAGAGCGTTGGCAGCGAATTCCAGCAGGAGGGAGGAGCGGGATTTTCGAGCCGGGCTACCAGAGATCAACAATACGTCGGACATGGGAATTGTACGTTTGCGAGTGGGGATGGATGTCGGGTTTAGACTAACGAGGTGCAGACACCCCGCCCGCACCCTACCCTGACCCCGTGCGTGCGGCAACGAGGTTCGCCCCCCACCCCCCTCCGCTCTGCCGCAGCCTGCGCGCCAGTCGGTGCCGGGAGCGTCCGCAAACGCCCTGGAAGGTTCATTGCAACAACTCTTCATCCGATAAGCACCGGGCCTAGCCCGGCGGCTGCCGGTCATCGTGAGGCAGGCCCAGATGCTTGCGCGACTCCGTCCAGCGGATGGCATAGCGCACCACATCGCCGCCGTCTTCGAGCTCCAGCTTGCTCCGGATGTTCCTGCGGTGAACATCCACCGTCTTGGGGCTGATGCCCAGGATCTCCGCCGTCTTGAAGGTGCTTCGCCCCTCCCCCAGCATCTGAAATACCTCGAACTCCCGGTCACTGAGCATGTGCAGGCCGGTCTCTGACCGGGGAGGCGCGCCGGAGGAGTAGGCCATGAGCAGCCGGTCGGACAGACTGCGGCTGACGGCCACCCCACCCTGGGCCACGGTTTTCAAAGCCTGTTCAAACACCTCGATGGAGCTGTTTTTCATCAGGTAGCCCCTCGCCCCAGCCTTGAGCGCACGCTCGGCGTACAACTCCTCGTCGTGCATGGAAACGACCAGCACCGCCGCCTCCGGGTGCGTCGCCTGCAGATCCCGGATCAGCTCAAACCCGCTGCGGTCAGGCAGGGAGATGTCCACCAGCAACATGTCGGCCACCAGTTCCTGCATCCTCGCGACGGCTTGCGCCGCGCTATGGGCCACCCAAGCACACTCAAATCCTTCGATATTGCCCACCAGCACCTTCAATCCCGCCTGCATCAGGATGTGATCCTCAACGATTCCAACACGACAAATGGGCATAAGCGACTTCCGTTTTTGCCCACCACGGGCCTCACCATCAGGCCCGGATCAACTCCGGTGATGCGGAAAAGTTGCGCGCTTTTTTCAGACTCTTTTGCCAGAACACGGGCCCGGGCACTTCAGACACGCCGCCGACGGAAGGCCAGGGCGAGGAGTCCGGCCAGCAGGAGAAGGGCCTTGGAAGGCTCCGGGACAATGGCGATGACCCCTGTGGTGCCGAACTGGCTCACGTCCCAGTACCACTCGCTGTTGTAGGCGGTGAGGCTTGGCAAATCGAGTCCCAGCCCGGCTTCCCCGCCCAGGCGGATGCCATCGCCATCGGGGTCGTAGTAGGAAGTGGGCAGCGTCAGACCCGCCCAGTCGATCAGGTCAAAGACATCATGCCAGGCAGGCGTGTAGCCCGACCCAAAGGTGACCTTGATCGTGGAGCCTGCATCCAGGGTGAAAGTGCCCGCGACGACGATGCGATCATTGCCGCCGTCCAATGAGGTGCCCGCCACGGAGGTGAGCCTGTGGGTGGTGGGATCAAAGGTGGCCGTGAGGCCATGCGTGCCGCCCGTCTTCAACTGCATGGCCATGCTGGCACCGCTGGCGACATTGAGGTTGCCCACGATGTTCAGGGTGCCGACATCCGAGGTGAGCCCCGTGGCGTTGCGGCCGATGCTGTAGGCGTTCCCGCCTGGTGCGAGGGTGGCCCCGGAGGCCAGGGTCACGTTTCCTTGAACTCGACCGTTCCCGCCGAAGGTGGCCCCGCTGGCCACGGCCACATTCCCCGCACCGGTGGCGCTCACCGTCGTTTCATAGCTGCTGCTCACCAGCAGCGTTCCCGCGCTCACATTGGTGTCCCCGGTGAAGTTGTTGTCTCCTTCGAGGATCAAGGTGCCCGCTGTCGTTTTGGTGATCGCGTCGCCGCCGTTGATCTCGCCCGTGTCCTTGAGCACGCCGGATTGCAGGTTCAGCGTGTCGATCTTGTTGGCGAGGGAGCCGATGTCATGCCCTGTCATGTCGAGCATGCCGCCATTCAGCGTGATGGTGGTGGCGGTGTTGGTGGTTGTGGAGTTTGCCCCGCCCCCTTCCAGAATCGCGGCATTTGTGCGCAGCACCCCGCCCGTGAGGTTCAGGGTCGCGCTCACCCGGCCGTAGCCATTGGTGTTGGTGTAAGTGCCCATGACGAAGGAGTTCGCCACGGTGAAGGTGCCGCCGCCGATGTTCAGCGTGCCGTTTGCCAGCGGGTTGGGCGAGGTCGAACTGCCCGCGTTGCCGCCCATGGTGCCCAAGTCCACCGTGTTCGCCGTGAAGGCGCCTGTGTCGAACGATACCGTGCCCGTCACCCCGCCTCCGCCGTCGCTGCTGCGTTTGGCGATGACCAGGTTGTTCGCAGTGACGGTGGCGTTGTTTCCTCGCAGGTCCAGGGTGCCCGCGGGGCTCGCCCCCGTGCCGGTGGTGAGGGAGGAGCCCACCGTGATGTTGATGCCCGCTCCGGTTTTTCCTTGAATCACCACGGAGCCGGAGCCACCCGCCGCCTGGGAGGCAAAACGCACACTGCCGGTGCCCTTGGAGACGCCGATGTTCAGGCTGTCTGCTGTGATGGTGTTTGTACCCGTCCCCAGCACCAGGATGCCCGTGCCTGCGTTCCAGTTGTTGCTGTGACTGATCTGCACCGAGTTGGCCGTGATGGTGTTGCTCGTGTTGGAGAGGCTTAGGGTGCTGGTATTGAGCAGTCCGTAGCCCACGCGGAACTCGTTCACATTCGCCGTGAAAGAGCCCAGCCCAGTCATGTCGGTGGTGGTGGAGTTGGCATTCCCCGCCGCATCTACCGGGGTGTCGGCACCCGGCAGGAGGGTGGTGGAGGCCTGCAGACCCGCCTCGAAAATGCCTGCGGCATTGTCCACCACCAGCGCGCCGCCACCGGCGAAGACCACCTGCGTCGTGGTTTTGAAATAGTTGAGCACACCGGTCTTCAGGCTGCCTGTGCCGGTGATGCTCAGCGTCTGCCCCGCACCGATGGTCACCGTGCTGGGCGTGGTCACACTGCTGGAGGAGACCACGAGACTCGCGACGCTCTGGCTGTAGTCTCTCACATCCAGGTTCGCGCTGTATTCCCTCGCACCCACCGTCACGGCACCGCTGGTGGGCAGCGTGTTCGTCGCGCCGATCACCAGGGTGCCGGAGGTGACTGCGGTGGTGCCGCTGTAAGTGTTCTGCCCCGCCGCCGCATTCAGGATCAGGGTGCCCTCACCCGTCTGGTTGAGGCCGCCCGTACCGGTGATGGCCGTCGTGATCGTGGTCGTCACGCCGGGGTCGAGGCGGACCTCCGTCGTCCCGCTCGTCACCAGCGCGCCTGCCCCGTTCAGCGTGTAGTCTTGTGCAAACTGCAGGCCGGTGACTGCCACCTGGTCCTGCACCTCCACCGTGCCGCCCGCCGCCCCGGCGAAGATGGCCACCTTGTCGGCGGCATCCGCCCAAGTGCCATTGGCACTGCCATTGACCGAGGTCCAGTTCGTCCCCGCATTCGTCCACACGCCGCTGCCGCCATCCACCGTGTTGTCCGCTGCAGAGTCCCCCCCGTCCCAGTACTGGCCCGCCACCTGCGTCACCACCAGATTGATATCCGTGTTCGCCGTGTCCACCTGGATGGCAAAGTTGTATCCCACCCGCACCTGCGCCACCAGTCCGTTGTCCGTGAGCGTGCCCGTGTAGTCCACGAGCTTGTAGGTGCCCGCGCCGAAGCCCGTGCCCATGGTGATGCGGGCCGTACCGTTCAGGGTCAGCGCGCCATTCACCGTGAGCAGATCACTCGCCGTGCCCAGATCGTAGTTCAGGAAAGAACCACTGTTCAACGTCAGGGTGCTGCCCAGCGTGAGAGAGCCTGTGCTGCCCGCCACCGTGGCATTGCCGAAGCCCAGCGTGCCCCCGTTAGCCACCGTCACCGCCCCGCTCAGCGTGCCTGCGGCGGAGAAGGCCCCCCCGCTGTTTACGGTAACGGCCGTATTTCCCAGCGAGCCGGTCACATTGAGCGTGCCCCCGTTCACCGTGGTGGCACCTGTGTAGGTGTTCGTGCCGGAGAGCGTCCAGATGCCCGCGCCCGTCTTGGTCAGGCTGGCGACACCTGTGTTCATATTGCTGGCGAGGCTGCCATTGCCCGCCCCGGCCAGAGTCAGCGCACGGCTGCCGCCGGAGCCGACGATCGCCGCCGTGTTCGTGAGACTGAGGTTGCCGCTGTCTGAGGCGATGGTCGTATTCCCCGTGAGGGTGATGGCCCCGCCGAAGCTGTTGTTTCCGCTGACGTTCACGAGCGCACCCGTCTGCCCCGCGGCACCGGTGCCGTTGAGGCTCAGCGCCTCCGCACCGATGGCGATGTTGTTCTGCAACTGAAGCGTGGCCCCGCTGGCGACCACGGTGCCGGCATTGGCTGCAGTGGGAGCGGCTTCATGGGACATCACGGTGCCCAGGCCACTGCTGTGCTGGATATTAAGGATGCCCGCATTCACCAGGGTCTCCCGGCCGTAGGTGTTGGCCTGCGTAAAGGTCCAGGTGCCCGTGCCGGACTTTATGATTCGTATGCCCACCGGGCCAGCAGCTGCAGTGGTGCCGCCGATCACGCTGTCGATGATTCCATTGCCCGCCCCCATCAATTCCAGATCCGACATTCTTTTCAGGCTGTTGCTGTTGGTGCGCACCCCGCCCGTGAAGGTCAGCGTCTGCCCGGCGGTGGTCACTTCGATCTTCCCTCGACCCGTGGTGTTGTCGTCCGCATCATTGCGCATCACGATCAACCGGTCCGTCGTGGCCGTGTTGCCCGTGTACTCCAGGCGGCCAATGGTACTGCTGCCCTGGCCGAAAAGGATGCGACCGTTGGAGCCGATCGCGGAAATCGTGCCGTTGTTGGAGATGGTGGAAAAGCGGAAGGCCCCGTCGGAGATGCTCAAATCTCCCGTGAAGCTGTTGTTGTTATTGTTGAGGAACACCGTGCCGCCATCCGTGCGGGAGATGCCGCCTGTGCCGGTGATGAGCCCATTGATGATGAAGTTCTGATCGCCGCGGTAAGTGATGCCGGTGGTCACGGAGCCATTGAGAGTGAGGGCACCGCTCCCATTGTTGTAAAAAGAGCCCGAGCCGATGATGTCGCGGTCCGTGGAAGCGGCACCTCCCTTGTACTTCACGTGGGAGCCATTGTTGAAGGTGAAGGTCGTTCCCGCCCCGAGGGAGCTGTTGACTCCTTTATTCGCGATGCTGGTGAAGATGAGCGTTGTGGCACTCGCGGTGGTGTTGCCCGTGTAGCTGTTGTTGTCGTTGGTCACGCTCCACGCACCACGCTGCCCCCCGTTGGCAAGGGGTCCAGAGTAGTTGACGATGACGCCCCCTCCTGCACCGCCATCGGAGATGAGACCGTTCACCTGGTTGGCAGAGCCGTCATTGCTGCGATGGCCCGCAGTGGTCTGGAAGTTCAACGTGATCGCAACCCCCGGGTTGGTCTCTCCACCAGTGATGCTCCCGTTGATGATCATCTTGTACGGGTTGGTGTCTGTATCTCCGGTGGTCGCGTTGTTGATGAACGTGTAGGATCCGGGCGCATTGCTTGCGGGAGCATGCACAATGAGGGGGGCATCCAACGTCAGAGTGGCTGTCACTCCCGGACCCATGGCGATTTCCCCCCCACTTGTGAGGTGCAGAGCCTCGCCCAAGTTCGCCCCCAAACTCCCGATCGTGTACCCGCCCGTACCCGCCCCTACGTAAAAGAACATGCTGTTGATGTTCCGTCCGGCATCGATGGTGATGATTGTGGCCCCCGTGGGCGGGTAGAAGTGCGCAGAATCTCCCGTACCCGTGGTCCCAACCTCTCCGGCAATGGCATCCCAGTTGGCTGCGTCGTTCCAGGCTCGGATACCGGTGCCACCGATCCACTCCCCCTCTTCCCCCCTCAACCCAGAAGCACCAAGGCACAACAGCCCCAGGGCGGCCCATGCCCCCTTGCGGGTGACACACTTTGCAGAGCGGGAAAGGAGACTCTTGAACATGACGAAGAGCGGATAAAATGGGGTCGAATAAGAAAGTGAAGGCGGGAGGCAACAAGGAAACTACAGGCGGGCGGCACCGGCCCGGCGGCGGCGGGCAAGCAGAGCCCCCGCCCCCAGCAGCACCAGCATGACGCGGGAGGGCTCCGGCACCGCCACCACGGAGATGGTGCCGTTGGTCAGGAAATCATCGATTGACCAGGTGTAGCCGTCGGCGAGGCTGCTCATGGCAGCACTGAAGTCAAAGTTGAACGAGCCCGTGCGGGTCGGGTTCGTGCCCAGACTGGTCCAGTCAATGAGCTGCCAAACGCCGGAGGTCCATCCGCTGGCACCGCTCACATCCGCCACCACAATAGTGCCGCCCAGTTCAATCTCGCTGGCTGAGGTGTGGATGATCAGACGGTCTGCCTCCGTCCCGGTGAGCCCGTCATCATTGCCAAAGAGGTCGAACTGGAGCGTGCCAGCAAGAGTGATGGCCACATCGCCCCCCTGCCCCAGTTGGAAATCCTGGGCTCCGCCCCCGGCCACGCCGTGGGTGGTGCCAATCCGCAACTGAGTACCGGAGCTGATGGTGATGCTGCCCGCGCTGCCACCAGAGAGGCTGCCGGTGCCGCCCAGGGTGGCCCCGCTGTTCGCGAGCGTGCTCACGCTGCCAGCCCCAGTGGCGGATCCAGCCGCGTTGTTGGCCAGGAAGACCCCGCTGCTGATCAGCGTGTCGCCTGTGTAAGTGTTGTCTCCTGAAAACACCACGGTGCCAGGGCCCGTCTTGTTGAGGCCGCCGTCCCCGGTGACCGTATTGGCAACGGTCAGGGTGTGAGCCGCCTGCTCCACCTCCAGCGTCGCGCCATCGGTGCCAAACTTCACTCCGCGATTGGCGTCGTCGATGGTGACATTCGCATACGCTGACAGAGTCCCGCCATTGAGGGTGAGGTGGTCATCATCAAACGCCGCCGGCCCGTTGCCCAGGTTCCGCTCGTCGTTGATGCGCACCTTCCCCGCATTGATGGTGGTGGTGCCGGTGATGTAGGCTCCGCTGGCGTCGAAAACGGCATTTTCCGTGAACCCGGAAAACGTCACCGTGCCGGTGCCGTTCTTCACCAGGTTCACCACACGGTTCTCACGCCGGGAAACGTAGGTCAGACTGGTGTTGCCCGTGCCGTCGAATATGAGGTTCAACGTACCGCCCGCGTTGGTGAGGATGGCTCCCCCGAAGGTCAACTGGCCGTCGTTGGCGATCGTGAAATTCCCCGCCGAGGTGGGGCGGAGCTGGGCATTGATCACCTGCGTGCCGCCGCGCACTTCCAGACGGGTGCCGGAAGCGAAGATCACCCCGCCGGAGCCGGAGTTGACCGTGTAGTTTTTGTCCCCTGTGAAGATGATGTTCTTCACATTCTTGTTGCCATTGATGGCGGTCACCGTCGTCACCCCCTCGCTGCCGAAGATGACGTCGTTGGTCGTGGCGGGCACCGTGCCCGCCAGCCAGTTCGCGTCGTCCGCCCAGGAGCCGCCGTTGGTGCCCAGCCAGATGTGGGCGTTGGCGGAGGCCACAATGGAGATGGTGCCGTCCACGAGGAAATTACTGGTGTCCCACGTGTAGCCCGAGGCTAGGCTGCTCTGGGCAGCCGTGAAGTCGAACGTGAAGGCCCCGTCCAGCGTGGTTGAGGCGAGGTTCACCCCGCTCCAGTCAATGAGCTGCCACGTGCCCTCCGTCCACACGGAGCCGCCGCTCATGTCTGCCACCACCACATTGCCTCCCAGCGCCAGGGTGCTGGCGGTGGTCGCCAGGTGCAGCACGTCTGACTCTGCCGCAGTAAGGCCCGCCTCGTTGCCAAAGAGGTCAAACTGCAGCGTGCCGCCCAGGGAGAGGCTCACATTCGCATTGCTGCCCAGGGTGAGGGAACCTGCCGTCCCGGCAACGCCGTGCGTGGCCCCCACCCGCAGGATGGCGGTGGACCCGATGCTGATGCTCTGGCCCGCGGAGGCAGTGATGCTGCCGTTGCCTGCGAGAACCGCCGAGCCCGTCACAGAAACGCCGCCCGTGCCCGTGGCGGAGCCGGTGGTGTTGCCCACCAGCAGGGTGCCGGCGCTCACCACGGTGTTGCCCGTGTACTGGTTGTCACTGGTCAGGCTGAGGATGCCCGTGCCCGTCTTCTGCAGACCACCGGTACCGACAATTTGGTTGGCAATGGTCAGGTTGAAGGAGCCCTCGACATCGAAGCCGCCGCCGTTCTCACCCAGAGTGATGCCCCGGTTCGCATCGTCAATGGCGAAGCTGGCAAACGCGCCCAGCACGCCGCCGTTCAGCGTCAGGTGGCCGGCATTGTACGCGGCTGGGTTGCCCCCCAGCGCCCGTTCCTGGTTGATGCGGATCTTGCCCTCATTGATGGTGGTGGTGCCGGTGAAGGTGCCCTGCGTGCTCCCCACCGAGTCCGTGGGGTTGGAGCCGTTGATGGTGAGCGTCCCGGTGCCGTTTTTGACCAGGGAAACGTCATACGTGCCGTGACGGCGGTCAATCAAGTTCGCATAGGTATTACCTGAACCACTGAAGTAGATCGTTTTGTTCGTCGGCGTGCCGCTCCAGTCATTCGCGGTGATGGAGCTGTTGAAGTTCATCGCCGTCCCGTTGTTGATGATGTACACGTTGGAGCTGCTCACGCCCACGCGCACGTTGGTGTTGAAGATCTGCGTGCCGCCGCGGGACTCGATGGTACCGCCGTTGGTCGCATCCCCTGCGAGATAGAGAACGCCCCCCCCACTGGTATTGGTGATCGTATAGTCTGCTGCACCTTTGAAGAGGATGTTCCGCACCGTACGGTCACCAGCGTGCGTCGTGGTGGTAGGCGCGGCCCCATCGAAGATCACGTCATTCGAAGCGCCGGGCACGGAGCCTGCCGTCCAGTTGCCCGCATCTGCCCAGGAGGCGCTGTTGGCGCCTGTCCAGATGTGCACTTCGCTCCCCGACTGCTCACGTATGGAGAGCACACCCGTGGTGGTGAGCTGGGTCGTGTCCCAGGTGTAGCCCAGGGCCAGGCGGCTGGTGGAGAGGTTATAGGTAAATGCACCCGTCTTTGTCGCCGCACTGGCACCGCTCCAGTCAAAGAGCTGCCAGATGCCCGCGGTCCAGGCCCCGGTGCCGGTCGTGCGCCAGTTGGCCGCGCCGGTGCTGTCCGCCACCGACACCACACCGCCCAGCGCCAGGGTGGTGGCGGTCGTGGAAACCACCAGCTTGTCTGCCGACCCCAGGGTCACGCCATCCGAAGCGCCGAAGAGATCAAACTGAAGCGTACCGCCGAGGGTGATGGCCACATTCGTACTTCCCCCCAGGGCGAACTGGGAGGCCGCCCCGGTGTATCCGTTCGCATCCTGCGCACCCGCCAGGATGCCGTGGGTGTTCCCCACCATGAGCTGGGTGCCGCTGGCGATGGTAATGAAGCCGCCCGCTGCACCGGAGACGGCGCCCGTGCCGCCCAGCCTGCCCGTACCGCTGGTGATGACGCTGCCGGTGCCGGTGCCCGTGAGGCTGGAGACGAGCAGCGTGCCTGCCGAGATCTGTGTCTGACCGCTGTGGGTGTTGGTTCCTGAAATCTCCCACGTGCCCGCGCCGCTCTTGCTGAGCGTGAGCAGCGGCGTGCCGGTGATGTTTCCGCTGAGCTTGCCATTGCCCGCGCCCGTGAGCTCCAGCGTGGAGGCTGTGCTCGCACTGGCGGTAGAGACATCCCCGCTGATCTCCAGCAGCTTGCCCACCACTGTGTTTTCAATGATGCCGCCGCCCACCGCGGTAGTGCCGCTCACCCCGTTGTTGATCCGGATGGTGCGGTTCGTATAGCCGCCATTCGCGCCCGTGAAGATGAATTTCCCGATGTTGTTGCCCGTGGTCGGACCACCGTTGGACTGACCCAGCGCGATCTGGCTGCCTTTGCCGATGGCGGAGTTCTCCCCAATGAGGTCGATGTCATTCGTGCTGAACGCCCCCACCGAGATGCTGATGTTTCCGGCGAAGCTGTTGTTGGCATTGCTCAGGAAGACCGTGCCCGCATCAGTGCGATTCAGGCCGCCTGTACCCGTGACCAGCGCATCCACAATGAAATTACCACCTCCACGGAAGGTGAGCCCGTTCGTGACCAGGCTGCCATCTGCCGAGAGTGTGATGGCTCCGGTGCCGTTGTTGAACCAACTGTTGCCATTGCTGACGAAGGCACGGTTCGTACTGGCGGCGGCACCCACATACATGAGGAAGGTGCCGTTCCCCAGGGTGATGGCCCCGTCACTGCCCAACGAGCTGGCCTGCCCGTAGTTGGCGAGGCTGTTGATGAAGAGCGTGCCGCTGACCAACTCCGTTCCACCGGTGTAGGTGTTCGCGCCGCTCAAGTACCAGGCCCCAGCGGTGGGGCTGCTGGTGGCAATCCGGACGGCCAGACCTTGCCCCCCTCCCTCGAGCGTGGGCGCGGTGCCTCCGTCAGAAATCACCCCGCTGATCCAGTTGGCGGTGTTTTGATCGCTGTTTCTTGACCCCGTGCTTCCCGCAAGCGTTAGAGTATATTTGCCCGTTGTCGTGCCTGCACTGACATCCCCTGCAATGATCAGTCGGGGAGTGGTCGCAGTGATACCACTGATAGCGCTGTTGGTGAACGTGTATTCACCGTTGGTGCTACCCGTAGGCGCATGCAGCACCAGGGGTGCATTCACAATAACTGACCCGAGTGCAGATCCCGTTTGAGAGCCCATGCCGATCTGCCCACCCGAACTGAGATGCAGTGCCTCCCCAGCATTGGCTCCTCCAGCCCCGATGGTGTAGGAGCCGCTGAAGAAGAGCAGGTCCAAGACATTTCTTCCTGCGTCCACATTCACGATCACGGGCTCGCCCGCCTCATAAAACTGGATGTCCCCCGTATCATTTGTGGTGCCAACTCCACCCCCTATGATACCGCCCTCCCAATTGCTGGCATCGCTCCAGTTCCGGATGCCGCCGACATCCCCCAGCCATTGGCCGGGGCTGTAGGACTGCCCGGACACTACCGACGGGCCAAACACCAGTGCGACGAGG
The DNA here is from genome assembly GCF_000172155.1 of Verrucomicrobium spinosum DSM 4136 = JCM 18804. Taxonomy (NCBI): domain Bacteria; kingdom Pseudomonadati; phylum Verrucomicrobiota; class Verrucomicrobiia; order Verrucomicrobiales; family Verrucomicrobiaceae; genus Verrucomicrobium; species Verrucomicrobium spinosum. The sequence goes on along the minus strand of NZ_ABIZ01000001.1, from coordinate 492,609 downwards.
CCCAGCACCCCTCGCAGACAAGGGCGGCCCATTTTCATGAAATAACGACGCAAAGACATGTCAGGAGGAATCAGGGGGCGAATTTCTTGGTGTTGATCACGCGGAAGCGGTAGTAGCGGTCCAGCGAGTCCGTGGAACTGCTGGGCAGCGTGGCGTAGTCCGGCAGGTTCGGGTCAGCAGGGTCCACGTACCGCTCGATGGTGGAGGAGCCGCGGGCCTCGGAGAGCACCTCATCCTTCGTGTCATCCCAGCTGGCCCAGGCATCGGCATCATTGCCGCGGCTCCGGGAGGCCTGGCGCAGCACCTGCACCTTGTAGTGCACGGTGTAGGTGTTGGACTTGGTGGTGAGGCGCGGGTAGAGGGTGGCGTAGGGGCGCTCCTTCAGGTTGTCCCCCGTGAGGCTGTTTGTCGTCCAAAAGGCCGACATGCCCGCCAGCGTCTGCCCCTCGGGTACGAGGTAAAGACCGCACAGCTCACTGGCGGAGCGGAAGAGGTCCTTCTGCGTGTCGAAGCGCTCGCGGAACTGCTTGAGCGTCTCCTCCGCATCGATGGCGTAGCGGTACGTGTTGGGAGCGCTGCCCTTGTACTTGTTCGCATCCGCCTTGGGGATGGCCACCACCCGCTCACTGCGGAAGAGGGCGTGCAGGCCGGTGGTGCGCTCGATGTAGGTGAAGGGCATGAGCTGCCAGTTCATGGCAATCTTGCCCGCGGTGGAGAAGGGCTCACTGATGGCGTAGGGCTCCACAATGGGCATCCAGAAGAGATCCAGCAGCAGGTGGTCCGCCGGGGAGTCCGCCCCTTTGTGCGCGGCACCGGCTCCCGTGTGTGGGCGGAAGAGGAGCGTCTGCCAGGGCACGTTCGCCTTCACGCCGGTGGGAAGGGAGCCAAACATCACCGGGGAGGGGATCTGGCGGTTGGGGGAGAAGAAGGTGGGCCCGAGGGCGGCGGCCTGCTCGTTGCGGTCATAGTACGGCACCGCGCCGGCGGAGCCGTCCACGTTTTTCCTGGCGTTGTTTCCTTCATCCGGCTTGTTGATGTAGGGGCCGTCCGTGTAGGTGGCGATGCCCGTGTCCCAGTCGCCGGTGGCCGTGGCCGCCGTCGTGGCCGTCAGAGCCGTGTCGCTGGAGGGCACATCCGGAGCCACATTGGAGGCATAGGAGGCACCAGCCAGGAATTTGCCAGCGACGTCTCCGCCCTGGATGTAGCTGGCCCCGATCGTCTCCGTGAAGGCGTGGGCCAGGGCCACTCCCGACGTGTTGTACTTCGGATGCTGCTCAAAGATGTAGTTGGGCACATCATTCTGCGCCGCGACGAGGCGGAAATCACTGTGCAGGGGCAGGAGGGTGCGCACCACGTCCTCCGTGCGGAAGACGCTGCCGGAGTACGGCACGGTGGTGCTGCTGCCCGGGTTCCGGTTGATGGCACTGAGCCGCCCGGGATAGCCGGTCACCGCGCCGTCCGAAGAGAAGCTCCACCAGTTGCGCATGTCTGTGGCCGGGGCGCTGGTGGTGCCGGCGCTGCTGTTGGGCGCCTCCGGCGTGCCAGTGGTGACCAGCTTGGGCACCGGCATGCTGGAGGAGGTGTAAAAGCGCAACCGGATGGTCTGCATGCGCGTGGTGTCATCGAGCGGACCACTCGTGCCGGAGTGCAGCTCCACCACCACATTCGTACCGCCACTGAAGACCATGGTGGGCGTGTCCGTGGCAGCGGAGACGGTGATGGGCTGGCTCACGAAGGGGTAGGTGTTGGTGGCGTCGAGCCCGTTATCTTTGGGCACGTGCCCGCGGGCGGGCACACGGCGGTTCGTGCCGTTATACAGGGGCAGGCGGAAGCCCCCGGTGCCGCCCCAGGAGCGGCCATGGTAGAGGGAGGAACCCGCCGTATTCAGCGCGATCACGCCTTCCGCAGGGAAGCCCATGACCTTGCCGTTAAGCCGCATGGACTCCAGCCCGGTGACCTTGATGCGCATGTCCGGGTGGATCCCCACAGAGCCACGTCCAGGGGAGAAGAGCTCCAGCATGAGCATGGCCTCCACCTGCTTCTCCGTGCTCGAGAGCGTGGTGCTGGGGGGCAGCGTCTTGTTCGCAGACGTGTTGCTCTCCGCCACCTTCCCATCCGCCGTGCAGATGAAGGCAAGGCCCGCCTCAGAGATGGTGTAGAAACGGCCGAAGCCCTGCGTGTTGCCGATGTGGATGGGGGCCACCTGGCCGTGGCCCTTGGTCCCCTGCGCGGGGGTGAAGGGCGTGCCGCCAGCTTCTTTCAGGAGGTCGTCATGCAGGTTCGTGCTGCGCACATAGTCAAAGATCTCCGTCAGGATCTGGTCGCGGTCCGAGGCCCCCGTCGAGGGATCGGCCCCGGCGGGCAGGGGATACTTGGCGAGGAAGTTGCCTCCAAAACCCGGAATGGGCCGCCCGGTAAGGTTCTGCAGATACGCGTAGAGCTCGCGGTTGCGCTTTGGGCCCGCGTCGCTGGGGCTCGCGCCTTCGTAGTCCAGCGTGGGGCTGGTGGAGCTGGCGCGGCTGAAGTAGTAGTCATACCCTGAACCCACCCGACTGCAGAAGGCGATGAGCTTGTCGAAGGCGGTACGGTAGGTGGAGGAGGTGTCCTTGTGCACAGGCCACATGGCCACGCGCGGCTGGTTGAAGAGGTTCGTCTCCGGCGCGCGGCTCTGCGCCGTGAGGAAGAAGCGGCTGCGCTCCAGCGTCGCCTTGTCGATCGCCCCCTGGACAGTCCGGGTGGGATCGTAGGCCAGCTCATCAATGGAGGCGTAGAGGCGGTCCGAGTCTGGAGTAACGAACTCCTTGCCCGTGGTGCCGCCCGCAACGGCCGTGCCCCCTTTGGAGCCGCCCGTCTGAATGCGGGTGGCGATGAGGCCGATCTGGTCCCTCGTGAGCGTGGGGAGAACGGCGGAAAGGTAGGTGGTGGCCGGATGCCCGGGGTAGCGCTGGAACTCCCCCTGCGCCGGCTGGAAGTTGGCCAGTGCCTGCTTGTCAAAGGCGGTGTTCACATGCGGCGGTGCCCAGTACGAACCGGCCTCCGGAGCGGCGTAGGCTGTGGCGTTGCTGGGCGTCCACACATCTCCGGCGGCGGTGTTGATGTTGATCTTGTTGGTGTCGTCATCCGTCCAGAAGGCGATACGCCCGGCGATCGGGTTTTCCGCTGTGGGGGCATTGGCGCCCGTCCATGTCGCCGTGTTGCCGTCGCCGCCCGTGGGCGCGGTGAGCTGCCCATCACGCAGCACATACAGCCAGCGTACCGGCATGGGTGCCTTGTTGATGGTGGCCCCGGTGGGTGTGGTGGTGCTCAGTGGAGCATTCACGATGTCAAACCCCTGCGGACGCTGGTTCGCCGGAAGCTCCAGGGATCGAGGATCAACAATCGGATACTGGTCCACGTCCTGAAGGTCCCTCACCGGGAGATTCAGATCCGTGAAATGGTTCGGGTTGGTGGACCAGTTGGTCTCCAGATCCTCAGTGAAGTCGAATGCACCTGCCCCGGCCTTCCACACCATGTTCTTCGCGGAGTAGAGCTTGTAGTTGGCTCGCGGGAAGCGGCCCGCGCCCGTGCCAGCGTTGTCAGCATAGGTGCGGATCATCCCCGGCTGGGAGGCCCACGCCACCTCAGAGCCCTGCGTGGTGGCCGCACGGATCTGCGCCATCACCAGGTTCGTCACCGTATCAGTCAGGTCCCGGCTGCGCCCGCCGCTGTCAGCCAGCTTGGAGGCCTTGGTCTCGGTGGAGATGCTCAGGAAGAAGGAGAGCACCAGGCCGCAGACAAGCACCAGGCAGCTCAGGACCACGATCAGAGCCACACCGCGGTTGGTTCCTGCACCCGTGCGCCGGGAGGGTGATGGGGAGGAGGGGGATTTTGAAGACTTCATGGGCTGCAAAGGTGCCGGCTGGGCAGGTGGCTGGGAAAAATGGGGCGGAGTTCTAGGAAAGGCGTGGGAGGCGGGGTCGCGTTGCCCCCGTGCGACACAGATGTGCCAGGGCGGGTCAGTTGGCCGTCTGTTCACGGCTCCACTTCGCCCCCCGGAGGCTCACCTCCGTACTGAAGACGCGGAAGCTGATGCCGTGCGCGGTGAGGTAGCCGGAGAGGGCCTCCAGGTCCTGCTCCCGCTTCGCAGGGCTGGCATCTTTGAACATGGTGGCGAGGCCAAAGTTCGGCGGGGAGTTGCCGTACTGGCGCTCCAGCTTCACGGCGGAGGCCTCATCGATGGCCACCATCGTCACCTCCACCAGAGGCGGGAGCTGGTTCAGGCTGTTGTATTCCGCCCCATTCGCAGCGGCACTGCCCGTGGTGGTGGAGTCGTACTTGTAATCTGGAGCCAGCTTCGCCCCCGTCGGGTCCACCGTGGGGTCATTGGCCGGGCCTTTGGCGGGCAGCTTCGGCAGGATGAAGAGCGCAATGATGTTGCTGGCCAGCACGTGGGTGCGCGGGCTGTTGGCCACCTTCGCGTCATCCAGCCACTTCGCGGGATCGTCAAAAATTTTGAGCTGCTCCGTGGGCTGCATGTACTCCACCAGGCGGAAGCGGTAGCGTGTGCTCCCCGGTACAAAATCGGGGCGGTCCGTATCCGGGCGGAAGTCCACAAAGTAACCCCACGTGTTCAGCAGGCTGTTCAGGGAGGTGTTGGTGACATCATCCGAAAAGCCCAGCGGGGCCTGGAAGAAGATGGCATGTCCGGGCTGACGATCTGCACTGGTGCCCAACAGGGTGCTGGTGGCACCCACCTGAAACTTAAGCTCCGAGTAGCGCCCGTACTTTGCCGGAATGAAGGTGGCAGCATTCGCCTGGGTACGGCGCTGGCCAGCAGAGTTGAAGTAGTCATAGTAGGTGTTCAGCGTGGCCTGGGAGAGATTGCGCGTGATGGCCTCGAAGGCATCTCGCGCTTCCCGGAACTGGTCCGCCTTGGCCGTGGTGCTCCTCCAGACATTGCTCGTCTGGCTGGTCACCTGCACGATGACCAGCAGGAGGATGGAAAGCACCGTCATGGAAAGCAGCAACTCCACCAGGGTGAAGCCCCGCCTCGCGCGTGGGGGGATGGGCGTGGGACGGCTCATTTTACTTTGGCGATGTGGCTGGTGTAGGTGACAAACGGCACCTTCCCTGCCGGATCCAGGGTGCCGGAGAGGGGGCTGCCGCTGCCCCCGATGACCGTGAGATTGCGATTGGAGGGATTGAGCGCCACCTGCACCGTCACCGTCGCGAGGGACGTGTTGTCCACCGTTCCTCCCACAGCAGGAAGGCCGGTGCCCGGCATCACCCGGATATGAGCATGAAAGACCGCCTTGGCCGCGTCCGCCGCCTGCAGTTCCACCCCCTCGTCATTGAAATAACGTCGCTCCTTGATCACGGGCACGTCTGAGGCCGGGGTGGTGCCGCTGGCGACATTCACAAGCGTATCATAGTCCGTCTGCACCGCCTCCTTGATGAGCCGCTGCGCGATCTGGGAGGAAACCGTCACGTTCATGGCATCGCGGAACGTCGTCATCCCCGAGGGGAGAAGGCCCAGCAAGGTAATGAGCCCAAATGCCGCAATCCCGGTGGCGATGGTGATTTCGACAAGCGAAAACCCTCCCTTTCCGACTCGCGTGGAGGAATTGAATTTCAACTGTGTGTGCATGGTATTTACGCGCGGGTAGTAGCGACGGAAAATCGACAAAATGATGGGGGCCGGGGGCCTCAACCCGGACGGTAGAGGCGGAGAGATCCGTTATAGGGATCTATCTGGATGGTCGCATGGTTTGGCGGCGGTGATCCGGTGTCCTTGCTGCCATGCACGGTCAGGAACCACTCACCCGTGCCTAGATCCGTCGCGCCATCCGGGCGGAACCGAATGCGATAGGCGGTATAGGCAACATCAATGCCACGCATCAACGGCACCTTCGGGTCCGCGTCGGTCCAGGTCTTCACTTGGCTGGCGCTCAAGATGCTGGAGAGCGATGGGTCGTCACTTACCACCGCCCCATGAGGGAGGTGCTTGACCTCCCCTACCGGCTTCGCAATGGTATTCGTCTCATCGAAAAGAAATGTCTGCAACGCAGCAACTTCTTCGGTGGAAGCCATGCGCTCTGGCGTGTTGAACTTGTAAAAGCGCACTTCCACGATGCGATTGTGGGCCAGTGCGGTCTGCCGGGCGACGCTTAACTCATCCACCACCGTCTGAATGCCCATGGAGATCTGGTTGGCCTTGAGCGTGCCGCTGGTGGCGGGCACGGCGAGCCCGATCAAGAGCGCCACCAGGGATATGACGACGAGAAGCTCCACCAGGGTGAAGGCTGCGCACGCACCCCTCCACTGCCGGGTCAGTTGGTTCATCGTTCCTGATCTCATGGTGTCGTCTCCAGTTACCGCTTAAATAGATGCTCTCTGGACAAGTGATTTACCTGGGGCAATGCCGCCCTCTGCATGGAGGAATCGCAGCAACGCGTATTTTCAGGGTAAATACACATGCAGGCAATGCAGCATTTCATCGGGCCAGATTATTTCCATATAACCTAAATGGTTGTTTCGAATCAGCAGAAAACAGCACAGGGCGGTTACAGTTAAAAATCGGCTTTCGACGGGTGGGATCAAGGCGCAATCTTCCCCATTCAGCACTAGTCGTTACCCCTTATTTCATCTAAAGATTCCGCCCGGTCCGCGGCACTCATTTGCGACAGCCCCAACGGGATTCAGGAGTAACACCTGGTCCCGCACAGTGCCCGCAATGCTCACCTGCATGCACGCAAATCCACCTCTCCGACAATGACAAACACCCGGGCGCCTCCTGTTGCCGGGATTTCGCCAGGGAAAATTGTTTCCTCTATGCAGAGGTTTGTTCCCGTCCTGGAAGATTGCAGTGGCCGTACAAAATTCTCGAAAGTTAAGAAAGGGACCTTTCGGAACCCGTATTCTGGATCCCTCCCAAGTTTTTGCCCGCCCCCCCCGCCCCGTTGAGGGAAGGCTCGAGCCTTGAAGGATCGCGCCATTTCTCAGAGCCCATTGCCGGGATTTGCCCGGGCTTGATGGAAGTCAGCCAGCAAGGCGGGCGGCAATACGCCCCGAACTCGCCTCCCGTCTGACCCGGACGGACCCACCCGCACCTGCTCACCTTTTCCTGGCTCTTTCCCGGTCGGGCCGCTGGTTTTCAAGGTCATCAGGAATGGGGCGATTATTACCCTGTGTGGAGGAAATCCTGACAGAGGTGTCAGGTTTCTTTGTCAGGGCACCAGCGTTTCATCCCCGCCTGTGCCCGGGCGTAGCTGACAAAAGGCCTGGGGACAACGACGGGCAAATCCCCACCCCCCGGTTGTAGGCAAAACCTTGCAAAGTTTTCATCCCTATTGACGGACAGACAAAAACCAAGGCCCGTGTTTTGTTCATGGCCTAATGGGCTCGCAGGGATCACGAGGACAATGGCCGCAGCTTCAAGGCGAAGGCAGTCACATGGAGCAATTCGGCAGCGGACTGCCGATGCCCTCCCGTGCTGCCCCGCCGGACCGCCCTGCGACAGGCAACATCGATTGCGCCCCCCAGGCAGATCTCCCGCCGCCTCTTATTTCAAGTAACTACAGCCGTCCACCCCTCATGATGATGATGAAAGCGCCCACCTCCATCAGGATACCTGGCAGACCCTGCCGTCCCCAATCCCGCCCGGGCCGCAGTGCCCTGCACACGCTGGCGGTGACGCTGGTCTCAACGTTGCTCTTCTGCGCTGTCTCCGCGCCCGTGACGGCTCACGATGCCGGTACTGGAGGCGCGGCTGGCACCGGAAAGTCCGGAGGGAGCTCCTACGGCGGGCCGTACCATGCCGGGAGCGGGGGCGTACCCCCGATGATTGCGGAGCTGCGCAAAGCGATCGATCCGAAGGAGGCCGTGGACGAAGCTCTCGGCGGGAAGACCATCCGGGGAACCCCCGTGTACCCGCGCACAGCGGAGTGCTTTCCCGCAGAGCAGCGGGATGTCTTCTGGCAGATGGACTGGGTGGCAGATGCCACCACAGGGGTTCTGAAGCCGCTGGACTATGACGTCAACCAGGATGGCAAGGTGGACGACAAGGAGCGCAATGCCATCCGGGGCCGGAACACCTGGCTGCTCTGGGGCGGCGGGAACGAAACCTTCTGGGGCTGGCTGCAGGAGCAGGGCTACGGGATCACGGACTTCCTCGTGCTCATGGACTCCCGGCAGCGGAACAACCGCTTCAAATCCGCAGGCATGATCAACCAGCCCGGATTCCGCGGAGCCCGGCCGGATGAGCGCATCCTGGGGCTGTACATCGACCGGCCGGATGGTGACAAGTCCCTGCTCCGCCCCAAGACTTACAACGCTGAGAATGAGGAAACAACAGACGCCCAGGGCCGGCCCGTGGACCCGCCGGTGGGCCTGCCCAAGCCCCCCTCCAGCCACCGGGGCACCGATCTCTTCAAGCCCGGCGATCCCGACCTGTACTACAAGGTGCAGGCCATGATGCCCCGCGACGGACTGGACTACACCGTCTATGGCTACCCCAGCGGCATCTTCGGCCTGCGGCTCATGCTCAACCCGGACTTCTTCGGCGACACTGCGGAAGCAGCGCGGGCCCGGACCTACTGGAAGGACAGAGTCGAAAGCTCCACTCACTCCAGCTTTTACACTGATCCCAAGATCAACAAGGACCGGAACCTCATCCGCCCCTTCCGCGTGAGCATGTCCTGCGGCTTCTGCCACGTGGCCCCCCACCCGCTCAACCCGCCGGCGGATGTGGAGAATCCAAAGTGGGAGAACCTCTCCTCCGTGATCGGCGGCCAGTATTGGGAAGCGCAGCCGGTGACCGCCAACCTGCTGCCGCGCAACAACTTCCTGCACCACTTCCTGGCAAGCCAGCCCCCCGGCACCATCGACACCTCCCTGGTGAGCACCGACCAGCTCAACAACACCAATATCATCAATGCGGTGTTTGACCTGCCGTCACGCATCGCCCGGGCCAAGGTCAAGCCCCCGGAAAAGCAGAGCCCCACCAACCTGCTGATGCAGAGTCTTGAAGACGGGGAGCCTGCCCGTTATACCCTGGATCCCCCGCCAGCCGGCAAAGACATGCGGCACTTCCCCATGGTGCTCTTCCCCGGGGAGGACAGTTGCGGTGTCTTCGCCGCCCTCGCACGGGTGCCGCTGAACATCGGCGTCTTCTCCGAGCAGTGGGCGCGCTGTGACAACCCCGTCATCGGTTTCACGAAACAACGCCCCTTTGAGATCGCCACGAACCGGACCAACTCCGTGTACTGGAATGTGAACGAGAAGTACCGGGTGGGCTACATGGCAGACTTCTTCCTGCTGGGGATCAGCGGCACGGTGCCCAAAAGCACCGCCCCCATGAAGCTGAAAGACGCCGGCCCGCAGTGGATGCCCGGCGGTGCGGCAACGCTGGACGGTGCCGGCAAAGCCGTCACAGAAGGGCGCTCACACCTCAGCACGGATGCCGGGCTTCTGGCAAAGGGGCGGCGCGTCTTTTTGAACAACTGCTCCATCTGCCACTCCAGCAAGCAGCCGGATGGGTTTGACCTCCGCTTTGCCGAGGACTGGGAGACCAAGCCGGTGCCGAAGCTGGATGAGCCCGCCGTGTACACCCTGCCCTCCCGCTACGGGGAATGGGAGGCCTTCCGCGCCAGCCCGATGATGGCAGACTTCCGCGCCCGCATGCAGGCAATGGCAGGGGATGGCCCCGCCACCCCGGATGCCGAGGATGCCTTCATCAAGGACAACTTCCTCTCCAACGAACTGCGCGTGCCCGTGACCCTGGTGGGCACCAACTCCGCCCGCGCCATGGCCACCAACGCCATCCGCGGCAATGTGTGGGACAACTTCTCCTCAGAGTCCTTCAAGAACCTGCCCTCCGTGGGGGACATCTACTTCTACAACGTCGCCACCAAAACGCAGGATGACCGCTTCAATGACGGTCGGGAGAAAGGCGGCCCGGGGTACTATCGGCCCGCCTCCCTCATCAGCGTCTGGAGCACCGCACCTTACTTCCACAACAACGCCCTCGGCCTGTACAACCAGGACCCCTCTGTGAAAGGCCGCATGGAGGCGTTCGACGACGGCATTCGCAAGCTCCTCTGGAATGAGAAGCGCCCCCTCTACACCACCTATGGGGATGGCAAGGCGCTCTATGTGCCCCCGGGCGACCTGCGCCGCGACGGCGGCCCTTATAAAGAGGACCCCGGCTACATTTACCGTCTGCCCAATGACACATGGGTGGAGTTTGCCCCCACTTTCATCGAACCCCTGATCACCGGGGTGGCGGGCAAGTTCATCTTCCGCCTGCTCAGCTTCTGGCTGTGGCTGGTCCTGGGGCTGCTCTTCCTGGCCGGGTTCTTCTGGGGCCGGGCCCGTCATGCGGGCATCCTGGTGATCCTGGTGGCGGTGCTCATCGCCGGGGTGCTGGCTGGCACCGGCATGGGCGGTCTGGGCGGCACCGTGCCGGGCGCTCTGATGATGGCCGCCAGCGGCATGCTGGAAATGGCCCACTGGCTCTGGTGGCTGGCAGTGGTGGCGGTTGCCGCGGTCGGTTTGTGGTTGCTGCTCACCAACAAAGAGCCCCGCAAGTTGGTGAAGTGGCTCTTTGCCCTGCTCTTCATCGGCACCACCTTCACCGGCATTCTGGCCCACAAGTTCCTGAACGGCCGTCTGCGTAACGTCCCCCTGCCTCTGGCAGTCCTGCCGGACTCGCTGCTCAGCGGAGACTACAAGGGCGTCAACGTGGGCCCGATCCCGCGCGGCACCCCGGTGGACCTTCTCATGAACCTGGACCCGGAGAAGAAGAACAAGCTCCCTGCCGCCATCCTGGGACTGGTACGCGCCACCGTGGACATCAGGAAACAACACCTGACCGGGGATGATGCCTACAAGGTCTTCAGCAAAAAAGCCCTGCCCGGCCTCGTGGAGGCGAGCAAGTGCCCCGACTACGTGCTCGATCGCGGACACTGGTTCGGAGAACAGCTCAAACCTGACGAGAAGGAGGCACTCATCGAGTTCCTCAAGACCCTCTGACCTCATCCCACCCGCTCCCCTACACCTCCCATCCCCCTTCAAGCCCGCATGAGCCAGGAACTCCTTCAACAGGCCCAAAGTCCCACCGGCACCCCGTTTGACTACATCATCGTCGGCTCTGGTGCCGGCGGTGGGCCCCTAGCCTCCCGTCTGGCCCTGGCCGGCAAGCGGGTGCTGGTGCTGGAGGCGGGGCGGGATCCGCTGGAGCACAAGTCCAGCATCTTCCCCAATGCAGGTGTGGGGGAGATCAACCAGGTCCCAGGCTACCACGGTGCAGCCACGGAGGACCTGGAGATGAGCTGGCAGTTCTCCGTGCGGCACTATGCCGACGACAACCGGCAGAAGCTGGATGAAAAATACAACCGGCTGAACCAGCCGCTGCCCAATGGCCAGGCGGCCCCGGATGCGCCGGACGGCAAACCGGAGGACACACCCTACCCGTACCACGGGCGTTTCCTCGATCCCACCGGCTGGGACAAGAAGGGCAAGGGCGGCGTCTTCTACCCCAGGTCGTCCGGCCTGGGGGGGTGCACGGGCCACCACGCCATGATCATGGCCGCGCCCAATGACAAGGACTGGGAGTACATTGCCGAACTCACCGGGGACAACACCTGGCGCGCGGAGAACATGCGGGGCTACTTCGCCAGGATGGAGCGCAACCTCTACCGCAAGGCGTATGACCAGTGGTTCCGTAAGCTGCTCGGCATCATCTACAAGGGGTACCAGTGGCTCGTGCTCCAGTTCGACCCACGGGCGGTCCTCGATGACGGCGGCCACGGCACCAAGGGCTGGCAGCCCACGAGTTTCATCGATCCCGACCTCGTCGCCGGCATCGCCCGGAAGGACCGGAACTTCTTCAATGTGCTCATCGGCACTGCCCTGGCCGTCCTCCACCAGGACAAGCCGCTCATCGGCATGCTGAAGCAGGCGCTGGTGAAGCTGCGCATCGTGCAGCACATCGACCCCAACGACTACAATACCCGCCGCACCAGTCCGGAGGGTGTTTTCCTCATTCCCACGGGCATTGAGAGCAGCGATGCCATGGACTACAAGGGCCGCTTCCTCCTGGGCCGCCGCGCCGGAGTGCGGGAGCTGCTCTTGAAAACCCAGGCCCGCTTCCCGGAACGCCTTGTGATCGACCAGGGTGTGCACGTGACCAAGGTCCTCTTTGAACAAGCGGAGGGCGAGTGCCCCCGCGCGGTGGGCGTGGAGTTCGCCCGTGGCGATCATCTCTATGAAGCCAGCCCTCTGCAGACAGAAAACAACGCCCCGGGTGAGCGCCTCCGCTACTTTGCCGCACGGGAGGTGATCCTCTGCGGCGGTGCCTTCAACACTCCACAACTCCTCACCCTCAGCGGCATCGGCAATGAGCAGGATGTCAACAAGGTCACGGCCGGCCAAAACGGCGGCATGAATCCCCTCCCCACCCCGGTGCTGACAGGCAGCGACGGGCAGCCTCTCAAGAAACCCGGCAGCGCGGAAAACGCTGGCTTCATCCACCTCCCCGGCGTGGGCCGGAATCTCCAGGACCGGTATGAAGTCACCGTCGTGAGCGAGGTGGCCGCGGACTTCTCCACGCTGAACGGGCTCTCCTTCACACCCGGCGATGACTCCGACCCGGCCCGCGTGCAATGGCTGAAGGACAAGAGCGGGCTCTACAGCACCAACGGCGGGGCGGTGGCAGTGCTGCGCCGCTCCAAGGTGGTGCAAGAGGCGGAGGAGCCTGAGCCAGACCTCTTCACCTTCGGGGCGCCGGCCGCCTTCCGCGGGTACTACTGGGGCTGGTCCCGGGAGCTCTTCCGGCCGACCCTGGGTGCCGCCAAGGACCAGCACAACATCTGGACCTGGGTGATCCTGAAAGGCTACACCCGGAACAACGACGGCTATGTCAAGATACGTTCCTTGAACCCGTTCGACGCCCCGGAGATCTGCTTTGACTCCTACAACGAAAAGGCACGGGAACTGCAGAACCTGATAAAGGACTGCCAGTCCCGCGGACTGCCCATCCCACCCGAGCTGCTCAAGCAGCAGGAGTCCATCAGTTTCAACCTCAAGGAGAGCGAGCGCGATCTGGAGGCCATTGTGGATGCGGTGAAGTTCATGAGGGACATCAACCGGCGGAATCCCCGGGAGTTCGTCCACGAGATCCAGCCAGGCCTGGACAAGGAGGACGGCTCCACGGCCCTGCGGGAGTGGATTCAAACACAGTCCTGGGGCCATCATGCCTCCTGCACCTGCCGCATCGGGGCAGATTCCTGGCAGGCAGACCCCACCAAGCTCGTGGACAAGGAGGCGGTGCTGGACAGCCGCTTCCGCGTGCACGGCGTAAAGGGCCTGCGCATCGTGGATGCCTCCGTCTTCCCCCGCATCCCTGGTTATTTCATCCTCACGCCCATCTTCATGATGAGTGAGAAGGCGGCAGACACCATCCTGGCAGAGGAGGATCATGCGAGCTACCCCGCCATCGTGGAGGACCGGGAGGCCCGGGCCATCCTGGGCCGGCGCAACAAGGCCTATCCCGACCGCCCGGCGGTCGCCGTCCCGGCCAATGCCCTGGAATCCGGCAACCCTGCCAACGACGAACTGCCGGCGGTGCGGCACTCATTGATGAAGCTGCCCAAAGACTCGGTGGGCCTCGCCTTCTCCGGCGGCGGGATTCGCAGCGCCACGCTCTGCCTGGGGGTGCTGCAGGCCCTGGCCGAGCGCAACCGGGTGCGGGATCTGGACTTCCTCTCCACGGTCTCAGGCGGCGGCTTCACCGGGAGTTTCCTCGGCCGCCTCTTCACCCGCCCCACCGTCAACGCCCCGCCCCCGGGCGAGACCGCACCGGCAGATCCCTGTGGTGCCGTGCAGGACGTGCTGAAAAACACCTCCTCCCCACCACTCTGGTGGCTGCGGACCAACGCCAACTACATCTTCGCCACAGGCGGGGAGGATCTGCGGCTGAACCTGGCCGTCTTCTGGTGCAACATCTTCACGGTTTATCTGGTGGTGGGCTCGCTGCTCTTTGGCCTCTTTGGCCTGGCGGCGCTCGTGACCAAAAAACTGGACCTGCCCAACGGCCCGTTCGTCCTGGCGGGACAGCTTTCCCCCTGGTGGGTCCTCCCCGCGCTGGCCCTGGCCCTGGGCGTGCTGCCCGGGACTCTCGCCAACTGGCTGGCGCCCAAAGGAGGCTCCACACGCCCCTACTCACCCTACGGCCTCTTTGCCTGGCTGGTGCTCCTCACCGGCTCGGTGGCGGCGCTGACCAGTCCTGTGTCCCTCCCCTACGGAGCCGGGGCCGGGGCCATTCTGCTGCTCACCTGGGTGTGGCAGGAGGTGGCCCGCTGGGGAGCCACCCGTGGTGTTCCGGAAAAGGCGGCCCCCCGTATCTTGGGCACGATTGTGCGCAACCGGCTCAGCCTGGCCCTGGGGGAGGTGGCGCTCATCTTTGCCGCCCTCACCGGATGGGCGCTGCTGGACACCGTGGCCCGCCTCGCGGCGGAGCAGACATTGACCGTGCTCTTTGTCGGCATCATGGCGGCCGTGGGACCGGGGCTCCCCGTCCTGCACTGGCTGGGCACGAAAGCGCTCCAGCAGGTCAGCGCAGCCGGACGCGAGGGCCTGTCCCTCGCCCGCCTCTCCAAGATCGTTGGCATTCCCCTGGCGCTCATCCTCATCTTCATAGTGGACCTGCTCGCTCATGAGCTGGTCATGGCAGATGCCGAAATGTGGGGGGTGGGAGCCATCATGCTGGCGCTCATCTTCTCCTTTGTCATCGGCAGGGCGTTTGATTTCCTGAACCTCTCCTCACTCCACGCGGCCTACGCTGCCCGGCTCACCCGGACCTTCCTGGGCGCCTCCAACGAGGAGCGGGTGTACGGGAGCACCGCGGATGATGCGACCGATGTGAAGCAGGCCCATCCCAAGGATGATGTGCCCTTCGACATGTATCACCCCGAGCGCTCCGGGGGCCCGCTGCACCTCATCAATGTGTGCCTGAATGAGACCGTGGACCTGGCATCAGATCGCAATGTGCCAAGCCGCAAGGGCCTGCCCATGTGCATCAACCCAGAAGGGGTGAGCGTGGGGCGTCGTTACTTCGCCGAATGGACACACCCCGACGCCTGGCCCAAGTGGCAGAAACGTCGGCGCTGGCTGGAAGGCCTGGACGGCGATGATGCCAACGCGGTGGGCAAGCGGCGCAAGATCGCCCTGCGCGCCTTCCCCGTGGGCAGCAATCCCAATGCCTTCCACGTGCTGGCCAGCAAGGAGAGCGAAAGCGCCGAGGTGGAGCCCTTGTCACTGGGAGCCTGGACCGCCGTCTCCGGCGCCGCGTTCTCAACCGGCTCCGGTCGCAGCACCACGTTCACCATGTCCCTCTTCCTGGGTCTGCTCAACGTGAGGCTGGGTTACTGGTGGGACTCCGGCATTCTGGCCAGCGAACGCCCCGGCCGATTCCCTGAGACCATCTGGCGGCGCATCAAGCGGCTTCCAGTTTCCTTGTACCGCATGCAGAGCATGCTGCTCTCTGAGTGGCGCGGCCGCTTCCACGGAGCTTCGCGCTGGTTCTGGTACTTGAGCGACGGCGGCCACTTTGAGGTCACCGGTCTGTACGAGCTCGTCCGCCGACGCCTGCCCTTCATGCTCATGGTGGATGGCGGGGAGGACCCCAAGTACCAGTGGACGGATCTCGCGGAACTGGTGCGCACGGTGCGCACCGACTTCGGGGCGCAAGTCGAGTGGCTGGAACCGAATCGTGATGCCGCCTGTCCCCCGCGGGCCCCTGGCAATGGCCACGCCACGCCCGAGGAAGCCGGCGCACCCGATCCCTGGGACGTGTGGGAAGACGCTGCCCGCCGTCTCCCCCAGCCTGCCTGGGTGGAGGGATCACCCCCTCTGCCATCTGGGATCGTCCGGGACTGGCTGGACCCAGATACGCTGGGCGGCATCCGTGAACTTCAGCGCAGCAGTTCCCGCCACGTAGCCCTCGCCCGCGTGACCTACGCCTCCGCCCCGGGCGTGGTGTCCTGGCTGGCCGTCATCAAGCCCGGCGTGGGTGGCACGCTCACGGAGGACATCCGAAACTACGGCGACCGCTACCCGGCCTTCCCGCAGCAGTCCACCATTGACCAGTTCTTCGACGATCCGCAGTGGGAGAGCTACCGGGCCCTTGGCCAGCAGGTGGCCCTCCAGGTGTTGCGGTCTTGAACCCCGCCCCCGCACCGTCACCACCCCTTCATTTACAGACTGAACCCTGCCTTCTCATGACATCGCCCACCGGCTTCCGCCGCGCCGTCGCCGCACTCATCGCGCTGTGCCTCCTCCCCAGCTGGGGGCCGGCCCTTGCCTCTGACCATGCCGACCCGCTGGACCTCAATGCGCTGAACCCTCCCAAGGATGGCGAGCCGCGCATCACAGACCTCCACATCTATCTGGACAAGGATCAAAACCCCGCCCTGCCGGAGGCGAAGAACCTCATCGTGAGCCTCTGCGTCTTCCCCTCCCTCGGCAGACTTGAGGAGGTGCCCAAGGATCAGGTGGACGCCCAGAAGCGGAACCTCGTGATGGTGGGCACCCAGTTGTCTGCCATGAACGGCGGCGATCCCGCAGCGCCCAAGTACAAGCACACGCAACCCCGGCCGCTGAACCTGAAGAGCCACCGCTACAATGTCTTCATGGACCTCAATGCGCAGCTCGGCTTCAACTCCGTGGCCGACCGTGAGCGCTACGGGGCCACCATCCTGCAGCCCGATGACATCTCCCCGGAAGTCGAGCTGGAGTTCACGCTGAACAATGACGGCAGCATGGACCCCGCCAACTTCAAGATCAGCGGCCTGCCCACCGGAGGCCCCGTCGTCAACGCCCCCTACCGGGACGGGGAGATCAACGTCCGCACCGGGGTGTTCGATGACCCCTTCATCTTCCCGCGCTTCTTCCGTACGAACGTCATTGGCATCGTAGTGAGCATCCCGCTCAACCGGTTCGCGCCTCAACAGCGGGACTTTCTTGTCTGGGCCACCACCACGAAGGACGGGAAGCAGATCGACCACGTGGGCCGCTCCCAGCGCACCCAACTGCCCCGCTTTGACGCGCTCAACTTCCTGCCGCCCTCCAGGCATGTGGCCGACATCAACCGCCGCCACAATACGCCCACCATCATGGAG
Source organism: Verrucomicrobium spinosum DSM 4136 = JCM 18804 (assembly GCF_000172155.1). Lineage (NCBI taxonomy): Bacteria > Pseudomonadati > Verrucomicrobiota > Verrucomicrobiia > Verrucomicrobiales > Verrucomicrobiaceae > Verrucomicrobium > Verrucomicrobium spinosum. The sequence continues at coordinate 475,453 of NZ_ABIZ01000001.1, read as the reverse complement.
GACATCAACCGTACTTTCCTCTCCCCGCTCTTCGCCCGGCGCCCCTATGACGCCATGCCGGATGTGCTGATCTTTTCGCGGAGCCGGCCCACTCACTTCCCCAACGGCCGCGTGCTCACAGATGACGTGGCCGCCCTCACCGCCCTGGCAGGTGACGCCCAGCTCTGGGAGGCCTCCTACACAGATGACAACCGCTACCCGCGCGTGACCATGAACGACGGGGAGTACCGCATCAATCCGGCCACGGGCGAGCCCCAGCGGAACCCCCAGGGTCAGCTGGAGCAGTTTTCCCTGAAACCCTTCTCCAGGGAGTTCCCCTACTTTGCCGCTCCCTGGCTGGTGGGTGAGAAGCCGGAGTACGCCCGCCCCCGGCTGGCCCGGCCCAACCTGACCAACAACACCTGGCGGATCTTCTGGCTCGTGGAGGTGGCAGGGCTCGCGGTCCTGGGCGCTCTGCTCTTCCTCCTGGTGCGTTCCCGGGTGCTGCGGGTCGTCATCGCCGTCGTGGTCCTCTTCACCCTCTGGAGACTGGGGGGAGTGTACGCACTCAACGATCCCTCGATGCCTCTGCAGGCGGCTTCAAAACTCTGCCGTCTCGGTCTGGGTGGGGGCGTATTGGCCGCGCTCTTTGTGGGCATCGTTTATACCCTCGGCTGGCGGCACGGCATCAAACGCCCGCCTGCCGATGCCGCGCTGCCGGACAACAACCAGGACCTGACGCTGCATGACCGCCAGTTCACCCACTCCACCTTCTCCGGGGTGAAGAAACAGCTCTTTGATCCCGCCCAGCGCGATGGTGCGAGCCAACAACCCTACTATCACACCTGGGGCGGGCCGAATGAAAAGCCCCTCCCCGTCTATTCCATCACCGCAGGCCGTCTCGTCACCAGCCTGCTCGCCGCCTCCCGCCGCACCCTGCGCACGCGCGCCGTGATGCGCTGGGGGGATGATCACAAGGGTTTCCGCCGTCTGCTCCACCCCAATGGCATCATCCTTTCCGGCGAATGGAAGATCAATGACGCCCCTCCCGGGACGAACTACACCGGCTACTTCACACCGGGCAGCCGTGCGCTCGCCCTGGCCCGCTACTCCACCACCGCCAAGGAGACCCACGCTGGCAAATGGCGCTCCCTCGCCCTGGTCGCCAACCTCTACCCCACCACCGACCCCCACGACGAGACGGCGTACCCCACGGCCAGCCTCATCACCCAGGAGGATCTGGGCGGCACCACCACCTACAGCATCCGCGAGGCGGTGCTGACCAACTCCCCACCCGTCACCCCGTGGCGGCGCGGCGCTGGCATCTTCAGCTTCATCATCAGCGCGCTGAAACTGATGCGTGCCGACAAGCAACCCCTGGAGCGCCAGCTCTATGAAATAGCGGAGCTCACCACCACGGGAGAACCGGTGGCAAAGCCCTCCTGCCCCCGCTTCGTCAGGCTCACCACCGCCAAGGACACGGTCGAAGTGGGAGGTCAAGGCGTGGACTTCCGGGATGAGATCCTGGCCATCATGTATGACCGCGGGGATGCCACGCCCAAGCGGCCGCTGGTATTTGACGTGGCAGTCTCGGACGTGGGCGAGCGCTCCACCATCACCCAGCGCGTCCACGGGCAGAAGTGGACCACCATCGGCACCCTGACCTTCACAGAAGCGGTCGCCTCCTACAACGGCGACTACGTCTTCCATGTGCCACACCCCCGCTGGCGGGATGATCGCAACGATCCGAAGTCCGTGGCGCGCGAAGACCTGCGCTGACAGCCCTCCTCCCCAACTCTGATTTGCTGCCCATGCAAGTGTCCATCACCCATCTCTCCACCGCCGGAGTGCTGCTGGAGATCGGTTCCCTGAGGATCGTCACAGATCCGGTGCTGGACACTGGCATGAGGCGCTACGGCACCGGCCTGCCGGGGCTGCATCTCACCCGCTACCGGGGCACCTCCCTCACCGCGGCGGAACTGGGCCCGTTGGACGCCATCCTGCTGAGCCATCCGCATCATGTGGACAATCTGGACGAGGGCGGCCGGGCCTTGTTCGCCCAGACGCGGGAGGTCATCACCAACCCTCACGGCAAGCACCATCTCAAGGGAGTATCCAACGTCACCGTGCTGGAGGATTGGGGTACCACCACGCTCTTTGGGCACGACGGATTCAAACTCAGCGTCACCGCCACACCGGCCCTCCATGGCCCCCGCTGGCTTCCCGGCACGCGGCACGTCTCAGGCTTCGTGCTGCGGTGGGAGGGGCAAAAGCACGGGGTGCTCTACCTGTCCGGAGACACCGTCTTCTTCGACGGGATCCGTCAGGTCGCCAACCGGTTCGAGGTACACACGGCGGTATTACACCTGGGCGGGGTGAACCTGTGGCCGCCGCTGCCCCCGGCGATCAAGTTCACCCTGACGGCTGAGCAGGCCGTTCAGTCCATCAAGATGCTGACCCCGCGGCAGGTCATCCCCATTCACTACGAGCAGGCGGTGTGGGCTCATTTCAGGGAGGACATCTCCACCTACGTCCAGGCCTTTCAGGCGGCGGGTGTGGATCATCTGGTGCGCTGGATCCCGAATGCGCTCTCCTGGCCCGCCGCGGATGGGTCGGATGACCGCCGCTTTCTTTTTGAGATTTGAGATATGGAGGAGGAGATCACCCCACCTCGATCTCCACGGCCAGACGCCAGGTCTCTCCCGCAGGCAGGGTCACCGCGTCATCCGCAGCGCAGCCCGTCTCGACACACGCAAAGTGGGGCCACTGGTCCTCCCCCAGATCCTTGAGCGCCCGTGCCTTCTCCGTCCAGGGGTTCCAGACAATGGTGCTCTTCCATCCTTCCAGCCCTGTGAGGCGGATCACGCGGGGCCCCTCACGCAGGGTCAGGGGTCCGGGAGAATCCACAAAAAGACGATCCGTCTCTTCAGAGAAGACCACGTCCCCCTCCTGAACCTTGCGGCGGAACTCCTCCGTCTGGTCCAGATAGGTCCTCCCATCCAGCCCCTCCACACGGGCCTGCCGCACATCTTCAAGGGCAAAATAGGAATGCAGCGCGGTCTCAAACGTGAACGGAAACTCGCCCGTGTTCTGCACCCGGAAGTCCATCAACAACCCTTTCCTGAGCAGTTGCAGGCGATACGTCACCAGAAAGGCATGCGGCCACATCGCCAGCGTCTTTTCGTCCGACTCCAGTTCCAGCACCGCGCAGTCACCCGCAGATTCCTTCAGCGTCCACACCGAGGTCCGGGCAAAGCCATGCGACGGCAGGTCAGGATTCGTCGCATGCGCGTTGAACCACGGAAAACACACCGGAATCCCCCCTCGAATGGCCTTGCCCGGCGCAAACACCGCCCTGGGACTGAGAAACAACACCGGCTTCCCGCCCAGCTCCCAAGCGGCAAGATGCGCCCCCTGTAGATGGAGCGTGGCAGTGGCGTTGGACCGGTGAAGGGTGATCGTATTCATGTCAGGGGGGAGCCGAAAAGGAAGCGCATCCCGTGCCGCAGGCAATTGGCAATTATTTAGCCACAGAGGCGCAGAGAGCACAGAACGAAAATTAGGAATTAGAAATGATGAATTAGGAATGAGTTGCCCAGCCCACAAGCGAGGAGCTTCGGATGATTCATTCATAATTCCTAATTCATCATTCCAAATTTTAGGCTCCTGACATACCGTTGTCAGCAGCCTGTGTCAGACTGAGTCCATCATGAACACCCGAATGCAATCCCTTCAAAAGTCCCTCCTGGCGCTGATCCCCGTCGTCGCGCTCACACTGCTCATCTCCGCCGTGCCGGGATCCGACCCCGGCCCGGCCACAAAGGGCAAGATCCATCACACCGGCTACATCTGGCTGAAGGAGCCGGGGAACAAGGAGCATCAGCAGCGCATCATCGATGCGGCACACCGCTTCGCCGCCCAGATCCCCGAGGTAAAAGGCCTTTCCGTTGGCAAATCTGTGCCAAAGGGCAGTCCCCTCATGGATACCACCTTCGACGTCAGCCTGACCATGCACTTCGACGACCAAGCCGCCATGGAACGCTACAACAAGCATCCCGTGCACGAGAAAGCCGCCAAGGAAGACTTCCTGCCGCTGTCCGCAAAGATCCTGTTCTACGACTTCGTCAGCGAATGAAGTAAGAAATTCGGTTCAAGCACAGAAGCACAGAGAACACAGAGGAATGATTTTTTAGACAGAATTAACGAAATTAACAAAATTGAGGTTCAAGCTGCGAACAAGAGTGCGCTGACACATGCACCCAGAAGCTGAACCCTAATTCCGTAAATTCTGTTAATTCTGTCTAAACCTCAGTTTCAGTCTCTGTGTTCTCTGTGCCTCTGTGGTTAAACCTTCACTCACTCTCCCCCCCCCACCTCACTGGATTCGCACTTTCACGCCCGCCGTCACCAGCGGTCTCAACGCCGCCGCATCCCAGTTGGAGAGCCTGATGCAGCCGTGGCTGCCAGAGCGGCCGATGGTTTCAGGAGTTGACGTGCCGTGGATGCCGACCCCAGGGCGGTTGAGCCCCATCCAGACGATGCCCACCGGGCTGTTCGGGCCAGGGGGCAGGTTGTAGAAGTCCTCCGTACGCTCGCCGCGCTTCAGCACGCCTTCATCCCAGCGATACCAGGGGAAGGTGGTGATGCCCACGATCTTCCAATCCCCTTGCGGAGCAGGGTGTTCTGAGGATCCGGGGGTGATGGGGAAGGCGGCAATGAGAGGCCCGCCTTCCGCGTCATAGACCTCCAGCATCTTCACCCGCAGATCCACCACGATGAACCGGTTGGCCAGCGCCGGGTCCTGTACACGCGAGGTTTTCGAGGTGGCGGGAATCTCCGTGACGAAGAGTGGCCGGGCCACATTGGGCACCGTCACGCTGGCACCTGCCGGGGCGGCATCCACATTCACGCCCGGGTTCAGTCTGGCAACAAAGGCCTTGGAGGTGTGGAAACGCTCAGCCAGCAGTTCTGTCAGCGAGGTATAGGGCTGCGTCTTCTGAAGCACGACGACGGAGGGGCTGCCGCCCTGCACCCCGATCTTGCTCAGGTCATCCGCCGTGACGGTGTAGGTGGTGTACGGCTCGATCGAACCCAGATCCGGAAAAGCATCGCCCGGCAGACCATGCGACGTGTTGTAGCGGGCCAGCGCCTTCCGGGTGAACTCCCCCTCACGACCATCCACAATGCCGGGCCCAAACAACTGGCCGTCGAGGTGGATCTGCAACTTGACCACGTCATCCTGCACCATGTCCTCCGGACGCGGAGCCGTGGCCACCCGCGGTGCGGTGGTGCTGCAACTGGCGCTGATCAATGCCCATCCGGCCAGGAACGTTGCTGCCCACATTCGGGGAGAAACCTTGGGGGGGCGCTGGCCTGAAGCAGAAGACAAAGAAGGGGGCGGGGAGCCAAAAGTCATGAGGGGGTCTAGGGGGGGTAGAACGATGATTGCAAAAAAACAAAGCCCGGCGGGTGGGTGCCGCCGGACCTCACGAGGAACTACGATCCAGACCCCGGAGCTGGTTGTATCAGACCTGGGCCGCCCAGACTGACCACCCCCTGGGTTCTGCATGCACGTGCTTGTGATTCCCTGCCTCCCGGCCCACCCACGCTCCGGCTCCGATTGCATTTGGAAAAATCCATGCTGACGTTTAGGCTTCGTCCCCTTCCGGCGGGCCCAAAAACACCCCTGCGACCCTCCTGGTTGACCGAATCACCGATTTACTGATCCACCGACATGCTCACCACCTCTACTTACGATCAACTGTGCACCGCCGCCCGTGAAGTCTCCCTGCTCCACGGAGCCTCCGCCGTGTTGGGCTGGGATCAGGAAACCTACATGCCGCCCAAAGGCGTGGAGCACCGCTCCCGCATCCTCGCCCAGTTGAGCGGCCAGGCGCATGAGCAGTTCACCTCCCGTCGTTTCCGGAACCTGCTGGAAAAGGCCGAAGGCGAAGTGGACGACCAGGCCGCAGCCCGCACCTCCATCGTGAAGGCCAACATCGAGCAACTGCGCCGCGAACTGGACCGCGCGCTGAAGCTCCCGAAGAAACTCGTGGAGCAGAACAGCCAGGCCATCTCCCTCGGCCAGGCCGCCTGGGCCAAGGCCCGCGCCGCTTCGGACTTTGCCTCCTTTGCCCCGCATCTGGAGCGCCTCGTGGGTCTCGCCCAAGAGATGGCCTCCCGCTGGGGCGGGAAGAACGAGCCCTATGACGCCCTGCTGGATCAGCATGAGCGCGACGCCACCGCGCAGGACATCGACAAGCTTTTCACCGCCCTCCGCCCCTCCGTGGCCAAGATCGCCAAGGACGCCGTCGCCCGCTCCGCCGCCGAGGCTCCCCCTCTGAAGGCCATGCTGGGCAACTGCCCGGTGGAGAAGCAGCAGATCCTGAACCGCGAGGTCGCTGAAGCCGTGGGCTTCGACTTCGACGCTGGCCGCATCGACACCACCTCGCACCCCTTCTGCTCCGGCTTCGGCCCCGGTGATGTGCGCCTCACCACCCGCTACGATGAGCGGGACTTCCTCTCCTCCCTCTTCGGCGTGCTCCATGAGACCGGTCACGGCCTCTATGACCAGGGCCTGCCAGAAGGCGAGTGGGGCCTGCCCTCCGGCAGCGCCGTCTCCCTCGGCATCCACGAGTCCCAGTCCCGCCTCTGGGAGAACCACGTAGGCCGCTCCCGCACCTTCTGGGAGCGCTGGTTCCCCCGCGCTGTGTCCCTCTTCCCGCACCTGAAAAAGCTCACGCTCGACCAGTTCCTGCTGGGCGTGAACCGCGCCGAGTACTCCTTCATCCGGGTTGAGTCGGACGAGGCCACCTACGACCTCCACATCATGCTGCGCTTCAGCCTGGAGCGTCAGCTCTTCAGCGGCAAGCTGAAGGTGTCCGACATCCCCGATGCCTGGAACGCCGAGTTTGAGTCCTCCTTCGGCCTCACCCCGCCCAACGACGCCCAGGGCTGCCTGCAGGACATCCACTGGTCCATGGGCGGCTTCGGTTATTTCCCCACCTACACCCTCGGCAACCTCAACGCCGCCCAGCTCTTCGCGGCAGCGATGAAACAACGCGCCATCAAGAACGCCACGACCAAGGCCGAGTACGCCCCGCTCCTGAAGTGGCTGCGCGACAACGTCCACGCCGCCGGCTCCTGCCTCTCCCCAGCCGAGCTCATGGAGCACGCCACCGGGAAGACGACCGAGTCAGGGGCGTATTTGAAGCATTTGAAGGCTCGGTTTGTGGGGTGATATCATTTGGAGATGTTTGACTTAGCGCACAATGGTGTTGGCCTTGGTGGAACTTCAATCATGAGCAGAAAATTGAAACGTCTCGCCATCCTTTTTGCGATTTTCCTGATTAGCTTTCGTGTTGAGGCACGAGGGGAAGATCATCTAGACGAGACTACAACTTCAAAGAAGTTAGTGGCGGGGCTTTTCGCTCCAAGCACTGCGCGAAAATTCAAACTTCTCACGAAATCTGGATTTGTAGTCGATTTTTCAAATAAGGAACTATTCCCCAAAGGTAATGTCGTTTCCGCCGCTGAGCTCCGCGACGTACTGCTAACAAGTGAAATCCCATCGAGTGGAGGGATTGATATAAGAGGCGCTCACATTCAAGGTGCGCTTAATCTATCGAGCATCAAAATTTCCACTCTGCTCAGATTCACTTCCTGCGAATTCGACCAGACTTTGCACCTAAATAATACAATAGCCTCAAATGGACTATTTTTTGATTCCTGCAAAGGCCTATCCATCAGCGCATTCGGCGCCAAAGTAGATGGCCTATTTGTCGCTTCCAAGTGTCAATTGCGAGAACTTGATCTCAGTTTTTTGGAATCGAAAGGACTGGTACTTCAAAATTGCACCGTCGCACCTTCGTCTGAGGTTTTTGTCGATTTGAACAATATTCGAATCAATGGATACCTTCAAATATCTGACTGCAAATTTTCTCAGAGTTTTACTATGGAGGAGGCAGCTATCGAAGGGACCGCCTCCCTCACGAACAATCGGTTTTACAATCATTTTTCCAGCTCGAAATCCTCCATCGGCAGCTCCCTATCTATAGAAAAATCTCAATTTTCGAAGCACGCCTATTTTCGTAACACAAAAATACTCAATAACTTCCTCGGCTCACAATCCCATTTCGCGGATAAGTCTGGAATTGCTGATTTTAGCGGAATGAATGTCGGAGGCATTGTTGACCTCCATGGCTGCAAATTTGATGCGCATTTTTCGATAAATACAACTCGCATAGCGGGGGACCTCATACTTGCCACATCCCAATTCAATTCTGATGCAGCATTAATGAGTCTCAGCGTTATGGGCAGCATCAATTCAGGCTCGGCAACATACAGAGGAATAGTAAGCTATGCATTGACGTCTTGCGGATTAAATGCCTCGTTCAGAGGCTGTACATTCGGACCGTCCGATGTTCCTTTCAATGGCGCTCAAATGTCAGTCGGCGGGGCTCTTGATTTCGGCGAGTGCAAGTTCAGAAGAGGCGCAGACTTCACCAACACAAAGATTAAGGGCCCTCTTGGATTCGAGCAAATATGGGCATCTACAGAATCAGGTGTATTCGATTTCACATCCTCCATAGTCGAAGGCGACTTCCTTGCAGGCTTTTCCCGTTTCAATTGCCCGATTACTTTGGTCAACGCAAAAATTGGAGGGAGTTTGCTGGCGTTGAAGTCCCATTTAGAGGTTCGGAGTCCTAATAGGCGAAGTCAAAAAAATCATCACTCCGAAAGCTATCAACACTGCTTGTCTTGCATCAACACTTACATCGGCGGAAAGGTGCTTTTGAACGAATCACTCGTCACGGGTAACGTCCACTTTCTTTTGACCAGCATAGGTTCGGACGTGTCACTCAAATCGAGCACATTTTGTGGTGCCGACTGTTCCGTTTCATTTCGACAATCTACCATCGGGGGCGAATTCGACCTCGAGAATAGTCACTTTTTTGGACGGTTTGATGCATCTCATTTAGAAGTGAGGTCAATTGTAAAAGCCGACTCTATCGCTTCTACAAATCGGGATTACTTTGTTAGCTTTGACAATTCATCAATTGGTGGATTTAGAGCGTCATCACCTTCATTCATGCCTCCAGTCTTGTTCGCAGGCGGTCTATCCATGAATCAAGTAACGCTCAACGGCGATTTTGAGCTGGCAAATGCGAAATGTAACAACACAACCAAAACGACAGGGCTCTCTTTCAATGATGCGGCCATTAGGAACGGGAAATTCTCCATTTCAAATTGCGACATTTTCGGTTCGATCAATCTCAGCAGATTGAAGGTAGACGGACGCTTAGTCATTACAGACTGCTCACTGGAAGGACTGGATTGGACACTTCATCGTGCGACGGTTGGAGACAATTTGGCGATCATTGATAGCACTATAGTCCTGGAGACTGCTGACTTCAGGCAGATGGTCCTCGGTGGAGCATTACTGCTACGCAACTCAAAATTTATGGTTGCCGACGGCAATTTTGATTGCTCCGGAATGGAAATTAAGAGCAACGTGGAGTTAGTCGGTTCAGATTTCGAGTGTCAACTTAACCTGAGTTCAATCCAAGCAAATGAGTTAACCGCTCATGTGAATGCACTTTCGGACAACGGCCGCCCATTCAATCGGACAATCTTCCGGCAGGGACTTTATCTACACGATGCCAAGATAACGAGAGATCTTATCCTTTTTGGCGCTCGCTTTATGAGTTCAGACTCAGCGGCAGGAGTTAGCAACATGGTTAACTTGGAACGCATCAGCATTGGAGGAACGCTCAACGCCTCAGAATGTAGTTTTGAAATACCCGTCAACATCGTCAACGGGAACGTTTCCAAGATTGACCTGAACAAATCAAACCTAAAAGCGAGAGGGCATGTCAAACAAGCATTGAATGCCGAAGGGCTCATCTCAAGAGAAGGTATCGATGCTAGCCAAACAAAGTGGCTTGGGGACATTTCCCTCGTGTCTTTGACATCATCTGGCGATGTCATTTTTGATTCTGCTATGCTTGAGGACTCACGTCTTTCACTTTTCCGCGCGAAAGTGGACGGTACTCTTACCTTTCGGCGAGCATCGGCTAACCGCGCAACTTTAACAATGGACGGGGTCCAAGTCGATGAATTGCACATTCCAAAAATTTCAACTTGGGGATTGCGAGCACTGTCGCTGCGGGGGTTCAATTGTGAACGCTTGGTTGCGGAACAAGTCGAATCGTCTCAACTTTCAAAAGGAGGAGAGGTTGACCTAGAATTTCTCCAAAATGCCGCATACGATAGCACAGCGTACGAAAATGCAGCCCGCCGGCTCTCTGAGATGGGTAGATCCGATGCAGCGACGCGTGTCCACTTAGAGAGCAAGCGCAGAGAAAGAGCAAGTTATGGATTTTGGCGCCGAAGCTTGGATGCAGCCTTGGACTTGAGTTCAGGATACATGACCAGTCCTCAGCGGCTTCTGTTCATTTCGGTTGGATTAGTTGTTTTCGGTTATTTTGTCTTTGGCGGGAAACCCTTCAATCTCGCGATGAGTCGAGTGCATTCTTCAAGCGGATCGTACAGTGCGTTTTGGTACAGCGTCTATTTATTCTTGCCATTCGACAATATACCGATGGTTGATGAATGGATGCCCTCTGCGAACAGAAAAATTGCACTCCAATACCGATATCTTCATCAGCTATTAGGGTGGGTGCTACTCACAGTCTCCGTTGGCGGAGTGATATCCAAGTTCGCCAATTGAGAGGCTTCCCAACGCGCCCCGTTCATTACATGATCTCGCTGCGTTCACTGGTTCGCAATCCATCTCCTCATCTCCTCATTATCGATCTCGAGGCCACCTGCTGCGATCGCGGCAAGGTGCCTCGGGATGAGATGGAAATCATCGAAATCGGGGCCGTGCTGCTGGACGGCAAAACGCTGGAGACGGTGTCGGAGTTCGGCACCTTCATCAAACCGGTGCGGCATCCGGTGCTGACGCCGTTCTGCACAAAACTGACCACCATCACCCAGGCCGAGGTGGATGCGGCCCCGATGTTTCCTGAAGCCCTGGCCAAGCTCAAGGCCTGGCTGGAGCCTTATCCAGACTGCATGTTTTCGTCTTGGGGTGCTTACGACAAGGGCCAGTTCCAGCTGGACTGCGCCTTTCATGATCTGCCCTACCCCTTCTCTGAAGCGCATCTGAACCTCAAAAAGGCCTTCGCCGAAGCCCGGGGGCTCAAGAAACGCCCCGGCATGGGCCAGGCGCTGGGGATGCTGAGACTGGAGCTGGAAGGTACGCATCATCGTGGAATCGATGATGCGCGGAACATGGCGAGGATCGTTGCCCGCTGCGCGGGAGACATAAGACTGGAAGACGCAAGACAGAAGACCTGAGCTCACGCATCGTTGGGCGCGCCTGGTGAGTTGAGAGAGGAAAGGGAGGCGGGGGGGGCTCGGTCTTGATCAGTTGCTGCCCCTGACTGAGGCAACCGAGGCGGTCGCCCTACATCCCAGGGTGGTTGGATGCAGGGGCGGGAACAGAACCTCCCATGGCCCTTGCTCGCCCAATCTCTCCCCTGACTCCCTGTAAGGCAAGCGCCCCGCTTGCCACGCGCCACCCCTGACTGAGGCAACCGGAGCGGTCGCCCTACAACCCAGAGCGGATGGATGCGGGGGCGTGAACAGAACCTCCCATGGCCCTTGCTCGCCCAATCTCTCCCCTGACGCCCTCATCGGGAAGTTGGCTTGTCGACTTTGACGATCTGATGGTGTCCCAGCCCTGATTGCCCGATGCCGGGGGCATCAAAGCCATTAGTCGGACGGTTGAAGGAGCGGAGCGACTGATACCTCCGGAAGATCAGATTCAGTATTGCATCCCGGAGCGGATGCCAGCGACGTCGCCTCTGGCATCTCAACTTCCCTGGATCACTGTTCCGATTTTAATCGGTTATCGACGCTGTAGGGCAAGCGCCCCGCTTGCCACCGCGCCGCCCCTGACTGAGGCAACCGGAGCGGTCGCCCTACAACCCAGGGTGGATGGATGCAGGGGCGAGAACAGAACCTCCCATGGCCCTTGCTCGCCCAATCTCTCCCCTGACGCCCTGTAGGGCAAGCGCCCCGCTTGCCACGCGCCACCTTGACTGAGGCAACCGAGGCGGTCGCCCTACAACCCAGGGTGGATGGATCCGGGGGCGGGAACAGAACCTCCCATGGCCCTTGCTCGCCCAATCTCTCCCCTGACGCCCTGTAGGGCAAGCGCCCCGCTTGCCACCGCGCCGCCCCTGATTCGGCAACCAAGGCAATGTAACATTAGATGGCGCAAGCGGCCGCCCCGGACGTTTGCCAAGGAGGTCGCTACAGACGGTCAGCATCCACAACACCCTCTTGCACATCGCCCCCGCTCCGCTCACCCGCGGGGCCGGAGACCCCGCCTCCTTTACTCTGCGGCCATGTCACCTTGTGACTTGTCCCTGGGTAAAGGAGGCGGGGGTTCCTAGCCCCGCTCAGTCGCCTCCCCCCTCGCATCCATCGCGCTCCTGACCTCAGGTCTGATGTCTGGCGTCTGGTGTCTCCCGCGAAGCCGGACTGGCCTCTTTCACATTTCGGGCTATGTTGCCCTCCCCGGTTGCCGAACACCCCCGTCATCCCGCATTTCCGCCCCCCGAACTCTCCATTCCGCATTGATTTTGAAGACTTTCCAAGACCTCGGCATCTCCGAAGCACTCGTCCAGGGGCTCGAAGAGCTCGGCATCACCAAGCCCACGGCCATTCAGCAGCAAACGATTCCGCACGTTTTGGCCCACCGCGGGGACTTGATCGCCCAGGCCCAGACGGGCACAGGGAAAACGGCCGCCTTTGGTCTGCCCATGCTGGAGCGGATCATCCCCCACGCCGCCAAGGCGAAGGCCGGGCAGATTGACGGCTTGATCGTGGCCCCCACCCGGGAACTGGCCAAACAGATCGGCAAGCAGCTCTTCAAGTTCACGAAGCATGTGCCGGACAAGATCTTCGTGGAGACGATCACGGGCGGCGACGACATGGACCTCCAGATTTCCCGGCTGCGTCGCCCGACGCACATCGTCGTGGGCACCCCCGGCCGTCTTATGGACCTCGTCCAGCGGGAGGCGCTGAACCTCTCCAAGGTGCGCTATCTGGTGCTGGATGAGGCCGATGAAATGCTGAGCCTGGGCTTCAAAAAGGAACTCGAGCAGTTCTTCCAGCTCACCGCCAAGTCCCGCAAGAACACCTGGCTTTTCTCCGCCACCATCCCCGAGGGCATTCAGGAGCTGATCGAAGGCTACATGGAGCCCGAGGCGCACCGGATCACGATCGACAAGGCGCATGTCGTGAACCGCGACATCACCCACCGCTACATCATCTGTGACCGCACAGAGAAGCTGGATCGCATCTCAGAATTCCTCGAAGACCGCTCGGAAGACCGCGGCGTCATCTTCTGCCGCACCATCGCGGGCTCCATCAATCTGGCCAAGGAACTCGGCACCCGGAACTTCTCCGTGGGAGTGCTCCACGGCGACCTCTCCCAGCTGGAGCGCGACAAGGTGATGCGCGCCTTCAAGAAAGAACGCCTCCAGTACCTGGTGACCACGGACGTGTCCGCCCGCGGCATCGACGTGGTGGGCCTCGCCTTCGTCATCCACCACCAGCTCCCGGAGCAGACGGAATACTACACCCACCGCAGCGGCCGCACCGGCCGGGCGGGACGCAAGGGGCTGTCGCTCGCTTTCATCGAACCCAAGGAGAAGTCCGCGATCACGCGACTGGAGAATGAACTGGGCGTGGAGTTCTCTGAGCGGAAGTAGTGGAGGAGGGAGTCAGGGGTGGGAGGGAATGAGGAAAGAACCACAGAGGCGCAGAGGGCACAGAGACGGATTTTTTAGACAGAATTAACGGAATTTTCAGAATTGGGATTCCGCTTCGGCGCATGCGCGTCAGGTTAATGGGCAGTACCTTTTTCAGGCGCGCATGCGCTTTGTCGAGCCCAGCTTGAAGCCTGCTTCTGCAACGGGGCAAGCAGACTGCAGGGACCTTCTGAAACACGAAGTCCTCATCCATCGGCCCTAAACCCAATTCCGTTAATTCTGTTAATTCTGTCTAAAACTCCACCCGGAAACTCGCCTGAAAGTAGTCTTCATTCCCCGCCCCGACTGACGTCAGAGAGTCCCCGGCTTCGTGGTGGGTGTAGCCCAGGAAGAGCTCGGTCTTCTCCGTCAGTTTCCAGGTCAGTGCGGCATTGAAGGCGGTGCCGAGATAGCGTTCTCCCTCAGGGGCCGGACCAGCGAGCCGTTGCAGAGGCGGGGCATAGACATCGTCCTCCGCACTGAAGCGCCAGAGGAAGTTCACTCCCACGGACGCCTCCAGTTTCGAGTGCGGCTTGAAGCTCAGCACCGGGTTGAGGTTGTACAGATTGGAAGGCGAGAGAAAGCCGCCTTCATTGAAATAGTTGTTGGCCTGAAAGAGCGGGTGGAACGTGTGCAGATCCCCTTCCGGACCGCCGCCGGAAATGAGGTCGGCCCGCAACATGAGGGTGGGTTGCCAGGGAGTCTGGGCAAATTCATACCCAAGGCCGAGGCTGCCGGCACCGGCCACAATGTCCCGGTCCCCCGCCCGGCCGAACTGGAAGATGAGCTCCGTGTTGTAGATCACGGGGCGGGTCTTGTTCCACCAGCGTGTGCCCACGGTGTGGCGCAGCTCACGCCCGCCTTCGCCATTGGGTTCAAGGAAAACAGAATCCTCATCGTGAAGCCCGATGTAATACAGGTCCACCGCATGCCCCTCCCCCAGGGGGGAAGGAAACACGCCATACACACTCCAGAACCGAACCCGTTCCGGATGCGAGGTGTTGTCAAAAGCGCCGTCCTCGATCTCGACTGGCGAGGCCATGAAGGCATCCACCTGAACGGCATCACCCTGCTTCCAGGAAAGAAGCAGTGCGTCATGCGCCAGACGCTGGTTGGCCCCTTCCCGCGCTGCCAGAAGCCTGCCAGAGCCGTAGTAGAGGGTCTGCCGCCCCGCCTTGAAGGTCAGAGAATACGTCTCTGCCAGAGGCAGCCGATACTGCGCATAGAGCTGGAGGAAATCCACCTCGTCCTGGTCCGGGGGAGCAAGCGGTGAATCCTTGCCCCACATTCGCCCCCAGGTGAATTCTGAGGCCAGCCGGAAGGTCTCCTCATAGTCCGCGGTGAGCAGCACCTGCACCCGCTGATGAACCCACGCGTCGTCCTTGACCGGACCGAGCCCGAGGTCGGGGCCCCGGTAGGTCTCCTGCATGGTCCGGGCATGCCCCGAGATCGAACCCGTCCAGCCCTCCAGCGGACCCGCTGCGATTGCCGCCCCCCTTCCCAAACAAGCGACCGAGATCACGGCCATCAGAATGGGAGAGGTGCTGAACGACATGGGACACGCCCCGCGGTGGAGAGCTAGAAAGCAAAGCAATCACAGCCCGAGCCCCAGAAGGAACCAAAGGGATTGCTCCCGCCATCGGCAGCGCTGCTGAGCGAGCGCACCTGCGCCCGACCCGTACGGGCCGGATGCTCCAGCGGCAGCGGCACCCCGGCGCGCGCCGCCTTCTTCACATCCAGCGGAGCACCATAGCCTCCGAAGACGCTGATGGGTGACCACTCCGGCAGCACAGGCAGAGGCCCGGGTGCATGTGGGCTGAACTCATCCCGGGCATGCACCACCCTTCCACCCACGACCGTGAGCACGGACTCGATGCCCTTGATGGCCTCATCCGGTACGTTGAAATAATCCTCCGTAAGCACCACCAGATCCGCAAGCTGCCCGGTTCTGAGCGCGCCCTTCTTCCCCACCTCTGTGGAGAACCAGGAACTGCCCTGCGTGTAGAGACGCAGGGCCTCCTCCCGTGTCAGGCAGTTCTTCTCTGGATACAGGGACGTGCCGCCCACGGTGCGCCCGGTGGTGAGCCAGTAGAGAGACACCCAGGGATTGTAGCTGGCCACCCGCGTGGCATCCGTACCAGCACCGACGGGCAGGCCCATCTCCAGCATGCGACGCACCGGCGGGGTGCGCTCTGCCGCGGCCTTCCCGTAGCGGTCCAGGAAATACTCGCCCTGATAGGCCATGCGGTGCTGGATGGCCACGCCGCCGCCAAGAGCCTTCACCCGCTCCAGGTTGCGGTCAGAGATGGTTTCGCAATGGTCGAAGAACCAGTGGATGTCCCCAAAGGGGATCTCGCGGTTCACCTCCTCAAACACATTCAGGAAGCGGGAGATGCTCTCATCATAAGTCGCATGCAGGCGGAAGGGCCAGTGATTGGCCGCCAGCAGGGAGACCACCTCCTTGAGCTCCGCCTCCAGGGTGGGGGCCAGATCGGGACGCGGTTCCAGGAAATCCTCGAAGTCGGCCGCGGAGAACACCAGCATCTCCCCCGCTCCGTTGCAGCGGTAGTAGTCATCCCCCACGCCGGGGCCGGTCATCTTGATCCACCGGGCGAAGTCCGCTTTCTCCTCCTTGGGTTTCTGAGTGAAGAGGTTGTATGCCACGCGCAGAGTCAGCTCACCCCGCTTGTGGAGTTCATCAATGACGGCGTAGTCCTCCGGATAATTCTGAAATCCGCCGCCAGCGTCAATGATGCTGGTCAGGCCGAGCCGGTTGAGCTCCCGCATGAAGTGGCGGGTGGAGTTGATCTGGTGTTCGGGCGGCAGCTTGGGCCCCTTTGCCAGGGTGGAATAGAGAATCGTCGCATTGGGCCGGGCAATGAGCAGCCCCGTGGGGTTGCCATCCGCATCCCGCTGGATCTCCCCGCCCGGAGGGTTGGGCGTGTCCCGGGTGTAGCCGCAGGCACGCAGCGCCGCTTTGTTCAGCAAGGCGCGGCAGTACAGATGAAGGATGAACACGGGCGTGTCCGGTGCGGCGGCATTCACCTCCTCCAGCGTGGGCATGCGTTTTTCCGCGAACTGAAACTCGCTCCAGCCGCCGACGATGCGCACCCACTGGCCGGGTGGCGTGCGGGCCGCCTGGGCCTTCAGCATGCGCAGCCCGTCTGCCAGGGAGGGCACGCCGTCCCAGCGCAGCTCCATGTTGTAGTTCAACCCACCGCGGATGACGTGCAGGTGGGAGTCGTTCAGCCCCGGGATGACCCGGCGTCCCTGGAGGTCGATGACCCGGGTCTCAGGACCTGCCGCGAAGTCACGGGCATTGTCCACGCCGACGATGCGGCCGTCTTTGATGACCAGCTCCCTTGCCTCCGGATGAGAGGACTCCAGGGTGGTGATGCGGCCGTTGATGAGGATCAGATCCGGTGCCGGTGAAGCGCTCATGGCAGAAAGAGTTTGGGGGTGTGGGAAATGAAAAAGACGTTTTCAATGCCGCCCGGGCCGATGGAGCCAGCCATGGGCCAGCTTCACCAGCAGGGGCATGGCCACCCACGCGAGGGTGGCGGTGATGCCGGCGGCGACCACCCCGGCCAGCAGGAGCTTTGGCAGAAAACTGCCCAGCAGGGGCACAAGAAGACGGGGCACGATCATGCTCACCGGCCAGACCGCCACCCAGGTGAGCAGGGCCATCTTCCACTTGGGCGGAGGGGGTCGGCCGGAGGGATCCCTGAACCACGCCTCCAGGCCATGGAGATCCCGGCACTCGGCCTCGCCCTCCACCAGCGGTCTCACGCTCTCCTGCCAGTTGAGATAAAGGGGTGACGAGTAAAACGCCTGCCGGGCCTCCTGACTGGAGAAGGTGCGCAAGATGCCGTACTCGTTGGACCCTGAACCCGGAGCCGGATAGAGGAACTGCACGCCCCGGGTGCCCGGGGCATGGAGCGAGTCACGGGCAAACTCCGTCAGCGCCTTTTCAAAAGCGCCGACGTGTTCCGGCCGGACCCGGCGGGTGATGGCGACATGCACGGCGTCGTCCATAGTCCTGAAGCTCTCAGGTTAGGGGTGAGTAATTGAAGGAATCGATCAATGATGCGCGGAGGCGGGCACCACCTGCGGCTTGATGGCCGACTGCGGAGCCTTGTGCACCATGGTGTAGGCGTACTCCACGCCCACGCCGTACGCACCACCCTGGCCCTTGATGAGGCCCATGAGGTTGTTGTAGTGCTCACGCTTCGCCCAGTCGCGCTGCCACTCGAGCAGGGCGGGGATGGTGGTCACGCGCACTGCACCGGCCTGGACCATGCGGGAGAGGGCCGCCTCATGCGCCGCCTGGGAGGTGGCGCCGCAGCAGTCCTCCACGACGTAGATGTTATACCCTGCGCCCAGCATCTCGATGGTGGGCCAGGTCACGCAGACCTCCGTCCAGAGACCGGTCATGAGGATGTTCTTCTTCCCGGTGGCCTCAATGGCGGCACGGAAGCCGGCATCATCCCAGGAGTTCATGGAGGTGCGTTCCACCACAGGCTGGCCGGGGAACACATCCAGGAGTTGCGGCCAAATGTAGCCGCTGAAGGATTCCGTCTCCACCGCGGTGAGCACGGCGGGGATGTTGAACTCCTTGGCCACCTTGGCCAGGAGCGTCACGTTGTTGATCAAGGTAGCGCGGTCGATGTTGGCGACGCCAAAGGTCATCTGCGGCTGGTGGTCGATGAAGACAACCGCGCTGTCCTCGGGCGTGTAGAGTTTGTGGTAGGGGCTCATGGCGTGTGGGATGTTTCCTAGACCGTCCTTGACGGCGGTGGATGAGCCTGCCGGGACCTGGCTCAGGTCTGCGCCATCCACCTCGTCTTAGATTGTCGGGTCTAGCCTCTTCCCCGGTCAGGGGAACTCAGCGATCATCTCACCCCGGTCGCTTTTTGACCAGATGGCATGGGGATGATCTTTGCGAGCGACAGGAGGACGGGGGGTGACTCATCCTTTTGGATGAGGGAGGGGGGGGAGCAAAATCCAATGATCAAAATCCAAACTTCAAACTCCAGGGGAGAACTGACCAACCGTACGCATTTTGGGGTGGCCGCCAAGAAACCACCGTGAGGTGCCCGCCTCAGACCGAC
This sequence comes from Verrucomicrobium spinosum DSM 4136 = JCM 18804, assembly GCF_000172155.1. Taxonomy (NCBI): domain Bacteria; kingdom Pseudomonadati; phylum Verrucomicrobiota; class Verrucomicrobiia; order Verrucomicrobiales; family Verrucomicrobiaceae; genus Verrucomicrobium; species Verrucomicrobium spinosum. The sequence goes on along the minus strand of NZ_ABIZ01000001.1, from coordinate 456,534 downwards.
GACCATCGCGAGGAGACGGGCGATTGCGGCTATTCATCCGGCACCTCCCCGAATGGCCCAGTCAAACTCATCACTTCCGTTCTACAGCAGGGTTGGAGTACCGCTTTTAAGCGGAATCACCCCTCGTGCGTCCCATGACATTCATTTGTCGCCAGTTGGTCAGATGCGGTCACCCATGCGACATCGTGGACCATGCGTCTCCTGATTCCGCTTAAAGGCCAATGCCATCAGGGAAAAGGTTGGGCAGAGCGATCAACGCCGTTGCATGATGAAACTGAGGACCAACGGTCCGGTGTCATACCAGCCTGGGGCAGCGCCCCAGGTTAGGGGTTGAAAGAGAATCGGAGGGCTGAAGGCCCGGCCTCATCCATCCTGCCCACGACGAGCATCCCTGAATGACCCCGGGCCTACAGCCCTCAACCTCTAAAACCAACGCCAACCTTGGGCGTTGCCCAAGGCTGCTATCATGCCGGGCTTTCAGCCCTCAGCTCGTTCGCCAAAGGCGAATCATCGACCTCACCAGCTTTTCCCTGATGGCATTGGTCCCGCATGCGGGACGGAACTCCAACCCCGGCGCGGACCTTTTTCGGACAGTGCTTACCTAGACGCCCTGCTGCCGACACGAGGAAGCAGGCTGGAATGGCACCTTGATGTGCCTGACTCAGACCGAAGTTGATCCCAGTACGGGATCTGTAGCACCGCCCAAGGTTGGACGAGCCCGCACGCACCCTGGTGACTGGTCAGAACGCCATCGACTTCACCCACGAATTCCTCCGCTCCCGCACCGACGGGAACCGTCGGACTACTCCCGCAGCGACGCTTCAGTCCCACCTCTTACCGGCCTACACCCTCACCAGCCCCTTGCGGCTCGCCACGGCGATCGCCTCCGTGCGGCTCAGGACGTCCAGCTTGCCAAAGAGGCTGCGCAGATGGGTCTTCACGGTGGGCTCGCTGATGCTCAACGTGCTGGCGATCTCCTTGTTGCTCCGTCCCCTGGCCAGCAGTTCCAGCACCTCCTGCTCCCGGCGGGTGAGAGGCTCATTGCTCACGCTCGCGGCCAGCTTCTCCACCAGAGACGGGGCCAGACAGGTCTCACCACGATGCACGCGGCGGATGGTATCCACCAACTCCTCCCGCGGCCCATCTTTCAGCAGATAGGCGCGGGCCCCGGCTTTGACGGCGCGGTAGATTTCATTGTCGGTGTCACAAGTGGTGAGCACCACCACGCGGGCCGAGCTGTCCAGCCGCCGGATTTCTTCGATCACCGCCACCCCGTCCAGGCCGGGCATGCGGATGTCCACCAGAGTCACATCCGGCCGGTGCTGCTGCCAGAGCGCGACCGCCTTTGAGCCATCGGCTGCCGCGGCCACCACCTGCATGTCTTCATTCCGGTTGATGATGACGTTGAGCCCCTCCAGCACCGTGACATGATCGTCCGCAATCAGCACGCGAATGAGTGAGGCGGGTCTGGTGCCGGGTGGAGGTTGTTTCATACAAACTTGCCGCTCTCCGCCTTGAGACGCCCCAGGCGGATGCGGATGGAAGTACCCTGCCCCGGCCTGCTGCGCAAGCAGAGACGTCCCCCCATGCCCTCCACCCGCTCCCGGATGCCCGTCAGGCCAAAGCCATCATGCTGCCCCTGGGGATCGAATCCGCGACCGTTGTCATGAAGATGCAGAAGAATGGCCGTGGGAGCAAAGATGAGCCTCCCTGTGAACCGGCTCGCCCCAGCGTGCCGGAGGGCGTTGGTCAGCACCTCCTGCCCGATCCGTAGAATATTTTCCTCGCACCGTGTGGGGATGTGGCAGGGAATGCCACGCAGGATCACCTCCGCCTGCATGCCGGAGCCTTCCGTCATCTGCTTGAAGAGTGCGCCCAGCGCCTGGGGCAGATCCTGGGCCTTCAGCGCCTGCGGTCGCATGGCCCGCACCGACCGTCGAGCCTCCCGCAATGTCTGCCGGGCCAGGTCCCGGGCGCGCTTCACATGCGGGTCCACCGCTTCCACCAACCCGCGCGCAGAAGCGTCCTCCGCCAGTTCCAGCTGCATGATGACGGCCGTGATCCCCTGGGCGAGGGTGTCATGCAACTCCCGCGCCATCCGGTTGCGCTCGGCCAGCACCGCGAGACGATGCCCCTCCTGCGTCAGGCGGATGAGCTGCAGCGCAAGTATCACCTGATGCGCCAGCGCCTGGGCCAGCTCGATCTCCTCCGTCTGAAAGTGAGGCGGACGCGTGAACCGGATGCTGAGAAATCCAGTAACCCGGCCGGCCAGCAGCATGGGCACCACGAGGGTGGATTGCACCCCCTGGTCCAGGAGTCTCTGGACCACAATGGGGACGTTCGGGTTTTCCACCTCGCCAGCGCGCCAGGGGTACCAAGGTCCGTCGCTGCCATCCAGCATTTGCACGCGGATGTTTCCGCCATTCCAGTCACCTGCCACACAGTACTTGCCAGAGGCAAAGAAGTCCGCCCAGATGGGATGCGGCACCTCATCCTCCTTGTCGATGGATTGCGGCTCCGATTCGTCCACCGTGGTGAGATGCAGCTCTCCGCCCTCCCAACTGGCCACCATCTTCACCGCGGCGGTTTCGTCATTCTTCTGCCAGACCCCCAGACTGTGAGCCTTCAGGGTCGAGGTAATCACGCAAAGCACATGCGCCAGAAGCCGGTCGGGATTGGCCTCACGGGAAACGGCGGACAGCGTCTGGGTGAGCGCGCTGATCTGGCCGCGCGCCAGGTGCTCTGACTTGCGGCGCTCTTCCACATCCGTGTTCGTCCCATACCACTTCACCACGCGCCCCTCCGCGTCGTACAGCGGCACGCCACGGAAGATAAACCACCGATACGCCCCGCTGTGATGCCGGAGTCGCGCCTCAATATCGCCCGCCACCCCCTCCGCGAGGATGGACCTCCAATACGCGACCAACCGGTCGAGATCGTCGGGATGAGTCGCCGTCTGCCAGCCCCATCCCGACGCCTGATCCAGCGTCAGGCCAGTGTAGTCCAGCCAGCGTTTGTTGAGATAGTCGATGCTCCCATCAGGCAGGGAGCTCCACACCAGGCCCGGGATGGTGTCGATGACCATGCGCAGGTTGTCCTTGTTCCGCCGGAGCGTCTCCTCCGCCCTCCGGCGCTCTTCAATCTCGCGGGTCAGGGCCCGGTTCGCCTCCTTCAGCTCGGCGGTACGTTCCTCGATCCGCTGTCCCAGGCCGTCGTTGAGCTGTGCGAGCGCCTCCTCCGCCCTCTTCCTCTCGGTGATGTCCAGCACCGATCCGATGAAACGCACAGGTGCCCCCGTTTCATCAAAAAAGGCCTGCCCGCGTGCCAGCACCCATCGCCCCCCGGTTGCCTCCGGCCGCAGCGTGCGGTACTCCAGGGCATACCTTCCGCCGTCCTGGCCCGTCAGAGCCCCTTTCACCGCGGCGTCCACCTTCTCCCGGTCCGCCGGATGCACGGCGGTGAGGAACATGTCATGCGTCACCTCCGCATCCAGCGGCACGCCGAATATTTCCTTCAACCTGTCCGACCAGTGGCCCGGGTTGGAGTCTGGAGTGGCCTGCCAGATCCACAACCCCAACCCGCCCAGCTCCATGGCCAGGCGCAAGCGCTCCTCCGCCTCGATGAGGGACTTGTTGTGCTGGCGCAACTGCACGAGCTGTTGCTGAAGATGTGCGAACTGGCTGGGCGGCAAAGCCGCCGAAGGCCCGGTGGAGCTACCCGGTGCCGGGAGCTCACGACAAGAGACAATGAGGCAGTCTCCCCGATCAGGGCTGGCCACGCGTCGCACGCGGGCCTCCACCCGAATCACGTGGCCCAGGCGGTGCGCGAGGGTGAGGATGAAGGTCTCTGCGGCATCACGCGAGCGGCTGCGCAGCCACTCCCGCACCTCCAGCGGTGAGGTGGCCAGAAGCATCTGCCAGGGGCGCATTGCCAGCATCTCCGCCCGCGACCATCCCGCGAGCCGGCACGCAGCGTCGTTCACCTCCAGGAGGCGGCCGCTCAAGTCCACGAGCAGCACCGCATCGGGATGCTGTTGGAAGAGCAGCCCAGCCAGCACCGGGTCAAGCTGGGCAGCAGGCTCTGTCTGGAGGGCAACGTCGGATGGCATGGTAGGATCGTGCGCAAAAAGCGATCATCTCCCATGCCACGACAGCCGACAAGATTTTCCCGCCCATGAGCGGCGGTAGGCACCTTACCCAGCCGGATAGGAACAGGGCCGATACGAGCAACAATCAACCACCTCGTTCCATGCACGAATCTACGCGCTGGCGCTGGATGGGGCCTCGCGTACTTGAGCCGGTGTCTCCAGCAAATTGCGAATTTTTGAGTGCCCCTGTGCAGTCAGTTCATACTTTTTCTGGGCCTGCTGGCTCTCTCCAGCCTTTGAACCCACCTGGGCCCAGCCCTTTTGACAGGCAGCATTAAGCGCTGCGGTCACGTTCCCAATTTCATTGCCAGTATCTCGAAGAAACTCCGTCACCTGCCGTGTGGTGAATGACTTCACCTCGTACAGTTCAGTGATTGCAAAAGACGCAAGCAGAGCTTTTTCCGAAGTTGAAAGAAGAGCATCATCCAAGAGACGCTCCTTTGCATTTTCATAAGTGGGAATTAACACCTTCTTGCCTCGATCTCCTCCAGCACCCCAACCAGCTGAAAGGCGAGTCACCTCATCAAGCGTAGCACGACCGGCTCCCAAACCCGTGAGAATGGACAACAAGGTCCATTCCCTTTCCCCGGCACTCAGATTCTGAAACATCTGAAGTGTGTTGAGGCTTTGCTGCGTCATAACGGGTTCCATAGAAATTGAGCCTAACTGTTGAAACCATCGGTGAGATCAGAACTGATGATCGCCTCCGCCGGGATGTGCACTGCCACCAGAAGTTCTTCATCTTTTTCGGCCAGCTGGATCGCTTCAGCCGCTCGCGAATAGCCTTCGCCACTCCAGATGCCGTTTTCAATCATCCATGCACGGATGGCTTTCACCGGATCGATCAAAACGACGGATGAATCCAGTTCGAGCTCATAAACCACACCCTGATCAGTCGCATACTGCGATGCAACCATCCGGCTGCGGCTGACAGAGATAAAAGGTGAGTCCAAAGTCCCATCGATAATATGCCGAATCATGTCCTCCGGAGTTTGGCTTACAGCAACCCTATGTGCGGGAAATCCGTGCCGCTTCCGATCTTCAGGGGTCGGGGCATCTCGGCTCAAGCGCTCACCTCGGTACATCGTAGGCATAAGAGAGAGGGAATTTTGAGAACGTTACCAATATTTAGACTTCATGTCAATGACATCGACAAATCTTTTAAAAAAACCTCGCTCATTTGTCTGCCTCAGCAGTTGGCATCGAGTTGTGCACTGGTTCTTTTTATTTTACTTTGGCTAGAAGTTTAGCGTTTGCACGGCATGAGGCATGCCATATACTGTTCATATGATTCCTTCACTCAAGGTTGATCTCCGCGAGCTGAATCTCCGCAGTACCACTGGAGATTTCGTGACGGCGGCGGAAGTCAGCTCAGATGCCAAGAATCCAATTGCAGTGGTACACACCAATAATGATGTAGAGGGCTCATCCTTTGACCTAAGGAAGGCTCTATTGCTACGGAAGGATCATGGCTTCAGCAGAGAAACATTAAGACTTCTTGCACAAATCATTAAAAAGGCTGCCGCTGAGCCAACGCAAGCACCCATGGTGTTGCATAGCGTTTAACTTTTCGGGTGAGAACGTGAAACCTTGGTTCACGTTCTCACCGCACTTGATGTGCATTACGCATCCTTGGAATAGGCCGATCAGGACATAAGACCGACCTCAATTCCCCCAGTTCTTTGCGGCGAAGTTCATGTACTTCTCCCAGTCGAAGAGCAGGATGTCGTGCTTGCCGGTGCGATTGTGATACCCCAGCGCTTCACCCACGCTGACATCTGGCGCAGGCGGTTCTGATACTCCGAGCCCCTTCTTGCCAAAGAGGGCGTACACCGGTTCCGCCAGTTTGGCGCCCAGGAACTCGCCCTTGGGGTCCGCCCAGAGATCCTCCGTCGCACTGGCCACATAGACCGGCCGGGGTGCGCACAGGGCGATCAGCTCATGCTGGTCGATCGGCAGCGCAGCTTCGTTCATGCTGTACTTCTTGAAGTTGCCGTTGAACCAGTGGGGGAAGTTCGTGTTGAGCTTGTTCACCGTCTCACCGAAGTGGCGCTTGCTCAGCGCCGCCCCACCCGCGCCCGAGTTGTTGCTGATGACGATGCTGAAGCGGGTGTCCTGCGCCCCTGCCCAGAGAGAGGTCTTGCCCAGCCGGGAATGGCCCAGCACGGCCAGTCGCTTGTCGTCCACCTCTGGCAAGGTCACCAGATAGTCCGCCATGCGGCTCAGCCCCCAGGCCCAGGCCCCGATGGAGCCCCATTCGTCGGCCTCCGGCTTGGTCTGCCCTTCTTTGTAAAAGAGAGGCTGTACCCCGTTCTGAAAGCCGTCGTCAAAGTCGGGATCCAGATCGCCATAGTAGGCCGTGGCCACGCCATAGCCGCGGGTGATCACCTCGGCAATCGGCCAGCGCCGGGCGTCCGCCCCGCGAGACGCCTCTGTGGCGCGGTTTTGCGTGACGCCAGTCTCTTTGTTGTTGCGGAACCAGCCTTGGGGCACCGGGATGGCAGGGTCCTCTGTCACGGCGTGATTGCCTCCGAAGTTCAGTCCGACAAACACGCCCGCCGGTTTCTCCTTGGACGCGGCATTGGGCAGGTACACCAGCACGTCCAGATGCGGCGCGTCCGCCTTCGTGAAGTAGATCCGCACGAGCCGTTGCGTGGCCTTGCCCTCCAGCGCCATTTTGTTCTCCAGCAGCACCTCCGTGCGCAAGCCTTCCAGCTTCCTCTCCGGTGTGCGCCCGTACATCTCGCTCTCGAAGAGCTTGAACAACTCCGGACGCCGCTTCTCCAGCCACTGTTCCTTGGAGGTCACCCTGGTGCCATCTGCGCAGGTGAGCGGGTCAGGGATGGGCAGGCTGCCCACGTGGGCCTCGTCCTGGTTGATCACTTCCTGCGGCTTGGCCGCAGTGGCTGGGGAAGTTGCGGTCTGGGCCATGGTGAGGGAGGCGGTGGCCAGCGTCCCCATACTCAGCAGGAGGACTGCGGCGGGCGAATAGCGGTTCATGGGGAAAGAACCCTGCCTGAAGCGCAAACCTTTCGCCAGAAAATATCATCTGGCTTGCCATCCGGCTGCTCACTGGCTCCAATGATGCAAAAAATGCCCGTCCCCTTCTCAGCCGAACAGGTCACCGCCTTGGCCCCGGACACTGCGTCCGTGAAAGCCGGTCGTGGACTCACCAATCCCGCCAAATGGCCCACCCTGGGCTGCAACAACGAGGCTGCGTGGGGCGAATGCCAGGGCAGCGGATCGAAGCCCTACCAGACGCAGGTGGACTTTACCGGCCCTGGCTTCAAGTGCAGCTGCCCGAGCCGCAAGTTCCCGTGCAAACACGGCCTCGGCCTGCTCTTCATGGCCGCGGACCGGCCCGGTTCGCTGAAAGAAGGGGAACCGCCCGACTGGGTCTCCGCCTGGTTGCAGACGCGCCGTGACAAAGCAGAGAAAAAGGCCGCCGCAGTGGAGGCCGGGCCCAAGGCCCCTGCTGACCCTGAAGCCGCCGCCAAACGTACCGCCAAGCGACTCAGCCGCATGCGCGAAGGCGCTGAAGATCTGGAGCGCTGGATGGCCGACCAGATCCGCCACGGCATCGCCACCTGGCCCCAGCAGCCCCGTGCCCACTGGCAATCCCTCGCCGCCCGCATGGTGGACTACCAGATGCCAGGCCTGGAAAAGGAAGTCTCCCTCTTGAGCGGCATGCCTTATCAAGGGGAGCGATGGCCTGCGATGGCACTCACCCAGATGGGACGGCTTCATACCCGGCTCGAGGCGCTGCGCCGCTTCGAGTCCCTGGACCTGCCGCTGCAATTCGACCTTCGCACCGTGCTGGGCTGGTCCGTGGACAAGGAGGAAGTCGCGACCGCTGGCGAGCGCATCACGGACGACTGGGCTGTGCTGGGCCAGGAGTTCGAGGAAAGGGAGCGCCTCTGGGAGCGCCGCACCTGGTTTCAGGGACGCCAGTCGGGGCGTATGGCGCTCATTCTCGACTTCTCCCATGGCAACCGGGCGTTCGAGACGCCGTTGGTCCCTGGCACGGTGATTCAGACGGAGCTCTTCTTCTACCCCTCCGCCAGTCCCCTGCGGGCCCTGCTTAACGCGCCTTCTGCAAGCACCAGCCCCTTGCAGCGTCCGTTTAAGACCACTCCGGATGTGGCCACGCTGCTGCAGGACTATGCCGCTGCTCTGGGCGCAAACCCCTGGCTCACCCTGTTCCCTGCCGTCCTCACCCAGGTCGTGCCCCTGCACCGGGATCTGGGGCCGGACCAGCCCAGCCAATGGCTGCTGCGGGACAGCCATGGCGCACTCCTCCCCCTTCAACCCTTCACCGCCAGCCGTCACGGTTGGGAACTGCTCGCCATCTCCGGGGGGCATCCCCTCACCGTCATCGGAGAATGGTCGGGCGCAGGCGCCCTGAAACTGCTGGCCTGCTGGCACGAGGAGGAGGGCTTCTGCGCCTTCCAAGAGACCGCCCCGGCGTGAAGCCCCGTCCCTTCCCGCACCCTACCCTATTTCATCGCTCCCTATTTGATTCATGTCCGCCCCGTTTTGGAAACAACTCAGCACTGTGGCCCTCCTGGGCACAGCGCGAACCGCGGCCCTGCCCTCCCTCCCGCAGGATCTTCTGGAACTCGCTCTGGATGATGGCTCCGCCCCGGAAGAAAGACTGCTCCGCACGGCAGCAGTGGCCGGACTGGCCCAGACCGCGGGACTGCAAACTGCCTCGACGGAAGAAACTCTGCCCGAGCCTGCCGCGCCATTCCCGCAAGACGTGTGTCGCGATCCCCAAGTGGTTTCCCTGCTGGCCCAAATCGCCACCGAGGGCCCGGAGCCGCTGCTTGCGGAGGCCTGCCAGCTTCTGGCTGTGGCGGGGCTCTCACTGCCCCACCGGCTGCTGCCGACGTACTTCGATGCTGCGCACCGCTCCAGCGCGCTGCGCAATCCAGTGCTGAAGGCCGCAGGCTCCCGCGGTGCCTGGCTCTCGGCAAAGAACCGCGAATGGAAGTTCGCCGTCACAGCCGGGATCGATGAAATTAACATCCGACAGTGGGAGGAAGGGGACGTGGCCTCCCGCGCCCGTTATCTTCAGACTCTGCGCCAGACAGACGCCGACCGAGCCCGGGAACTTCTTGAGAAGACCCTGGCGCAGGAGTCCGCCCGGGACCGAGTCACCCTGCTGGGCGCACTGCGCACACGCCTGAGCCCGTCCGATGAAACCTTGTTGCAAAACCTCCTGACCAGTGACCGCAGCAAGGAGGTGCGAACGCTCGCCGCCCGCCTCCTTTCGGCCCTGCCACAGTCCGCCTTTGCCCAGCGCATGCAGACCCGGCTTCACGATTGCATCACCACAGAGAAGAAACTCTTCCGCACCCACTGGGTGGCAGCTCCGCCACAGTCCTTCCCGGCGAACGCGGCGCAGGACGGGATCGAGGAGAAACCACCCGGCGGCATCCGCGTGGGCGAACGCGCGTGGTGGCTGCGCCAGATCACCGCCCGCACCCCATTGGGGTGGTGGACCGCCCATACCGGCATGACGCCCATGGAACTCGTCCTGTGGGCCGCCAAGACTGAATGGAAGGACGCCCTTCTTCAAGGGCTGGCCGAGGCCGTCACCCTGCAAGACACCGATCCTGACTGGATCCATGCCATCATCAATGCGGACGTCCTGACCCCTCAGGAAGCGGCGGAACTCATCGGCGGACTCGATGGCAAGGAACAGCGCGAAGCCTGGCTCAAGCTGACATCGTCCGCGCCCTCCCTCACCTGGTGGCTGCGACTCGTCATGAAGGCACCCTTCACCTGGGACACCGCCTTCTGGCTCGCTGTGGAAAAGAAACTCATCGCCCACCTGCACACTGACGCAGCACAGTACGACTACGAGCTGCGCAACCTCCTCCCCGAGCTCGCCTGCCGCATCCCCATGACCGCCACTTCAATTCCCACCCCCTGGCCCACCGGCACCAAACACTGGCCCTCCTTCGAAGACGCCGCCCACCGCTTCCAGCAAACCCTCGAACGACGCAGCCGGCTGCGCCAAATGTTAAATTCAAAATTAGAAATGACCTCCTGATTTTATTCATTTCCTAAAACTCACTCCCCATCATTCACAATTTATCATTCCTAATTTATAATTTATAATTGTTATGTCCGTTCTTCGTCAGCACGCCGAAATCCAGTTCGCCCAGGAGCTTGATGAGCTCCGCAAGTCCGACACCCGGCAGCGCCCGGCCAACTGGGCCCTCTCGCCCTGGGCCGTGGCGACCTACCTCATGGGTGGGAAGCTGGACAATGGGTTCGAGGTAACCCCAAAGTACATCGGCAGCCGCCGGCTCATCGAGATCGCCGTCGCCACCCTGGCCACCGACCGGGCCCTCCTGCTCTACGGGGTGCCGGGCACGGCCAAGTCCTGGGTGTCTGAGCATCTGGCCGCCGCGGTGGCAGGCGATTCCACCCGCCTCCTTCAGGGCACTGCGGGCACCAGCGAGGACCAGATCCGCTACTCGTGGAACTACGCCCTGCTCCTTTCAAAAGGCCCCTCCCGTGAGGCACTTGTCGCCAGTCCCATGATGCGCGCCATGGAGGAGGGCCGCATCGCCCGGATCGAGGAACTCACCCGCATCCCCAGTGACGTGCAGGACACCCTCATCACCGTGCTCTCCGAGAAGATGCTGCCCATCCCGGAGCTCAACAGCGAAGTGCAGGCCGCCCGCGGTTTCAACGTCATCGCCACCGCCAACAACCGGGACAAAGGGGTGAACGAACTCTCCAGCGCCCTCAAGCGCCGCTTCAATACCGTGATTCTCCCCCTGCCGGACAGCGAGGAGGAGGAGGTCCAGATCGTCCAGAAAAGAGTGGCGGAACTGGGCCGGGCTCTCGAACTGCCTGCGGAGCCGCCCGCGCTGAAGGAAGTGCGCCGGGTGGTGCAGATTTTCCGCGAACTCCGCAGCGGCCTCACCGCCGACGGCAAGACCAAGGTCAAGTCCCCCACCGGCACGCTCAGCACCGCGGAAGCCATCTCCGTGATCAACAACGGCATGTCCCTGGCGGGCCACTTCGGCGACGGCCAGCTCAGCGCCACAGACATGGCCAGCGGCCTGCTCGGGGCCGTGGTAAAGGACCCTGTGCAGGACGGCGTGGTCTGGCGCGAATATCTGGAGACGGTGGTGAAGGAGCGTGACGAGTGGAAGGACCTGTACCGCGCCTGCCGCGACCTTGCCTGACCCCACCTCTCCGCCCCGTCACTGTTGTTTCCTCATCCATGGCTTCCCCTGCCAGCTACGTCCATCTCTTCGGCATCCGTCACCACGGCCCCGGCTGCGCCCGCAGCCTGGCGGCAGCGCTCGTGGACCTTTCGCCTGATTGTGTGCTCATTGAAGGCCCGCCGGAGGCGGATGCCCTGCTGCCCCTGGTGATGGAGGAGGGCATGACTCCCCCGGTGGCCCTGCTGATCTATGTCGCAGACAACGCCCGCCGCAGCGCCTTCTACCCGTTTGCCGCGTTCTCACCGGAGTGGCAGGCCATCCGGCATGCCCTGCAGCATCAGGTGCCAGTGCGGTTCATGGACCTGCCGGTGGCCCACTCCCTGGCCCTGGAGCGCCAGGAGGAGCCGGAGAACCCATCTTCTGAAGCGGCAGCACCGGCGGCAGAGGAGTCAACGAATCCATCTCTGGATCAGGCGGCCGATGCAACGCCCGAATCCGAAGCGCTGGAAGTTGATGCCTCAACTCTCGTGGAGGATGGAGCAGATGACACCGTCCGCGGTGACCCTCTTGGCTGGCTGGGCCGGGCGGCCGGATTCGGTGATGGTGAAGAATGGTGGGAGCACCTCGTGGAGCAACGTCACGACGGCCAGGATCTCTTTGCCGCCATCGAGGAAGCGATGACCGCCGTGCGCGCAGAGGCCCCGGCAACCAAGGACGACACCGAACTGCGCCGCGAGGCCCTGCGCGAGGCGCATATGCGGAAGACCATCCGCGCCGCCCAGAAGGAAGGCTTCCAGCGCATCGCGGTGGTGTGCGGGGCCTGGCATGTCCCCGCCCTGGCAAAGATGCCCTCCGCCGCGTTCGACAACGATCTTCTCAAAGGCCTGCCCAAGACCAAGGTAGAGGCCACCTGGGTGCCGTGGACCTATGGCCGGCTCGCAGCCGAGAGCGGCTACGGCGCAGGCGTGGATTCTCCTGCCTGGTACGAGCATCTCTGGTTGCGTCAGGATGCCAGCCTGCCTCGCTGGTTCGCCCGGGTGGGAGCCGTGCTGCGGGAGGCGGATCTCGATTGCTCCAGCGCCCACCTCATCGAGTGCGTCCGCCTTTCCGAGGCCCTCGCGGCCATGCGCCAGAAACCGGCGCCGGGCCTGGCCGAGCTCATGGAAGCGGCGCGCGCCATCGTTGGCATGGGTGACGACACCGCCCTGCGGCTGGTGCGGCAAAAGCTGATCATCGGTGAGCGTCTCGGCAGCGTGCCAGAGTCCGCCCCCACCGTGCCCCTGCAACGGGACCTGCTCAAGTTGCAGAAGAGCCTGCGCCTGAAAGTGAGCCCCACGCAGGAAGCCCTGGATCTGGACCTGCGGAAGGAGAACGACCTGCTTCGCAGCCATCTGCTCCACCGCCTGCGCCTTCTCCGCGTGCCCTGGGGCGAGGTGACTGACGCCCGCAGCGGCAAGGGTACTTTCCATGAACTCTGGCGCATCCAGTGGAAGCCTGAGTTTGCCGTGGCCTTGATCGAGGCCTCACCGTGGGGCGGCACCGTGGAAGATGCCGCCGCTGGCTTTGCGAGGGATCAAGCTGCCCGGGCGACGGATCTGCCCACCCTGACCACGCTGGTCAAAGAGGCGCTCCTGGCCAACCTCTCTGCGGCGTTGACTGCAATCGTCCACGAGCTGGAAAATCGTGCGGCGGTGACGGGCGACATCAGCCAGCTCATGGGGGCAGTGCCGCCGCTGGCCCAAGTCTCCCGCTACGGGGATGTGCGCAAGACGGACGGCGCCCAGGTGTTGCACGTGCTGGACGGCATGCTCACCCGCATCTGCATTGGCGCGCCCAATGCGTGCGCCTCCCTCGATGACGAAGCCGCCAGCGTCATGAGCAGGCAGATCACGGCGGTGCATCAGGCCGTGAAGCTGCTGGAGGGAGGCTCCCACCTGCCTTCCTGGTTGCGCGCTCTCACCTTGGTGGCGGACGGACACGGCATCCACGGGCAGGTGGCCGGCCTGTGTGCCCGGCTTCTTCTGGATGAAAAGTCGGAGGACGACGCCGTGACGGCCGTTTCAGCCCGCATGAGCCGCGCCCTCTCCCGGGGCACGCCACCAGAGTCCGGCGCCGCCTGGCTGGAAGGTTTCCTGAACCAGAGCGGCATGGTGCTGTTGCATGACGATGTGCTCTTCCGCCTGCTGGATGACTGGGTGCGATCCCTCACCGCGGACCACTTCACAGCCATCCTTCCCCTGGTGCGACGCGCCTTTGCCCTTCTCGCCAGCGCAGAACGCCGGCAACTGGGCGAACGCGCCCGCCAACATGGTGGAGCAGCGGCAGGTACATCTGGCAGTGCAGATGCCGGGGACGGCACTGACCTCGCCTGGGATCCTGAGAGGGCTCGCCTGATGATTCCCGTGCTGCGCCAGATCTTTGGCCTCCCTTCCTGATCCACCTTTTTCATCTCCTTTCCCACTGTGCTTTCCATGAACTCCACTGCCCCCTCCTCACCCAGCATCGATCCCCAGGAGCAGCTTCGCCGATGGCGGCTGATTCTGGGTGGAGAAGGCGCCGATGGCACCGGTCTGGCCCTTGCCGGGGCGGATCTTGAGATGGATCGCGCCCTGGGTGATCTCTATGATGCCGAGGAAGGCAAGGGGCTCCAGTCCCGGAACCGGCCCGCCAAGGGCGGCACCGAAGGCAGCCGCCCCCGCGTGGCCCGCTGGCTGGGAGACATCCGGAAGTACTTTCCTTCAACCGTGGTGCGGGTCATGCAAAAGGACGCGCTCGACCGGCTGAAGCTCCAGGAGATGCTGACCGAGCCGGAGATGCTGGAGGCCGTGGAACCCGATGTGCATCTGGTGGCCAGCCTCATCGCGCTTAACAGCATCCTGCCCACCAAGACCAAGGAGACCGCCCGCCTCGTGGTGCGCCGTGTCGTGGACGAGTTGACTCGCAAGCTGGAGGAGCCCATCCGCTCCGCCGTGAGTGGTGCCTTGAACCGGGCTGAGCGGAACCTGCGGCCTCGCATCGCCGAGATGGACTGGCCCCGCACCATCCAGGCCAACCTTAAACACTGGCAGCCCGAGCACCAGACGATTGTCCCGGAGAAGCGCATCGGCTTCGGCCGCAAGAAGCAGCGCACCCAGCGCCAGATCATCCTCTGCATTGACCAGAGCGGCAGCATGGCCGCCTCCGTGGTGTACTCCAGCATCTGCGGGGCAGTTCTGGCCAGCCTGCCCGCGGTGAAGACCCATCTCGTGGTCTTTGATACCTCCGTGGTCGATCTCACCGATCAGCTTGACGATCCGGTCGAACTCCTCTTTGGCACCCAGCTCGGCGGCGGCACGGACATCAATCGCGCCGTAGGCTACTGCCAGAGCCTGATCACCGATCCCGCCAACACCATCCTCGTGCTCATCTCCGATCTCATCGAGGGCGGGGTGGAGCAGAACCTCCTGCGACGCACCTCCGACCTCGTCGAGAGCGGTGTGCAGTTCCTCGCCCTCCTGGCCCTCAGCGATGAAGGCTCGCCCTGTTATGACCACGAACTCGCCGCCAGGATGGGCGCCCTTGGCGTCCCCTCCTTCGCCTGCACCCCGGACCTCTTCCCCGACCTCATGGCCGCCGCCATCAAACGCGAGGACATCAACTCCTGGGCCGCCAAGCATGAGGTGGTGACCACCCGGGGAGACACAAGACATTGAGACACAGGACATGACTTGAACTAACGCCAAGCGACAAGGTCAGCATACGGAGCAGGGGACATTCTTGTCCCGGTTCGCCCCAAGCTTCCCATGAGATGGCCCCGCAGCGGCACTTTTCAATGCGCTCTTCCTCGGGAAATAGATTCTGGGGGGTCTGATTCTGCCACGCCACGCGGCCATGCAGTTGCCCTTGGGCTCTTGGCAGCATTCCACGAGGAACCATCGCATACCGGAAATTTAGTGCCTGCCAAGGAACCTTGGACGCAAAAGGCAACTCATACCCAACGTAAGCTCGCTCGAAGCTCGACAACGTTGGACTTGTAGCCCCATCCTCTTCGAGGAAGAGCTTCGACACCGTGCAGGTTCCTTGGCGGCCACCTGGAAGCGCCCGTCTCAGTTCGAAGTTGATCCCAGCGGGGATCTCTAGCACAGCCCAACGTTGGACGAGCCCTAAGCGAGTCAACGTTGGGTAACTCCGCAAAGGAAGATCAGGTGGGAAAGCCGACAGCATCGGCTTTTTCCCCACCGCGATCAACACCCCCAAATCAGTCCCCCCAGGTTCCTCGGCAGGCACTAGCTGAAGCGTCTGCAAGCTTCGCATTCTGCCGATGCCACCGAGTTTCGACAGACCCTGGTCCTCCACGCGCAGCAGGCTTGGAGCACGCCATTCCCCAAGCACACTGCCCAGATTTCGATCGATTACCGTACAGGCCAGGGACCTCCAACCATGCGCCAGCTCAAGTCTGATATCTGGCGTCTGACAGTCTGGTGTCTTCCTAGATCTTCCTCCCCGCCCACAACGACCCAAACAACCCAACAAACTCATACTGCCCCGAAGGCAGCAGCAGCTTCTCCACCACATGCGTCGGTCCTAGATCCTTGCGAATGGAGGAGTAGTCATGAAAGGCAATATAGCCTCCCGACGGGATCTTGGGAGCGTAGTGCTCAAAATCGAACGTGCACCCCTCCATGGAGTGATCGCCATCGATGAACAGCAGGTCAATCTTCTCGAACGCATCCACAAACTGGTTCGAAAACCCACGGTGCGGCTTGACCTTTCCATTTATCCCCAAGACTTTCATCCGCTGGCAGAACCCCGCATACAGGTCGCCCTCGCCGGCTTCCCGCTCATAGGTCTCCGCGCTGCCTTCCTCGCCCGATCCATCAAACGGGTCGATGGCATGCACCGAGCCGTCCTTCAGGCCTTGTGCGAGGCAATACGTACTGCGCCCCTTCCAGCTCCCAATCTCCACCACCGTGCTGTTGCTCGGCAGCGCCTTCGCCAGTTCATAGAGGCTCAGCGCCTCCTTCCAGGTGAACCATCCCTCAATGCCGCGGTAGCGGCGAATCACAAACGCCTCAAGGGCTAGCTTCGGAAGTTGTCGAATGCCAAGCATGATGAGTCCATTCCGGGTGAATTGATAATTGGGAAGCGCCACCCAAAATGACTTGTTGCATCACTCCAAGCAATTCAAAACTAATAGCTGTGGATCATGCATTATTTATTTAAATATAATATTCAAAGGAGTGCCTCATGTCAGCCCGCGCTCAGGGAGCGTGCTGTGATGGCTGCAGTGTCCCGTGGTTCTTATGGATTTTCGCAATCCTGCCCCTCTTACGAAAGTGGAGCAGAGCTTCCCCGTTTATCTATCTGATGCAGATGCAGCAAGGAGACCCTCCGAAATCTCATGCGGGGCTGTGGCTGTTGGCGACCGTCATCCTCCCCATGGGCTACCTGCTATCCGCGCCAGTCGTCTATGTAGCCGGTGACAAGCTCGGCGTGCATGAGCAACCCCTGGCTGTCTATTGCGCACCCTATGACTGGCTGGAGCAAAACTCACCCCTTTGGAAACCGCTTACTGAGTACTGGATGTTGTGGATGCGTGTCGGATATGGGTAACGCATTTCCCCCCTTGAATTCCCATTCCGGCCCAGCGAGACTGGAGGCATGCGGGAAAGCTGTTACCTTCTGAGGATTGGCGGTGGCTCGTTGGGCGCGTTCTTCCTGGTCATCGGAATCCTCGCCATCATCCGCGGACAGCCATCTTGGGTGGCCGGTGCAGTGTGTGCCTTTGGCCTCATGCTTCTCCTGATGGCCGTGTTCGCGCCCTGCAAAAAGCTGGAGAAGTGGTTTGGCGGCATTTAGCGGACGGCCGCCGCTCCCAATCTTGACAGGAAATGCCCCCTCTGTGAGGGAGTGGCTACCGCGCCAGGACTCGAACCTGAAATAAGAGAGTCAGAATCTCTCGTGTTACCATTACACTACGCGGCAGTTGTCTGGCAAAGGCTTGCACCTTCACCGTATATGAAACCCGTCAGTATGGCTACCGCGTAAGGATTCGAACCTTAACAAAGAGAACCAAAATCTCTTGTGCTACCGTTACACCACGCGGCAGTTGGGATACTGCGGGCCGATAAAGTACGCAGGAAGGCGGTGTCCGCAAGAAAAAATGGCGCAGGAGGCGGCAAACCTGCGAACGAGTCCCCCTTGACCCTCCAGCGAAGCGTCTCAACTTCCTCTCCCGCCCCTACTCCTTCGGGAAAATGCGGCCACGATTTTCCAGCGAGGGCAGCAGGCCGGTCAGATCCCAAGTCTGGCCCTGGGGAGCGATCAGCTCGCCCGTGGTGACCATGAGGACGCCGCCGCCGCGCAACTCAATGCGGGTCTGTAGCACTCCCTTGCCATAGGTTTTCACCCCCTGGCTGGCAGCTCGGGCGGTTTTGCTGTTCACCAGGGCGGCAATAACCAGTTCTGCCGCAGAGGCGGTCCCTTCGTCCTGAAGGAGGACAATTGCGGCCGGCTTGAACTCGCGAGGCTTGGTGGCGGTGCTCACTTCATCCGGTCTGCCCCGCGTACGCACGGTCACCACTGGCTCGCCAGCCTCCAGAAACAAGCTGGTGAAAGCGATGGCCACGTCCAGATCACCTCCCGGGCAGCCGCGCAGATCCAGAGTGAGGGTGCTGCCTGCCGTGAGCTGCCCCAAGGCGGCGCGGGCCTCATCCAGCAGTTCCTTGCTGAACTTGCGCACTCGCAGGACCACGCCAGTCACCTTCTTTTCCACAAACACGGTGGGAGTTGTGAGCGCCTCCCGGGTGACCCGCACGGTCTGGGCGCGCCCGAAGCCATGCTCGACCCGGAGGTTCACCTCCGTCCCCGGAGCGCCCCGGATCAGGCCTGCCAGGTACTCGAGGGGCTTTTCGTTCACCGACTTGCCATCGACCGTCAGCAGCTTGTCCCCGGCCTTGACTCCAGCGGCTTCCGCAGGCGAGCCTGGCAAGGGGTAGCAGAGAAAGATGCCGTTTTTCTCATTGATGGACATCCCCACGCCGCTGCCGGACGCCTTACCCATCAGTTGGGAGATACGCACGTCATCCGCCTCAATATAGCGGGTGTAGGGATCATGCTGCTTGCAGTAGGTCTTGATGGCGGTCTCCGCCAGATCCCGCAAAGACTGTCGCTGGCCGGGAGCGGTGGCGATCGCTTGGAGAGCACTGATGAATTCAGCTTCTGCAGCGCCATCGATCATGCCTGAAAGGTCCTTGGCCTGCGCCTGGGCTCCCTCGCCCAGAGAGGTCAGTAGTCCGCGCAATGCCTTGGTATAGATGACGGGAATCGGTTCCGTCCGGTAGGCCGACTTGTAGATCTGACCCACCGCCTCATTCACCAGCGCAGTGACGGTGGCCACATCCGCTTCCTGGTCGGCGGCGGGAACCCCGACCGGAGCCTGTGCCCCCAGTGGCGGAGAGACCAGCGTTGCCAGCCCCAGCCCGAGTCCGAGCAGGAGTGAGCGGGTGGCGGAGGTGGACAAATTTTTCATGGATCAGACAAGGCTGGCGGGACGGATGAACGATGCCTGCTAAGGAGACGGCTATGGCAAAAAATACCCTGCCAGACTGGAGCCAGCACAAGATGGGCGAAGACTGCGCCCGCTGCAACGTCTCAAAAAAAAGCTGCCCGGGCAGAGTCTCGCCTCAAGCGAAGACAGAAACCGGGCAGCAAGGGTCATGCCGAGACCACCGATAGAGGGTCAGCAGCAGGGAATGCTCCCCGCCATACTGCCGTAAAGTCCGGTGCACGGGCGAACAGACCAACGGGAAGGATCAATAGCCGTTCTCACGGCGATTGACCTCACGGCGCAGTCGCTCGCTGCGGCCTTGCTGGTACTCAGTGTCGCTCTGCAGATCACTCAGGTGCTGCTGGCGGACGGCGATACGGTCGTCGGCCTGGCTCTGGGACCAGCCAAACAGACCCCCTTGATTCGGGTCGCCCGTGGTGGCGCAGGAGCTTAGCAGCATGCTGGAAGCTGCGAGGGAAAGAAGCAGGGTGGTGCGGATCATGGCGGTCAATCAACTAAGTGGTTCAAGGATTGCTTGTGCCCGCCGCCGAAGTTGTGACACCACGAACTGCGGAATCTCAAAGAAAAGCCGTGCTGAAAACAATCGAAACCGGGCCTGCCTTAAAAAACACCGCCCCCGGCAATGAGCCGAAGGCGGTGAAACAAGGTGCCCCGGCGCCGGACTAGACGTCGATCTGGTTGCCGAGATCAGCCAGGCGTTCCTGGTTGGAGCTGATCGAAGAGCGGGTGCTGCGGAGTTCGCTCACGCGGCTGCGGAGGGAGGAGCTGCCGGTTTCAGAGACGACGGTGGTCTGATCTTTGATTTCTACATCCACACGCTGCACTTCCTTGCGGGACTCGGTCTGCATGACCACCACGGCCTGCTTGATCTTGCGCATTTCACCCGTGTCGCCACTGGCCTTGGCACGGCTGTAGCGACCTTCCAGCTCGCGGATGCGCTGGCTGAGGGAACGGTTGTAGGCCACGGCCTTGGAATTCACACGCTCTGCCTGGGAGATGCAGGCGTCCAGCCAGGCTTCTTGGGAGGCATAGCGGGCCTTCTTGCGGGCGACGCTGTCACCCACGGCAAGGCCGGCAAGACCGCCTGCGGCGGCACCGATCAGGGCACCTTCCCAGGCGCGTCCGCTCTGGTTGCCAATGATCCCGCCTGCCAGAGCTCCCAGCGCACCGCCGGCAAGTGCACCTTCCGTACGGGTGCGGGTCTGGTCGTTCTGAATGTTTGCGCAGCTGGCGAGCATGGCAAGCGCAGTGCAGGCGGCAGTGGACTGGATGAACTTCATTTTCATAGCGGGGGAGCAAAGGTGATGAAAAGTCAGGGCCTAAATGGGGCTGCAGGACTCTCTCAAAAACTAACGCATAAGGCAAATAAATTCCTTTTTCTTCACACAGACGCGAGGCAAGAGTCACGACAACTCCCGTCCCCACAATCATCCTGCATGACCGGCAACATCACCCTCTGCTACAAGGACGAACTGCGCGCCTTCTCCCTGGATAAAAAGGCGACCGTCATCGGCTCGTCGCCCTCGGCAGATTTGCAAATCCCTGCGCCAGGCCTGGAACCCGCGCATGCGACCCTTTCCTGGGAGGCCCGCGCCTCCACCTGGGTCTTGAGCGCCGGTACACCCAATGCCCAGCGCACCCTGCGTCTAAACGGCCAGTCCCTCTCGACGGTGGCCCCTCTGGAAGATGGCGACATCATTGAGATGCCGGACGTTTTGATCCGCTTTGGCCTGACCTCAGCACAGCCCGTTTTCCGTGGCGTGACGACGGCTGAAATCCCTCTCAAAGGGCTGCGCAAGCTGGTGATGGGCCGCGCCAGTGGGGATGCTCCCGGTGACCCTAAAGTGGACCTCGATGCCGAAGATTCACGCGTTTCCCGCGTCCACCTGGAGATCGAACAACCCGAGTCTGGCGTAGCTTTCGCATCTGACAAAAGTCAGACCGGCACCCTCCTCAACGGACAGCGCTTTGACCGCCGCCAGCTCATCGTGGGGGATCGCCTGAAGCTCGGCAGCTACACCTTTGAGTTCACCGGCACCTCCCTCCGCCAGGTTTCCGCCTTCGGCGGTGCCAAGGTCGAATCCCGGCATCTCACCTTCACACTGCCGAACGGACGCAACATCCTCAATGACGTCTCACTCGACGTCACCCCCTGCTCCTTTGTGGGCATCCTGGGTGGGTCGGGACAGGGCAAGAGCACCCTGATGAACGCCCTCTGCGGGGTGAACCCCGCCAGCGCAGGCGAGGTGTACATCAACGGGGCCCGGCTGGGCGATCCGCGCCAGATGGCGGCCTCAGGCATTGGCTATGTGCCGCAGGATGACATCGTGCACCAGGAGCTCACCGTTACCGAGGCCATCACCTACAGCGCCCAGTTGAAGCTCCCCTCCGGCACCCCACGCAAAGCGGTGCGTGATCTTGTGGAGGAGACCATCGACCGCCTGGGCCTGGCCGAGCACAAGGAAAAGCGCATCTCCATGCTCTCGGGGGGACAGCGCAAGCGCGTCAGCATCGCCACCGAGCTGCTGGCCAAGCCCAGCGTGCTTTTCCTGGATGAACCTTCCAGCGGCCTCGATCCGAAGACGGAGTTTGACCTCATGTCCCTCCTTCGCCGGCTGGCGGGCACGGACTGCACCGTCATCTGCACCACCCATGTGCTGGGTCGTGCCTACCTCTTTGACCAGTTGCTCTTCGTCCACGGCGGACACGTCATTTTCAACGGTACGCCGGACGAGGCAGAGCGCTACTTCAAAGTCGAGCGCGGGCTGGATGAAATCTACCTGAAGGTGGGCGGTGATGAGACCCGCACCGCCGCCCAGTGGCGTCAGGAGTTCGAGGGCTCACGTCCCGAGGCCAAGCCCCTGGCCTATCTGCCCCCGGCCCAGGATGATCCCCTCCAGCAGAGCCGGCCCAAACTGGGCCCAGGCTGGCTGCCCACCCTTTTCATCCAGTTGCGCCGCCAGTGGAGCATCCTCAAGGCGGACCTGCTCAACCTGCTCTTCCTCCTCGCCCAGCCGGTCATCATCGCCGTGCTGGTTGGCTGGGTGGCAGATGACGCCGTGCTGCGGATGTTCCTGTGCATCGTGGCCACGCTCTGGTTCGGCTGCAGCAACGGTGCCCAGCAAATCGTGCGGGAGATCTCCATCTTCCGTCGCGAGCGCGTCTGCGGCCTGGGGCTCAATGCCTACCTGCAGAGCAAATACGCCTTCCTCACCTTCGTCACCGTCCTGCAGGCCATTGTGCTCTTCGTCGTCACGCTGGGGGTGGGTCATCTCCTGAACCCGTCTGACCTGAAAGCGGAGGACTTCCTGAAAAAGGCGACCGAACGGGTCACTCCCAAGGTCACGGCCTCCCAGGCACCCGAAGCTGGTGGCGGCCAGGCCCCCGCTGTCTCTCTGGATGAGTTCGAGATCGTCACCGAGGAGACCAAGGACACGGCCAACAGTGCCTCAGCAGCCCCGGCTCCAGCCGTGGCCATCGAGCCACCTGCCGCCCCCCAAGGTCCCGGTTTCATCACCACCACGCTCCTGCGTGCCGCCCACTTCTTCGAGTTCGGCCAGAACCTTCTGGACACCACTGATCCCGGCGAGGGCAAACCTCCAGGGCCAGACACGGGCATCAAGATGCTGGGCATTGGCATCACCGTCATGCTCTTGAAACTGTTTGCACTGTTCGCCGCCGCCTTTGTGGGCGTAGCCATCGGCCTCGCCATCTCTGCGCTCGTGCGGAACAGCACCCAGGCCGTCATGTGGGTGCCCCTGGTGTTGATTCCTCAAATCCTCTTTGGCGGATTCGTCGTCACCCGGCCGGAGATGACCGCCAGCGTGCGGATCGCCAGCACCATCGTCCCCAGCTACTGCGCCCAGCGCATGATGGACGTAGCTGGCATCTACGGCCAGACCACACCGCGCATCAGCAACCGCACGAAGTATCCCGTCTTCCTCACTCCCACCGGCGAGCAGGAGTCCGTCACCTGGACAGAGGCCGGCAAGGAATACACGGAGAAGTATGACAAGGTCTCCGACTGGAACGTGAGCTGGCAGAACCTCGTCGTCTTCCCAAATCGCGTGGGCCAGCACCACCACCTCTTCGCCATGCGCCGTGGGGTGAAGGTGTATGACCAGTCCACCGAGCAACGCAACGATGTTCGCTACGAAATGGGCACCCTCTTCCGCTTCGCCGACCCCGCCATCAGCTCCTTCCTCGTGCTCGGCGGCTGGATTGTCGCCTGCTACAGCATCACCATCTTCGGCCTCATCGGGAAGCAGAAAGGGAAGTAGAACCAGTGGGCAGTAAGCAGTTGGCAGTGGTCAAGGTGTTGGAGCCGCTCCGATTGATTTCCACGTGTTGCCAGCCTTCGAAAACTGCCTTCCCTTCAGCCTGTTGACCCCGTTCTTGCCCTAGATCTCCGCGCCAGATTACTGCCTACTGATAACTGCCCACTGCCCACTTTTCCCCCATGCCAACCATCGGTCTCGTCGCTCATGATCACTGCAAGGACAACCTGCTCGCCTGGGCGCAGAAGCACCGGGAGCAGCTCCAGGGCTGGACCCTCTGCGCCACGGGCACTACGGGAAGTCTTCTGGAAAAGGAACTGGGGCTGCCTGTGCGCCGCTTCCTGAGCGGGCCGCTCGGGGGCGACCTTCAAATTGGCACGGAGATCGCCGAGGGCCGCATGGACCTCCTGATCTTCTTCTGGGATCCCCTCTCCGCCCAGCCGCATGATCCGGATGTGAAAGCCCTGCTGCGCGTGGCCGTCCTGTGGAACGTGCCGGTGGCCATGAATGAGGCTGGTGCCGACCTTCTGTTGATCGGCCTTGCGCAAGGAACCTACCAGCGGTTCATCCCGGACCACACGAACTATCGTGCCGTCCGGGAACTCCAGGCTGAAAGCTTGCGCGCCTCCACCTCAGCGGGCTGCTGATTTCAGTTCCTCGAACCGCTTCCGCAGCTCCACCAGTTGGGCTGCACGGGCTGGGTCCGCGGCGAGGTTGTGCTCCTCTTGGGCATCAGTTTTCAGATCGAAGAGCTCCTCGTGCTTGAAGTCAGGCCAGAAGAGATACTTCACCTCCTTCCGCACGAGCGCCTCGGATGAAGGGATGAAGTCCACACTCTTGATGGTGGCATGTTCGTAGAAGAACTCCTGCCGCCACGCCGGCGGAGCAGCAGCAAGATACAGCGGGGCAAAGTCCTGCCCCTGCATGGTGGCGGGGGCCTTCACTCCGGTGGCCGCCAGGATGGTGGGGGCCAGATCCACATTGAGGACGAACTCGTCATTCGTACCGCCCCGGCGGGCCTCCGGGGTGCGGGGATCCCGTACGATCAACGGCACACGAATGCTCTCCTCATACGGGTACCACTTGTCTGCCAGACCATGCTCCCCATGGAAGTAGCCATTGTCTGTGGTAAAGATCACCAGGGTGCGGTCCAGCACGCCTTGCGACTTGAGCGCCTCCAGCACCCTGCCACAGGCAGTGTCCACCTCCGTGGCCATGCGGTAGTAAGCCTTCATGTACTCCTGGTATTTCTCCGGCGTGTCGAAGCGCCAGTGCCAGCGATTGCGACCTTCGTTCTTCTCGTTGGCGATGAAGGCAGGCAGTTTCTTGAAATGCTCATCCGACCCGGTGGCCGGCACGGTGATCTTCACGTCCTTGTACAAGCTCTCACTCTCCGGCTGGTAGAGATACTGCTTCGGATTCTGGTCCTCTGCATGGGTGGCAAAGAAGGCCAGGGTGAGGCAGAAGGGTTTATCCTTTGGTCGCGTATCGAGGAACTCCAAGGCGTCTTTCTGATTCTTCTGCGTCACGTGCACCATGCTCCCGTCGGGCTCCTTGATGAAATGCCTCCCGCTGTACGAGCGGCCAAAATCGAAGGCCTCTTGAGGAAACTTGCCATTGTGCCACTTGCCCACGTGCCCCACCCAGTAGCCCTGGTCACGCAGCAAGCCCGGATAGGTCTCGCTCAGGGGAGTCTTGAACATTTGGAATGCGGGATTCCCATGCCGCGACATCCACTGACCCGTGAACAGTGTGGCCCGGCTCACACCGCAGATGGAGGTGGTCACGCAGGACCGCGTGAACCGCGTGCCCTCTGCGGCCAGTCGATCCAGATTCGGCGTCTTCACCACTGGATTCCCGGCGCAGGAAAGCGTGTCGAAGCGCCAGTCATCGGCATAGAGCACCACCACATTTAAAGGCCCGGCCTCCGCTGCCCCCAGTCGGGGCAAAGTCCACAAAGCGATCAATGACAGGAGGAGGACGGACAGATGATGACGCATGGCAGGGAGCACGCAGGCAGGCAATGAGGAGTTCGGGCTGTCCTCTCGCTCAGCTTTCCATGCAGAGACGGGCGGTCAGTTCGCATTGGGAACGTCGGCAGCCGGAGCTTTGTTGCCGGTCTTTTTGTTGCCGCCCCCAGCGCGGGCCCCTCTCATGGGGAAGTCCGCAGAGTCCACCCGGGCGCTCTTCATCAACTCCAGTGCCCGGGTCACCCGGTCTGGATGCGCCGCCGCCACGTTGTGCGCCTCGCTCTCATCCGTCGCCAGGTCGTAGAGCTCCACCGGCTGGTTGGGCCCATTGCGCACGGCCTTCCAGTTCTGGTCAAAGCGCAACGCCTGGAGGGACGCATTCTCATGGAGCTCCCAGTAGAAGTACTCCCGCCGCGGGGCAGGGCCCCCTTTGAGGAAGGATACGAGCGACAGACCGTCAGGCTTGTACCCGGATGGCAGCTTGGCCCCCGCCAGATCAGCCGCCGTGGGAAGAAAATCCCAGAATGCCCAGGGCTCATCCGAAACCCGGCCTGCCGGAATCGCGCCGGGCCAGCGGGCGATCGAAGCCTGGCGCAGCCCGCCTTCATACATACCGCGCTTGAACCCGCGCAGCTTGCCGCCCATAGCCTGGTCAAACAGGCGGCCCAGCTCCGAATCCGGCGGGAAGGAAGAGCCGTTGTCTCCAGAGGTCATGACCAGCGTGTTCTCATCAATCTTGAGCTCCTTGAGCAGGTCCAGAAGACGCCCCACATCACTGTCCAACCGCGTCACCATCGCGGCATACGCCTTCTGCGTGGGCGTCCAGTCTTTCTGATCGGCATAGATGCCCAGGTTGTCGGTCTGGTAGTCGCCATGTGGCAATGTGATGGCATAGAACAGGAAGAACGGCTGGTCCGGAGCCTTGCGCTTCTGCTCGCGCACCCATTTCAGACTCTCGTTGGCAAACAGATCCTGCACATACGTTTTGCCATCCAGCGCCACCTGCTGGTCATCGTTCCAGATGTAAGGCGGAAAGTAGTTGTGCGCCTTGCGCTGGCAATTGTGGCCATAGAAATGGTCGAACCCCTTTTTCAACGGACTGCCCGTGGTGTCGAACATGCCCATCCCCCACTTGCCCACACAGGCCGTGGCATAGCCCGCGCCTTTGAGCACCTGCGCCACCGTCAGCGTGTCGGCAGGCAGTGGCATCTGCCCTTCCGGCTTGATCTCACGGTTGGCACGGATGGGGCAGTGCCCCATATGAAGCCCCGTCATCAGCGAAGACCGCGAAGGAGCACACACGCTGGTGCCGCAATAGGCCTGCGTGAACCGCGTTCCCTCCGCCGCCATCCGATCCAAGTTCGGCGTCTTGATCAGCTTCTGGCCGTAACACCCCAAGTCCCCTTGGGCCAGGTCATCGCTGAGGATGTAGATGATATTGGGCGGTGCGGCGTGCGCCGCAGCCTGATTCGCTGAGAGCATGGCAACACCGATGCAGAGAAAGAGGAGGTGGCGCAGAAACATGGACATGGGGAACGAAGGGTTTGCGCGAATCTTGTGACGAAGTCTTTTGTCAGGCCAGGATCCGAGTTTGAACAAACCCCTCACAAAGTGATGCGCTCTGGATCGGAAATGGGACCCGAGTGACGTGGCGATTGCCAAGGAAGCCTGCTGGTGTTTCAATAGCACAAATGATCCATCTTCAAGGGCTTTGCCCAAAACGACACCTTCCTTCAGGGCAGGACGGATGGGGGCCAGCTTCGCAGGGGAGAAATTGCGTTGGGGAAATTCCAACCAAGCACGTGCCTGAGACAATCAAAGGTGGGCTGATCCTCTGGGTGGCGAATCGGATCTCTCGATGACCTCGAGCCACATGAGCACTGCGTCCCCCCTCGATCATCCGACCACCACGAGCACCGGTCGAATGGACTGGTTGTCATCCTTGTTGTTGTTTTTCCCCGCGTCTTTCGCAGCCTCGCATTACGGCGGGCAAGTGCAGACTTTGGGGCTACCCTTCGCGAGCTTTGCCATCACCTCACATGTGTGGATGGTGTTCTGTTTCCTCATCCTTCCCCTGATAGTTTCAGGCTGGCGAGCACGACTGCTGAGATTTCTCCCTCACCTCCTCGGCATCGTCTGCCTGATTTCGCCCGTGATCATCTTGAAATGCAGTGCGGTGGAAATCCCCCTCAAGCCAAAGCTCACCCAGCAGGAGCAAAGAAAAATCGCCTCGCAGTTCAATTTTCCCACAGTGATTTCCAGCAGTTCGAGCAAGGGGCAAAGCCTGTATCTGCGCCGGTCGGACTACACTCCGACGGTAAAGCAGACTTTGGAGGATCTTGGGCTGCTTGCGAATGATGAATGAAACCTTTCTGGCCGGCAGCATGCTCTACCCCTCTTGAACAGGCCCACCCAACCCCAAAGCTGCCGGAACAGGCAGCCTTTTGACGTGACCGAGAACGTATCTTCAGCCTCGAACGAGTGCTGCATTTTCGGACACTGTGGATCTTTGCGTCTTTACCGCATTTATGCCAAGGCCATCAGGCAAAAGATAACCAGGCCGATGATTTCCCTTTTTACGAACGAGCTGAGGGCTGCAGGCCCGGAGTAATCCCAGCCTTGGGTGTTGCCCAACGCTGGATTGAAGCCGCACCTTCGGCCCTTCTGAAGGGGCATTGCGGCCTCCTGCATAGCGAGGATGCAACATCGCGATTCCGGGACTCACCAAGGACAAGCGGCAACACTCTCCGTTTCCCTGATGGCATTTGTACGGTGAATCTCCTCTGCCAAAGAACCCCGGATGCCTCACTCCCCACCCCCTCAGGTCTTGCGTCTTGTGTCTCCCGCGGAGCGGGCCCTGGCCTGCAACCACGGTGTCACCACCACCGCCATGAGAATGATCCCGGTTCCGAGGTAGAACCCTCCGCTCATCCGCTCCTTGTCCCCAAACAACAGGGCCGCGAGCACGATGCCATACACAGGTTCGAGGTTATACACCACGTTGATGGAGAACACAGACAGGTGGCGGAGCACGTTCATGTAGGCGGCATAGGCCCCGACGGTGCAGACCTGGGAGAGCACGAGGAGCCACACCCAGTCCGCCGTTTGGGGTGATTGCGGAGAGGTGCCCAGAAGCCACTGACCCACCAGCACTGCCACCGCCCCAACACACGCCCCGGCCATCTGGTAACAGGAAATCACCGCGAAATGCTCCCGCGCCACCAGGTGCTTGTTGATGACGGCAAACAGTGCCCCCACAAACGCACAGCCCAGCCCGGCGGCAAACCCCTGCCAGTAGGCGAACTCCACCCGGAAGATCAGCCCCACCGCCAGCACCATGAGCACTCCCATGCCCAGCTCCAGCCGGCTGATGCGACGGCCTTTCTCAAACAGGGGTTCGAGGAGGGAACACCAGATCATGGTGGTGGGCAGGGCCGCCATGGCCACAGACACGTTGCCCAGCTTGACCGCCAGGAAGAAGAGCATCCAGTGCCCACCCACGAGAAGCCCGTTGCCCAGCAGCTTCAGCGCGGTGTGGCCACCCACGTTCAACCCCGCCCTCAACATCCGGGCCACCACGGCCAGCCCCAAGGCTGCCATTCCTGTGCGCCAGGCCACGGTCTCCACCGGGGGCAGGGAGATGAGCCGGCCCAAGGGCCCGGTAAAGCCCCATGCCAGCACCACCAGGTGAAGCTGGAGCCAGTTGGCCCAACTGGCGGATGGTGAGGAAGAGTTGGCAGGAAGGGAGGACACAACGACTGGAGGTGAAGGAATACGAGCAGACATCACAGTCCGCCCCGCTGACTACGAAATGCTGACGGCCGGGGTTGCGGTTGGCACCGGGCGGCTGATGCGGCCCGCAATGAGCAAGGCACCCAGCACGCCCAACACCACCGACGACAGCCAGACCAAATTCGGTGAATACTGGTACATTCCCAGGCTGAATGCGGACGCAGAAATGTTCCCCAGACTCCACGCCCAGCTCAAAAAGCCCGAATACCTGCCACGCATGTCATCCGGGGCCAGACTGGCGGCATAGGCCTGCTGACGGGAGAAGGCCATCATCTCACCAAAGGTGAAAACCACCATGGCCAGAAGAAACGCCCCCAACCCTGCCCCAAACGAGAGCACCAGAAAACTCACGCTCATACCGATATAGCCCATGGCAATGCAGTTCCGCACCGGCCAGGCCCGCGTGACTGCCGTCAACGGCATCTCCATAAGGCAGATCATCATCCCATTCACCGCCATGACGAAGCCATAGAGCTCGAGGGGCTTGAATTGGAAACCATGCCAGTCCAGCGCGGGCACACTGTTCTCGAAGTGCAGGGCAAAGGTGGTGGTGAGCTGACGAAAGACGATGGAGATCGTCACGCAAGCCGCCGCCAGCGCCAGAAACGGCCGGTTGCGCCGGATGGAAGCCAGCGCGTGCCCCCATCCACTGGTCTGACGGGTGCCTCGGTTGCCCTTCGGCAACAAAATCAGGGCCACCAGACCAAAGAACACCGCGGTGGCGGCGTCCCCGGCGAAGAGCCAGAAGAAGGAGTGCTCCGCCAGGAAACCCGCAGCCATGGGGCCCACCGCCCAGCCCAGATTGACCGAGAATCTCATCACCGCATACGCGGCCAGCCGGTGTTCCACCGGGATGATGTCCTGCACCAGGGCGCTCGTCGCGGGATTCCCCGCTTCCATGAACAACCCCGTGAGAAAAGCGAGCAAGACCAGCAACGGGAACGTGTGCACCTGGGAAAGCAACATCATCGCCGCCGCTCCGGTGAATGACGCTGTGGCCATGGTGATGTTTCTTCCCACCCGGTCCGCCATCCATCCTCCCAGACCTGCGGCCAGAAAACCTCCCGCAGCATAAGCCGCCACCGTCAATCCCGCCTGCGCCGGCGTGAATCCACTGCGCGTCATGAAGATCGTGAGGAACGGCACCACAAAGACACCGAACTTGTTCACGAACGTAGCCCCGATCAGGGCCCAGAAGGCGGGCGGAAAGGCTCTTAAACTCTCTCTAAAGGTGGGAGGCGAGGACATGACTGGGAGCGGGAAGCGGACGACGAGGGCGATGGAGGAGCGACTGGCATGATGAGCTGAAAACAAAAAACCCGCTCACGAGGTCGTGGGCGGGTGCAAGAGACGGGAGACAGGGATGAAAACGACGTCAACTTGCGCAGCAGGCCCACACGGTACCAATGACGGCACGAGCGAAGTCGTGACGCTTGGAGGTGAGGTGCATTTTGGGCTGCGGGGACATCGAGGTTTAGAGCGTATGGAAAAAAAGCATTTTGTCAAATCGGGAGCATGGCTCACTGGCTTCGCAGCTGGGCCTGCTCATGAAGGGAGCTCGGACGGGAAGATGAAAGGCCTTCACCCCGCCTCCTTTATGAAATGCCCACCTTGTTGGACGTCGGCTTGGGTTTCTGCTAAGAACCTGTTTGGACAAAAACATCTGGGTGTGGCACGGTAAATTAAGGGATTAAGATAAGAGAGGCCTGGCCGAGGCTGAATCTGCCCCTCCGTGTTGGGGCGGCCCTTTTGAGCCTGGACGGCATGGCTCATCGGTTGTGAATCACGATTCACGCCCTCTTCGCGCCTTGTCCAGACTCAAAACGCCTCGCAACACACCCAGCGCTTTTATCCAAACAGGTTCTAAGGTCTTATGTCTCCCGCGCAGCGAGCTAGTAAACGGTAATCGGCCCCGGAATGATCCTGACTCCCCCAGGCCCCAGTGGATTGCCCATGGTCTCCTGGATCTCGGTGACGATGTTGTCCTTGAAGCTGACGGTGAGGCGGCCCACTTCGACCTTCACATAAATGGTGCGCTGGACGAGGTTGCCTTCGGCATCGCGACCGGTGGTGATCTGGGGGACGCGGTCGAAGATGCTGTACTCCAGGGCTTCCTCCCGACCCGCGGCGGTGATTTTGGAGGACTTGCGGCTGGGATTGCCGAGGGAGGTTTTGACCTCATCCACGGTCATGCCCAGGGCGACTTGTTTGTTGGCGATGACCTCATCCACAGCCTTCTGGCGTTCAAAAAAGGCCTTCAGTTTCTCAGCCAGTTTCGGGTCGGCAGACTTGAGATCGTCCATCTTCATCCAGCCGGCGACATCGCCGTGGCGGGCGCGACCGCGGACCTTGTAGAGATTTTCCGCCATGGCAACGAGCTGCACCAGGGTACCGGGAGCCATCGCCCCCAGGGGACGCTGGAGATCAAGCTGGTAGTAGATGACAGACTCGCCAGCGACGGTCAGACGCACAGGCTTGGGCAGGATGTCCTCGATGTATATGGCCCCAGGCTCGGTATTTGCCGCCAGACGGGAGCGATTGCCCAAGCTGCTGCTCTGGGCGGAGGCGGTGGCTGGGGGAAACGCGAGCGTGAGTGCCAGCGCGAGCGTGGCCGCTGCCAGCGCGTGGGCCGGTGCCGGAGAGGGAGCGAGGGGCATGTTCGGTGAGAGGTTAGACGTTATGTGTTAAACATTAGACGGGCCTGAGGGGAGAAGGAAAGGAGGGAGTTTCTCTGAGACTTCGACGCACTGGGAGGATGTTCATTCAATCAAGGTGAAGGGAAAAGGACAAACGAGGGATAAGGGATAAGTGGGAGCCACTGCGCGGCTTCTCGATTCTCACTCAAAGGCACGAAGGCACAAAGAGGAGCTCGGGATGTGCTGGCGGGGCTCTGTTTGTAGTACGAACAGCTTCGGACTGAGCGGGGCTGGGAACCCCCGCCTCCTTTAGGCAGGCGGAAATCTTTGTGTCTTCGTGCCTTTGTGTGAGAATGAATCGTCAGGGGTATGGCGTGGCAAGCGGGGCGCTTGCCCTACAGCGTCGCCGGGGTGGTTGGGCGTTGGGGCGGAGGGTGTCGTCGTGAGACGCTTGCGGAGTGATTCCGCTTAAAAGCGGTACTCCAACCCCGGCGCGGACCTTCTACAGTCTCAAGTTCCTCACAACGCCCTGCTGATGTCTTGGAACCCACAGCCAAGGCCCTCTCCGGCGACTGATGCCGATGGCCAATCTGCGCTACAGGGTCCGCTCCCGGCGAGGACGTCCTCCCCGTGCGCCAGCTCAAGTCTGATGTCTGGCGTCTGGCAGTCTGGTGTCTACGGCCCGCCTCCCCCTGACTCCCTTACAAAGTAGGGGCAGTCAGTTTGCCCACCACCCGGCTCAAGTACGGGAAAAGCTGCTTTTTCCGGCTCACCACGCCGGCGAGCTCGAAGACATGTTGCTTCAGCCTGGGGTACTCGATGGCGTCGTCCACACGGTCGTTGCCGGCGGTGATGAGGACGCTGTCGTGCTCCGTGATATCCGTCACCAGGAGGCAGGCGAAGTGCATCTTGCGCTGGACGACGATCTTCTCCAGAGCTTCCTGGAGGGCGGCCTCCTGTTTCCAGAACTCATCCAGGCCGAGTTCCTCGATCTGGGAAATGCTGAGACGCCAGCCGTTCTCCTCGAACTCCTTGCGGTCGGACTCCAGGGCGAGCTCGGCGGGGCGGTCGCGGAGCATGGACCCGGCGGCGAAGAACCCGGCGGTGAAGGCGGCGACATCGATGCCGCCGAGCTCGGCGAGCCAGGAGAGGATCTCGCGGTCGGTATTGGTCGTGGTGGGCGAGGTGAGGTTCAGCGTGTCCGAAATCATCCCGGCGCAGAGGCAGATGGCAGTCGCCTTGTCGGGGGCCAGGTTCCTCATACGGAACATCATGGCCACGATGGTGCTGGTGCTGCCCACGGGCTCGTTGATGAAGCGGATCGGCTCCTTGCTGCGGAGGTTCCCGCTGAGGCGGTGGTGGTCGATGACCTCCAGGATGTCCGCCTCATCGGCCCCGGTCACGGCCTGGGAGAACTCGTTGTGGTCCACAAGCGCGAGTTTAGTACGCGGCACGTCCACAAGGTCGGACTTGGAGAAGACGCCGAGCAGCTTGCCAGTCTCGTCATCCACGACGGGGAAAAGCGGCTGATGAGAGTCATGCACGCTGGCGATGAGCTCCTTGAGCGGGGTCTTGCTGCTGAACTTCAGGAACGTCTCGTCCAGCGCATCGGCGATGGGGCGGGAGAAACGCACGAGCTGGGCGGCGCTGGCGGTGTCGTACCGGGTCTCGATGACGGGCACGCCCTGCTCCCGAGCGAGTTTGCCAATTTCCTCACCCACGGAGAAGCCGCCGGTGATGACGAGGCAGCCGACTCCGGCGAGGATGGCCATGCGCTGCACGTCCGGGCGGTCCCCCACCATCATGATGACCGTGCGGGAGGGGAAGCGCTTCATGCGCGTGGAGGAGGTCTCCAGGCTGGACCCGGCGACCATGAGGATGAGATTCTCCACCGTCTCACGCGGGGCGCGGCCGTTGGGGAAACCGCCATCAAGCGCGGCGACCATATTGGCCTCGCTGGTGCGGACATGACGGTTCGCATCGTCGTCATTGGCCGTGGCAGGCATGAAGAGCTGGGCGAGCTCCTGCAGGGTGGGCATGCCAGCGAGCACGCCTTCGTGATTCACCACAGGGATGCCGCGGAACCCATGCTCGACCATCTTCCGGTACACGGAGAGGAAGGTCTCGTCCTGGCAGGCGGTGACCACGTCCCGCCGACAGACAGAGGCGGCGGTGGGGCGCACGTCCATGAGCAGGCGCGGGGCCTCCACCCCGGCCTCGCTGAGCACCCAGTTCGTCCGCACGTTGATCTCCCCGCAGCAGGCAGGACGGGCATCCACCCCGCGCGAGGCGCGCAAGAAGGCGGCGTACCCGATGGCGGAGCAGATGGCGTCCGTATCCGGATTGCGGTGCCCGATGACGTGGATAATATCGCCCATGGAATAAAAACGTGAAGGTCAGAAGGTGTAACCCAGTGACTTGATGTACTCCGTCGCAAGAAAGTGGATTGCCAAACCAATGGTCCCCAAAATGACTGGCAGCGCCCAGCGTCGAACCCGGGGTTCGTGAGGCTCCGGCCAAGCTATCATGACGCCTGCGCTTCCCAAAATGAGATAGATCAGCCCAACAATTAGCCCTATCACTCCGACCAAAGTGGAGGTCACCGATGTGACGATGGGCCCCACACCCCGCTCAGCATTCAACAACGGCAGCACGAGGCGAAAATACAGCAAGCCTATGCCGATGAGAACCAGAAGCGTTCCGGCCGCTCTGGGATAGGCTAACACCACCGGTCGCATAAGGGCTCTCTATCGGGAGCTTGTGGCGCTCCGCTTGGGAAGCCACAAGTCCCTTGAAACTCCAAGCCTCTTAAGCCACCACGGCCAGCTCGCGGATCTTTGCGTCCACGGCGTCCTTGTTCTCCAGCAGCTCGGCAATGGGGTCCCACTGTCCGGTGGTGAGCGCCTCACGAGCGGTGTGGGGCACGATGATGGCGAACTCCTGATCCTCAAAGAAGACCTTGCCCTCGAGGAGGTCCACGGTCACTTCCAGCTTCGGGTTGCGCTCCACCTCTTTCGCCAGGGCGACGATGTCGTTGTGGGCGGCCACGGCGCAGGGGATGCCGAGGGTGGTGCAGTTGCCAAAGAAGATCTCCGCGAAGCTCTCGGCGATGACGGCGCGAAAGCCGAAGCGGTAGAGGGCCTGAGGGGCGTGCTCACGGGAGCTTCCGCAGCCAAAGTTGGCACCAGAGAGGAGGATGTTTGCCCCCTTGAAACGCTCGTCATTGAGCGGGTGGGGCTTGTCCGTGCCATCGGGGTTCTTCCGCACATCGTAGAAGGCGAACTCGCCCAGACCGTCAAAGGTGACGCACTTCATGAAGCGCGCGGGGATGATGCGGTCGGTATCGATGTCGGTGCCGGGAACGTGAACGGCGGTGCCGGCGATCTGCGTGACTTTCGTAAGGGCCATGGGTGAAAGAGGGAAAAGGGGTAAGGGAAGAGGGAGAAGGCCCAAACTTTATGCGGAGAGGGCAAAGACCTCACGGGCGTCGGCCACCTCACCGGTGACGGCAGCGGCGGCCACCATGAGCGGGGACATGAGGATGGTGCGTCCGGTGGGGCTGCCCTGGCGGCCCTTGAAGTTGCGGTTGCTGGAGCTGGCGCAGAGCTGATCGCCCACGAGCTTGTCGGGGTTCATGGCCAGGCACATGGAGCAGCCAGCGCCGCGCCATTCAAACCCAGCGTCGGTGAAGACCTGATCGATGCCTTCCTGGCGGGCCAGGACGTCCACAATCTGGGAGCCGGGAACGGCGATGGCCTTCACGTGGCCAGCGACTTTCTTGCCCTTCAGGAAGCGGGCCACTTCGCGGAAGTCGGAGAGACGGCCGTTGGTGCAGCTGCCAACGAAGGCGACATCGATCTTGGTGCCCTTGATGGGGGCACCACCTTCCAGCTTCATGTACTCCAGCGCTTCCTGGATGGAGATGCGCTGTTCGGCATTGGTACCGCTTTCCACGGTGGGCACCTGCTCATTCACGGCGATGGCCTGGTCCGGGCTCACGCCCCAGGTCACGGTGGGCGGCACGTCCTCAGCGCGGATGTTCACCACGTCGTCATAGACGGCATCGGCATCGGAGGCGACGGCGCGCCAGGCGGCGACAGCCTTGTCCCACTCCTCGCCCTTGGGCGAGTACGGGCGGCCTTTCAGGTACTCAAAGGTCTTTTCGTCCGGGTTGACGTAGCCAGCACGGGCACCGCCCTCGATGGACATGTTGCACACGGTCATGCGCTCTTCCATCGTGAAGCCGTCGAAGATGCTGCCGCCGTACTCGTACGCGTAGCCCTTGCCACCACCTGCGCCGAGGAGGCGGATGATGTGAAGGATGACGTCCTTCGCATACACGCCGGGGCGAAGCTCGCCGTCCACGTTGATGCGACGCACCTTCATGGGGCTGAGGGCCATGGTCTGGGTGGCCAGAATGTCGCGCACTTGGGTGGTGCCGATGCCGAACGCGATGGCGCCGAAGGCTCCGTGCGTGGCGGTGTGGGAATCGCCACAAGCGATGGTGGTGCCCGGCTGGGTGATGCCCTGCTCCGGTCCGACCACATGCACAATGCCCTGCTTGCCGCTGCGCAGGTCGAAATAGGTGACGCCGAATTCCTTGGCGTTGCGGTTGAGTTCCTTGATCATCGCATCCGCCAAGGAGTCCGAGAATGGCTCCTCACGCTGGTCGGTGGGGACGATGTGGTCCACGGTCGCGAACGTGCGCTGGGGATAAGCCACTTTCAGGCCAAGATCCCGCAACATGCCGAACGCCTGGGGGCTGGTGACCTCGTGAATCAGGTGGGTATCAATAAGGAGCTGCGTCTGCCCATTGGAGAGCGTGGCGACCGAGTGAGATTCCCAAACTTTCTGGAAGAGTGTCTTGCCCATTTGCTTCAGTACGTGTGTGGCCCAGACCGGGACGGACCGGGGGAACGGAGTTTAACACGGAAGGTGCGGGGGGAAAGTGTAATCTTTGGGCCGGCTTCGCCAGCAGACGCCAGACTAGAAGACTCCAGACACCGGACTTGAGCTGACGCAATGGAGGAAATCCTCGCCGGAGGGGGCACTGGCTGTGTGTTGTAGTATGGCAGCAGGGCGGCGTGAGGAACTTGTGTCTGCAAAAGGTCCGCGCCGGGGTTGGAGTGCCGTCCCGCATGCGGGACCAATGCCATCAGGGAAAACGCATCGTCTTGCTGTTTTGCCTTGGCGCGCCCCGGAGCCGCGATGGCGCAACCGCCACGACTGTAACTGGTGAGCCCCTTTCAGAAGGGCCGAAGGTCCGGGTTCATACCAGCCTGGGGCAACGCCCCAGGGATAGATGGCCAAACTACCCATGAGGGCTGTAGGCCCGGTGTCAACAAGTCTGCCTATGACGAGCATCCCTGAATGACGTCGGGCCTACAGCCCTCAACCTCTATAACCAACGCCAACCTTGGGCGTTGCCCAAGGCTGCTATCATGCCGGGCTTTCAGCCCTCAGCTCGTTCGCCAAAGGCGAATCATCGACCTCACCAGCTTTTCCCTGATGGCATTGGCTTAAAAGCGGAATCAGGTTTCGCGGATTCCTTGATTTTGCCCAGGTGGAAAACGCCCGACCGGCCAACGACGGCTTGGGTGTCTGGGGGATGGACGGACGTCATGAGACGTGCGGGGTGTGATTCCGCTTAAAAGCGGCACTCCAACCCTGCTGCGGAACGGGGGCGGTGATTTGGCTGCGCCAGGCGGGAAGGAGACAGATGGGCTAGCGAAAGGGCAGCGCAGATTGGCAACGACCGCTGCGCTCCAAGCGTCCCATGACGCTGCATCCGACCCAACCTCCAACCACCCCGGGCTGTAGGGCAAGCGCTCCGCTTGCCGCGCCTTACCCCTGACGTTCAATTCCTTTGGGCAGCTGCCCAAGCGCCAGATCAAGTCTGATGTCTGGCGTCTGGCAGTCTGGTGTCTCCCCCACTTTTCACTTTTTACTCTCCACTTTTCACTCCGGAAGCTTCTCCACCCGCAAGTTCCTCAGCTGCGCCTCCGTCCGAAACGACGCGAACCCAAACGGCATGCAACGATCGATCTCCCCCGCTCGCATGCTGAGCTGGCGGCCAGCGATGTTGGTGTTGATGATGGGGCGACCGTCCAGCCAGACCTGGAGGGATTTCTCCCGGACCTCGATGCGGATGTGGTACCAGTGCCCGTTTTCCAGCGTCTGGCGGCTGCCGGTGAGGTTCTCGGAGGCATCGTAGCCGTCGATGGAAGAGATGCCGACCTGTGAGCCGCCCCAACCGCCGAGGACGAAGCTCACGCAGCGGTCCACGCTGCCCACGGGGAACGTCACGGTGCCAAAGAAGTCAGCGCCGCTCACCCGCCTGGCCTCATAGCTGATGGCGTAGTCGATGACGGGCAGCCCATCGGCCTGCCAGTGGCGGTAAACCACGCCGGTCATAGGATGGCCCGCCTTCAGGACAAAGCGATCGGTATCCCGGGTGAAACCGCCGCTGTGGGCCATGTCCGCCTCACTCCAGCGCTCCAGATGCGGCGCGGCAAAAAGGATCCAGCCCGGAGCCAGGGCCTCCGCGTGGTCCGGGCTGTCACAGGCCATGAGGGCGAGCGACAGCGACAGCAAGGAGACCAGCGGCAGCCCGGGGCGTTTCATGACGTTGATGCCTATGATGCAGCGGCCTTTTTGAGGCCCCCGCCCATCTTGCAGATGAGGTCGAAATCCTTCTTGCTCACTTCCGTGACGGAGAGCCGGTTGCCCCGGCGCAGGATGAGCAGGTCCGCCAACCGGGGCTCCTCGCGCAGGGCATCCAGGCTCACAAAACCCTTCAGGTCCGCCTCCCAGGCCACGTCCACCAGCAGCCACGCGGGATTCTCCGGCTTGCTTTTGGGGTCGTGATACTCACCACCCACCTCGAACTGCGTGGGATCTGGCCGCGCCTCGGAGGCGATCTTGATCACGCCCGCCACCCCAGGCTCCGGGCAGCTCGAATGGTAGAAAAAGCCGAGATCTCCCACCTTCATGTTATCGCGCATCATGTTGCGCACCTGATAATTACGCACCCCGTTCCAAGGCTCGGTGCGCTGGGGGCGATTTTTGAGGTCGTCGAAAGAGAAAACGTCCGGTTCGGATTTCAGTAGCCAGTAGCGCATGGGCCAGCATACTGGCGGGATGCGAGTGGGGTGCCAATGGATTTTGAACCCGCTGCGCGGGAGACACCAGACTGGAAGACGCAAGACACAAGACCTGAGCTGGCGGTTGATGGGGACCTTGTTGACGCTTACGGCTCTCTCCTCCGCCTACGCGAGATCACCGAGCACGCCAGAGGGCATTGCCGACCCTGGCTGGATCCGCCGTGTGGGTGAGCACCAGCAGCAGCTGGCCAACCAAGTTGATCCGTTTAAGCAAGATAGAAGACGAAAGACCTGAGAGCCCACAAGCCTCTGTCATTGGGGAGCGCAGGCGGCCCGCCTGCCGCAAGGGCGGCCCTCCCGCGCAGCACGTCGCTCTTAGCGACCCACTCCTCTATTTGCCAGTCCCTTCCCTTTGGCCATCCATCAACAAAGACCGGCGGCCCGCCGGTCTGAGCAGGCGGGCCGCCTGCGCTCCCCTCCGCATGGAGCTTGCCGGTTCTTGTTCCCGCATCACCCAGCGCACCCAAGAGCCGGGACGGCTCTTCTACATTCTCCGACGCCCCCTACCTTAACCCCGGCTGGCCCCCTGTCCTCGTGCCTTCCGTCTTGTGCCTTCTAATCTTGCGTCTTTTCTGGCCAAACATCGCGGAGTTGATCGTTGTCTCTGCGTACTTGTACTTTCAGAATTCCCCCACTCTTCCCTTTTCCCTTACCCCTCTCTCCGCCCTCTTCCCTTTCCCCACCTGCCGAGCATGAAAAAAATCTCCCCCGCTGTCCTCCTCCTGCCCGCAGTCACAGTCGCCGCCACGCTCGCCGTCACGGCCCTCTCAGAGGCCCAGCAGCCCCCGGCCGCAGCCGCCGCACCTGCCGCCCCCGCCATCCCGGAGTCCACTTACGTCACGAACATCCGGCAGCTCACCTTTGAGGGGAAACGCTCCGGGGAGGGTTATTTCAACGCGGACGGCTCAAAGATGATCTTTCAGAGCGAGCGCGAGCCGGGGAACCCGTTCTACCAGATCTATCTCATGGACCTGGAGACCGGTGACCAGGAGCGCATCTCCCCGGGCTCAGGCAAGACGACCTGTGCGTGGATCCACCCGGACAATGACCACATCCTCTTCGCCTCCACACACCTCGACCCGGAGTCCAAGGCCAAGCAAGACGCGGAGTACAAGGAGCGCGAAAGCAGCCGCGTGCGCCGCTATTCCTGGGACTATGACCAGCGCTATGACCTCTTCCTCTACTCACTGAAAGACAAGTCGCTCAAGCAGATCACCAGGGAGGAGGGCTATGACGCCGAGGGCGCGATCTCCCCGGACGGCAAGCGCGTTGTGTTTGCCTCGAACCGCGCCGCCTACAGCGAGCCCCTCAGCCCCGCTGACACGGAGCGTCTGAAGATCGACAAACAGTACTTCATGGAGATCTACACCATGAACGTGGACGGCACCGACGTGAAGCGCCTCACCACCACACCGGGCTATGACGGCGGCCCGTTCTTCAGCCACGACGGCAGCAAGATCTGCTGGCGGCGGTTCAATGAAAAAGGCGACATCGCGGAGATCTACACGATGAACGCCGACGGCAGTGACCAGAAGCAGATCACCAAGCTGGGCGCCATGTCCTGGGCCCCGTACTTCCACCCCAGCGGGGACTACCTGATCTTCACGAACAATGTGAACGGCTTTGCCAACTTCGAGCTGTACGCGGTGGACGCTGCGGGCAAGCACGAACCGGTGCGCATCACCACCACGGACGGGTTCGACGGGCTGCCCGTCTTCTCCCCCGATGGCAAAAAGCTGAGCTGGACCAGCGGCCGCACCTCCGGCGGCGCGAGCCAGATCTTCCTGGCCGACTGGAATGACGCAGCTGCCCGCAAGGCGCTGGATTTAGGAAACAAAGCCCCGGTCGCCGCCAAAGATGAAGCCGGAGCCGCTCCTGCCAACAAGCCGGACCTCTCCACCACCACCGGGGACATCAACCCCGAGGATATGAAACAACATGTGACCTACCTTGCCAGCCGCGAGCTGGGCGGCCGCATGACCGGCACGGAGGGTGAGCGCCTGGCTACCGAGTATGTGGCGGAGGTGTTCCAGAAGATCGGCCTGATGCCCTTTGGCGACAAGGACAGCTGGTACGACAACTTTGAGTTCACCGCTGGCGTGGCATTGGCCCCGGGCAACAAGTTCACCCTCACCGGCAAGGACGGCCCGGTAGAATTCACCGCGGACCAGGACTGGCGGCCCCTCTCCTTCTCCAAGACCGGCGCGTTCGATCCCGCTGACGTAGTCTTCGCCGGGTACGGCATTGAGACACCGGACAACGCCACCACCAGCGATGGCAAAAAGCTGGAGACGTACAGCAGCTACGCTCACCTGGATGTGAAGGACAAATGGGTGCTCGTCTTCCGCTACCTGCCGGAGGGCATGGCCCAGGACCGTCGCAATGAGCTGATGCGCTTTGCCAGCCTGCGGTTCAAGGCACTAACGGCCCGTGAAAAAGGCGCGCGTGGCATCCTGGTGGTGAGCGGTCCCAACAGCAAGGTGGTGGAGCAGCTCGCTCCGCTCACCTTTGACGCCTCCATGGCCGATTCCGGCCTCGCCGCCATCAGCATCTCAGACGCCGTGGGTGACAAGCTCCTCTCCGGCGCGGGCAAGACGCTCAAGGCCCTGCAGGACAAGCTGGACACCGGCGACCTCATGGGCGGCATCAATTGCGAGGGCTTCAAGCTCGGCGTGAACATCGCCATCGCCCAGGAAAAGAAGACCGGCCGCAACGTGCTGGGCATGCTCTGCAAGGGCAGCGAGCCCGACTTCCACATCGCCCCGCTCATCATCGGCGCGCACATCGACCACCTCGGCTCCGGCGGGGGTTCCAACTCCCGCGCCAAGGGCGACGACCTGCGCAAAATCCACTTCGGCGCAGACGACAACGCCTCCGGCACCGCCGGCATGATGGAGATCGCCCAGTGGCTGGTGGACCTGAAAAAGCAGGGTAAGCTGGACATGAAACGCGACATCCTCTTCGCCGCCTGGTCCGGTGAGGAACTGGGCCTGCTGGGCTCCAGCCACTTCGTGGAAAGCCTGGCCAAGATGATCAAGGGTGACCCCAATGCCAAGCTTACCGGCATGATCGCCGCGTGCCTGAACATGGACATGATCGGCCGCTTCAACAAGACGCTCGTCCTCCAGGGCGTGGGCAGCAGCAGCGTGTGGACCAAGGAAATAGAGAAACGCAACGCCCCCCTGGGCCTGCCCATCAGCGCCCAGGCGGACGCCCACCTGGCCACGGACTCAACCACCTTCTACACCCGCGGCATCCCCACGCTGAACGCCTTCACCGGCGCGCATGAGGACTACCACATGCCCACCGACACCGCGGACAAGATCAACTACGACAAGGCGGCGCAGATCGCCAAGTTCATGGGGCTGGTCGCCCGTTCCCTCTCCACCACGCATGAGGTGCCGGACTACATCGCCATGGAGGCACCCAAGAACCAGGGCACCCGAACCGGCCTGCGCGTGTATCTCGGCACCATCCCCGACTACGCCCAAGGCGACATCAAAGGCGTGAAGCTCAGCGGCGTCTCCCCCGTGGGCCCCGCTGCCAAAGCCGGCGTCCAGGCCGGGGACATCATCGTGAAGCTCGGCAACAAGGACATTCAGAACATCTATGACTACACCTACATCATGGGCGAGCTGAAGATCGGCGAGCAGACCACCATCGTGGTGCAGCGCAACGGTCAGACCGTCGAGATGAAATTGACACCCGGTTCGAGGGATTGAAGCTGCTTCGCAGCAGACGCCAGACTGCCAGACACAAGACTTCAGACCTGAGCTGTCGTATGAGAGGACATGCCCAGCGGAGCGCTCATTGTAGCGCAGACTGGCAGTCTGCTGTGCCGCCGATTGGCAATCGACCGCTCCGCCCCAAGCGTCCCATCACGAGGCCATCCCTTAGAATTCCAATCAACGCCACGTCCCATCAGCTTGCCTACGCCTACGTTTGGCCCAGCACGTTTCCTTCTGCCTGAGCTCGAGCAAAGCCGGTTGTAGCTGACGACGTGAGGAGACACTAGCTGAAGCGTCTGCAACGATCATCCCGCCACAAACCTCCCACCTACCCAACACCCCGCTCCCATCCTCCCGAGCGCCCACTTTGGCTCCTTGACCCTCTTCCCGGCGACATCGCCATAGACCAAAATTTGTGCCTCCCAAGGAACCTGGGGTGGTGAGGGGTGATGAAGCATAGGCCGACAGGCTTCAGATGGCCTGTGCCTGGGAAGCTCGGGGAGCGCACGCATCCTGCGTGCTGTTTGCGGCATCTTGCCGCAAACGTCAGTCAGCGAATGACATCAGGTCCAACTGACGTGGGGGTGTTGATGGCGGTGGGGAGAAAGCAGATGCGGTCGGCCTTCCCACCTGATCATCGTCCTGGGAGGCACCCAACGTTGACTCGCTTAGGGCTCGTCCAACGTTGGGCTGTGTTAGAGATCCCCACTGGGGATCAGCTTCGATCTGGGGCGGCCGCCTCAAGGCTGGTTCCTTGGCATCCACCCCAACCACGCTGCTACCGTCCTCCGGCTCCAGATCATCACGAGATCCGCCAGCGCCGGGCGTATCAAATCATCGATCATCGGGCGGCATCGCCGGGAAGTTGCGGCGATGCATCATGCAGACCAGCCGGTCCATCGCCCAAGCCACCAACGTGCCGCCGCACAGACCTGCGAGAGCTCCTACAGCAAACACCTCACGCACGCTGAGTTGCACATTGCTCAGCCGGGCAACACTCCAGGTCAATCCGATCCCGCAGGCCACGCCAAGCGCCACGCAAAGCTGATAATGAAAGGCTCGCAACGCCGTTGACCAGCGTCGGCGAAAAACACCCACCAGCGCCGAGGACGACACGATCCCCAGCGCCGTCAATACCGTCACCATGATGACGATGATCGCCAGGGCGAGGACGACGAGTATTGCCAGGAACAGCGTGAACAAAAGCATGAGCAGCATCGGTGAGAACGGCTCATCCATCGAGGGGTCATCAAAAGACTCTCCCATGATTTCAATTAGATGCCAGGGCAATAGGAGGACCATGTTCATGGTGGGGCGACACGCTGACGGAAGCTGCTTGTAGTTCAAACTTTAGTTTGCCTCAGGATGTCCGTCGCAAACTGAAGCAAACTAAAGTTTGAACAAACAAAGGCACGTCCCTGCGCCATCAGCCTGCCCAATCTCTCATTGGCAACACCATCTCCCCTTCTGCCAATCCACCTCCAACACCGGTCGTAGTTG
The DNA here is from genome assembly GCF_000172155.1 of Verrucomicrobium spinosum DSM 4136 = JCM 18804. NCBI lineage: Bacteria > Pseudomonadati > Verrucomicrobiota > Verrucomicrobiia > Verrucomicrobiales > Verrucomicrobiaceae > Verrucomicrobium > Verrucomicrobium spinosum. The sequence continues at coordinate 412,582 of NZ_ABIZ01000001.1, read as the reverse complement.
TCAACGTGAGGAGAACGGACCAACCGCGCGCTTTTTGGGGTGGCCGCCAAGGAATCACCTGGAAGTACCCGCCTCAGACCGAAGTTGATCCCAGTATGGGATCTTTAGCACAGCCCAAGGTTGGACGAGCCTTGAGCGAGTCAACCTTGGGTAACGTCGCAGGAGATGATCAGGTGGGAAGGCGGACGGCATTCCCTTTCTCCGCACCTCCATCAACACCCCCACGTCAGCCCCCAGGTTCCTTGGCAGGCACAAACTGAAGCGTCTGCGGCGTGAATCCCGTGACGAACCTCCGCACGCCCACCTTGGCTCCTTGATCCTCTTCCCGGCCACATCGCCACATGCCGGGAAATTTGTGCCTCCTCACGTCGACAACTACGACCGGCTTTGGTTGCGCTCAGGCAGAAGGAATAACGCTGAACCTTTCTCCGCTGAGGCAGGCTGAAAGCCAGAAGAGCCCCACCCGCGCTGCTACCGTCCTCCGGTTCTAGGTCATCACCAGGGGTGCAAAAACGGTGTCAAACCACCGGCACCAAGACACTGTCGTGCAGATCGAAGGTGCCAGGCGGCTCGACGCGGCTTTCGCCTGCCGGATAATCGTCCTGCCCCCCTAAACCTTCTCGCCAGCCTGCTGAGCCCCCCAAGAGCCGGGACGGCTCTTCTACCATCTCCCCCGACACCCGTCTCATCCAAATCAAGCTCCTCTCCCCTCAAGTCTTGGGTCTTCTGTCTTAAAATCTTGTGTCTGCCCGCAACACGGGCTGCGATTCCCAAAAAACCTCACGCAACCCGGTGCAACTTTTTATGCGGGGATCTGTTTCACCCCCTGTACACCGAAATCAAACCAACGAAGACGATGACCCTGACAAAACAGATTCTTCTCAGTGCGATCGCAGCCGTGGGCTGCACGTTCAGCTTCAGCCTCACGATGGCCCATGCACAGGATGCACCCCCGCCGCCCGCAGGTGAAGGCCAAGGCCGCCCCCCTGGTGGACCCGGCGGCCCAGGAGGTCCTGGTGGTCCCGGAGGCCCTGGTGGAGATTCTCGCGCCCGCTTGGAAGAGGCCTGGAAGAAGATGGACCTCAACGGCGACGGCAAGATTTCCAAGGAAGAGTTCACCACCAACGCCGTGAAGGAAGCGGAAGACCGCTTCGGCAAGATGGACGCCAACAGCGACGGCTCCGTGGAGAAAGAAGAGGCCGAACAGGCCGGGCGTCGTCTGCGTGAGGAACGCGAGCGCATGGCTGGCCGCACCGGCGGTCCCGGAGCAGGCCCGGAAGGCAACCGCCCCCGCCCTGAAGGAGGCCGCCCGCCGGAAGGCACACCTCCCGGCCCCGGCGACCGCCCCGAAGGTTTCCGCCGCCCGCAGCAGGGTGGCCCTGAAGGCGGCCCCCAAGGTGGTCCTGGCCTGGGTCAGCGCTCCCCCGGTGAATCCGGTGGGGGTCGTGGCGGCCGCGGCGGCATGGGCATGGGTGACTTCCTCCTGCGCATGGACACCAACAAGGACGGCATCGTCTCCAAGGACGAGTATGTGGCCGGCAACATGGAGCGCTTTGAGCAACTGGATGCCGACAAGGACGGCAAGGTGACCAAGGAAGAAGCCGATGCCGCAGCCCAGCGTCTGCGCGAGCAGTTCGGCGGTGGTCGTGGTGAAGGCGGCCAGCGCGGCGAAGGTTTCCGTCGCCCCGAAGGTGGAGCTGGTGGCCCTGGCGGGGCCGGTGCTGGTGCCGAAGGCGGGGCCCGCCCCCGTCCGCAGCGCCCAGAAGGCGAGGCCAACTGATTCCGTCAGTCGGGTCGGCGTTCATCCGGCCTGGCCAAAGGAGATCACTGGCAGGTGAGCTGCCGGTTGTGTGAGAAGTGCCGCATTGGAGGGGGTCTCCAATGCGGCACTATCCTTTTCGCAAAAACTCTCCTGTGCGAGAGACCGCCCCATCTCTGAGCCATCACAGAGACTGGCGGACCCTGTGCACGATCTCGTAGGACCGCAGACGTGCCTCATGGCTGAAGATCATAGAGTGCACCATGATCTCGTCCGCCTGAGTGACCTCCGCATACTCGATGAGCTTTTCCTTCACCGTGGTCGCATCGCCGATGATGGAGCCGCGCAGGAAGGGATTGCTGTCCAGCGTACCCATCACGAGATCCACCTCCTCACGATTCTCCAGCGGGGGCGGCAGTGGCATGGGCATGCCGCGGGCCAGATGCAAGTGCGCCTGGTACTGGGAAGTGGCCAGTCGCTCGGCCTCCGCCACCGTCTCGGCGGCAAAGACGTTCACACACACCAGGGCGTAGGGCTTTTCGAGCGTGCCCGAAGGTCGGAAGTGGCTCCGGTAGATCTCCAGCCCCGGCAGGACGTTGTCCGGGGAGAAATGGCCGGCGGATCCAAAGGGCAACCCCTGCTGCCCGGCGAGCTGGGCACTGAAGCCGCCTGAGCCTAGCAGCCACAGGGGTATGTGCGAGCCCGCTCCCGGTACAGCCCGCACCTTCTGTCCCGGCAGCACCGGGCGCAGGAAGCTGCGCAGCACCTCCAACTCCTGCGGGAAGTCCTCGCCATGGCTGCCGTGGTTCTGCCGCAGAGCCCGCATCGTCACCTGATCCGTGCCCGGCGCACGGCCCAGCCCCAAGTCGATCCGGCCCGGAAAAAGCGCGTCCAAAGTGCCAAACTGCTCGGCAATCACCAGCGGGGCATGATTGGCCAGCATGATGCCACCGGCACCCACGCGGATGGTCTTGGTGGCAGCCGCCACATGGCCGATCACGACTGCCGTGGCTGCGGACGCGATGCCAGGCATGTTGTGGTGTTCTGCCAGCCAGTAGCGCTGGAAGCCCCAGCCCTCCACATGGCGGGCCAGGTCCGCACTGCGGCCCAGAGCTTCCGCCACCGTGCCTCCCTGGAGGACTGGTGAGAGATCGAGAACAGAAAACGGCAGGTCAGAAAGGGAAGGCATGCAGGAGGCAGGAGTTCTTTTACTATAAAGAACTACGCCTGCCGCTCCAGGAACGAGTGCAGAGGTGTGGGCTCCTCCGCTCCAGCTGCCCCATCACCTCAGGAATTGGCGTCGCCTCCCTTTTGCCCCGTGATAAGCCGCGCCCCCTGGTAGCGGGTGAAGTAGGACCACACCCAAATCAGGAAGACCGAGACGCGACTCCGCAGCCCGATGAGGAAGATCAGGTGAACAAAGACCCAAGCCATCCACGCCACCCAGCCGCTGAACTTCACAAAATGCAGATCTGCCACCGCACGATGCCGACCGATGGTCGCCATGCTGCCCCGGTCCCAATACTTGAAGGGCTTGAGCGGTTGTCCGGCGATTTGGGCCAGGATGTTGGCCGCCGCCAGCTTCCCCTGCTGCATGGCTACGGGGGACACCCCGGGCAGGGGCTTGCCGTCCTTGCCCAAGCAGTGGGCGGTATCGCCGATGACATATATGTTTGCTTGTTCCTTCAGGTTCAACTCCGGTTGTACGATGACGCGACCACTACGGTCGAATTCACCCGGGAGCTGCTTCACGAGCGGAGACGCCGCATTTCCCGCCGCCCAGATCACCGTGCGGGAGGGAATATAGCCTCCAGGGATGGTGACGCCGTTTTCATCCAGCCCCTGGACCGCCACGCCCAGCTTCACTTCCACACCCAGATCACGCAGTTGGGCCAGGGCCTTGCCTGAGAGCGTTGGGTCAAACACGGGCAGCACCCGGTCTGCCGCATCCAGCAGGATCACCTTGGCCTCGCGGGGATCGATGTGGCGGAAGTCACGCACCATCGTCTCACGGGCGATCTCACTGATCGCGCCCGCCATTTCCACCCCGGTGGGACCAGCGCCCACCACCACAAAGGTGAGGAGCTTTTCCCGCTCGACGGCATCCGTGGTCGCCTCAGCCAGCTCAAAGGCCAGTAGCAGACGACGGCGGATGTTCAGGGCATCGTCCAGCGTCTTCAGCCCAGGCGCGGAGGCCTCCCACTCCGGGTGGCCAAAGTAGGAGTGCCGTGCCCCGGTGGCGACGATCAGGTAGTCAAAGGGGAACTTTTGCCCACCGGCGGTGACCACCTTCTGCCTGACGTCGATGTTGGTCACATCGGCCATGATGGTCTCCGTGTTCTTGGCGTGATGCAGGATGGAGCGCACGGGCTGGGCAATGTTGGCCGGGGAGAGTGCCGCCGTGGCAACTTGATAAAGCAGTGGCTGAAAGAGGTGGTGGTTCGTCCGGTCCAGCAGCGTCACTTTCACCGGAGCCTTGTCCAGGGCCTTGGCGGCGGCAAGCCCGCCAAAACCACCCCCGATGATGACGACACGAGGCTGGGGTGGGGATGGTTCTTCCGTGAGATTCATTCAGTGGGTCTTAGCATTTCCAGGGCCGAATCGCGCCCGGCACTTGGACAAGCCTTTGTCAGTTGTCAGCAGGCCGAATTTGTGATTACAACGGATCATGAAAAATCTCCATGGCAGCTTTTTGCCCGTCCTTGCCGCAATATTGATGTGGGGAGCCGCCGGTGCTGCCTCTGGGGATGAGTCTCCATTCAAATCAGCTACGTTTTGCCATGGGCTCCTGGATTCACAAGCTCCCAAAGACAAGGCGGAAGCCTTCTACCCGGACGAGACGATCTACCTCTCTGTAGAGCTCAAGGGCCGGCCAAAGACAGGCAAGGTGGCCACACAGTTCCTCTTTCGTGACAACGTCATTGCCGAGGCCGAGGTGGATGTGGCCGCGGTGAACAAGGGCATCCTGCTCTCCGCCGGGCAGAACACATTCGCAGGCTTCAACCTCACGCACGACCAACCTCTGCCGGTGGGTGACTGCTACAGCGCCGTGGTCACCCTGGACGGCCAGCCTCTGGGCACCTTCCCCTTCCGCGTAAGCCCGCCCAAGGATGCCATCGTCAGTGAGCTGAAGTCCGTCACGCTTTCAAAAGGGCTGGATGACAAGAATCAGCCCGTGGACGTGACCCGGGAGTTCGACACGAAGGACAAGGTGGTCTTCAGCGGCATCGCCGACCTTGGCCTGGGCACCTGGATCGAAGTGGGCTGGGTGCTGGGCGGCATGACCGACTCGGAGGGAACCCGCAGCATCACGCTGAAGGAGAACAAGACCGGCTGCCCCTTCCGTTTTTCCTTTATCCCCAACGGCGGCTGGCCTGCCGGCACGCATGAAGCCGTGCTGCTCATGAACGGCCGCGAAGTGTCCCGGGAGAAGTTCACCATCAAGAACGGCCCCGCCCTCACCCAGACGGTGGAGACCACCTCCTTCAAGCTCTCCTCAGACGACGGCCGCGGGGGCCCCGGAACCACCGTGAGCGCCTTCACCCCGCAGGACAAGGTGCTGCACGCCGGCTGGGAGCTCAAACAGCCCACCATGGTGAAAGGCATCCGCTTCGTCTGGACCGCCATCGAGGCCGGCTCCGCCAAGGATCAGGTCATCGCCACCGCCACCATCCCCTCCACGATTCATCAATCCATCAGCACCACCCTCAAAGCCAAAAACGGCCTGCCCAAGGGCAAGTTCAAGGTCGAGTTGTTCCAAGACGAACGCCTCGTGGATGGCAGGACGTTCGAGGTGAAATAGGGGGGGAAGGGTTTGTTGGTTCTTAGTGCTTAGTGCTTAGTGCTTAGTGCTTGGTGCTTAGTGCTTAGTGCTTGGTGCTTGGTTAATTCGGCAGCGGGAGATTGTTCGTAGTTCAAACTTTAGTTTGCCTCAGTGCATCTGGAATAAAGCGTACTGAGGCTTCAGCCCGCTCAGTCCTCCATGGAACAACTGAGGCAAACTAAAGTTTGAACTTATAACAGCTTCCAACAGCAATCCTGCGCGTGCGCCCTTGCGTCTTGTGCCCCTAAAAAGGCCCATTCCCAAACAACAACTCCCCGACCTCTCCACCCGGACGCCCGGCGCCCTCCCCCTGCGGCCCCGGTCCTTGCCCCTGACCAGGCCGTCTGCCACCCCCGGGCCCCATGCCACGGCCGGATGGCGTGCCGAGGTTGGCTCCGGGAACTCGATACCCTACGAGATACGCCCCCTTCACCGAGGGCTTGTCCACATAGAGCGTCAGCGTCCCCTCCTTCTCCGCCACGGTGATGTTGCGGTCCACCTTGCCTTCCGCCGTGAGGGCAAAGGGCAGGGCCGCATAACCCGGCGTGCCGTGCGTGGGGTTGGCATAGACCTCATAGGCATATCCGGGATAGGCGGGCACGGCGATCTTCCAGCGTGATTTCGCCGAACCTGAATCCGAACCCACGGCTTCACCGGGAACAATGAGTTCACCACCGGGGGTGTTGGGATAGGACGGCTCCATGGCCGCACTGCCCATGACGATGTCCCATACCGTGCTTTCCTCGTCCCCCGCCGCTCCGGCCACCTTGCTGAACTTCCGGATCAGTGCCGCCCGTTGTGAGGCATCGCGCACCCCGCCCAGCACGCCGTCGTTGTCATTCTGCTGGGCCCAGAGCTTCCCATTCAGATCATAGGAAGGCTCATCCCAGAAGAGCTGCGTGCAGGTACGGATCTTCTCGCCGGGCAGCGTCACCGCCGCATGAATGTGCCGCGTGCGCCCGCGATAGAGCCCGGCCTTGATGGTGCGGAAGCGGTAGGCACCGTCCTTGCCGGTGAGGTACTGGCCAAAGCCCGCGAAATTCGGGTCGGACTTGGGATTGCGCACCGCCGTCGTGCTCTGGATGTACTCGCCATGGTGATCCGCATGCCAGATCTCCACCAGGGCCCCGCGCACCGCGTTGCCGTTGCGATCCAGCACCCGCCCTGCCACATGGGTGACCAGACCCGTCGCGGGTGTCAGACTGTCGTTGAGCAGGACGAGGTCGTTGTCCTTGTCCAGAGGGATGTTGTTGAACGGGGTGTTGGCCGGGTAGTAGGGCCCCTCCGTCAGCTTGGCGGTGACCGTCAGCGCCTCCGCGAAGAGGCCGCTCACGGTGGAGAATGCGCCCCCGGCAGCAAGCTGGGCCAGGATACGCCGACGGGTGGCAAGGGTGCGCGAGGTGACGAGGTGCATGGAGGTGGCAGGGAGGGTGAACGCGGCCCGACTGGGCCATGGCGGGTAAAACCCGGCCTAATGAAAAAAGTCGTGCAGATTTCCCCCGGAACGCGGTTTTGCCGAAGAGCCCGGATGACAACGGGCTGGTACAATTGTATCTGAAGTCGGGAGGAAACGAGGAGCAATCCGCCACAAGTTCATCGAAGATGCCGCACCGTCCCCCTCCTGGGTCGCATCCTTTCCCCATCCGCATTTCCCTCACGTTCATGGAAACTACCATCAAGATCGCCCTGGTCGGCGCCGGCATGTTCGGCGGTGACGTGCATGCCCGTGCCTATGCCGATCTCCAGCGCTTTGGCATCGCCGGCCAGCTCGCCCGCGTGGGACTGGATGCGTGGAGCCGCGACTTTGCCCTCATCCGTTTTGACCTCGTGGCCGTGGCCACCCGCTCGCCCGGCTCCGCCGCCAAGGCTGCGGCCAGTTTCAAGGAAATGACCGGACGCGAACCCAAGGCTTATCACGGTGAAGCCCCGTGGGATGACATCCTGCGCGACTTCCCGGATCTGGACGTGATGGCCGTGGCCACGCCGGACCATCTCCACACTGAGCCCATCCTCGCCGCCCTGGCCAAGGGCGTGCACGTGATGACGGAGAAGCCCATGTGCTTGAGCATTCATGAGGCGGATCAGATCATCGATCTCGCCCGGGAAAAGAACTGCGTGGTCGCGGTGGACATGCACAAGCGCTACGATCCCGACCACCTGCGCATCAAGAACGACATTCAGAATCGCATCGGCGCTCCGCTCTACGGCACCGCTTATCTGGAAGAGCCGCTGGAGGTCAGCACCAGCACCTTCAAGTGGGTGGAAAGCAGCGATCCCTTCAGCTACGTGGGCCCGCACTGGACGGACCTGATCTACAGCTACTACCGCAGCAAGCCCGTCTCCCTCTCCGCCGTCGGCCAGAAGAAGCGCCTTGTGCGCGATGGCATCAATGCCTACGACGCCGTGCAGGTGCGCGTGGAGTTCGAGAACGGCATGAGCATCAACTTCCACAACAACTGGATCACGCCCGCCGACTTCGAAGCGCCCGTGAACCAGGGCCACGAGATCGTCGGCGCCGATGGCAAGGTGGAAAGCGATCAGCAGTACCGCGGCTTCCGCTTCTGGAACGCTGGCGGCGGCTCCCGCACCAGCAACAACCACTTTACCCGCGAAGTAGCCCGCCCCGATGGCACCAGCGGCTACCTGGGCTACGGCGTGGACAGCCTCACCGTCGGCCTCGCTGCCATCTGCCGTGTGAAGTTCCACGGATCCACCCTGGATGACGTGGCCTCCATCTACCCCACCGCTGAAGACGCCCGCATCACCACCGCGATTGTGCACGCCGCCGCCGTGGTTCGCGACCTTAACTTCAAGTACCTCAACGAAGGCAACGGTGCCCCGGTGACCGCCCGCTTTGGCCCAGATGGCATCACCATCGTCGATCCCATGCGCGCCGCCGAAGGTCCGGAAAAGGTGTTCGAGAAGCTTTATGACCGGGCGGTGTAGCCCGCGTTGCGGGAGACAGAAGACTAGAAGACAGAAGACGCAAGACTTGAGCTCCCGCACGGTTTGGGGGCGCTATTGGATACTGTTTGTAGTTCAAACTTTAGTTTGCTCAGTCCTCGATTGAATAACTGAGCAAACTAAAGTTTGAACAACAAACAGAGCCTCGCCACACGCCTCAGCCTGCCCGATCTCCCATTGGCAATGGCGTCGTTCCCTCTGCCGAACCACCCCCCAACACCGGGCGTGGTTGTCGACGTGAGGAGGCACTAACTGAAGCGTCTGCAGCAGATATCCCGCGACTGACGCACCATACGATCGGCACACTCACCGCATTCCCCGCTCAACCCCTCTGCTCACCACCCGCCGGGGACCGTCGGACTACTCCCGAGGCCCCGCCACAGGCGTCGTCCGATGGTCCCCATCCGCTCAGTCGCCGCAAGGGCCAACGCCCAGACCCGGCCGCCTCAACTCCTTCGGAGTAGTTTCGTTATCCACCCCCGCCCAAAAATCCTCATGTCCAATCCTCCCTGGTCCTGACTTATTCCACTGCCGGCCCCTCGCTGGCGATCCTCACCCTCCCTCCCTTCCTCACACGATGCACCGCCGCTTCTTTGTCGCCGCACTGTTTGCCGCCACCGCCTTGCACCCAGGCCTGGCCCAGGAACCCACTGCCACCCCGCCCGCCGTCGCGGCCCTACCTGCAGATGCCCCGGCCTATGACGTCGTGGTTTACAGCGGCGTTCCCTGTGGGGTCGCGGCCTCCGTGGCGGCCGCTCGCGAAGGGGCTAAGACCCTGCTCATCGAGCCCACCAAGGAGGTGGGCGGCCTCAATACCAGCGGGCTGAACACCGCCGAAACCGAACACATGCTGAAGTGGACCTTCGGCGGCGTGGCCCAGGAGGCCTATCAGCGCATGGGCTGGGAATACGGCCGCTGGAACCCGGTGTACTACTTTGAATCCAAAGTCGCCGCCAAGGTCTTCCACGCCATGCTGGATGAGGCCAAGGTGGAGGTGAAGTACGGCGTGCGAGTGGAGAAGGTGGAGAAAGAAGGCGCCACCATCAAGAGCATCACCCTCAGCGATGGCTCCAAGATCACCGCCAAGACTTTTGTGGACGCCGGGTATGAAGGCGATCTCATGGCCCGCAGCGGCGTGAGCTACACCTGGGGCCGTGAGTCGATCGAAGAGTATGGCGAGTCCCTCGCCGGCATCCGTCTGGACAAGACACCGCGCAAGGCCGCGACGGTGGATGAGAACGGCAACCTGCTCCCCGGCATCAGCGGCTGGGCCAAGGACGTGACGGAAGGTGCCGCCGACAAAAAGGTGATGAACTACAACTGGCGCCTCTGCCTCTCCAACGCCCCGGAAAAGAGCGTGCCCTTCCCCCAGCCCAAGCGCTATGACCGCGCCCGCTACAAGGTGCTGGAAAACTGGATCAAGGAAAAGACCGCCGCCAATGAACCGGTGAAGCTCCTCGACATCATCGACCTCTACTCCCACGCCCCCGGTCGCAAGGACAAGAAGGAGGTCAACAACAAGCAGGCCGCCGTTATTTCCGTGGGCCATTTCGGCGGGCAGTTCGACTACCCGGATGGCGACTACGCCACACGGGACCGGATCATCGCCGACCACACGGACTACACCCTGGGCATGTTCCACTTCCTCGCCACCGATGAGACTGTGCCGGAATCACTGCGCACCGAGACCAAGCAGTGGGGCCTGGCCAAGGACGAGTTCACCAACAACGACAACTGGCCCTACCAGCCTTATGTCCGCGAGGCCCGCCGTATGAAAGGTCTCTATGTGGTGACGCAGAAGGACATCACCGAGGACCGCCGCAAGCCCGACAGCATCGCCATGGGCAGCCACTTCATCGACAGCCACCATGTGCAGCGCCTCGCCCTCTCCCCCACGGAGTTCGTGAACGAAGGCCGCATCTGGGAGGAGGGTCAGGTGTATCAGATTCCCTTCCGCGCCATCCAGCCCAAGGCCGAGGAATGCACCAACCTCCTCGTTCCCGGCGCCGCCAGCTTCTCCCATGTGGCCTTCTGCACTTACCGCCTGGAAAGCACCTGGATGAAGACCGGCCATGCCGCCGGAGTCGCCGCCGCCCGCGCCGCACTCTGGAACAAGACCGTGCAGGACCTCATCATCGAGAACCTCCAGGAACGCCTCCGCGACCAGGGCCAGGTCATCGACTTCATCGAAGGCCAACCCGAGAAGTTCGTGAAGGAGCAGAAGAAGGTGACGAAGAAGTAATGGGGAGGACAAGCCTCCAGCATTGGCGAGCCCTGTCCCGCATGACAGGGGCTCGCCGAAGGGGCGCGAAGTGGGCTCCTGACGCCTTTGGCGTCAACGGGCTCACTTGCGGAGTCCCGACTCAAACCAACAGACCGCTAACGAACCTCCCGCTGCGAGGTGCCCCCCCCCGCGCACTCGAACCCGGAGGGTTCACCATGAATAGCCATGCGGTGAAACGAGCGGAGCGAGTGCAACCCATGGAAAACGTTGCGCAGAAACCCTACCGCGGAGCGGTAGGCCATCACGGCGGTCATACCTCCCAAGCAGGCACCCCCGCCCAAGGCCTACCGCTCTGCGGTAGCACGGCGTTGACGCTTTCCACGGGTTTGGCTCGCTAAACTCGCCTAACCCGTGGCTACGCATGATGAACCCTTCGGGTTCGGAAACGCCCTCTAGTCAAGCGATCTACCGAGCAGGAGGTGCCCCTTAGTCGCGATCAGTCCACGAAGTCAGCCTATAGCAACCGCAGGTTTTTCCGTGCCGAGGCCAGTTCTGCCTCGAACAATTCAGCCTCAGCCGCATCAAGATGGAGCATCCGCTTCCAAGCTGCAAGGAGGTCGGCTCCAGTGCACCGACGAGGAACTGGGCGCATAATTATCGCCAAGCCTCCATCACACCCGACACGCCCCGAAATTGGCATCGCCATATCGGAGGTCGAATCCGTAACCAATGGACCAGACATATTGAGGATCAATCCTACCACACGTTCCTCCTGGCTCCAGCACAACCCTCTCCCACACGCCCTCCGCCCATGTCCGAACACAAAGCCTTCATCCTGTGGGAAAACACCAGTGCCGAGGGAGAGTTCACCAAGGGACGCTATTCGCGGGAGCACACCTGGAAATTCGACGGCGGCGTCACCGTCCCGGCCTCACCCTCGCCTTCCGTGGTGCGCCCGCCGTTCTCCAATCCCGACTGCGTGGACCCGGAGGAAGCCTTTGTCGCCGCCATCTCCAGCTGCCACATGCTGACCTATCTCTTCCTCGCGGGGCGAAAAGGCTTCCAGGTTGAGCGCTATCAAGATGAAGCCGTCGGCGTCATGACCAAGAACGACACTGGGGTCCCCTGGGTCAGCCACATCACCCTGAACGTCCGCATCCAGTACGGCCCCAACGCCCCGTCACCCGAAGAGGAAGACCACCTCCATCACGAGGCTCACGAGCAGTGCTACATCGCCAACTCCGTGAAGACGGAGATTTTGGTGAAGCCGGTGACTCCGTAAACCAGTGCGTCAGTGGGCGGTACGTCAGTGCGTCAGTAATTCTCTCCCGCGCAGGACGCCCAACCCCACCCAGCACATCCGTTGTCGCGAAGCGTCTTGGAGTGCTGGCGGCTCGACGCCGCTTTCGCCTGCTGACAGAGGATCTCCCTCCCAGGCCTCCCATCAGCTGCCTCGCCCTCAGACACCCATTTCCCCTTCCTGCCCCAACCCCCTTGGGTTGTAGGGCGACCGCTTCGGTTGCCTCATCAGGAGACATTTGTGGCAGGCGGAGCGCCCGCCCTACAGCAATCCCATGTGCAGCCAATAGCAAGCGCTCCGCATGGGACATCTGGCAGGGACCGGGACAAGAATGTCCCTCACTCCCTTTACTGACCGCCCGTACCCCGAAGCGCCCCCCACTTTTCACTTTTTACTCTCAACTTTTTACTTCCTACAAAACAGCATTCCTCTGGAACTCCCGCCGGTACGCCTTCGGCGTCATCCCCATCACGCGCTGGAATTGGCGGTTGAAATTCGCCAGATTCCCAAACCCGCAATCCAGGGCGAGATCTGCAATCTTGATATCCTCCTCCACCAGGCGGGAGCAGGCGCGTCCAATGCGCAACTCATTCACATACTGCGGCAGGGTCTTGCCAGTGCGGGTGCGGAAGAACCGGCTGAAGGCCCCGGGGCTGAGGCTGGCGTGAGCGGCGGCTTCGTCGCGGTCCACCGTCTCCAGGAGATTCCCATGAATGTAGCGGATCGCCCGCTCCATCCTCCCCTGGTCAGATCCCTTGAGTTCTGGCGCATACTGCGGGCTGGCCAGGGACTTCACGTCCTTCGAGTGGGACAGCAGGTCCAGAATGCTCAACAGCTCAATCACACGGGGCAGGCCCTGATTGTCCGCCAGACGGCGCAAACGCTCCGCCACCTCGTTCCGGGTTTTTCCGGTGAAATGCAGTCCGCGACTCGCCCGTTTGAGCAGCTGACGGACGTTTTCGAGCTCCGGTCTTTGCAAAAAGTCATCGCCCATGAAGTTGTCCAGAAAGCGGATGATGATGGCATGAACCGCTTTTCGGGAACGGCCAGCACTCTCATCTTGATGCCAGACGTGGGGCAAATTTGACCCGACCAGGACGAGATCACCGGCGGTCAAGGGAGCCAGGCTGTCGCCTACAACCCTGTAACCACGGCTCTTCAGCACGAGCGTCAGTTGATGTTCCGGATGAAAATGCCATTGGGCGCCGTAATTTGGCCCCTGCACTTCTTCGCAGTGAAATGACTCATGTTCAGACAACGGGACGGTTTCCCGGATCGGTTTTCTGACTTGGTTGGCAGGCTTCATCTGTGACAAAAGTACCGGAAATCATGACACACGGCGTGGAGGGTGCAATGCCGAGGTGATAGCTTCTTTACATGGGCAAAGAGTTCAATATTTCACCAGTCAACGTCCCGCCAGTCGCGACCAAGTACCGTCACATCGCCACCGCTTTGCCCCATCCGGACTCCTTGTCCACCCTGGAGCGATTGCGAACGCTGGAACCCACGTCGATGCGCGGCATGCCGCCCATCGTCTGGGAGCGGGCCGAAGACATTTTTGTCTATGATAAATACGGCAACCGCTGGCTCGACTGGAGCAGCGGCGTGCTCGTGACGAATGCCGGCCACGGCGTGGCAGAGGTGCGGCAGGCCATCATTGACCAGGTGAACAGCGGGCTGCTTCATAACTACGTTTTCCCTAGCGAAGAACGTGCCGAACTGGTGGGCCTCCTTGCCTCACTTGCCCCGGCGGAGCTCAACAAGGTTTTCCTTCTCACCACCGGCTCAGAAGCCACCGAGTGCGCCATCAAACTCTCGCGCGCTCACGGCATCAAGGTCGGCGGTCGCGGCAAGATCGGCATCGTCGGCTTTGAACGCGGCTTCCACGGTCGCACCATGGGCTCCCAGCAGGCAGGCGGCATGGCCGGGCAGAAGAACTGGATCGTCAATGAAGATCCCGCCATCATCAATGTCCCCTTCCCCGATGGCTACTGGCAGCAGGATGTGTCATTTGACTGCTTCCTCGACTCGCTCGCCAAGCAGGGGATGAAGCCCTCAGACATCGCCGGCGTCATTATGGAGACCTATCAGGGCGTAGGCCCTGACTTCGCCCCGGTGGAGTACGTGGCCGAGCTCGCCGCCTGGTGCCGCCAGCATCAGATCGTGCTCACCTTCGACGAAGTGCAGGCCGGATTCGGTCGCACGGGCAAATTCTGGGCGTTCGAGCACTACGGCGTCACTCCAGACATCATCTGCTGCGGCAAGGGCATCAGCAGCTCCCTCCCCCTCTCGGCCGTCCTGGGTAAGAGCGAGATCATGGACCAGTTTGGCCCTGGCTCGATGACCAGCACCCACACCGGCAACCCAGTGTGCTGCGCCGCCGCCACCGCCGCGATCAACAAGCTCCTGCGTGACCACCTCACGGAAAATGCCGCCGAACTGGAGCCCGTCCTCCTCTTTGGGCTGGAGAAGATCAAGGCCAAGCACCCGCTCGTGGTCGGTCACGTCTCGGCCAAGGGGCTGGTCGCTGGCATGCAGACTGTGAAACCTGGCACCTCGGAGCCGGATCACGATCTGGCCCACCGCATCATCGAGCTGTGCTACCAGCGCGGCCTGCTCCTCTTCGCCCCGGTGGGTGCCTGGGGGCAGACGGTCAAGATTTCCCCGCCCCTCTCCATCCCGCAGGAAGCGCTGGAGGAGGGCTTGGAAGTTCTCGCCGCCGCCACCGATCAAGCCATTGCCGAGGCCGCCGGAGTCTCCGCGACCCAGCTCTCGCTGGCCTAGTTGCCGGTCAATTCTCCAGAATTCCCCTCAGGGAGGCAGGCGCTCCGGTGCCTAGCCTCCCTGTCGCTTTGTGACCAGGGGTTGCGGTTTCCCCCATCCCCTGCTAAGCTGCCCCTCCAACGCCAAACTCTAACTACATGGGACTTTTCAGCAAACGCTCAGTCAGTGACCTCGGTGAGAAGAAGAAGGACATGCCTGAGGGATTGTGGGTGAAGTGCCCTTCCTGCGGAGAGAGCCTCTACGAATCCGCCCTGGCCAAGAATCTCCGGGTCTGCACGCATTGCGGCCATCATTTCACGATGAGCTCAGGGGAGCGCATCGCTGCACTCGTCGATGACGGCACGTTCGAAGAAATCGACGCCAACCTCGACTCCGTCAACGCCCTTGGTTTCAAGGACTACCTCGCCAAAGTGAAGGCCTACCAGGTCAAGACCGGTCTCAAGGAGGCCGTCGTCACCGGCCGGGCCAAGATCGAAGGCACCCCCGTGGTGCTGGCCATCATGGACTTCCGCTTCCTCGGTGCCAGCATGGGCAGCGTGGTGGGGGAAAAGATCACCCGTGCCATCGAGACTGCCACCCGCGAGAAGTGCTCCGTCATCATCTTCAGCGCCTCCGGCGGTGCCCGTATGCATGAGGGCATTCTCAGCCTCATGCAGATGGCCAAGACCTGCGGTGCCCTGGCCCGCCATGGCGAGGCCAAACTGCCCTACATCTCCGTACTCACCCACCCCACCACCGGGGGCGTGACCGCCAGCTTCGCCACCGTGGGCGACCTTATCCTGGCCGAACCCAAGTGCATGATCGGCTTCGCCGGTCCGCGCGTGGTCAAGGAAACCACCCACAGCGACCTCCCGCCCGGCTTCCAGACCGCCGAGTTCATGATGGAACACGGCCTCGTGGACATGATCGTTCAGCGCCCCGTCATGCGCGAGACCCTCGCCAAGCTGCTCAAGTACGTGCAGCAGGAGAAGAAGGCGGCGTAGGCGGGCAAGAGGGCCATTCTGTTTAACCACAGAGGCACAGAGAACACAGAGGGAATGATTTTTTAGACAGAATTAACAAAATTTACAAAATTGGTTTTTGAGTTCAGCTCCGCCAATCAGAAGCTGAACCCTAATTCCGTTAATTCTGTTAATTCTGTCTAAACCTCAGTTGCATTCCCTCTGTGTTCTCTGTGCCTCTGTGGTTTAAATAAGCCGTCCTCCCTCACCCCAGTATTTCCTTGATCACATGGCCGTGCACGTCGGTCAGACGGCGGTCGATGCCGTTGTGGCGGACGGTCAGTCTTTCGTGATCGATGCCCAGCAGGTGCAGCATGGTGGCGTGGATGTCATACACCTGCGTGGGGTGATCCCGGTCCAGCGGCTTGTAGCCCCATTGATCGCTTTCGCCATAGGTCACGCCGCCCTGAATGCCGCCACCGCAGAGCCAGTTGGTGAAACAGTACGGATTGTGATCCCGCCCTGAGCCGCCTTGCGTGGAGGGCATACGGCCAAACTCGGTGGTCCAGAGGATCAGTGTATCCTCCAGCAGGCCACGTTGTTTGAGATCCAGGATGAGGGCGCTCACCGCCTTGGCCATGCCCCAAGCCAGCGGCCCATGATCCCGCTCGACGTCTTCATGGCTGTCCCAGTTGCGTCGTGGAAAGCCATTGTCGTTGCCGCTCCAGATCTGCACAAAACGGACGCCGCGCTCCAGCAGGCGACGCGCCGTGAGACACTTGCGCCCCATGCAGTCGGCCTCCTCGGCAGGATTGATCTCCGTGGGCCACACCTTGCGATGCTCCTGGATGCCGTACATTTCCTTGATCCGCGTAGGCTCGCCCGAGATATCGAGCGCCTCAGGGGCGGCCAGTTGCATCTTCGCCGCCAGTTCATAGCTGCGGATGCGGGAGTCCAGACGCGGGTCCCCACCATGCAGCGCCGCATGCTGACGGTTCAAGCGGCTTAACAGATCCTGCCCCGCCACCTCGGACCGGGCGCTGACATAAGTTCCCGACTTGTGCGGATAGAGATCCGCAATGGGCACCTCGGCACCGGGATAGATGATGGTGCCCGCATGCTGGGAAGGAAGGAACGCCGCATCCCAGTTCTTGGGCCCGTTGGAAGCGAACCCGCGATGATCCGGCAGCACCACAAAGGAGGGCAGGTTCTCGCTAAGCGATCCCAGTCCGTAACTCACCCACGAGCCCATGCCGGGAAATCCCGGCAGGTTGAATCCCGTGGCCTGGAGCAGTGTGCCCTGCGAGTGCACCCCTGTCTTGCCCACCAGATTGTGCACAAACGCCATGTCATCCACGCAGGCCCCCAGCGGGGCCACCGCCTCACTCAGCATCTTGCCGCTTCCGCCGTAGGGCTTGAAGTCCCACACCGGCTTCTTCCAGGGACCCAGACCATTTTGAAACGCCTCCACCGGCTCGCCAAAGTCCGAGGCTTCGCCGTGGTGCTTGATGAGCGCGGGCTTGTAGTCAAAAAGATCGATGTGGCTCGCGGCCCCCGCCATGAAGAGCTGCACCACCCGCTTCGCCCGCGGGGCACGCATGGGTGCCCGCCCTTCTGCCGACGCTTTTGCGTGAAGCGACTCACTCTGCAGGAGCGATCCCAGCGCCAGCAGACCGAACCCCTGCCCACTGGCCGCCAGCAGATCCCGGCGGCTCAGAGTTCTTGGTGATAACATCGATGGCTTCTTCATGGGCGTTGCATAAAGGGATCAATCCACGAACGTGAACTCATTCAGGTTCAAGATAAGGCGGCAGGTGTTGGGCAGGCCATGTTGAGTCGCGTGAGACACCAGTGCCGTCACCTCCTCGCCGGTGGGTTCGCGACCCAGCGCCAGCACAAAAGCACGGCTCACCTGTTGATCAGGGTCCTTTGCCTCCCTGGTCACCCGCCCAGCGAAGTGCTCCGCCATCGCCACCGTCAGCCCGTTGTTGAGCATGGCCAGCGCCTGCAACGGAGAAAGACTCTCGTTGCGCTTGTCCACCCGCATGGAGGGATCCGCGCAGTCCAGCACCGTCATGAAGGGCTGCTGCTGGCTGCGCACGATGAAGCGGTAGATGCTGCGCCGATGGCTGCGCGGATCATTGGGATCATGCAGATGATACTGATAGTGCGGCGAGTGCTCCGGCTTCTCGATCACGAAGTCCTGGAACGACGGTCCGCCCATCGTCAGATCCAGCCGTCCGCTCACGGAGAGGATGGCATCCCGCACTGCCTCCGCCTCCAGCTTGCGCCGGTTCTGCCGCCAGAGCAGCCGGTTGTCCGCATCCACCGTGGTCGCCCGCTCTGCAACGTCCGGCGTGGCATCACTCTGCTGCCGGTAGGTGCGGCTCATGACGATGAGCTTGTGAAGTGATTTCACAGAACCCTTCAAGTCATCGCGGAAGGTGCGCGCCAGCCAGTCCAGCAATTCCGGATGGCTGGGCGTGCCCCCCATGCGACCGAAGTCATTGGGCGTATCCACCAGACCGCGGCCAAAGTGATACTGCCAGACCCGGTTCACCATGCTGCGCCAAAAGAGGGCATTGTCCCGGCTCGTGATCCATTGCGCCAGAGCCACCCGCCGGGCTCCTTCGTCATCCGCATCGGCACAGGCGAACTTGCCCGCCAGAGCATCGAATGCCGCGATGCCGCCCGGTGCCATCAGCTTGTCCGGTGTCTTCACATCCCCGCGCTTCAGCAGAGCAATGGGCCGGGGTTTGCCGCCAGAAGGCCCCGTCCCGGTAAACGTGCCAGTCCCGTAGTGCACGGTCCCGGCATAGACCACCTGCGGCGCGGGCATGGCGGCCAGTTCCCGGTTGATGCCCCCCACCTTTTCCCGCGTCACTGCCAGCTCCTTCAGTTCCTCCGGCTTGGCATGCTTGGCCAGAAGGGCTTTGCGCTGCGCCTCCAGATCCGCCAGCAGCCGCGGATCGTTGCCGGGCTCGAACCCCGGGGCGACGCCGTCGATCAGATTCGCCCTGGCCCAGCGCGGCGGTGCCTCAATGACATCCCGTGAGGTGATCGCCCCCCCAGTGGCGAGGTTGTTTCCTTGCTCATCCAGCACCTGGAGTTCCGCCAGCGCCAGCATGTAGTCCTGCTTCCGCTCCGCCAGTCTTGTGGCGGTGAAGCGGACGTAGCGCCCTTTGGCACTCTCCAGCTTGAGCGTCTGCAAGGCCGTTCCAGGACGCGGCTGATCTTCCGCATCGCGATGCGCCGCCGCCGTCACCTGACCTGCGGCAAAGGCAGGATCATCACTGATCTCCACGCGATACCGCACCGGGAATCCAAACCCAGCGCCGATGCCGTTGAAGTCATCATAGCAAGGTGCCAGCACCACGCGGTCCACCGCCGTGGAGCGCCCCAGGTCCACCTGCACCCATTTCACCTCGTCACGGGATGCTGCCAGCGCGCTGTGATAACCAAACTTCGGGCTCGCATTCCCCTTGGTGGCCTTGCGTGCCTCGGAGATCCGGGCATCCAGTGTGGCGAGCTCCGGCCCGGCCTTGTCTTGGAGGCTCTTCTCCAGCTTTTTCTGCCGATCGCTCAGCTGCCGCTGTTGGAACTCCAGTTCCGCTCGCTTCTGAGTCAGCACGGGATCCGCGTAGTATTTCTTGTCTGCCCGGTCCAGCGCGGCAAACACCGCCTGGAGAGAGTAGTAGTCCTCCTGCGTAATGGGATCGAACTTGTGGTTGTGGCACTGCGCACAACCCACCGTCAGGCTCATGAAGGTGCCCAGGGTGTTCTGCACCATGTCATCCCGGTCCAGGTGCCGGGCGATCTTGCCATCGATCTTTGACTCCGGCACCTCCGCGTGGCCAATGAGATCCCACGGCCCTGCCGCGATGAACCCCAGCGCCTCCATGCCGTCGCGAGAGCCAGGAAACAGGACGTCACCCGCGATCTGTTCTTCCGCGAACCGTGCGTACGGCTTGTCCTCGTTGAAGGAGCGGATCACGTAGTCGCGGTACGGCCACGCGTTGTTGCGAGGCTTGTCCTTGTCGTACCCGTGCGTCTCCCCGTAGTGCGCCACGTCCAGCCAGTGCCGCGCCCAGCGTTCGCCGTAGCGGGGCGAGGCCAGCAGACGGTCCACCAGATGCTCGTAGGCGCGGGCATCAGGGTCCGGATCCTGGAGGAAGGCGGTCACCTCTTCAGGTGAAGGCGGCAGCCCGGTGAGATCGAAGGACAGACGCCGGATCAAGGTGCGCCGGTCTGCCAAGGGAGCCTGGGAGAGGCCTTTAGCGGAGAGAGCCCGATCGATGAACGTGTCCAGCGTATCGCTGGTGGCGGAGAGATCCACGGCCGTGGGCTGTTGCAACGGCTTGAAGGCCCACCAGTCCATGCGGTTTTCCGTTTTGGCCACATCCACTCCCTCTGGCCACTTCGCGCCTTCATCGATCCAGCGTTTGAGCGTGTCGAGGTCTGTTGAGGTTAACTTCGGCACCGACGACTTCACCGGCGGCATCGACATCTTGGCCTCCGCCCCCGTGATAAAGCGAAACAGCGGGCTCCCTGCGCTGTCACCCGGCACGATGTTCGGTGCGTGGTTGTCGCCTTCGTGCAGCGCTATCTGCTTCAGGTCCAGACGATAACCGCTCTTCTGTTTCTCCGGTCCGTGACAGTCGTAGCAGTGCTTTTCCAGGATCGGCCGGATGTCGCGGATGAAGTCCACCGGGGTCGGAGTCGCTGCGGCGGAGAGACCCACGCCGCTGAGGAAGCTTAGGACGAGGACGGAGGGCCGTTGCAGAAGCGATGTCACGCAGGCAATAACGGCGGAGACAGGGACGGTCTCTGAAACGCAATCGCGGGACAGGTGCGAGATTGGTAAAAAGTGCCAGCAGGGGTGAGCGCAACCGAGTTGCCGGAGAGTATCCGTGCCAGGGTTGGAGTACCGACTTTAGTCGGCGTATTGGGAACTTCCGCCGGAGATTGACGTGACGGAGATTTGCGACTGAGCCGACTAAAGTCGGTACTCCAACCACGCTGCGGATGTTCAATGAAGGATAGGCAGCGCTGCGCCCTGTTGAGTCTTGAGCTCGTGGTTCATGCAACAACATGCCAACAGCGCCCATCGTCCCCACGCCACGAGAAAGCGCTCGTGGCGTGGTTGGAGTTCCGCGTTTACGCGGCTCAGTCGTGCGTCTCCATCACGTCGCTTCGCTTCAACAATTCCAATGCCCGCCTAAAGGCGGAACTCCAACCACGGTGCGAGTATTTAATGAATGATAGAAGTCTCAGTCACGCTGTTGGGAATTCAATCCCAGCAGCGCCCGCCGCTCTCAATCAAAGAGCAAACGATCATGCCAGGGTTGGAGTACCGCCTTCAGTGGGCTCAGTCGCAAGTCTCTATCACATCAATCTTCGGCGAGAGCTTCTCAAATACGCCGCCTGAAGGCGGTACTTCAATCACAGCGCGAAACCCATCCGTAGACAAGGTGCTCTATCGCGCTGTTGCAGCCTCCCGCGCCGCAGCTGTTTCATCTATTCCCCCACCCAAAAAAGGCGCGTCCGCTTTCACAGACGCGCCTTGCAATCAATTCACTGAACTCCCCAATTCGAGGAGCCAACCGGACCTACTCAATCCGCTTGAGCAACCCCAAACGGTAAGCACCATTCAACAGCTTCTGGTTGTCCAGCTCGGCAGTCACGGCATCGAGATAGAGCAGCTTGGGGAAGTCATCCAACTTGATGGTGTGGATGCTTTCCTTCGACTCCTTGAAGACCTTGTCGAGGTCCGCCAGGTCATTGATGGGCTGGCCGTTCACCTCACTCACAATCGCACCGCCCACGCGCTCGTAGCCCTGGGTGCTGCGGGTGGGGAGGGCGGCGGCGAGGATCACGATCTTGCGCTTGCCTTCCTTCTCGTAGTCATCCGTGTGCTTGGCCACGTGCACCAGACGGAGCGGGGCGCTGGTTTCCCAGTCGTTGCCGAAGCTCTGGAGGAACGGGATGGAGAGCTCCTGAAAGATGAGCCCGCCCATGACGAGGAAGTTCGTGCCGCGGTCGAACAGATACGGAGCCACGAGGAAGTCCTTGGGGCTTTTCCGGGTGAGCTTGCCCGTCAGAGTCTGCTCCTTGCCTTCGCGGAGCACTTTCACCTTCAGCTCATCGTCCACATAGCTGCTGCCGCGCACGATGTGACTCATGTTCAGGGTGCCGTACTTGGGATCCTTGTAGTCGCCACGGGAGTCCACCTTGAAGCCGTTCATCTCCAGGATGATGTCCTCTTCTTTGAGGCCGATCTTCTCCGCAGAGCCGCCCTTGCTCACACCGCTGACATACACGCCCTGCTGGTCTTTCTTGAGCCCCAGGTACTCGCGGAACTGGTCGTCCAACGTGATCTGGAACTCCACTCCCAAGCTGGGAAACCCTTCGTACTGGCCATCCGCGTTGTCCTTCAGGAAATGCTGGATGATGGGTCCGGGCAGGATCGTGGCCGTCTGGTTCTTGGAATCATAACGCAGCAACAGGCCGGCGAGCTTGCCGTCCCGGATGACCGGAAGGGTGAAGCTGTTGGCCTCACTGCGGATGATGCCGATGGTCTCGTACACAAGGAACATGCTGCCCTCCACATTGTAGAGGGAGGTGAGCACCTTGTTGATCTCCAGCGGGGTGACGATGAGGTCCCCCACCCGGCCGAGTTGCCAAGTCTGAAGCTTGTCGCCCACCCGGGAATCCGTGTCCACCTTCAGCGGAGTGAGGTCTTCAAAGAAGTCCTTCACGGCGGTGGCGGGTTCGAGGAGTGCAAGGTTGGCCTCGTAGTCCACAGCCTTCACCTTGGCGGGAATCTTCCGGCCGGTGTCGGCCTGTTCCAGCTCGATGTAGGTGGCATCGGCCACGATCTGGCCGGTGACGAGGATGCGATTGCCGTCCAGCAGCACGCCCAGGCCACGACGGGCACCAGGCGAGGACTTTTGCCACGGGATGCGGTAGTTCCAGGGCTGGAAGGTGACGTTCACCTTCACGAGGGCGGTGTTCTTGCCGGCAGCCTCGATGATGGGAGCGGGCCCACCAGCAGGGGCGACCGGAGCCTCCTCTGCCGCAGCGGGAGCACCGCCGCCAGCACCGCCGGCCTTGGGCATGTCCCCCGGGCCGGCCTGGGCCAGGCAGACGCCGCTGGTCAGCAGCGTGAGCGACAGCGAGGTAAAGGTGAGTGTAGCGCGAAAAAGATTCATGATGGATTCTGAGGAAAAAGGTCTGTCAGAAAGAAGGGCAGCGGGGAATCGAGGAAACAAAGCCAGGCTTATTCGTCGCCCAGGTAGCTCTCCTCGCTCACGTCATACTTCTGCATGATCACTGGATGCGCGGCATCCGCCAGTTCGCGCTTGAGCACGAGCGGACGGTTCTTCTCCAGAAGCTTGATGACCACGAACTTGCCGTCGCCTTCCTTCTTCTTGAGCGCCTCGGCCAGGTCCTTCATGGTCTTGATCTTCACGCCATTGACCTCGTCCACGATGCTGTGCTGATACCCCTGGAGGTAGCTGTTCACTTCATCGGGCAGGATGGTGGTGAGGATGACCACTTCCGGACGATCCTTGAAGATCTCCTTCGTCATGTAGTTGTCGAAGACGTAGTTCACCAGCGGATCGCGGATGGAGTGGGCCTCCATGAGGTTGCGATTCATGGGCTGGAACAACATCCCTGCGTACATCACGTACTTGGGCCGTTGGTTGTACTGCTCACCCAGGGTGAGGTAGGGCAGGTACCGCTTGAGCGTCAGTTCCACCGACTTCTTCTCGCCCTTGCGGAGGATCTCGGCCTTGATCTTGTCACCGGCGAACTTGCGCTCGACCACTTCGTTCATGTTCACCAGCTCGCCATCCACACGGATGAGGCCGTTGGTGTACACCGGGCTGCCGTCCAGGGAGAGGATGACATCGCCCACCTCCAACAATCCAGCCGCACAGCTCGCACCATCCACATTGGCGACCATGACACCGATGCCATTGTCCTCAAGACCAAGGGCCTTGATCTGGGCCGGGTTTTCCACTGGGAAGTCCGTGACCGCGAGATCCATGTAGTGATCATAGCTGCCATCTTCTACATCCTTGAGGAAGCGGTTGATGACCGGGACTGGGATCATGTAGCCCACGTTCTGGGCCACAGAGCCGCTGTAACCCTGGAAGGCCACGCCGACGACCTTGCCATTCTGCAAGACGGGACCGCCGCTGTTCCCGGGGTTGATGGCGGCATCCACCTGGATGGCCAGGTGCTGGTCGATGCCACTGTGGGAATAGCTCTGGAAGTCGATACGGGACACCACGCCGCGGGTCACGCTGACGCGGTCACCGCCGATGGGATACCCGACCGCGATCACCTCGGTGTTGAGCTTGGGAATGCCGTCGATCTGGAACGGCTTCAGGTGCTCGAACGGCTTGGGATCCACCGCCTCGATCATGGCGAGGTCACAATCATGCGCGATGAAGAGGATGCGGGCCTCGAAGGGCTCCGGATCATTCATCGTGCGGATGATGAGCTTGGTGCTGTTGCTCACCACGTGTGCGTTGGTGAGAAAGCGGTTCTTGCCCACCAGCCAGCCCGTGCCGCTGCCACTGGAGGGGCGGCCACCTTGCCACGGGATACGGTAGTCAGGCTGGAGGAATGACGCCTCGATGCGAACGATCGCCTCAAATGGGTCCGTCTCGCCCGGCTTGGTCCGGTTCTCCGCATCGGGGGTCGGAGGAGGAGGTGCGGCGGTTTTTTCCTCGCCCTTCAGGGGCAGCACCATGGCCGCAATAGCGATGGCCGGCAGAAGCAGGAGTCTTGACATAATCTTGGGGATAACGCGCGGAAGGAGTCGTCTCAGACAACGGAGGCGCAAGAACTTCCAAAAGTTTTGTTTGTAGAATGCGAAAAAATTCCTGGCACCCCCTGCCTCGCAGAGACGCCGCCGCGCTGGACCCACCTGCGTCGAATGCGCCGGTCCACCAGAAACTACTTTTTCCCAAAGCCGAACCAGCCTTTTTTCTTCTTCTCTTCCGTGCCCTGTTTGGCACCGGAATCCGCCTTCACCGCGGCACGCCCAGTGGGATTCACCGTCATGATCTGCGGTGACCCGGGTGCCTGACTCACGGTGGTGCTGGCAGGCTCCGGGCCAGGCACTACGGTGGTGAAGTTCAAGGTCGCCGGCTTCATATTGGGCGCATTTACGGCGTAGTCGAATGCCTTGGGAGCAAGCGCCTTGCCCGAAGCGTCATACTGGCGAATGACCCGGCGGAAGACCTCGCTGCGCGTGTTCACGCAGCGCTCCTCAATGAGACGGCCCAGGCTGTCAAAGTAGAATTCCACCCGCGCGATGAGGTTCCCCGCCCCGTCGTGAATCAACCCCTGCAACGGATCGCCGTTTTCATTCAGCAAAAACGTCTTCTTCGCGATCGCCACATTCCGGGAGTCATAGGTGGTCTCCGTGAGCTGACGGCCTGTAAAATCCTTCACCGAGTCCGTACGGGTGCCATCCTGGTGCAGCACGGCCTTGGCATGCATGGAGGTATCCACGATCTGCTGGGCCTCCGCCCCTGCGGCGAGTGCGAACCAGGCGCCCGCCACGCCCGCGAGCAACACCGGAAGTCTGGGGGCGAACGTACAAGGACGGAAATTCATTTCCTGGGGATGCTAGCGGAACGGCCTTCTGAGGGCAAGGCTGGGATTTTGCAGGGAGCAGCAGTCAGCCTGCCTGCTCGGCAGCCCGGCGGGAGAAAAACTCAGCTCAAGATGACGCCCTCCAGCGCCCCCTGTCCCCGGAGGAAATCCCCGGCTGGCATGGGCTTCCGCCCCTCCAACTGGACGCCCAAGAGCTCCAGGGCACCATCTCCACAAGACACGAACAACCGGCCCTGAGCGATCTGTAGAGCGCCTGGATCTACGGTGGTTGAAGAGGCATCCGCGACCTGCGCCCGCAGCACCTTCAATTGCAGGAGCTTGTCTCCTACGGGCAGGCGCGAGAATGTTCCGGGCCAGGGCTGATAGGCACGGATGAGACGCTCCAGTTCCTCCACCGGGCGCTGCCAGTCCAAATGACCATCCTCCCGTTCCAGCTTCTTGCAGTGGGTGGAGAGGTCGTTGTTCTGCGGGATCTTGGGAGCCGTCCCGGCCTCAATAAGGGCCAGCGCCTTGTCCAGAGATGAAGGAGCCAACTGGGCCAGACGGTCATGCAGAGAACCGCCGGTCTCATCCGGGTTCAGCGAAAAGCAGTCCTGGAGGAGAATGGGACCCGTATCCAGCCCCTCATCCATCCACATGATGGTGACGCCGCTCTCTGCGTCGCCTTCTCGAATCGCGGCCTGAATGGGCGAGGCCCCTCGATGCCTGGGCAGGATGGAGGCGTGAATGTTCAAGCAAGCCAGACGCGGCAGATCCAGCACCTGACGGGAGAGGATCTGACCATAGGCCACGACCACAAAGACATCTGCCTGATACTCAGCCAGCGCGGCCACATTCTCCGCTGTGCGAAGCCGCTGGGGCTGCAACACCGGGATGCCCGCCTCCAGGGCACGCACCTTCACCGCCGGGGGCGTGAGCACCTGCTTGCGCCCCACGGGCTTGTCAGGCTGGGTGACCACGGCCACCACCTCATGGGAGGTGGCCGTGAGGAGATGTTCAAGCGAGGGCAGGCCAATATCACCCGTGCCCAGAAAGACAATGCGCATGCAGCAGGTATAAAACGGGACGGCCTAGACGCGGTGACTCTGCATGACGGTCCAGGCGTCCAACTCCATGATGCGACTCAGGATCTGGTGCACCACCTTCGCCGGAGGTTGGCCAGCATCAATGTCGGTCACGATGCTGCGCCCCTTGTACTTGCCGGAGGAGTAGTATTCCAGGATCGGCTTGCTCTCCTCTTCGTAGGTGCGGATGCGCTTCTGAATGACCTCATCGTTGGCGTCATCGAAACGGTTGTCCTTGAGCGCCCGCTTGCGCAGGCGGCGGGCCAGCTCTGCACGGTCCGGGCAGCTCAGGTGAAACACCTGCAGCACCTCGATGTCCTGCTCCATGAACTTGGCCTGCTCCACATTCCGGGGAATGCCATCCAGCACGAGAAAATCGATGTCGGGCTTGAAGCGGTGGGTCTTGTCGTGGTCGTGGATGTTCGCGCGCCAGAGTTTGACGGTCGTTTCATCTGGCACCAACTGCCCACGGCTGGAGTAGTTCACAAACTCCTGCCCAAGCGGCGTACGAGTATCGAGCGAGCGGAAAACATCTCCACAGGCCATATGATAAAATCGAGGAATCGTACCCAACACTTTTCCCTGGGTGCCCTTGCCACTGCCGGGAGCGCCGAACATCAGGAAGGTGCGGAATTTCTGGAATGGCTTCTCGATTTTCTCTGACATGGAACAGAAATGTAGCAGCGGGAATGCTCCTCACAAGGCTGACGAATCAGTTTTCTGCGGTGCATCAGCCAGCAGCGTGACCGATTCATCCAACACGCGAGCGGTGCTCAGCTCGCCCAAATCCCCCGTCTCCTCCAGAAGAATTCGGACCCCGTCATTCTTCGGTGCCCAAATCGCGGGGTCGGTGGGGCCGAACAGTAACAAGGACCGCAAGCCCACTGCGGCAGCGAGATGCCCGATCCCGCTGTCGTGCCCCAGAAACGCGGTCGAGGCAGCAAGACGGTTTCCCAGCTCCGGCAGAGGAAGCTGATCCCAGTGCAGGAAATCGATGCCCTGCCAGCCGCTCAGGATGGCGGTGGTGGTGCCCCGCTCAAGTTCCGCTTCCCCCGTGACGAGGGCAAGCCGCCATTGAGGGAAACGGGAGGCCAGCTCCCGCCCTGTGGCGATCCAACGGTCCAGCGGCCAGTTTTTCTTCGTCGATCCGCTCCCAGGGTGCACCGCCAAGATGGGGCGGTCTTGCGGCACCGCCCCGCTGGGAG
Source organism: Verrucomicrobium spinosum DSM 4136 = JCM 18804 (assembly GCF_000172155.1). Lineage (NCBI taxonomy): Bacteria > Pseudomonadati > Verrucomicrobiota > Verrucomicrobiia > Verrucomicrobiales > Verrucomicrobiaceae > Verrucomicrobium > Verrucomicrobium spinosum. The sequence continues at coordinate 384,882 of NZ_ABIZ01000001.1, read as the reverse complement.
CCAGGTCCAAGCGCGGAGCCGGGTCCTCCAGATACATCGCAAGCCGCTCCAGCGGACGGGCCAGTTGCTCTGCCGCATGGCCCTCTCCCGGTAGCACGCGATGCGAGGCCTCCAGGAAAGTCCTCACACCGATGCGCTCCATGTTCCCGCGGAAGTAGCCGTCTGGATCGTACAAGTAGCTCACGACGAGATTGAAACTCCGGAAGTAACCCAGAAGCGCTTCGTCCAGGGGTGCATTGGGTACGAAGAGCCTGGCCATCGAGACATGCTCGAGATGCCGGGTCGCCTCCGCCAGCCCACCCGCCAGTGCGAGGTCCAGAATCGGCTTGTATCCCAGGATCTCCAGCTGGATGCCCGGGATGCTCTCTCTGAGCAGCCGGATGGCTGGCAGCGTGAGGATGAAGTCCCCAATAGCCCCACCGCGGATGACGAGGACTCGAGGGGCAGCCATGGGTACAGATCACTTCCACTCCCTGAGAAGGAGCAGGTTCCTCTGCCTCAAATCAATAGTTCACCAGCGCCACAACCAGCAGCACGATCCCATAAGCGGCCCCAGCCAGGGAGGCCAGCTTCCAGCGCCCGGTTGTTTTGGTCGCCCAGGTGATCCAGTCGCGCATCAGGTAGGGCATGCCCACGAAGAACATGCCGACGATGATCCAGACGTAGGCCAAGATGGGGAGCAACAGACGGCTGATCTGCGGCTGGAGAAAAGCAGCATGCAGCACTGGAGAGGCGGCCAGGAGCATCAGTGTGCCAAGAGCGCGCACGGCCAGAAACTCCGGCACATACATGACGACCAGCGCAAAGGTGACCGGCAGGATCATGAGCAGATACCGACGGAAGGTGAAGAACTCGCCCATGTCCATATAGGCGGCGAGGAAGAGGCTCCAGACCAGGCAAATGCCCAGAATGACCACGCCCCAGGTGCGGTTGCGCGGAAAGCGACGGGCGATCGCGATCGAGGCCTCAGCCTTCCACCAGGCAAAAAGGTGGGCCAAGGCCAGCGCCAGTCCCAAGACGATCCCGGTAGCCTTCAGTGGCAGCCCTGAAAAGTCGGGGTTCTGATGGAAAATCCAATTGTAGAGCTCCTGAAGATTCATGCGGGGCGTCGGTAAGGCAGAAGGCGGGCGGTCTAGTTCGCCAGAACCGCTTCCCCGTAAAGGGTGAAGTTTGCGAAATCAGTCACATGAACGTCAAAGATCTGGCCCGTGAGGCGTTCTGCCGGGCCCTCGAAGACGACAATCTTGTTCGTGCGGGTCCGGCCGACCAGGCGGGAGGCGTCCGTTTTGCTGGGCCCTTCGCAGAGGATCTCCACCTTGGTCCCGATCAGCGGCACGTACTTGGCCTGGGCATGCTGGTTCACCAGAGCGAGCAGGTCCTGGTTGCGCTCTTCTTTGACCCGCTCAGAGAGCTGAAGGGCGTCATCCATCTCCGCTGCCGGGGTGCCACGGCGCTTGCTGTAGCGGAAGATGAAGGCATTCTCAAACTGCACGCGGTCACAGAGCGCGCGGGTCTCCTGGTAGTGCTCTTCCGTTTCCCCTGGGAAACCCACAATAATGTCCGTGCTGACGGCAATCCCTGGACGGGCAGCGCGGATGCGGGCCACAAGGTCCTCAAACTTGGCCGCACTGTACGGGCGGTGCATCTTTTTCAAGATGGCGTCCGATCCGCTCTGGAGAGGCAAGTGCACATGCTCTGCCAGCTTGGGCAGGTAGGTGAAGGCGTTGATCAGGTCCGACTTGTACCCAATCGGGTGCGGGCTGGTGAAACGAATGCGCTCGATGCCCGGCACCTCGTGCACGCCTTCCAGCAGCTGGACGAAGGGGCTCTTGCCGTCCTTCATGGGAAACTCATGGCGGCCGTACAAATTCACGATTTGGCCCAGCAGGGTGACTTCCTTGATGCCCTGGTCGGCAAGGCGCCTGACCTCTTCCACAATCTCCGCAATCGGCCGGCCGCGCTCCCCACCCCGGGTATAGGGCACAATGCAGAAGGTGCACTTCATGTTGCAGCCCTGCATGATGCTGACAAAGGCCGAGGCTTGCTTCTCCTTCAGGATGTGGTCCCGAATCGCGTTCTGGGAGGAGCTTTCCTCCTCCACGTCCACGATGGAGAATTTCTCGTCGTCCATCTGGCGCGCTTCCTTGGCGCGGACGATCTCCTCCACATACTCCACCACGCGATGGTACTTCTGCGTACCCACCACGAGGTCCACCTTCGCGGTCTTGAGGAGTTCCCCGGCGCGGCTCTGGGCCATGCAGCCCATGAAACCCGTCACCACATGGGTGCGCTGGCGGTGGATCTTCCGCAGCATGCCCATCTTGCCAATGGCCTTTTGCTCCGCCTGATCACGCACGGAGCAGGTGTTGATGAGCACGACATCCGCCTCCGGCTCCTCCCGGGTCATGGTATAGCCGCGCTCGATGAACATCTGCGACACCTGCTCGGAGTCGCGCTCGTTCATCTGACAGCCATAGGTCTTGATGTAAACTTTGGGCATGGGGAATGGGGAGCAGGGAGGATACGCCCGGAGAAGTCGGGAGGCAAGTGGCGTGCGTGGAGGGGTGGTGGCCAGTGCGTCAGTGCGTCAGTGCGTCAGTGCGTCAGTGCGTCGGTTGGCAGTTGGCAGTTGGCAGTTGGCAGTTGGCGGCGCGGCCTTCGCTCCCCCAAGTTTCTCTGCTGCGATGCCTCCCGGTCAGTGGGGACCCCACGCTTCCAGCGTGGTGCCTTCTGCATCCTGCGGAAGGCTCAGGTCGCCATCACGGTAGGTGTCTTTCATGCCATCCGGCTTCCGCAAGCGCCTCCCCAAGGAGTTCACGAACGGCCGATTACCAATCGGCGGCACAGCAGATTGCCAATCTGCGCTACGCTCACCTGACCCGCCCTCAACACAAAAATGCCGGGCAGCGCAAAGCCACCCGGCATGATCTTGATTGCTCGATCCTCGACTGAGGTTCGATACCTACACAAACCTACTTCGCCGCCACCGGTGCCTTCAAGGAGGCCAGGTACTCCACGAGGTTCACCAGGTCTTCCTGGGAGAACATCGATTGAAGGCCAGAGGGCATCATGGTGTTCGGCAGCTTCTTGCGCTCGGCGATCTGCTGCTTGTTGAAGGAGTTGGCCACACCGCCGGGAAGGGCGAGCACGAGTTCGTCATTGGTCTCGCTGCGCACGATGCCCATGGCGACGGTGCCGTTCTTCAGCGTGATCTGCCAAGTCTCGAAGCCCATGCTGACGCCCGCATTGGGATTGATAATGGACTCGTAGATCACTTCTTTGCCCAGCTTGGAGCCGATCTCGGTCAGGCCGGGACCGAAGTCCGCCCCGATGTTGCCCACGCGGTGGCAGAGGGTGCAGGTGCTCTCCGCCTTGGCGTAGATGGCCTTGCCCTTCTCCACATCGCCTTTGATCTTCACCAGTTCTGCGATGGAGGGCAGCGCTTTGCCACCGGCCGCAGTCGCAGCGGGGAAGGTCTTCGCCACACGATCGCTGATGCCGGGATACGCCACCATGCTCAGCGCGGTGCCAGCGTTGGCCTTGAGCTCCTCAGGGAACTTGCCGGACTCTGCCAGCGCCAGCAGCGCTTCCGCACCAGCAGCACTCAGGGAGAGAGCCTTCACCGAGGCAGCCCGCACAGGAAGCTCGCGGGTGGCATTGGTCAGGATCTCGGAGAGGAGGTTGATCGCCCCTTTGTCACCGCTGCCACCCAGAAGAGCGACCACCGCATCCGCTTTGGGTGAGGTGAGGGCGCTCGTGAGCTGGGTGCGGCCGCCGGGCGACTTCAGAAGCAGCTTGATGGCTTCCACCGCGAGCGGGTTGTGAGGCTCGGCCAGAGCGGCCTGCAGCACCTCAGCATCCTTCCCCGACAGGCCAAAGCCCTGCACCACCTCAATGTACTCCGGCGTGCCCTTGGCGGATTCCAACACCTTGTCGAGCACGGACTTGACCTCCGGCTTGTCACGGAAGCTGGACTTGCCCAGGCGGTTCAAGACCTCACCGGCCACCAGCTTGCGATCCGTGGAGGTGGAGACGACCTTCACCAGGGCGTTGCCTTTAACGTCGCTGTCAGGGAGGAAGTCCAGAGCACGCAGGTAGCGCGGAAGGTCGGCGTCATTGGCCTGTTTGTTGGTGAGCAGCCGGGCCAGGTAATCCAGTGCGGCGGTGCTACGCACACGCCAGACGATGTCGCGACCAGCGGGCGTGTCCCACTTGTCTCCCACCGAGGCGAGCCAGGCGGAGAAGACGCGGTCTTCACGCCCCATGGAGCCGATGCCGAGGGCCTCCAGGTACCAGCGGTCTTTGCCATCGTGCTTGGAGGCCAGCGCCACCCAGCATTCGGCGAACGTGTCTGGAGCCTTGGCATCCGCGCCGCCTTCCTTCACGGGTTCGATGATCGTACGCAGGGTCACGGCATACTCACGCAGCACCTGTTTGTCCGCCTCTTTCTTGATGCGGGGCAGCAGGTAAGCCGGCAGGTCCTTCAGGCCCGCCGTCAGCGTATTGGTAGCGCTGGCCAGACGAAGCTCACGCACCGCAGTCACCCGGATGTCAGCGTCCTTGTCTTCCAGCCCCTTGGCCAGCCATTTTTCATGCTGGCCGGGCAGGCGCAGCAGCAGGTGGAAGGCACGGGCGCGGATCACCGCGTCGTCCGATTTCCAGAGAGCCTGCAGGACATCTTCCGCCTTGGCACCCAGAGCTTGCAGTTTCACATAGGCCACATAGCGGGTGCTGTTGTTCGGCGACTTCAATGCCTCGGCGCAACCGACCGCGCTGTTGAAGTCCACCTTGGCGGGGACTTGATACGCATTGCCCTTCGGGGCCACGCGGTAAACGCGACCGCGGATCTTTTCCGCCACGTTGTCGCCCATGTTGTGGCCACCCACACCCGGGTCATACCAGTCAGCGACAAACAAGGAACCGTCTGGAGCGATGGCCACGTCCGCAGGGCGGTACCAGTTGTCGTCCGTGGTGAGGATGTCCACCATCTCTGCGGTGTAACCGGCACCGACCTTCTTCACCGGATACGCCCGCACCGTGCGGGGGCCAGCGTCGCAGTGAATGAGCTGGTTTTCAAACGTCTTGCCCAGGAGTTTCCCCTCATTGATGAGGATGCCCGTGGGGGAACCGCCGCCGGTCTGGAGCAGGTTCGGGATGGTGCCCGGGTCATTCTGGTGCCAGTGCATCAGGGGGACCTCAGTCTCGATGTTGGTTCGAGGAGTGCGCCACCCGGCACCGGTGATCTCATCGGTGTAGCCGTAGCTGCCATAGTCCAGGATGGCATTGATGCGGACGCCCTTGTTGCCGTCGTCATCGTTGTCGGACTGCCACATGCCGCCGAAAGAATCCACGCACACTTCATAGTTGTTGCGGAAGTTGTGACCGAGCGTCTCCACATTGGTGGCCTTGGCCGTGCCCAGATCGATATCGCAACGGAAGATCATGCCCTGACGGTAGGGCTTGCCCTGGTCTGAGATGTCGTTGCCCAGATTGTCCTTCACCCGGGAGCCGTCGGGCCACTTGAGCTCGCGCCCTTCGTTGCCGAAGTTGAAGTAGAATTTGCCATCGGGTCCGAAGACGATGGCGTGCGCATTGTGATCGTGGTCAAAGTTTCCGCCGACCATGAAGATCTTCTCGGCCTTCTCCGCCACGTCGTCGCCATCCGCATCGGTCAGGAGCCAGATGTTGGGGGAGGCACTCACGATGACCTTGGTGCCCTTTTCCTGGGGGAGCACGCAGATGCCCAGGGCGTTGGTGAGCTCACGGCTCTGGTAGAAGGTCTTCTCGCCAGCCACGCCGTCGCCCTTCTGCTGGGTCAGGATGACCACACGGTCCCCGGCTTCACGCAGAATGCCCCAGGGCTTCATGCTGGAGCGGTAGTTCACGGATTCCACCGCCCACACGCGGCCCTGCGGATCGATGTCGAGGTTGGTCGGGTTCTGGATCTGGGGCTCCACGGCGAAGAGCGCGGCCTCCAGGCCCTCAGGGGTCTTGAACCCGCGCATCTGATCCTGAGCGTCCTGTACGCCATATTCCTTCTCGGCCCCGCCGGTGCCCTTGCTGGCCATCATGGGAGCCGGAGGCTCGCTGGTGAAAACACGGGCCACAATCTTGTTTTGCCCGCCTTGTTTGGTGCCGCCTTCGTCAATACCAACCTTGCCTTCAAAGGCGACCGTCCCCTCGGGGAGGTCGAATCCGATGAGAGAGTTCGAATGGGTGCCGAAGCCCTGCAGGGACTGCCCCGCGGGAGTGCTCTCCAGCCGCAGGGTGCCGCCGCTGACATTGCGATTGATGCCGATGTTCCCCCAGCCGGTGCTGGACTTTTTGATCTTCACCTCGGTGAGCTTGGTGCGCTTGCCGTCCGCAGTCACCAGGGTGGGCTCCACCCAGTCGGTCCAGTCAGCGGCAATGCCGTCTGAGCCTTCCGTGACCACCAGATACAGTTCCTTCGCGCCTTTCAGATCCACCTTCACTTCCACCAAGCCATCCGCCTTGCCGATCTCACGGCGAAAGAGCGCCTTGGGCTCCACCGCGCTGGTGGCGGCGGGCTTGGCAGGTGCTACGGCTGGCTTGGGTTCAGGCTTTTTTTCCGGCAGGCCCTGTCCGGGCTTGGGGTCCAGGTTGGCTTTGAGATCTTCTTCCGTCACCTTGGAAATCACGCCCTCGGCGGGGACATCGATCTTGGCGCTCCAGAGAATGGCATTGAGCACCAGCTTGCGCTGGTCGTCATTGCCCCAGCCCTTGTGATAGTGACCGCCGGTGAAACCGAAGCCTCGACCGCCGCCATCCCGCTCGGCTGCCCAGGCCACGTGCTGCGGTTTCTTGTTGGCCACCTCTTCACGCACCGTCGGATTGCCGCTGTGCGGACCGTCCGGACGCTTCATCGTGGTGTCTGGCGGAATGTCGCTCAACACCGGGGTCACCCCCTTCATGTTCGGGCGGAAGCGCATGTGGAAGTACCACTCGTCATTGGTGGTGAAGGGCTTCACCCCATTGGCCACCGGGTGCTTGGGGAACTCCTTGAAGTTCGCGTCCCAGTGCGGGTTCACGCTCCAATGGGTCTCGAAGCAGCCGCCCATCCACTCGATGAACTCCTTGTTGCCCTTGTCTGTGGTCGGCTCCACCGCGTAATGCAGCGCCACAAAGCCCGCGCCACGCTTCATCTCCTTGTCAAGCTGTTGAAGATGATCGCCTTGCAACGCGGGATGCCCCCCGCCGCCATCCGAGTAGATGAGGATGGTGTCCGCCTTGCCCAGCTCCTCCGAAGAGGGCCAGTCAGCATTCAGGTGCACCTTGATGTCAGCCTGGGTGCCTGCGTCCTTGAGGCACTTGGCCAGCAACTGCACGCCGGCGTTGTGTTCGTGCTGACCGGGGCCATGGGACTGCTTGCCAGCAATCAGGACGATCGTTTTCGATTTGCTGTCGGCGGCAAAGGCGGACGTCAGAGACGCCGTCAAAGCCACTCCCAGCCAGAAAGTGAGTTTTCTCATGCGATGGAATGGGTGAATGAAGAGCCTACCCCATACGCACAAGGCGGGGCAAGATTATCAACCGGGGATGTCCCGAGGTGACGAAAAATCAGGGGTGTCAAAGGGACCCGTCGGAATGCCCCTTTCTTCGCAGTTGCGGACTTCTGGGAGAAACCGAGATCGACACACGTCAAGCGGCTCCCGGGGCTCCCGGTCTTCTTCCTTGGGCACTTGACGGCATCAAGCGTAGAGAGGATGATCCCTATGACCATGACGACCGTGATGTCTCCCAAGGGCCATATCGCACTTCCTGCTGCGATCCGGGAAGAATTGCACCTGTCTCCAGGAGACGATTTTGAGATTGAAATCGAAGACGCCGAAACCATCACCCTCCGACGCATCTCCAAACCCGCCAATCACGGTCTGATCGACCTACTGTTGGCGTGCCCGGCTGAATTTGAACTTCCCGACCGGGACAAAGACGACACGAGACCGCTTGGACTGTGAATTATCTGGTAGACACCAACGTCTATTGCGAACCACTGCGCGCGAAGCCTGACCCCAAGGTGGTTTCTTGGCTGCGCGCACATGAATCCAGCATCTATCTCAGTGCTGTCACGATTGGGGAGATACGCCGCGGAATCGAACGGCTCTCCGACGGAACAAAGAAGGCCAAGCTTCATCATTGGCTTCAGGCAGTTTGCGAGGCGATGAAAGGGCGCATTCTGGCATTCAATGTCAGTACCGCACACATATGGGGGCAATTGAAAGCCAACATGGAGTCAACTGGGAGGGCCTTGCCGTCACTCGACGGCCAAATTGCAGCAACTGCCTTGCGACATGGCCTCGATATTGTAACCCGCAACACTGTAGACTTTCAACACACGGGAGTCCAGGTGATCAATCCCTTTGAAGATTGAAGCCCTGTCGAGACCTCTGTCGGATGCGCTCTAAATCTGAGGACCGATGCAGGATTGCCAGTGAGCGCCTCGTTAATGGCTCCAGTCGACGCACATCCAGCTTCAGGTCTGCTACTACAATTCAAGATGAAATCCTGCCTTCCCCTGCTCCTCGCCACCCTCACTGCTGCCTCCGCCCTGGCCCAGGACTCTGGCACCTACAGCCGCACCATCTTCGCTGACGACTTCGCCAAAGACGGCTTCGGCAAACGCTGGGGTCATTACAAGAGCGGCAGCGTGGTGAAAGACGGCGTGCTTCAGGGCATCACGCCCGAGGGTTCCGACCACTCCGCCGTGGACAACGTGGTGATTGAACCCGAGAAGGACCTGGAAGTGAACGTGAAGTTCCGCTACACCAGCGACAAGGCCAAGAGCTTCAATCTCTGGTTCGATGACAAGACCTTCAAGGGTTCTCACGCCGGCCACATCTGCAACGTCAATGTGAGCCCCACTGCGGTGAACATCGGCGACGCCAAGACCGGCAACTTCCGCAATGACATCTACGCCAAGAAGAAAGAGCCAGGCGGCCTGAGCGCCGAGGAAAAAGAGTTCCTCAAGACCAAGAACAAGAGCTTCCCCGTAAAGCTGACTCTGCAAGACTGGCACACCCTGACCGCCCGCACCCTGGGCGATGAAATCGAAGTGCTGTTGGACGGCAAGTCCGTGGGCAAGTTCAAGTCCGAGGGCATCGCCCACGAAAGCAAGACCTTGATCAGTCTTACCACGAACCCCGTGGACGTCCAGTACGATGACTTCAGCATCAAGGGCGTGGCGAAAAAGTAGTTTCCCAACATGACAGCACCCATCATCGAATAGATGATGGGTGCTGCACAAGGCAGTGGTGGCGGCAAGAACGTGCGATGCAGCAAGCCTCGGGCGACGTTTCATCGGCAAAAACCGTCTGCGGCAAGCAACGCAATGGGCCTACCGCTCCGCGGTAGAATTACAGACGACCGCACCATGGGTAGTCCTCGCTACACTCGGCCGACCCATGGCTAAGGATGGGTGAACCCTCCGGGTTCGAATGCAGGTGATGCGTCAGGCAGTCGGCATGGCGGTGGTCAAAACCTCAATTCCGCATGCTTTGAGAACAGTGTAGCTTCTCCCTTTGCTCGCAGTATTCCCCAGAGAGGAGAACACACCACGCTACCTAATTCACCAATAGGCATTGAACCCGAAGGGTTCGCCACGAGTAGCCATGGGTGAAACGAGCGTAGCGAGTGCAACCCATGGTAGTCAGACCAGATATTCTACCGCGGAGCGGTAGACCCATCACGTCGTAGGCCTGTGTCCGCCATCTTCAGGCAAGAGATCCAGATCCGCCTCAAGTCTGAGGTGCACGCTCGTGCAACGAAGCTGGAACACCTCTCAAATGTCCAATCACCGCCATCTCATTTTTAAAACCGCCTCTTGAGGGCGTTGAGCGTTTCTGGCCCGTCTAAAGCGACCATCTCACCTCTTTTGAATGCCTGAAAACGAAACTGCGCCTCGGCGGCCCAAGATTTCTTCAGTTTCGCCGGTGAGAGAGCCAAACTCGCAAACAACCGGCCTGCAAGCACAGCACGCTCGGGTTCAGAGAGTTCCAGGGCTTCCTATTCGATGGCTAAGGCAGTCAGCATTGTCGGGAGAAGTTCCCCCTAAAACAACCGAAGAAAAGGAGAATGCGCAACGAAACCGTAGGGGAAACCCTCCAGCATGACTGCGTTTCGCGTCAACCCGGCAAGAATCTCCCCACCCTCATCTTGTTAATCCTGTCTGGGAAAGCGTCACCCTGCCCAAGGCAGCTCGGCAAACTCCATCTCCAGGTACTTGGCTCGAACCCAGCCGGTGAAACCGCTTTCCGTGCGGATTAAATACCATTGGTTCCCCATGAGCTCGATGTCATCGCCGGGCTTCGCTGATGAGGGATCCCAGAGCAACACGCGGAACTTGCTGCCCTTGCGAGTGTTGGCGAGCACCGTCTTCCCATCGCGCGTCTGATACACAGGAAAGGAGGTCACCACCGTGCCCTCGATGCCGGAAGTTTCCTCAATGGCCAGTGAATAAAACTCCTGCGGGATCTGGGTGAGGGTCAGATCCTTGCCAAAGACGTACTTCTCTGTCTTCATCCAGAAACCCATCCAGTCCGTGGCGATCAACGTGCCGTTCCCCGGCACCTTCAGATCCCCCTGGCCTTTCACCTTGCCCACTTGTTTGAGCTGGCCGTTCACCATGGCGAAGAAGTAGCGAACAAGGTAGTCGCTGTCCCCCTCGGCCGTGACTTCCAAGACCTTGGCCGGTTGATCCCCCGAGACACGGTGAGCCTCCAGGGCGACGGTAAAGCCGGTAAAATCCTTGCCCAACGGGATGGATTCCTTGCCCGCCTTGAGCACGGCGGATTCGAAATCGGAATCTGGATTCGACCGGCTCAGTTCCACGGTATAAGTCTGCGACATCCCGTTGCCTGTGAGGTCCACGCTCAGCTTCGGCGGAGGATCCACCGCAAACAATGTCGGGGCCAAGACCAGACCGAGCCATGCGGACAGAAGAGCTTTCATAAGACGATCAAAAAGAAGTACGGAGCAGAGTGGGCTGAGTTGCCCACGTCCCTATGCCTTCTTCTTTTTGACCGCGCTCTTCTTTGTGACGGCTTTTTTTGCTTTTTTCGCCACTTTCTTGCTGGCAGCCTTTTTTCTGACAATTTTCCTGGTCTCCACCTTCTTCTTGGGCGGCACCTTCGCTCCGGCCCTCGGCCCCGCCGCAGGTGCCGCATCCAGCAGCCCATCGGGGATTTCCAGATTGCCCAAGTCGATGCCAAACACGTCGGACAAATCCGCAGCACCAATCACCCCTTCCTGCGCATCCGCATCCACTGCCGTCAGCGCATGGACCGCGTCCACAGCACTCGTGCCAATGAGCTCTGCTGCATCCACCCCGCGCAACTTGAAGAAGAGTGCAGGGTCATCATCAAGCCGGCAACTCACCCCATAAAGAGTGGCGGCAGCATGCTTGCAGAGGCCTGCGTAGTCCGGGCACGAGCAGGTGATGAGAATTTCCTTGGGCGCCGGAAACAAACCCTGTTGGGGATCCGTCACCTGCTGCAGGATCTGGTCACTCAGCTTGCCTCCCAGCAGTTCCACCAGCGAGCCAATGCCGCCTGTGCAGGCCTCCTTCAAACTCTGCCACCGGTTCTTCAAGAGCGGTTTGACGGTGATGCGCACCTCATAGAGATCTGACCCCATCACGGTGCTGGTGATCTCTCCCTGCTCGATGGCGAGATCCATCACCGCTCCCTGACGCAGGTAGGTACGCCCCCGTGGGAGGCGGTTGGAGTAGTCACTGTAAGCCTCCAGATTGCGATTCCAAGCCTTCCCCCAGAAGGTGATACTCAGCCCTAGCTTGGCCTTCGGCACCACAGGTGCCAGGAGTTCGCCTTTTTTGCGGCGCTGATCCACCTTGCGTTTCGTCCTCGCCTTGGCGGCGGCGCGATCTTCGTAGTTGTCGTAGCTGTAGGAGTACCAGGACATGAGCAGGCGGGCGGCAGATTATTCAGCGCCAATAGCACGGAACTGCAGGAACTCGACAAGATCTTTATCACTCATCTCGGTCAGGAGCTTCACGGCCCCATCACCCTCGCCCCCGAGGATCTCGTTCGCCAGAGCGCGTTTCTCCCGGATGATGCCGTCGATCTTCTCTTCCAGCGTGCCCTGGCAGACAAACTTGTGGACCATGACGGCCTTGGTCTGGCCGATGCGGTAGGCGCGATCAGTCGCCTGGTCTTCCACCGCGGGATTCCACCAGCGGTCGAAATGAATCACATGACTGGCGGCCGTAAGGGTCAATCCGGTGCCGCCAGCCTTGACCGAGATGACAAAGAACGGCGGCCCACCGGGGCTCTGAAACTCCTCCACCAGCTGGCCGCGCTTCCCCACCGCCGTGCCGCCATGCAGCACCAGGCCAGGCCTGCCGAAGACGGTGGCCAGGTAGTCCGCCACCGGCAGGGTCATTTCCTTAAACTGGGTGAAGACGATCACCTTCTCCTGGCGGTCGGCAATGCCGGAGCAGAGCTCCTCCAGACGCTGGAACTTGCCGCTGTCCGCCGGCAGATAGCGGCTGTCACCGCTCCACTGGGAAGGATGGTTGCAAATCTGCTTGAGCTTCATGAGCGCGGCCAGGATCACGCCCTGCCGCTGGATCTGATCCTCTGTATCCCCCAGCTCCCGGGCCAGCGCGGTGACCACCCGCTGATAAAGCTGGGCCTGCCGCTTGGTAAGCGAGCAGAAGGCGGTCATCTCCGTCTTGCGCGGGAGGTCCGGCGCGATGGCAGGATCCGTCTTCACCCGGCGCAGGATGAAGGGACGCACCAGCTTGCGCAACGGAGCGTAGCCGCTGCCGGCCTTGGACATCTGCCGTGCCCGGGCGGCAAAGGAGCCCGCAGAACCCAGCAACCCCGGGTTCAGGAAATCAAAGAGGCTCCAGAGGTCCCCCAGGCGGTTTTCCACCGGGGTGCCGGTGAGGGCGATGCGCAGGGTACCTTGAAGCTTTTTCACCGTGCGGGCCTGGGAGGAGCCGGCGTTCTTGATCGCCTGGGCCTCGTCCAGCACGGCGAGGTCCCAGGTGATTTCATTAAACCCCGTCAGCTTGCCCAGCGTGGTGTAGGTGGTGAGGAACACGCCGCCGTCCCTCATGGCAGGATGTTCTCCAGACTCCACCTTCGCCAGTTCCCCGGCGCTCAATGAGGAGCGATGTGCAATGACCACCGGCACGGCAGGTGCGAACTTCTTGAACTCACGTTCCCAGTTGGCCAGCAGGGAGGCGGGTGCCACCACGAGGCTGGGCGTGAGGGGCTGCCCGGCCTTGCTGCGAGCCTCCCGCCGCCGCAACACCAGCGCGATGAGTTGCAGCGTCTTTCCCAGGCCCATGTCATCCGCCAGACAGGCTCCACAGCCAAGACGGCCCATAAAGTCCAGCCAGTCCAGCCCCCGCTGCTGGTAGTGACGGAGCGTGGCCTTCAGTCCTGACGGCGGGCGGCTGCCAGCCCCCTCCGCTTCAGCCCGCATGCCCGCGAGCAGACTGCGGAGGGCATCGCCCGCCATGAAACTGACCAGTCCGCCGGTGTCATCCAGGGTGACACCGTCTGCGGCAGCCGCACCGCCCTGCCAGCCCGCCAGCCAACGCAATCCTTCGTGGAAGGGCACACCATCGCGATTGGCTGCCTCCGCACGATGCCAGTGATTTAATGCCTGCTGAAGCCGCTCACGATCCGGCTCGATCCACTTCCCCCGCAAGGAAATAAGCGGGGCATCACTGGCGAGAATCTTGTCGATCTCCTCCCGCGTCAAGGGCTCGCCGCCGAGGGCCACATTCACATTGAAACTCAGCAACACCTGCGCGCCCACTGTGCTTTGTTTGTCGCCCGCATCCAGGGTGACCTGGACCTGCGGCGACGGAGGGCGACGCCCCTGCCACCAGTCTGGCACCTTCACAAGCAGGCCGCTCTCTTCAAACACCGGGATCTCCTGGAGAAAGGCGAAGGCTTCCGCCGGCTCCCAGGCCAGGGCCTGAAAGACGCGCTTGGAAGCAATGAGCTGCTGCACCAGGGCGCTGCGTTTTGACGCCGCATTAAGCGGCTCTAACAGCGTCTGCAGCGCACTGCGATCATTTCGCCCTGCACTGTCCTGCAAGGCGCGGGCCAGCGGCTGGTGCTGCGGCTCGCTCCGGGCATTCACCCGATGGGTGTAGGTGGCGATGAAGGCGAAGGGGCGCTGGGGATCACGCTTGTTCTCCGCCAGATGCAGGGTGACCCGGCCCACCATCCGCCACACGGGATGCAGCTCGCGCAAGACGGCCTCCACATCATTTCCAGCTGCGACGATGCGCGCCGCCAGCGTGCGATGCAGATCTTGCCACAAGACGGCCAAACTGGCCGGGGTGAGGTACTCCATGCCTTGCACGGGCGGAGCCTCCTGGATCCACTGGTCCAAAAGGGGTTGAGCGGGCAGCTGCACCGGGTTCTGCCACGCCCCCTCACGCAGCCCGGGCACCTGACAAAACTGCATGATGAACTCCCGTACCAGATGCCGCCACCAGGCGAGATCGGCAGGCAGATCGCCATCCGCCATCTCGCCAGCGAGGTGCAAGAGGGCGGCCGTAGCACTGCCTTCGTCCGCGTGGGTCGCCCGCAGTGCCTTCTCAAGCTTGGCAGACACCTCCTCGGTGGCCGCGAGCCCCTCTGGCGTCAAAACCAGAACGCCTTCGGGCGTGAGATGAAACAGGGGCAGAAGATCGGCAGACATGCGACAGGTCGGGAGACAAAGAAAGAGCCCGCTCTCGCACTTCCCAAGGGGATGCGCAAGGCGGGCTCTAAGGGAGAGATAGAGAATCTCAGATCCGGGTCAGACTACTGCTTGAGGATCAGGTCCTTGAACTGGACGATCATGGGAGGACCGGCATGGATCTGGAGGGCCAGGATGCCTTCCTTGGGAGCATTGGCGGCGTCTTCGTCCGTCACGTCCACGGTCTGCTTGCCGTTGATGAAGTGTTGGAGGTGGTTGCCCTTGGCCACGATCTTGTACTCGTTCCAGTCTTCGCTCTTGATGGAGGCCTGGATCTCTTTGCTGTCACCTACCGTGCCGGTGGCTTCCACCGCGAAGTCCTTGCTCTTGGGATCAGCGGGGTTCTTGGCCTGGGGCTTGATCACCGTCTTCTGGCCACGCTGGGCAAGGATGCCACGGCCTTTTTCTTCATAAAGGATGCCGCTGTAGGTCGTGCCAGCCTCGAAGTCGGCCTGGTAGCCACTCACCACGGGACCGAAAGCGCCGGGGGCCAGCTCCTTGCTGCGATACTGCACACCGCTGTTCCCGGCGACAATGCGATATTTGAAAGTGAGCTCGAAATCACCCACCTTGCCATCCTTATAGACCAGGAAGGTGTTGTGGCTCAGCGGGCTCTTCTTGGGATCCGCCTCAGAAGCCGGGGTCTGACCCGTGATGGCCCCGTCCTTGACGGACCAGAGATCCTTGTTCCCCTCCCAGCCGGTCAGGTCTTTGCCATTGAAGATGGCCTTGCCTTCCTCCGCCGAGGCAGAGTGAAGCGTGAGTGCGGCGGCAACGAGGGAATAGAGAAATGCGCGTTTCATGAGTGCAGCTAAACGGAGACTTCGACCGCTTTCCAGCATGGAGGATGGAAAAGTTTGTCCCGCTTTCGCGGGAGGCAGGAGGCGACAAGACTGGAGACCGCTCAGCCACCAATCCGCTGGGGAAGACTTCCGTGCGGATCATAGACCTCCAGATAATCCGTGGAAGGTGCAACCAGTCGGTCGGGAAAAACGACGAGATTCACACCTCCGGGATGTTTCGCAGAACCATATTTGATCGCGGCAATCCTGCCCGATGCATAGGCCGCCAAGGCAAGCTCTTGAGTGGGGGGATTTTTCATCTTCACCCAGACCCCTGTCATCTCCTGCTCGTTGGTGCCAAGGGTTTGGAGCGTCAATGCGTCCGTGAGATCCAGCACCTGACTCACAACTCCGTCCACAGTCACCAAGGCCCATGGCGCTGTCCGCAAGGGGACACTCCCTCCAGGCATCAGCACCAGCGCTTGTACCTCCAGCAAGGCCGTGATCGGTTCCCACGCAAGATAGACGCTATCGAATCCTCCCACCGGCGTAAAACGCGCTCCTTTGATCTTCGCCGCCCCGCCCCACAAGGGTTGAGGAACGGACTTTCGGCCACCGGCCGGTTTCATCATATGGTGTATCCCGACCAGTCGGGACCACGGTCCATGAACAGCGATCAATTTGACCTTGGAGAGGGCGGTCTTGAGCCTCGCACCGTGCAACATCAGACCGGAACCCCATTCCACGCGTTCTCAAGAATCAGCAGTACGGCGTTCGCATCACCGGCAAGAATCGTTTCAAGCGCCGTCGCCCCCTCCAGATCCGGATGAGGTGTGTTCAACCAGATGCGAATGGCCTCATCCTTACCAAAGAACTCATGCAGCAATTCCAGGGACCGCTTCACCCGACGGAGCGCGACTTGATACGTCGCGGCCGAAGGATTGCGATGCACGGCCTTGTAGTTGAAACCCAGCCCCTCGGCGAGCGGCTTTAGCGGAGTGCCCATGAAGTCCGCCAGCTTCTGTGCGTCAATGCGCCCCGTTGGGGAATCATGAAGCTCTGACAGGATCACCTTGGGAGCGTCGACAGCATTCAGCTGACGCAGTTGGGCCTCGAGTTCTGCAATTTGAGCGCGAATCTTCGTCACCTTTGCGGACCCAGGCTGATCAGAGTTTTTCGTCCGAGCGCTGGCCTTTCCTTTTGCCGCATCGCGCAGGGAACTTTTCCCAGCAACAAGCTTTCGACGCGAAATCAATGGACTGACGGCGGGGGGCATTTTCACAGTCTACCCAAAATCCACCGAAAGTCCACCAATTATCCCTAGGCGATCAGGTTGACTCTCGCTCAATCCTTCCTGCTCGCCAACTTCGCCAGCAACCGCAGGATCTCCACGTACAGCCAGATCAGCGTGACCAGCAAACCAAAGGCGGCATACCACTCCATGTACTTGGGGGCACCGTGCTCGACGCCTTGTTCGATGAAATCAAAGTCCAGCACGAGGTTCAAAGCGGCGATCACCACGACAAACACGCTGAAGCCGATGCCAACCAGGCCGCTGCCGTGGATGTAGGGGATCTCGATGCCGAAGAAGCCCAGCACCATGGTGATGACATACACCAGGGCAATGCCGCCGGTGGCGGCGAAGATGCCGAGCTTGAAGTTCTCCGTGGCCTTGATGAGACGCAGGGAATATGCAGCAAGCAGCGCGAACAGAACGCCCAAGGTGAGCAGCACAGCCTGTAGCACAATGCCCTGGAACTGCGCTGCATACATGGCGGACAGAGCACCGACGAAGAGCCCCTCAGCCACGGCATAGAGGGAACCCGTGAAGGCGGCCCATTCCTTTTTGAAGACGGTGATGAGGCAAAGGACAAGCCCAGCGATGGCACCACCGATCATCCACGGCATGGCCGCCGAGGGGTTTGCCATGCCGAGCTTGTAGGTGTAGCAGGCGGAGGTGAAGACCAGCACCATGAACAGGGCGGTCTTGTTCACCGTGCCCTGCAGAGTCATGGCGGGTTGCGATGCACCGACCCGAAGCTCGGCAAAGGTGGAATCTGAAAGTGCGGGATTCGAGGTTCTCATGGGCTCGAGGATGGGTTGGGGGTGATACGATGGCCAGCCCTGCTGATACGAAGGGGCTGTTTCTCCAGAGATTGTACTTTAAGGGGCGGGGCGACGCATGACAAACAACGATTCGGGTAAAACGCGCCCATAGGACGCACCACCCAGACGCGAGACATAGTCCACTGCCCCCGGCTGGATCTCGGAAGGATCAGACGTCATCAGCCCCTGGGCGACGTGAAACATCACCACCTCGCCGATGATGTAGTTCGCCGCATCCGGCCCGCTGCCGTGGTGGACCACGGTGTGCAGCTTGCACTCCATGGCGAAGGGAGCCTCCTGCACGCGGGGCGGCTTGACCTTGAGCGAAGGCACCGCCGTGAAGCCGCTGTCGGGCCACTCGCTCACCCCATAGGGCACCGGGCGGGAGGTGGCTACCATTCCCTGCGTCATCGCTCCAGAGACGGTATGGATGACGTACTCGCCGGTCGCGTGGATGTTGCGCAGGGTGTCCTTGAAGGAGCCGTCCTCCTTGGTGCAGGGGGAAAAACACACGCTCACCGGATTGGAGCCCGCCCCCATGAAAAAGGAGAACGGGGCGAGATTGGGGACTCCGTCGGCAGACAACGTGGAGACAAAGGCGATGGGACGCGGTGCGACGGCGTGAATGAGCAGGTCGTAGGGATCAAAGCCCAGATCGGGAGCCTTGGGATCAAATGCGTGATGAGTGTTCATGAACTGGAAGGGATACGAGTTCGAGGACTAGACGGTGCCACCGGGGAGAAATTTGGGGGTGAGCCGGATGGCACGCACCGGCTCCCGACCGTGTTCTGCCAGGCGGCGCACCGCACTGGAGACCCGCCGGGTGAACTGGCTGAGGCTGGTGGCATAGCGGGCGACAGGAGGCACGGCATGCTCGAGGAAAGCGTCGTCATCACGGGAAATCACGGCAACGTCCTCGGGGATCCGTTTGCCCTTCCGCATGAGGTGCATCATGACGGTGACCACATGCAGCCCCCTCGCCACAATGAAGGCGGTGGGAGGATGGGGGCCGCTCATGGCGCGGTCGATGAGCTTGCACAAATGTGGCGCGGTGCCGTCGTGCCGGATGACGGCAGGTGCGGCGGCAGCTTCCGCAGCCATGGCCTCCAGGAAACCCGTCTCGCTGTCCGCATCGCCACCGAAGGCTCCTTTAGGCAGGACCAGCGCGATGCTCCGATGCCCCTTGCGCCTCAACAAGCCGCCCGCATGGCGGCAGGTGGCGCGGAAGTCAGAGTCAATCGAGGGCAGCGCGATCTCCGGCGAACTGGACCCCACCACCAGACAAGGCAGCTTACGGCGCACAAACCACTGCTGGATGGGATCCTTGGACCCAAAGATCACCCAGGCCGCTGCGGGCACGCGGTTCACGAGAGCATCCAGCGACCGGTCCGGATGCTCCGTGTAACTGGCCGGACTGATGTGCAGCTCAAAACCAAACCCGGCGCTATTGAGGCTGGCGCGCAGGTCGTCCACCAGGCACATGGAGGTGGGGGCCATCTCCAGCAAGGGACGGGAGGAGATGGCGGCAATCAGACGGGACGGCCCCACCTCCGTCACAGCCGACACTCCGGCACAGATGAGGCGACGCTGGCGGGCCGATGCCGTGACCCAGCCGTCCGCCTCCAGCACCTCCAGCGCCGCCCTCAGGGTGGGGCGGCTCACCTGAAGCTGGGCGCAGAGATCCCTCTCCCCCGGCAGATACGCCTGCCAGTGACCTGAGCGCACCCCCTCCTTCAGGCTGTGCACAGTCTGGGTTGTAAGCGAGTACCGCTGGGGCAGCGCCAGTTGCGATGACGGATCAGGGGACGACATCTGGTCAGGGGAAGTGACCAGGAGCCTACGCTTGTTCGCCCGCAGGCCGCAAGCCAAAATCCCCAACCGGCCTGACTGACACGTCGGCCCTCATCCTCTTCCCTCACTACCTCCAGAGAAACATGCACGCCCCGTTGTTTCATCTTCATCAGCGGGACATCTGGGTGTTTGGCGGCGCAGGCTACCTGGGCAGACCCGTGGTGACGCAGCTCGTGGAGATGGGCGCACGCGTGTTGTGCGTGGATCTGGAAGACCGGGCCGCACAGGCAGTGACCGAGACGGGCTGGACCGGGCAGGTCACCCCGGCCTCGTTGAATGTGAACGATGTGGAGGAGTCCGCCCGGTTCGTGGAGTCACAACTGGCCACACGGGGCACGCCCCATGGCCTGGTGGTGATGACGTTCCAGTCCAGCGCTCGTCGGCTGGACGAGCTCAGCGCGGCGGAGTTCGATGCAGCCAACCACGGCAATCTCACCGCCACCTTCTGCCTGGCCCGGCCAGTCGGAGCCGCCATGGCCCGCCAGGGCCGCGGCAGCATGGTTCTCTTCTCCAGCATGTATGGCACGGTGTCGCCCGATCCAAGAATGTACAAGGAGCCGATGACGCCCAATCCGATCGAGTACGGCGTAGGCAAGGCCGGGGTGCAGCAGATGGCCCGCTACTTCGGCGTGCATCACGGCCCTCATGGCGTGCGCTGCAACTCCATCTCGCCAGGGCCTTTCCCAAATCCCCAGGTGCAGGTGGATCATCCGGACTTTGTCAGCCGGCTCTCATCCAAGGTCCCCATGGGCCGGGTGGGCCACGCCTCGGAAATCGCCGGTGCGGTGGTCTTTCTCCTCAGCGATGCCGCAAGTTTCATCACCGGCCAGAACCTCGCCGTGGACGGCGGCTGGACGGCCTGGTGACGCACGAACCCTACATTCCCCCTCATGCTCATCGACTGCCACAACCACGTAGGAGCGGACCTGCTCTTTTATCTGCACGGGGACTTCCCTTACGCCCAGCAGCTCGTGGCCATGATCCACGAGGGCGGCGCACTGGGGGTCACGCACTGGGTGGTGTTTCCGTTTGTTTCCTATGCCGCCATGGATACCACCCGATTTCGCGCCGGGGAGGTGGGCTTTGGCTCCGGTGGACTGGAGAAGGTGCCCTACGCGTTTGAGAACCGCCGTCTGCTGGAAGAGTGTCAGAAGTTGTTTCCTGAAGAAGGGCGCAAGACACTCCCATTTGTGATGGTGGACCCCCTGCGTGAGACCGCCGCCCAGGCGTCCGAGCTACGCCAGCTCAGGGGGCAGTATCGCTTTCACGGGATCAAGATCCAGAGCACCATCATTCAGGCCGACATCAAACGGCTCGCGCATGAAGGGAAGGTCTTCCTGGAACTGGCGCGGGAGTGGGATGTCCCCTTTCTCATCCACAGCAGTGTCGCGGAGAGTGATCTCTGGGCTCAGGCGTCTGATATTCTCGATCTCGCCGAGGCCAACCCGGAAGTTCGTTTCTGCCTGGCGCACTCCTGCCGGTATGACCGCGAGTGCCTGGACCGTGTGAATGAACTGTCCAACACGTGGTTCGACTGCTCGGCGCACTGCATCCACTGCGTGGGGGCGGTGGACGATCTGCCGTACATCGCACCACGGTCGCGCCGGTTCGACAGCGACTACACCCGGCCTGATCGCGTGATCGCGGATCTGGCGGCGGCGTATCCTGCCAAATTCCTGTGGGGCAGTGACTCCCCCTTCTACAGCTATGCCGCCGAGATCAACCACCGGGTGGTGAAGCTGATCAGCACCTACGAGAAGGAGGTGAGGGCATTGCAAGCGAGCCCGCCCGAGGTGGTGACGCGCATTGCCTCCACCAACACCCTCGCGTACCTGAAGCTGCATGATGAAAGCATTCTCTCTTGAGGGCCGGTCCGGCCTGGTCACTGGGTCTTCGCAGGGCATCGGGTTCGCGGTCGCACAGGGCCTGGCCGAAGCCGGGGCACGGGTGATCTATCACGGCCATCAGCCACGTCCGTCCGGCGTGCCGGAACCGGCGGTCTATCTGCTGGCCGACCTCACCCAGGAGACGGCGGCAGAGCAGTTGATGGCCAATGCCCTGGCGGCGGATGCCGCACTGGATCTACTGGTGTGCAATGCCGGCAGCTTCTTTGACCTGCCGGTTTTGGAAATGACACGGGAGCGCTGGGAGCGCACCTTCGCGCTCAACCTGACCTCCACCTTCTTCCTGGCACAGGCGTTCGCCCGCCATCTCGTGGCGGCAGGCAGGCCGGGAAACATCGTCATTACCTCCAGCACCAACGGCTTTCAAGGAGAGGTCAACTCCTGTGCCTATGATGCCAGCAAAGGGGCGCTGCTCATGCTCATCCGCTCCCTGGCCGTCTCCCTGGCCCCCCACGGCATCCGGGTGAACGGCATCGCACCAGGACTGATCCGCACCCCGCTCACCGAGGAGTGGATGGTGCCCCAAGCCAAAGAACTGCTCACACACTATGAAAACAAGATCCTGCTCGGACATGTGGGCGCGCCCGAGGACTGCGCTGGTGCGGTGGTCTTCCTCTGTTCCGAAGCCGCCCGCTACATCACCGGCGAAGTCATCGTGGTGGACGGGGGGCTCACCGTGGCACAGATCGGGAAGGTGTAAGCAGGCCCACCAACACGGTGACCAGACAGCCGATCATGCTGAACCAGAGGAAGGAGATCGGCACCGGATCACCGCCACCCGGAGGAACCGTCTTGTAGAACATCAGACCGATCGGCGCGAGAAACCCGGCCACGCAACCCAGGATGGCCCCACGGCTGTCCACCCTGCGGCTGAAGATGCCCAGCAGGAACAGCCCCAGCATGGGACCGCCCACGAGACCTATGACGCTGTTCACCGACTCCACCAGATTGCTCTTCATGGAGGCAATACCGAAGGCAAGCCCGGTGACCAGCGCTCCGTAGAACAACGTGAACAGCTTGGCGCGGAACAGCAGGGCTTTTTCGCTCCACATCCCGGGCTTGGTGAGCGTCTGGTAGAAGTCACACATCGTGGCGGAGGTAAGAGAATTCACCCCGGAAGACACCGTGGACATGCTGGCCGCAAAGATGGCGGCAATCAGGAGACCCGGCAGGCCGACCGGAAGCTGGGTGATCACGAAGTAAGGCAGGATCTGGTCGGCGCGGTTGATCTGCCCAGTGGTCAGCGGGTCGCCAGTGCTGTGATAGAAGGCGTAAAGCACGAGCCCCGTGCCGTAAAAGAGCACCAGCACCGGCAGGATCATCCAGAGCTTGATCCACAAGGAGCGCTGCGCCTCGCGCAGGCTGGTGGCCGTGAGATAACGCTGCACAGAGACCTGATCCGTGGCCATCTGCACCAGGTTCAGGAAAGCACCACCGATGATGACGCCCCAGAGGGTGACGCGCTCCCTGGGATCAAAGGAGAGGCTCACATCCAGTTTCCCACCGGCTTGGGCAATGTCCCACACACCGGCCAGACCGCCGGGAATCTTCCCCAGCGCCACCAGCACAATGATCAATTGCCCGCCAAAGAGCACGCCCAGCTGCATGATGTCCGTCCAGATCACGGCCCGCATGCCGCCCATCATGGTGTAGATGGTGGAAACGACGCCCGTGCAGATGATGGTGAACCAGAGCGGCATTCCGGTGACCTCCTTCAACGCCAGAGCCGGTGCATAAGTGGCCGCCGCCAGCCAGAGGGATACTCGCAGGATAAACAGGCCCGATGCCAGCAGACGAAGCGAAAGGGAGAACCGCTCTTGAAGAAAATGATAAGCCGTGAAGTAACGGCTGTTGTAGAAGTGCGGCAGGATCCAGATGCAGGTGAATGGCGTGGCGATGAAGAAGGACAGCAGCACCAGGGAGAAGGCGATGCCGTTGGTGTACACTTCACTGGGCCCTGCCAGATAGCTGATGCCCGAGAACAGTGCGGCAAGAATCGTCATGGCGACCACGAAGCGGTTCATATGAGCTCCGGCCAGGAAGTACTCCTTCAGCGATTTCTCGCCCCGGGAAAACCACATGCCGATGAACACAGACGCCGCGAGATAGACAGCGAAGATACCATAGTCGAGCAAAGTAAATCGTGCCATGCTCGGGATACTACGGGGATGGTTTGTGCAGACTTTCTGCATGATCATAAATGTATAATTTTCTGCAACAAGCCTCATCTCAAATTTCACGTTATTCATCCTCCATAGTCATGATCACGACATCCAAACTGCTTGCAAAGATCCGCAACGGAGGAGTGGCCCGCGCCTGCTCCACCGGCTCCCCTGTCATTTATTTCCCAGCACTCGCCGCCCGCTTCGGCTACGACGCCGTGTGGATGGATGCGGAACATCGTGCCTGGGAGGCGGGCGACATTCGCGAGATGATCCTGCGGCATCATCATGCGGGCATCGACTGCATCTTCCGGCCTTCACTGTCTGGAAAGGCAGCGCTGTCACGCTATCTCGAAGACGGAGCCGCTGGGCTCATGATTCCGCATGTGAACACGCCGGAACAAGCCCGGGAACTGGTGATGCATACGAAGTTCCCACCTCTGGGAGATCGCGGGCTCGATGGCTCCGGGTTGGACGCGGGCTACTGGATCCACAAGCCGGATGACTATCCCGCACGGGCCAACCGGGAGACTGCATTGGTCGTCCAGATCGAGACCCCGCTCGCCATTCAAAACGTGGAGGCCATTGCCGCTGTGGAAGGTGTGGATCTGCTCTTCCTTGGTCCGGGCGATCTCTCGCTCCGACTCGGTTGCAAGCCGTCAGTGCAGGATCCTGTACTGCGAGACGCGGTGGCCACTCTGGCCGCTGCCTGTCGCAAGCAGGGCAAGCCCTGGGGCATGCCAGTCGGCAGCGTGGAAGATGCCCGCACCATCGTGGAAATGGGTGCCCAACTGGTGGCAATGGGCAGTGAATTCTTTGGCATCTATCGGGAACTGGAAGCCTGCTCTTTCAAGCTGGATGAACTGCTGGGGAAAGGAGATCCGTCATGAACGTAGAGCCTTCGGTCGCACTGCCGTATCGCGACACCAAACCTCAAGGCGCTGCCGACTTTTACATGGCCATCAATGCCACCTTCCGTTTCATTTTGAACCGGCTGGGACAGGAAGGGCTGCGCCGTTACTGGTCGGACATGGGCCACCGTTACTTTGCCCCGGTTTCCAGACGATGGCAGACGCACGGAGCCGCGGGCATCGCCCAATACTGGCAGGCCTTCTACGAGGCCGAACCTGGCAGTGAGGTGAGCGTGACCCAGGACGACTGCGAAGTCCGGCTGGACGTGAAAGTGTGCCCGGCCATCGCGCACCTGCGCCAGCAGAAGAGGGAGATTGTGCCCTGCTTCTGCGAGCATTGCTATTTTGTGAGTGAAGCCATGGCGGCACCCGCTGGTTTCACCGTACGGGTTCAAGGGGGCAACGGCCGCTGTGTACAGAGGTTCATTCCTCTCAGCACCGGTCGGCCGCCGCAGGATCTGGAGGAAATCACCCTCGCATCCCTGTCATGATCGGTTGCTACGACTTCTGCGGACACTATGAGTGGACCTTTGCCTGGCTGGAGGCGGAGGGCGGCCACGACCTGGTCTGCCAGTATTGGGAAGAAGGCATTTCCAGGGACTCTCAACAGCATGCGCGGGAGCTGATCCTTCCGCAGGGCTTTGCCGGCATGCGCGCCTACTGGGGCCACACGCTGGATCACGAGGCGGCAGGATACGCCATTCACGCCACTGAAGAAGTGTTCCGCATCGACATGCATGAATGCCCGTCCAAGGGATTCCTCATCCAGAACGGACTGGTGCAGTACCGGGACTATTGCGACCACTGCATGGGCTGGATCGGTCCCATGATGAAAGACGCCGGATTCGTTATTGATCACGAACACAACCACTGCGGCCAGTGCTGGTGGGAGATCCGCCGTGAAGAGAGCACCGCAGGACCCTCTGAAGAGGGCCAACTCGCCGGAGCGGCCGATGTGCGCCTCCACCCCGGATGGCAGACGCCATCCAGTCCTCATGATCTCTATCGTCGGGCCACAGACCCTGACGACAAATGCCCTCTCCCTCCTCCTTCGTCATGAAACCTCCCTGCCACCTTCTCATCACCCTCACTGTGATTGCCCTCACCAGCACGCAGCCCGTTGCTGCGGAGACTTGGGTATCCATCGCCCCGCTGCCCGAACCCAATGCCGGATTTGCCGCAGGATGGGTGAATGGAAAACTGGTCATCGCAGGCGGGACCAACTGGCCGGAAGGCGTGAAACGCTGGCTGAACAAGACCTGGGTCTATAATCCCGGGACCAATCAATGGACACCCGGACCCGACCTGCCCCACCCTCTGGCCTACGGCGCCGGGGCAAGCGATGGTCAGCAACTCTGGATTGCGGGCGGTGCCGATGGAAAGATGGCACGAAACGAAGTGCTGGCGCTGACGAAGGAAGGCTCGTGGCAACATGTAGGCACCATGAACCACCATGTTGCTTTTTCGGGTGGAGCTTTTATGGAGGGCAGTTTGTGGATCTATGGCGGCACACCTGATCCCGATGATTGGAAGCAGGTCACAACGGCGTTGAGCTCGGTTTCCACGAGTGGCAAGGCTTCCAATGAAAATCCCCTGCGCCGGGAAGGTCCGGGGATTGGCCTGCCTGCAGTGGTGGGAAGCGGCAGGAAGGTCTATGCCTTCACCGGGGCATGGATGTCAACGGAGAATGGCCAGGTGCAGAACTCCGCGGAAGCGGCAGCATATGATATCGCCTCCAAGACGTGGACGAAGCTGGATCCGTATCCCGTCAGTGCCCGCGGTGTCGCCGCCGTGGCTTTGGATGATCAACATATCTATCTTGCGGGTGGCTACGGCACCGATGAACAAGGGTTTCTGGATGCAGCGTGGATCCACGACGTGCGGACCCAGCAGTATCGCAAGGCATTGCCGTTGCCGATCAAGGCGCTGGTGTGTCTGGTGAAGGGAGGAGATGGCTTCATCTACGTGCTCGGTGGTGAGGATCAGAAGAAGCACCGCAGCGCAGCGTGTTTCCGGATTCCGGTGGCGGCGTTGTTGAAGGAGGAGTGAGGAAGTCCAGCAGATGCCGTCACCGCGTCAGGGTCGCAAGCGCGCATTCATCGAACCCGGAGGGTTCACCATGAATAGCCATGGGTCGGGCGAGCTTTGCGAGCCCTACCCATGGTAGGCGCACAACATCCTGAACCGCGGAGCGGTTCGCCCATCGCGTCGACCACCCCTGACGCCTTTCCGCAATTTCACGTCCATCCCAATGCGGACCACTAGGCCTACCGCTCCGCGGTAGGATTTGCCCATTCGCCTACCATGGGTTGCACTCGCTACGCTCATTTCACCCATGGCTATTCATGGTGAACCCTCCGGGTTCGATGAATTTCCGTCCCGAATCTCTCATCCACCCACGATTCTTCCCGTCACTTCGCCGTGTACCCGCCATCCACCGGCAAATTCACACCGGTCACATACCTGGACGCGTCACTCAACAAAAACACCACCGCCCCGCCCAGGTCATTGTCATCCGCCATACGGTTCAACATGGTGTGCTCGCTGTACCGCTTCACAAACGCCTCCGGCTGGTGATTGAAGAAACCACCCGGTGACACGCAATTCACGCGCACGTCCCGAGGCCCGTACAACGCCGCGTAGAACCGGGTGAGATTGAGCATCCCTCCTTTGTGAAAGAAATAGTCTGGCGGCATGTCGCCGATGGCCGTGCCCTCATACAACTCATAGCTGGGGCCGATCATGCCCTGGATGGAGCCGATGTTGACCACGCTTCCCCGCCCGGCCTCGGCCATGGCTGCACCGAAGACCCGGTGCATGAGCATCAACCCGGTGGCATTTACCCGCATGGAGTCCTCCCATTGGGCCACGGTCCCCTGAGCGCCCTTCATGGGACGGAGCACCGCGTTGTTCACCAATCCATGCAAAGGCCCGTGCTCCACCTGAATGCGCTCAAACAACGCGTTGATAGAAGCCTCATCCCCTTGATCAAGAAACTCCGCCTGCACCGTGGCCCCTGACGCGCGCTCCTCCTCTGCCACCACCTGTAGCTTGGCCACATCCCGGGAAGCGAGGATCAAGGTGGCCCCCGCTCCAGCAAGGGCGCGCACCAGACCACGGCCGAACAGGCCAGCACCACCGGTGAGAAGGACCACCTTGCCAGTAAGACTGAAATTGCTGAGGGTGCTCATATTGCCGGTCATTTGTCACTGGAGTTGTACACGGCCGCAGGGGCCACCGCAGGAGTGCCCTGATACTCTGCCACCAGTTGATTGAAGGCGCTGCCCAGACAAAGGACATCCGCCCCCAGATTGAAGATGCGCCAGCCCTCCTCTTCAAGTTCACGTCGCGGGCCGATCATACCCGGCATCATGAGGTGTTTCCCATGCTGACGGCCTGCCGCCGCCACCCTCTTCCGAGCCGCGACCACCTCCGGATCATGGATCTGCCCCGCCTTTCCGATCAGATGGCTGAAGTCGCCCGGGCCAAAGAGCAGGACATCATAACCTGGCACTGCGGCAATTGCCTCGACCCGATCCAACGCCTCAGGAGACTCGATCTGGAAGATCAGGAGCTTCTCCGTATTGCTGTGGTGCAGGTACTGCTTTATAGGCACCTGGCAAAAACCGCCGTCGATGTTGCCCCCATCAATGGGACGCCTGCCCAGCGGCTGGAAGCGAGTCATCTCCACCAGCTTGCGGGCCTCCTCTTCTGTGGAGACATGCGGCACCATGATGGCCGTGGCATCCAGTTCAAAGGCCTTCACATAGTCACTGTACGCCCCCTTGCTGACCCGTACGATGCTGTCCAGGTCATGCAGCCGGGCAGCCCGCACCTGGTGCTCCAGATTCGACCAGTCATTCGGAACGTGTTCATTGCAGATCCAGACGCCTGATGCTCCAGAAAGGCCCGCCATCTCGATCACGCGGGGGTCGTTGAGATTGAGCTTCAGCGTGCACGGATTGGCACCGTTGCGGAGCTCCCTGAGGATGCGGCTGGGACGGAGGATCATGGGGTGGCGGTATGAGGAGTCAAAAATCAAGCAAGGGTTTCCTGCAGAATGCTGGCGAGCGAAATAGTCTGCCCACCCCGCTCCCGGCTGCGGCGGCCGGCAATGAGGATGCCCATCAACTCCACCGTCTGGCTGAAATGGAACGGCGGCTGGCCGGTCTGCAGCATCTGGATGAAGGCCACGAGTTGCGCCCGGAAGGCGTTGTAGTAGTCCCGGCAGAGGAAGGGCATCTGTGCCCCGGTGCCATAGAGATGAACGGAGCCAAAACTCCCCACCGCATCCTGCACGACCCCGAGCGTCACCGGCACCCCGCTGCGATGCGTGAGATGCACGATGTCCGAGCCCTGGCGATGCTGGGTCTGCACCGTCTCGAAGCCCGGTCCCAGCAGAGGATAGACGGCTTCCAACGCATGAATGCCATACCGCTCCCAGCTCTTGCAGGTGAAGCTGGTGATCCAGCGCAGCTCCCCCAGTTGCTGGCGCTGCTCCGCGCTCAGCTGGAGTTCGGGGGCATAACGCATGCCGCTGCTGCTGAGCAGGACGGCCCCGGCGCGCTGCCATTGCACAAACTGCCGCAAGTCTGCCAGATTCGTCGCCATCGGCTTGTCCACAAATACAGGGAGCCCCGCTTCGACAAATGGAGCCACCCGGCCCACATGATCGTCCCCGTCATCCGTGGCGATGACCACCGCATCCACCAGGCCAATGACATCTTCCGGCCGGGAAACCACGTGCTCGATGAGGCTCGCCGCTGCGACCTTGCAGGCATCCGCAGGGTCATCCGTCCAGACATGCGTCACACGGGCATCTGGGATGCCGATGCTGGCGAAGTCCTGCCTGCCCAAATAGTCCAGGATGGTGGGATAGGGACACTGCGCCATGGCGCCGGGATCATAGCCATTGATGATGGCACTCCAGGAGTAGGGGTGACCATTGCCCTCGATCATGCCCAGCATGGCCAGACGCAGTGGTGGTTTCGGGATCGTCATGAAACTTGCGAGATGGTCACCGGCACGCCTTCCGCAATGGATTGCAACGCCGCCCGGTTGAAGCGCAGGGTTTGCACGGCCTCTTCAAAGCTGCAGAGCGGCGAGGGCCGGCCTTCCATGCCATCCAGAAAGGCGTGCGCCTGCCGGATGAAAAGTTCGTCCCGCTCCAGAGGGGGCACCGTGTGCCAGGTCCAGTCTGCGCTGCCCCGTTGCAGGACTCCCCAACGCTGACGGTGGCCCTCAATCGCGAGGCTGCCCTCTGTGCCATGCAGGAGGATGAACGTTTCATTGGGCGCTTGAAACTGGTTCATGGCATAACTCACCATGGCCATGCCGTGGCGGGCGGCCACATTCACCGTGTCCTCCACTGTCACGCCTTCCAGCATCTGGTGGCTGCCATCGCAATACACCTGAGTGCAGGGGCCGATGAGCCACTCCACGGCATTCACCAGATGAGTCAGCGCATCCTGCACTGCACCGCCACCCTGCTCATGCCGGGCGTAGTAGATCTCGCGATAAGCGGGCCGGAAGGTGGGGAAGTGCTGCCCCGCCATCACGGTGGCATGCAGGACGGTGCCCAAGCTGCCTGTCGCGACATAGTCCCGCGCTGCCAACACCCAGGGCATGAGGTGATACACATAAGCCACCGCCACGTAGCGAGGATGCTGCGCCAGAGCGGCACGTGCTGCAGGCACTTCATCCAGATCCACCGCCAGCGGCTTCTCCACCAGTACGTGCAGACCATGCGCCAGCAAGACCTGGAGCATGGGCAGATGCAAGGGAGCCGGCGTGCAGATCACGGCTGCATCCCATCCGCCAGTCGTGAGAGCCTCCTCGA
The DNA here is from genome assembly GCF_000172155.1 of Verrucomicrobium spinosum DSM 4136 = JCM 18804. Taxonomy (NCBI): domain Bacteria; kingdom Pseudomonadati; phylum Verrucomicrobiota; class Verrucomicrobiia; order Verrucomicrobiales; family Verrucomicrobiaceae; genus Verrucomicrobium; species Verrucomicrobium spinosum. The sequence goes on along the minus strand of NZ_ABIZ01000001.1, from coordinate 354,585 downwards.
TCGAGGAGTGACATGGCACCCCGTAGCGCTCCTGCATCGCAAGGCGAAGCTCTTCGCGGGTCTCCACCGCCGCAACCGTGCAGCGCCCCGTGCTTAGGAAACAGCGCAGGTGCCGTTCCCCAATGCTGCCGCAGCCGATGATGAGTATGGATGGCATGTGAGGCGACCACTCAATGCCCGGGGCAGATAGGGGTAAAGAGGATTCCCCTGGTCAGGCGAAGTGACCAGGATGATGTGATGGTGAGGCCGACAAACCCGTTGCCTACTGCCCGTAGTCCTCGCCGCGCTCCTTCTGCGGCCGGAGTGCCCTGAGCCAGAACCTCCCGCGCTTCCACTCCACTCCATTCGCCCTCAAGTCTCATGCTTGAACGTCCCCTTGCTCATCCTCTTCGCACCGGTCTGTCCTCGCTCCTGGCAGTGATCCTCACTGCCGCCACCCTGGCAAGTCCCGCCATGAGCGCGGCGGAAAACGTGGTGGTGCGCGATATCGAACCCACCAAAGAACTGCCGCGGCATTCCGAGGGTTCCTTTGCCACGCTGGCCTCCGGCCGCATCATCTTCTACTACACCCAGTTCTACGGGGGCGCTGCCGATGAAAGCCCTGCCCGCATCGTGGGCATTCACTCCGACGACGACGGGCGCACCTGGAGCCAGCCCGTGACCATTGTGGAGAACAACGCCGGCAAGAACATCATGAGCGTGAGCCTGCTGCGCCTGGCCAGCGGCAAGCTCGCCTTCTTCTACTGCCTGAAAAACAGCTGGCAGGACTGCCGCCCGCAAATGTGCTTGTCCTCGGATGACGGAGCGACCTGGTCCTCCCCGAGGAACATCCTGGAGGCTCCGGGGTACTTCGTGCTCAACAATGACCGTGTCATCCAGACCAAGGCAGGCCGCCTCATCGCGCCGCTCGCGTTTCACCGGTCCCGCAACTCCGATCCCCATTCATCCAAGTCATTCGACGCCCGGGCCATCACGATGTGGCTGTATTCCGATGACGAAGGTGCCTCCTGGCACGAAGCCGCCACCTGGTGGGCGATCCCGGTGCGCAGCGGCAGCGGGTTGCAGGAGCCCGGCGTGGTGGAGCTGGCGGATGGCAGCCTGTTCTCCTGGAGCCGCACGGACCAGGGCGCGCAATACGGCTTCACCTCCAAGGATGGAGGAACGAACTGGACCGCACCCGAACCTACCGCCCTGAAGTCCCCCACCTCCCCGGCCAGCATCAAGACCCTGCCGGGCACCACGCACCTCCTCGCCATCTTCAACGACCACTCCGGAGGCTTCCCTTTTCCGCAGGGAAAACGCACCCCGCTGGTGGCTGCGGTGTCCTCCGACGGGGGCAAGACCTGGCCCAAAGTGAAGCTGTTGGAGGACAACCCCGATGGCTGGTACTGCTACAATGCGATCCATTTCACCAAGGATGCCGTCCTGCTCGGCTACTGCGCGGGTGACAAGACGGTGGGCGGCCTGAACCGCCTGCGCATCCGTCGCATCACGATGGACTGGCTCCATCAACCCTGATTCCTCCTTCATCCCCCTTTCACCTGATGAACCCGACCCCGATGCCCTCCTTCTCCCGCCGCCACTTCCTGGCCACCACGGCTGGTCTTTCCGCCAGTACTTTCCTGAAAGCGGAGGATCCGGCGAAACCAGCCCCCGCCACCGCCGGCGGCATCACCATCACCGAAACCAAGGTTATTTCCCAACAGCCCGAGTTCTATCACGGCTGGCCGACCGTGGGACGCCGCGCCAACGGGGAGCTCTGGGTGGTATGGTCTGGCGGACGCGAGGAGCACGTCTGCCCCTTCGGCCAGGTGGTCGCCATGTCCTCCAAGGACGAGGGCGCAACCTGGACCCGGGCCCGGGTGCTGCTGGACGGAGCCATCGATGACCGCGATGCCGGTGTGCTGGAGACCGCCAAGGGCACGCTCGTTGTCACCACCTTCACCTCGCTGGCGTACGAACCAAGCCTGGCCAAGGCGGAGAAGGCCGGGAACTGGCCTGCGGAAAAGCTGACCCTCTGGAAGGCCACCCGCGATCAACTCACGCCGGAGCAACGCAAGGCGGGCCTGGGCGAGTGGTGTCTGCGCTCCATCGATGGTGGCATCACCTGGTCCACGCCCATCAAGACCATCGTGAACAGCCCCCACGGCCCCACCCAGCTCAAAGACGGGCGTCTGCTCTACGCCGGCAAGCAGCTCTGGTCTGAGGACAAGAAGATCGGCATCTGCGAGTCGAAAGACGATGGACTGACCTGGCAGTGGCTCTCCGAGATTCCCGCCCGCGAAGGTGATGCTGTGCCCAATGGCTACCACGAACTGCATGCGATCGAGGCAGCGGATGGCACAATCATCGTGCAGATCCGCAACCACAACAAACAACACGCAGGCGAAACGTTGCAGACGGAGTCCAGTGATGGAGGCAAGACCTGGAGCACGCCTCACTCCATCGGCGTCTGGGGGCTGCCATCCCATCTGTTGAAACTGCGCGATGGCCGACTCCTCATGACCTACGGCCACCGCCGCAAACCCTTCGGAAACCAGGTGCGCGTGAGCAAGGACAATGGCAAGACCTGGGGTGAAGCCAGCATCCTCTCCGAAGACGGCATCGGCGGTGACCTCGGCTACCCGAGCACCGTGGAGCTTGGCGACGGCTCTTTCCTCTCGGTCTGGTACGAGTCGATGAAAGAACCCAAGAAGGCGGTCCTGCGTCAGGCCAAGTGGACTCTGCAAGGCTAGCCCGCGCCCACACCTCCCTCCCATATGAAGATCACCTCCCTCCTCTGCGCACTGGGTCTGGCATCCTCCCTGTTGGCCTCCACCCCTACGGTGCCGGACATCGGTTCGCGTCGCGAGTTGTTCGTGGATCGCTTCCTGGTTGAGACCATGAAGGGCGTGAACCTTCAACTTCATCATCCCCATGATGAGGGCGAGGTGCTCCGCTTTGACCAGCCGTGGGAGGGGCAGTTCGCAGGCTACTGCACCGTCATTCACGAAGGTGGCAAGTACCACCTCTACTACCGGGGCAAGGAGGGCGGAGCCGATGGCAGCCGGGAAGTCACCTGCTATGCCACGAGCGATGACGGACAGAAGTGGGTGAAGCCCAAGCTGGGGCTGCATGAAGTGGGCGGCTCCCGCGACAACAACGTGATTCTCACGGACCGCGGCATCACCCACAACTTCAGCCCTTTTCTGGACACGCGGCCGGGAGTGCCCGCGGCGGAGAGGTTCAAGGCGCTGGGTGGGATTATTGGAAACAACGCCTCCACAGGCGGTCTTCACGCCTACGCATCGGAGGACGGCATCCACTGGAAGAACCTCTACAACCGCCCTGTGGTGACGAAGGGGGCTTTCGACTCCCAGAATGTCGCGTTCTGGTCACCCCTGGAGAACTGCTACGTATGCGTCATGCGTATTTTCACGAAGGGCACGGTCAGTGATAAGGAGTGGAGACCCACCGGCCTGCGCTCCATGTCCCGGAGCACCTCCCAGGACTTCGTAAACTGGTCCGACCCGGTGCCCATGAAGTTCCTGCCCGCTCAGGAGCACCACCTCTACACCAGCCAGACCCACCCTTATTTCCGCGCACCCCATCTCTATGTGGCCACCGCGGCCCGCTTCCTGCCCAAAAAGGCCGCCCTCACGGATGAGGAGGCCGCCGGACTGAAGGTGGAGCCCTCCTACTACAAGTCGGCCAAAGACGTCTCCGACAGCGTGCTGCTTACCTCCCGCGACGGTGAGACCTACGACCAGACTTTCCGCGAGGGATTCATCCGGCCGGGCACCCGCCTTTCTGAGTGGGTCTCCCGCACCGGCTATCCAGCCCTGAACGTTGTCCAGACCGGACCGGAGGAGATGTCGGTGTATGCCAATCAGGACTATGCCCAGCCTACCGCCCATCTGCGCCGCTATAATATGCGGTTGGACGGATTTGCTTCCGTGCACGCGGACTATGAGGGTGGTGAGTTGATCACCCGCCCGTTCATCTTCTCAGGCTCCAGGCTCGTCCTTAATTTTGGCACATCCGCTGCAGGGTTTGTGCAGGTTGAGCTGCAAGATGCCAGCGGACAGCCTGTCCCGCAATTTTTGCTCACCGAAAACAATGAACTCATCGGTAACGCTATCGAGAGAGAAGTACGCTGGAGGTCCACATCCGACGTCTCCTCTCTCGCAGGCAAGCCCGTGCGTCTGCGCTTCGTGCTGAAGGATGCCGACGTTTTTGCCTTCCAGTTCAAACCTTGAAACACGTTCCAGATTCTTGAACAAGGTATCTAAAATTGAGTGCGAGTTGCGAAATTGATACCACCCTCCGGTAAGTACCTCTTAGAGTGGGAGTTCGAACATGAACTTCTGGCCATTCAAAAAAAAGCAAAAGCCTGCCCCGGCCCCCTCGGTCAGCCCCGCGAAATTGGATGAAGGCGTAGCCCATGGCTCCGCCCCCGTCACTACTCTTTCTGAAGCCGTTGGATCGGACAGCACCACAGACCCAGTCCCCACTCCCCCCAGCATCCCCCTGTCGCCAGCTGCCGCTCCGGCTGTGCCTGGGCCTGAAAAAGCCACGAATGAAGCCCCCCCGGCTGAGACCAAACCTGAAGTGGTCGAAGCCGTCGCACCGGAAGTGCCCGCGAAGGCCAACGACGCGCCCGCACCCGCCAGTGCCCCAGAACCACCTGCTACCGACATCAGCGCGGAATCCGCTCCGGCCCCGACAACCTCCCGCCGTGGCTTCAAGCCGCCCATCCTGGCTCCGGAACCCCCCAACTACACGCGTCCGCCCCTGCCTCCGGTTTCAACAGAGCCGTCCAAATTCTCCCCTGCCCTGGCTCCGGATCCTCCGAAGCCGTTCATTCTGGAAAAGGTGGCCCCTCCATCCACCCTGTCTGGGAGGAGTGCGGCACCGGTATTCGCAGACTCTCCCCCTCCCGCCCCGGCAGGGCCAGCTGTAGAGAAGTCCCCCCCGACACCTGCCCCCGTCACTGTAGAAGCCCCCTCTGCCGCGACGCCAGAGGTGCCGGCCATCGTCACCGCACCTCTCCCCGCCTTTCCCGCGATGGAAGAAACGGCCGCAGCGGCACCGCATAAGGCGGAAGCTCCCGCTGAGGAGACGCCTGCCGTGGTGGAGCCAGAACCAGAACCCGTCACCGCAGAATACGCGTCAACAGCCCCTACCTTCCGCACCACGGGACATGTCGCGGGGTTCATCCTTCACGGCGACGGCACTTGGTCTCTCGACGCCACGCACGTGGCTTATCAACATCTGAATGCGGGCGATCCTCCAGTCATCCTGAGCATCCCGGTGCTGGCCACGCACGCCATGGCCGCCCATGGCCCCACCCAGCATCTGGTCATCTCCGTGCAGGGCACCCTTTCAGGCCCCATGATCGGAGCCGTGACCCAGGTGTTCACCTATGAGGGCGACCGGCGCGTGACCGGACAGATCGTCCCGGCAGATCGTGCAGCGGCCGGGGGCGCACTTCAGTACTCCACCACGGTGGATGTGCCCGGACTCATCCTCAACGACGATGGAAGTTATCTCCTTGATCCCAATGATGCCGCTTACCTGCAGTTGCTGCCCGGTGAACGCCAGGTGTACGCCATCCCGGTGACGGCATTTGCTCCCGATGGCCAGTCGGACCTGCGTGAGCTGGTGGTGGGCATCAATGGCCGGGAAGACGGGGCTGTGGCCTCAGGCATCTCCGCACATGGCATTCCTCATGGCGGCTGCGTCCTGCATGATCGCCTTCAGCAGGGGCCGGGCAGCCCCGCCCATCTCTCCTTTCGCACCTCCAGTCTCGTGCCCGGCTTCTCGTTGCGCCCGGATGGTACGTGGTCATTTGATTCCGCGCACCCATCCTACGCGGACGTTCGTGAAGGCACGGTGCGCATCATCACGGTGCCCGTGACTGCCATTGATGACCACGGCACTACGTTCGACACCAAGGCGATCAGCATTACCCTGCACGGCACCAGTGCCATGCCCCTGCTCAGCGCCATGGTCATGAGCGGCATGGAAGGCGGCTCTACGGTGCAGGGATCACTGGGAGTGCATGCTGAGGCAGCGGCCGGCCTGTTCCAGTATTCGTACATTGGCGAGCTCCCCGCCGGCTTCCAGCTCAGCGTGGACGGCACGTGGAGTTTCCATGCCGGCCCTGAACACTACGGCTACCTTGATGCAGGCCATACCGAGGTGGTGGTGGCCCAGGTGCAGGGTGAGAATGGTCAGGGCCACCTCGAAGGTTCCATGGTGGCCATCACCGTGCACGGCACCACCGGCAATCCCTCGGTGGGGGCCGTCATCATCTCCACCCATCAAGGGCTGCCGGACTACGATGACTCCGCCTCTGGTACTGGGGCCCCGGATGCCAGGAAGAATGAGTTCGGCCTTCTAGAGACGGATGCTCCGCATTCGTCAGCCCCTCAGGAGCCCGAAAGTGCTGGTCCCCTCCTCCGGGAGCGTGAGTCTCCCGCTCCGGAAAGTGCCGCCGCCGCAACCTCGTCGGGCGGACCACCGGAAGGCCTCCTGCTGGACCAGCCGGATCCGTCGCCAGAGGAGCCACCGTATGATCCCGCGGAGGTGCAACAGGCACTGGAAAGCCTGGGATACGGACACCTGATGGATCCTGCTCCAGCTGCCAGCCAGACAGAGGAAACAACGTCCTCACCGCCACCCCGCACCCAGGCTGGACAGCCCGCCACCGGAGAGTGACTCCAGCCGGGGGCCTCAGCAAGCCCCCTGCTTCTGAAGCCTGCGGCGGCGGAGAATACCCAGCCCGCCCAGAAGAAGCAGGACGGCCTTGCCGGGCTCTGGCACGGCAGCCACCGTGATGTAGCCGCCGGAGAGGAAACTGGACTCGTCAAAGGTGTACGCGCTGCCCAGACCCGCGAAACTGCTGTCGTAGCTGAATGAAAAACTGCGCTCTGCGATGCCAGCCGTGACAGCAGACCAATCCACCAGGTGGAACTTCGCGCCCACCGCGAACGCCTCGGATCCAGAAAGGTTGGTGAGTGTGATGTTCCCCAGATCACCTGAGAAGGCCCCGTTGAAGGTGAGATAGTCCGAGGAGGCCGTATCAAGACCGCTGCTGCCGCTGGTGCTGAAGAGGTCCATGAGGATGGAGCCGTCATTCACCAGGGTGGAACCAAAGACCAGTTGCTGCCCTGCTGCCCCATCTCCCACCTTCAAACTGACCCCTGAGGTGATCGTAACCGCGCCCGATCCCAGGGCATTCACGTGATTGGCCGTCAGCATGCCGCCAGAGACCCTGGTGCCACCTGTGTAGGTGTTGCCTCCGCTGAGTTTCAAGTTGCCAGTTCCCTGCTTGTCCAGGCCGCCTACCCCCGTGCCAGAGATGACATCATCAATGGCAGTGGTGAATCCATTGGTGTCGAACCTGGTGGCCGTGGCGGTGCTGAGCACCAGAGCCAGATTGTCGGAAAAGTCGGCCAGGTTCGCGGAGAGTTTCACTGTCCCGCCGGAGAGATTGATCCGCCCTTCCTCTACGTTCTGCACAAACTTCTGCTGGGTCACCACCGTGCCGCCCGCCCCCACGGTGATCTCACCCGCGACGTTGCTGCTGGCACTCACCACCCCACGCCCCACCGCCACATCACCCGTACCTTGAAAGCGCAGCTCACCCGTACCAGAGACAGCGACCAGGGATCCCGTGGAACCATCGAACCCGATCGAAGCACTCGAGCCTGTGTAGGTGAAGACACCTCCGGTGATTGACAGCCGTCCATTGAAGCCGCCGTTGCCCGTCACACTGAGCGCACCACTCTGGGCCCAGGTGCCTGCGGTCATATTCAACAATGCGCCGCGCCCAAGGCTCAATGTGCCCGCATTGGTCACAGTGGCCGCCGAGCTCAGAGTAAGGTTGACGCTGGCACCCGTCGCCACCGAGATGCTCTTGCCCGCAATGGCGTTGATGGTCGCCCCGCTGGCGAAATCCAAGGCGGAAGCAGTGCTTGCATTGAGCAGATAGCCGCCCGTCGCAGCACTCTGATCTCCTTTCACCGTCAGGGTACCGCCGCTCACGGTGGTCAGCCCCGTGTACGTGTTGGTGCCTGAGATCGTCCATTCATTGCTCCCGGTCTTGGTCACGCTCGTCGTGCCGCTACCATTCACAATCGCTCCTTGGAACTCGTTCTGCACGCCAGTGGCACTGGTGCCGCCCAGTGTCAGCGTCTTCGCACCAGCGCCGGTTGCGGTGGAGTCGGCCGTGAACTTCAGCGCGCCAGTGCCGTTGGCCTCCAACGTCACCCCTGAACCCGCCGTGCCACTGAGATTGAGGGTCCGGTTGGTGGAGTGTCCCCCAGCCTCTGTGCCAGAATAGCGCAGCGTCACCGCCGCCGCCGCATTGCCAGCGTTGATGATGGTCCCCTGACCCAGGGCGCTTGCCGTGCCGGAGTCCGCCACCGAATTGAACTCAAGCGTCCCGGCATTCAGGGTGACGGTGCCCGAGAAGGTATTCACCCCTTTGAGTGACTTTACGGCTGCGCCTCCGAAGGTGAAGTTGTCATTGCCATTGATCACTCCTTCCAGCACCAGATCCGCCGTGCTGGCATTGATCCCAAAAGTGATGGCAGTGCCGCTCGTGAAATTCCAGTTTCCGGTCAGCGTCAGGGTACCTGAGCCATTCTGGTTGAACGCATAGCTGCTGCCGCCATTGTTCCAGGTCCAACTGCGATTCGATGAGGCGGCTCCACCTGTATAGTTGAGCGACCCGAAACTGACCCCGTCATTGACCGTGATGGAGGAACCCGCTCCCAGGGCGCTGGCCACACCCGCATCCGCGATGGACGTGAAATTGCCTCCGCGACGGTTGAAAGTCACGTTGCCCGTGAAGTCATTGGCCGTGTTGTTGAGGTTCACCGTCCCGGTGCCACCACCCAGGATGACCCCTGCATTGCCCGTGATCTTGGCGTCAATGTTCCAGACACCCGTCGTCGAGGTGTTCCCGAAGGTGCGTGTGGCCCCGTTCAGATCCAGAATGAGCGAGTTCGCGATCGTGATGGTGGTATCCACCCCGGTGCCGCTGGCCTGTAGATTGCCATTGAGCGTGATGGTACGCGTGCCGCCGCTGCCAGCGAGGGTCGTGCCAGCGCCGGCGGTGTCGATCTGGATGTTGATGCTGGTGGTGATGTCCGCATCGAAGAGCAGCGAGGCGGGAGGTGCCACTGTCGTGAAGGCCCCGTTGATGGAGCCGCCCGTCCAGTTGTTGACGTCATTGTAGATGCCATTTCCTGCCGCGCCGCTCCATTGGGCATGGGCAGTCTTCAATGAGCCGAACAAGGCGAAAGCGGAGAGGGCCAGCAGGCCGGCACGAAATACGGGATCGGGTCGGAATCGAAGGGGATGGATCATTGCAGTTGATGGTTTTACTTTAGCTGACTTTCCTTGAACCCCATTCAGCCTGACACCTCTGCTCCACGGCAGCCGGGATTGCCAGCAGCGCCCTGTAGCGAGTATTCGCTACACCCGGACACGATGACGGCAGTTCACCGACATAACTTCACCGGCCACCGCCCGCTGCCGGGAGATGCTGGAAAGAGGGAATGGGGTCTGATGTTCAGTCCGGCCGCAGCATGCGCACGCTGCCGTTCACGGGATCCACCATCAGGGTGATGAAGTTGGGCGGCAGGGCATCCCCCGCGAGGTCAGACTCCTGCGCCAGCGTCAGGCTCCAGTGACCGCTGCCCCCCAGGTTGGTGGAGCCGTCTGGCTGAAACTGGAAGGTTGAAACCTTGAGCGCTGAGCCGGGCACGGCGCGGGCAAGTTTTAAATCAGGCGGGGGATCCGCCCCGGCCCCGGCGTTGTAGGTGGGGTTCAGCAACGAGGACCACGAGGCCTCCGCAGTGCCGGTGGCAATAATGACGCCGTCTTCAAAGATGGTCATCGGCTGGAACGGGGAACTTCCCACCCATAGCTGGGCAGCCCGGTATCCCGCCGCAGAGCCAGGCGCCTGCGCATCCGCATAGGAGAAGAAGCGCACCTCCACCGGTTTGTTGAGCCGGATGGCGGTCATCCGCGCAAGGTTGATCTGGTTGGCGAGGTTGGAGGCCGCAGAGCCGAGGCGGTTGCTCTGGATGACCTGATTGGCCACCGGGGCCACCAGGCCCAGCAAGAGGGAGATGATCACCATCACCATGAGCAGTTCCATCAATGTGAAACCGCAACGGTGGCGGGCAGACGGGCGGGAGGTGCGAGCGGGGGGCATGATCAGCGGTTGGTGCTCCATTTGGCCGAGCGGATGGACACCGTGGTCGTGAAGACCTGGTGATCCAGCTTCAGCGAGGACAGACGTGCGGTGAGTGCCTGCAGGTCGGCTTCGTATTGGGTTGCTTCCTTAAACCATACAGCATTCACGAGTTCCGCGGTGGATCCGCCCTCCCTCTCGTAGCGGGATGCGGAAGCCTCGTCCAGAGCCACCATGGTCACCTGCACGGTGGGAGGGAGCTGGTGCCGCGAAACGGAAGCAACCGGTGACGCTGGATCCGAAAGAAAACGACGGGAGTCGTAGGAATAGTCTGGAGCGATGTCGTGATCCTTCGCGCTGCTGATGCCGGATGGCACCGGACTGCGCGGGCTGAACACCAGCGCGATGACGTTCTCGGCCAGGGGACGGCTTTGCAGCAGCGCCGGTGTGACGCTGGTGTCCCGCACGAGTTCCGGATTGTTGTACCAGGCGGTGGTCGCAGCAAAGGGAGCCGTGTTCATGCCCTTGAATCCGGAGGGCGCTCCGCCAGGCGGCGCATACACCTGAAGCCGCTCGGTGGGCTGGCGGAACTCCATCAGCCGACAGCGACGTCGTGGATTGAGCCGGGTGCCCAGGAAAGACGGCTTCGTGCCCAACTGGGTGTCCTCCTCAAAGCTCAGATAGAATCCCCAGGAATTAAGGCTGCTGTTGAGCTCACGGTAGGTCTGGTCGTCAGCAACTCCCATCGGAGCTTGAAAAAAGACAGCATGCCCCAGCTTGGGCCCCAGGCCGGACTGGTTGAGCAACGTGGCTGACGGACCGCAGATGAAGTGCAACTCGGACTGGCGCACATACCGGGTGGGGGCGTTGGGATCATTGTAATCCCAGTAAGTGTTGAGAGTGGCCTGGCTGAGACGGCGGGTGATGGACTCAAACGCCACCCGGGCTTCACGGAACTGCTCCACCCGGGACTGCGCCCCGGTGTACACCCGCTGGGTCACGGTCAGGGTGTTGACCAGCAAGGTCATGATAAGACTCAACACGGTGATGCTGAGCAGCACCTCCACCAGGGTGAAGGCGGCCCCGCGGTAGCAGGAGGGAGATGGCGACACAGGGTTCATGGCAGCTGCTTACCGGCTGGTTTTGGCCGCCAGGGTGCAGACCTGGCGGTGCTTCCGGGCGTTGGTGAAGCGGTCTGCACTGGAGGCCGGCTGGTCGGTGATGAAGATGCGCACCTGCCGGAGGTAGTCACTGGGAGCCGCCGTCGGGGACGGCAGCGCCGGCGGGGTGCTGGAAACAACAATCCTCGCCGTGTACACCGTCCAGCCGGGCTCCGATCCGCCCAGGGTCGTCAGTTCATTGCCCTGTCCGTCGAAGTAGCACAGACTCCCATCATAGCTGGCGAGATTGGCCGTGTCCGACCAGTCGCTGCCCTGGAGCTTGGCCAGCACTTCCTGGGCGATGCGGGACTCCACCGTGTCGTTGACGGAGTTGCGCAGCATCTCCATGCCGCCCGGCATGGTGGAGACGACAGACAAGACGCCAAAGGACACGATGGCCATGGCGAGGGTCACCTCCACGAGGCTGAAGCCGCGGCCGCTTCGCGGAGACGCAGGGCTTGAAGCCTCAAGGCTCAAGACCTGAGGTCGGGGGCGTTTGGCGATCAGACGGAGCAGCCACGCGCGCGAAGGGCGATCGGCATCCAGATCAGCAACGGTATGATGATGGGGGGCAAAAGGGTTCATGGAGAGAACTGGCGGCGTTGCACAATGCGGTACTGGTAGTATTGATCCAGAGTCTCCTCGTTGTCCGCGGTGCCATTGGCGTTGAGGTCATTGGGCGAGGCGAAGTCAGGCAGCTCAGGATCATTCGGATCCACATAGCGCTCGATCAGGCAGGAGCCCCGGTACTCGCTGCCCACCAGGTCGAGGTCTTCATCCCATTCCGACGGATCACCCGCCCGGCTCTTCCTGAGGGACTGCACCCGCAGATGAATGTTGTAGGTGTTCGACCGGGTGGTGAGGCGGGGATAAAGCTGGTTATAAGGAGATTCACGCAGATTGTCACCTGTGAGACGATGGCTCTCCCACCAGGTCTCCATGGTGCTGTAGCTGGCGGCTGGATACGACGGCGGTCCCACATTCGTCCTGGGCACGAGGGAGATGGTGCAAATCTCTGAGGCGGAACGGAAGATGTCTCCAGACGCGAACCGGTTCTCAAACCCCTTGAGCGTGCCGTTGAGGTGATCGGGATCAATCTCCAGACGGTAGTTTGCTGCGTAGGTCGTGCCGGTTTGGGCTTTGTAGTTGCCCACCTCTGCATCCGGGATGGCTGTCATGCTCGTGCCCTTGAGCAGGGCATGCAGGGCCGTGCGACGTTTCACATGCCGGAAGGGCATGATCTCATAGTTCATGTTGATCTTGCCGGCCGTGGAGAAGGGCTCGCTGATGGCATAGGGCTCCACAATGGGCATCCAGAAGAGGTCCAGCCACAGATGATCCTGCGGGAAGCGGAGACCATAGTGCTGGGTGCCTGCCGCAGGCTGTGGGGTGAAGAGCAACGTCTGCCAGGGTTCTGGCCTGCCCGCAGTCTTGCCATTCACCCCGGTGGGCAGTGAGCCGAACATCACTGCGGAGGCGATCTGCCGGTTGGGCGAGTACGTGATGTTGTCCACCTCAGAACCCTGGCTGCCATACCCGCCGGACTCCCCACCTGCGGAGACGTAACCAAGACCTGTGCCCCGATTGAAGTAGCCAAGGGTTGTCGAGGCTTCATCGGCCTTGTTCACATAGGGGCCGTCTTCCTGGAGGTCGTAGCCCGTGTCCCAGTCACCCGGTGCGTCGTACTGGTTCAACGCACCATTGAGTCCGGGAGGGACCATCGGCACGGCGGTCTCGGGGTAGCTCAGATTGGCGACCAGCTTGCCGCCAGCCTCTGAGTTTTTGAAATACTCCGTCCAGCTTTTGCGAAACTGACCCTTGTTTGTCCAGACTCCCACGCGCAGGCTCGCGCCGTTGCGGTTGGGTTGTGAAGCGAAGTAGTCCGCCGTCACATCGGACCGGTAGGCAATCATCCGCAGGTCGCCCCTCGCTTTTCCTGCCGGGTTCACCGCCGCAGCATGCACGGTGTCGCCGGGATAAATCATGTTGTCCATCAGGATGGTGGCGAACTTCTCCCCCCGGCCATACAGGGAGTCCGCCGTGTTCTGGTTGGCAAAGCTTGCGACAAAGCGGTTGCGGTAGTCGAGCGTGTACCGGTTGGGCGTTCCGGACACCGCTTGTTTGCCTGCGTCCTGCAGTCCACCAGTACGCTTGGGGACGGGCAGCGTCTGACCGGGAAGCTCGATCTTCAACGTCTGAACCACTGCCGAATAATCTGGCGGGAAGACTTCGACGGTGATGGTGCCGCCCGTGAATGTAAACGTCTGCTTGCCCGCCACATCAATGTCCGCCACCGAGGCCCACACGTCGAACTGGTTCGCCCCCGAGCCGGCAGCATGCGGACGACTCACGCCCGCTGCAGATGATGCGAAAAACTGCGCGTTGAAGGTGGGCAACGCGGTCTTGTTTGCGGGGCCAAAGTCCGATCCACTCGCATAGTAACCTTCGTTGAACGTCATATTGAGTGAGTTGCCTGATGACGCAGCATTCAGCCCGAGATTGGCCGAGTCTGCCTGAAAGCCCCCCATTCCGGTGACGCGCACGCGGAAGGCCTGGTTGAACGCACTGGCACCTGGCGAGACGCAATACGGCTGGATGATGAGCCGGGCTCTCATTTTCCGGGTCTGCACATCCGTAGTGTCTGTCGGATTCACATCCACCTCTGTGGGATAAAAAAGCAGGGCTGCTTGGGCAATGGTGAAGAAGCGGCCCTGCCCCATGGTGGAACCTATCTTGGTGGGGGACACCGTCCCAAACGCCATGTAGTGGGGTGAATAGGAATAGTGCGGCGTGAGATTCTTCCGTGGCGTGGAGATGGCATTCACCAGGCTGCGCGTGTAGTCGAAGCACTCGGTCAGGATCTGGTCGCGATCATTGGGATACTTCGCGAGAAAGCTCTGCCCAAAGCCAGGAATCTCCCTGCCTGTGAGCCGCTGAAGATAGGCGTAGAGCGTCTGGTTGCGGGTTATCTGGGCATAGTCTGCCGTGGGGTTTCCGCTGGTCCATCCGGCCATGTTGCCGCTGCCGCTGTCCAGGAGCTTGCACACCTGCTTCCGCTGGAAGGCATAGGAATAACCGGTGGCCTGGTCAGCCGGGTAGGTGGCAGGCAGCGCCTTGTCCTTGCCCAGGCTCGTGCAGAAGGCGATGAGCTTGTCATACGCATTGCGGGCGGTCGTGCTCCCGGCGGGCTGGACCGCCTGTAGCGGCCAGAGGCTGATGCGGGGTGTATTGAAGAGGGTCACCTCCGGGGCCCGGCTCTGGGCGGTGAGGAAGAACTGGGTCTTGGCCAGCACCTCGGGGTTCAGGCGCGCACTGCTGACCTCCCGCCGCCCATTGGCAAGCGCAGCATTCTTGAAGAAGTACTCATCCACCGTGGCATAGAGGCGGTCCTGATCCTTGGTGATCACCATCGCACCGGAGGGCGTGCGTGTGCCATCCAGCGAGCCGCCGGTGGCCACGCGAGGGGCGAGATCGTAGTAGAGGCCATACTGGGAGGTTCCGTCCGTGGTGTTGCCGGTGGTGGACCCACCACCTGAGGTGAAGTACTTTCCAAGAACCACACTCAGGCTCGTGGTCGCCGGGTGCCCGGGGTAGCGCTGGAATTCATTCCGCGCCGGCAGATAGTTGCCCAGCCGGCGCTCCGCCACGGTATTGGCCCGTGGGATGTCCCAAAAGACACCTTCACTCGCGGTGTTGATGTTGACCTTGGAGGATTCATCATCTGTCCAGAACGCCAGGCGTCCCACCACGGGATTGTCAGCGCTGGCCCCCGCGACTGTTACTTTGGAGTCGGAGCCCGCTACAGGTTTGGCAGCAGCCACCGTTCCATCACGGAGCAGGTAGAGCCACTTCACGGGCATGACGGGCTCACTGCCCCCAGTGCCTGGAGCGTTGACCACCTCGTACCCCTCCACCTCTCCCACCGCGGGAGGCTCAAGGATCGGGTAGTGCTTGCGCCCCTGGGCTTCCACCGGCTCATTCAGGTCGGTGTACAAGGCCCGCTGCGCGGACCAACTGGCAGGCGGCGCCTCTGCATTTGCCTCCGATTGGCCGAAGGTGGTGACCCGCATCTGGTCTGATGAGTAGAGCTTGTAGGCGGCGCTCAATGGGGTGCGGCCATTGCCCGCCCCGCCAGTGCTGCCATACACCCGGATCATTCCAGGCTGGGAGGCCCAGGTTTTAGGGTTGGCCGGATCGGCATTCAGCGTCTCCGTGGCCTGCCGGATCTGACCAATGACCAGATTGATCGCCGAGTCCGAGAGCATGCGGGAGCGATTGCCTTCTGCATACCCTGATGACGCCTGGCGCTCCGTGGTCACCAGCGAGAGGAACCCCACCACCAACACCGTGATGAGCACCAGCACCATCAACACCATGATCAGCGCAATCCCGCGACGAGATGTTCTTTTAAAGGAGGCAGGACGTGATGGCTGCATAGGCTGGGAGGGTGAAATTACCGTGCCATGGTAGGGGTTATTCTCGGGACGTGATGTAGCGAGAATTCGCCACAGGGGATGGAGCTCCTGCCCGCGGGGACGGCCCTACGGCCACCGCCGCTGTCCTCATCCGGTAAACCCTGACATAGTCCACCATCATGCTCTCCGGCAGACGGCTGCGATCCAACCTGGGAGCTTCCCAGTCGGCACACAGCAGGCTGAGGATGGCGTACTGGGGCTGCCGTGAGACGCCTGCCCGGGTGCGGAAGACCTCATGTTCGTCAATAAAGAAGACATACTCGTCCGGCGTCCACTCCACGGCATACACGTGAAAGTCATCACTGAGGTTGCGGCCATCCTTGAGCACGGGCGTCAGATCAAGCGGGCCGCCATCGTGCAGGTGCTGACCGGCCTCCCCGGGCCAGTACACGTTCGAGGCAGCGCCGCCATCTTTGCGACCCGCGCCGAACCATTCTATGATGTCGATCTCCGCCCCGGTGAGATGCGGGTTATTTCCCACATCCTTTTCCCGGCGCTCCGGCTGCAACCAGAAGGAGCCGTGATGTCCCTCCATGGCGTGAAACTTGATCCGGGCCTCCCAGCGTCCATACGTGTGGGAAAACTTGCCCTGGGACCCGATCATGCCCGTGTGAATGACACCGTCCTTCTCCGTCGTGGTGAGCAGCAGACGGCCAGCACCATCCAGGGAGACATTCTCCGCACTGATCATGGCGCTCTCCCTCAGACCAGGGGCACGCACGGCCCACTTCGTAGCATCCAGCACCTGGCCGTCGAATTCATCCCGCCAGACCAGCGCCCAGGGTGAAACGGGATGTTCTGGCTGCGCATCCTGTGCCACTTCCTCGCGGAGAGACAAGCCAGCGACTGCGACCAGCAACACCCCGCCGAGAGCCCAGCCCCATCCGGCGACCAGCATGTTCCGTTTTGATTCGTGAATAGGATCAAAGACAACTGAAGACATCGTCACCAAGCGTAGGGCACCGTGACGGTCACGTCTTGTGACGAGAACTCGCTACACAGCCAAACGAGGGGTGACGGCCGGCAGCGCCTGTGCCATGATGTTCCACACCACCGTGATGCGCCGTCTCCCGTATGCCGCCCGCTTTTCCCGCCATCGCCGGGGTATGGCGCTCTGTCTGACCCTTGGTCTTGCCGGTCTGCCGATTTGCCTGCCTGCCGCCAAAGTAACGCTCCGGGCCGTGGAAGCATCGACGAACACCCGTTCCGCTCAACTTGCCAAATCAGTGGATGGCATCGAGGCAGGCCTGGAAGGCTGGGCGGTGCCAGGGCAGACGGACCGTGTGCACTCCGCTGTCTTTGCCTGCGAGACCGTTCAGCCCGCTGGGCGCTTGCGCATCTGGCTCTCATTTCTCTCCGGGCATACGGACTCGGCTTTTCGTGCCTTCAGCCTTTCGATCACGCGTGATGCCACACCTTCCCTTTCCGGGAGATGGGAGAGGGTGGCCCCCACATGGTACAACTCCACAGAAGGGGAGATCATCCGCGACGATGGCCGGCTTCAGGTGACCGGGGTGCTGCAAACCCCGGTGTATCTTGTGGAAACACCGCTTATCCCGCCGGGAGTCACTGGAATGCGGCTGGATGTGTACCCCGGCCAGGGCGTGGCTGGAGAAGCTGTGCTCACGGAGATCCGCGTCGAGCGCAAGGAGGTCAGCACCACCAACATCGCCCTGGGATGCCCTGTGATTTCATCGCACCCCCTGGGATCGGGACAACGTCCGGAGCACCTGGTTGACGGGCTCTCCGGGACCATGGCGCACCCGCCCGCCCCGGACCTGGGCAATACCTTCTACTTCCAGCTCGACCTGCGCCGTGTGGCCAGACTGGACCACATCTGTCTGCGCAACCGGGCAGATGGACGCGCCACAGAACGGCTTTCCAAAGTCCTCCTCCAGCTCTATGACCAGCTTCCCGAGCCCGGGGTGGAGCCGGTATGGACGGCCCTGCATCGCCCAGATGGTTCATACCCCGAACCCGGGCAGACGGATGTGGTGCGGGCCGTCGCGGGAAAAGGGGAGTTCCGCGGTCGCTATCTTCGTCTCTCCAGCCAGAGCCCGGTCGCCTTCTCTCCGCAGCTGGCCGAGGTGGAAGTCTATGAGTCCCTCGTCTCACCCGGCGTGGATGTCACCGCTGGCAATGACAAACTGCCGCCTGGAAGTTCATTCGACATTCCCGCGGGAGCCCCCTGGCTCAGCTTCGTCATCAAGAACCCGACATTGCCAGGAAACTTGATTCTGGGCCGACGCTGGCGCATTGCCGGGGTGAGCAACGAATGGCTGCCCGTGCCGAACTCGGGCGTGGTGGAGTCCCGCGCGCTGCCGCCGGGCAAGTACCTCTTTCAGGCGAGTCTGCGACACACGGATCTGGAGTGGAATGACATTGAACTTTCCGTGCCTCTCATGGTGCCACTACCACTATGGCAACGGCCGCTCGTGCGAGTCCTGGCGCTGCTATTGAGCGTGGCATTGGCCAGTCTCGTGGCATGGCGCATTGCCCGCCGGCGCATGGCGACGAAGGTGGCCGAGCTGGAGCAGCGTCAGGAGTTGGACAATGAGAGGGCCCGCATCGCCAGGGACATGCATGACGTGGTAGGATCACGCCTCACCCAGCTCATGGTCATGCATGAGATCTTCGCCGCGGAGCATCCCCTGCCAGGAGATGCGGGCCAGAAACTGCAGCAACTGGGCGACACCGCCCGCGCGGCCATCTCTGAGCTGGATGAAGCCGTGTGGGCAGTGAATCCGCGCAATGACACGCTGCCCAGCCTCGCCAACTACCTCTGCCACATCGCCAGTGAATACCTGGCCCCTTTGGGAATCACCTTCCGGCAGGATGTCCCGGCCGAATGGCCGGAGATCCCTGTGGCCTCTCACCACCGCCATGAACTCTTGCTCGCCTTCAAAGAGGCGCTGCAGAATGTCGCCAAGCATGCCCAGGCATCCCAGGTGACCATCATCCTCCGCTACCATGAGCCCGACTTCCTGGTGCGCCTGGCGGATAACGGCCGTGGTTTGCCAGAAATGCAGACGGGGGCCGGGAAGGACGGCCTCCAGAACATGACGTCCCGTCTGGCCGCCATTGGCGGCAATTGCCGCGTGCAGTCCCGCCCGGAGGGAGGCACCATGGTGACGCTGCAAGTGCCCCTCCACCACCCCTGACCACCCCACCCAGTCCATGCCTGTGCGCATTGCCATGATCGAAGATGACCTGCCGTTTGCCCAGACGCTGCAGCGCTACTTCAGCCTGGGCCCGGAAGTCCGCTGCGAGGCCCACTACACCACCGGAGAGGCGGCGCTGCAACAGCTCCCGGGAGCGGCCCCGGATCTGGTGCTGGTGGACATCAACCTGCCCCACATGAGCGGCATCGAGTTTGTCTCCCGGATCAAGGAGACAACCCCAGGCCTGCTCTGCCTCATGCTCACCATGTATGAGGAGAGCCCGCTCATTTTTGACGCGCTCAAGGCCGGCGCTTGCGGCTATCTCCTGAAGCGCACCCCTCCGCGGGAGATTGTGGCCGGCATCGTACAGGCACATGCAGGAGGCTCGCCCATGTCACCCCAGGTGGCGCGGCAGGTGGTGAGCTTTTTCCACCGTGTCACGGACACGGCCACCACCGCCCCGCCAGATCCAGAGATGAGCGCGCTGGCGGAGCGGGAGCGGGAAGTGCTGGACCTTCTTTCCAAGGGATTTCTCTACAAGGAAATCGCCGACCAGCTCGGCATCTCCACCCATACAGTGAACAGCCACATCCGCCGGATCTATGAAAAACTCCACGTGCGCTCCCGCGCCCAGGCGGTGGCGAAGTATCGCGGGCTGACGTGAGGTGTCAAAACTGAGGGCCGAGGGCTCGCCCTCATCCTGGTGATGAAGTAGCAGTTGGGATACGCAAGGATTTCGGAAGACGCATGTGCCTGAATGAATCCGGGCCTTCAGCCCTTAAACATCCTCTTTTGAATCCTGAACCCAGGGCGTTGCCCTGGGCTGGTATGATTCCGGGCCTTTGGCCCTCAGTTGCCCAGTTTGCAGCCAATCCGATCAACGAACGCATTTGCATGCCATTGCCACATTCCACGACGAGGAAACGTCTGGTTAGCAAAGTTGCAGTCTCCGGGAAGGGCATCAACACGAGCAAGCAAAGCCTGGTTGGGCATTCTCGCATTGCAGCGCGAATCATGAGGGCCAAAGGCCCGGCCTCATTCCAGCCTGGTGCACCGCCCCAGGTACTAGGAATTTAATAGAAATTGAGGGCTGAAAGCCCGGTGTCATTCAGAGGCTCCCTCGCTGGTCTCTTCCCTACTCCGGCGTGCCGCTCACCGGCATGAGCTCCAGGTTCGCCGCCTCCACCTCGGTTTTCGTCGGGGCACGGGTTTTTCCTCCCGTCAACTCCTCCACCTCCAGCTGCAGGCTCACCTTGCCGTCCTTCACGGCCGCCAGCGGCACGGGCACCATAAACGAGCCCGCCTTCCGGCCCGGCAAAATGCCGAACGGCACCACCGCCCCGACTACCTCGCCCTCAGTCGTCTTCACGATGATGCGGGCGCCTTTGGCCAGAGTACCGACCGTAATGCGCACCGCCACGGCTTCATCCGCCTCCCTCGCCCGGGGCAGGGCGAGCAGCATTTTTCCGTCTGGAGCAGACTCTTTCACGGTTTTGGCGGGGCTTTCAGAACCTGCCCTCCCGCATGCCGGAATGAGGAAACAAACCAACCCGAGCCCCAACAGGGACTTGAGAAGAGGAGTTTGCATCCACATACCGGCACACGAGTTTAAGAGAGGTGAGCCCCCAAATTAGAAGGTGCCCACTGAGATCTCTGACACCTTGGCCTGCAAAGGCGTCAAATTTACTCCTTTCCTTTCTGCCACCACCTGCACCCGCAGCGGCTGGCCAGGCTTGAGTTCGTTGGTCTCCTGCAGCTTTTTCACCGCCTCGGTCAGCGGCATGAGGAAGCTCAGGGGCTGATTTTTATGCCCGCCGAGCTGTTTGCCAAAGACGCTGAACGTTCCCGCGAAACTTGGGGAATCAAAGTCCACATGGCTCACATTCTCCGGCGGATTCACCAGCACGTGAAACTCCACCCCGGCCACATCCATGGGCGGCGCAATGGTGATCTTGGCGAAAACTGCGGGACCATCCGCCTTCATGGCGGCCTCCGGCACGGCTTCAGGCACCATCACATCAGCGCGGGCGGAGGCACTAAAGTTGGGCACTGCAGCCCCGAGCGTGCCCAGCCACACCTTGTTGTTCATTTCGCCAGGGCGGCTGGCAGCTGGAATCACCGCCTCACCGGAGCCAGGCTCGTAGTTATAGTCAAAGTCTCCGATCGTGGCGTAGTCACCCGCCTTGTTCTTCGCCACCGGTTTGCCGTCCGGCCCGATGAAGAAGAGGAAAGGCTCATTGGCCCACAGCGGCAGGTTCGCCCCTGTGGGTAGCGTAGGCAGCCCAAGACGCTGTTGTTTGCGTGTCCACACGTCCCAGAGCCGGTCAATATTGGAATGGTGGGCGAAGAACACCGGGTCGGTGGGAGAGAGCAGGTCCTGCATGAACCCGCCGATGTTGTTGTGCACGTTGTTGTGCGGCTGGCTTTCCAGGATGCCCTGGGTGGCGCTCTCACTGTGGTTGGCGGTCTTGCCACTGCCAAAGGTGATGAAGTCCGTCGGCGCAAGAGCGTTGCGGATGGTCCCGATGGAGACCGCCCGGCGGGTGGTCGCATCAAAGCCGGGGTTCTGTCTCGTCAACGTGCGGGCCCGGCCACGGGGAAAGAACATGGGGCTGTCCCGCACCGCCTGCCACACATCGTTCACGGACTGAAAGCCCCGGTTCCGCATCTGCTGGAGCTGAGCCGTGGAGAAAGAGTTCCAGAGCGCGCTCATGGGATTGGAGAGCTGCGAGTAGAACTCATTGTAGCTGGCAATGAAGGCAGGATTGTTGGGGTCCAGCACACCATTGAAGAAAGAGTCCGGAACCTGCGGCAGCGCCGTCCAGTCCCAATAAGGAAAGGCGAAGTTGGGGTCCCCACTGAGCTCGCGGACCGTGCGCTCAAACCAGCCGGTGTAGCCACGGTGCCACACGACAAACCACCAGTTCCCATGCGGGCAGTCCAGCGTGTGGATGAAGGCGTTCCGGTACCAGTTGCGCGCATCCGAGGGCGGGAGCTGCAGCATGACGGTGATGGCCTTCTTGTAGCTCTCCAGGAAAGGTGCAGCCGCAGGGTTTTGTAAATTGAGCCGGTGGTATTTTGCCGTGGCGGCTTGGGCAGGTTCCTGGCCAAAGGACCAGCCGGCAGAGGCGGCAGCCGCACCGGCGGTGACCAGGAACTGACGGCGGGAGGTGGTGGGAGGGGACATGAGGAATATAGAGTTCGTGGTTATAACAGATTGAAAAACGGCTTCTCCGGAGAAGAGATCAGGGCTGGCGGCTGGCCACCGCCCCGGAACGGGCGGGCGCAGCCACCTGTCCCGTCTCACGCAGGAGGGTGTCCACATCCATGTAGGGGGTCATGGAGACGTTCTGCCAGTGCACCCGGCCCGCGGCATCCAGCACGAAGAGTCCGTGCAGGGGTCCGTCGGCATAGCAGCCATAGGAGCGGAAGACACGCATCTCAGGATCTGCCAGCAGCGGAAACGGGCAGGGCGTGCCCTCCAGGGCCTTGCCCAAATCCGCCACCGTATCGGTGCTGATGCCAATGACCTGCACTCCCTGCTTTCGGAAGGCCTCTGCCTTCTCCACCAGCGCGGTCATCTGCTCGTTGCAGCGCAGGCAGGCAAAGCCCTCATAGAAGAAAAGCACGGTGGGTCGGGTGAGAAGATCCGCTGATTTCTGCATCTTGCCGCTGGTATCCGGCAGGGACCAGGCGGGCGCAGGATACGGCGCACCCAGCCGTTTGGGCTCCATCGCTCCCGCATCAGCCATGGGCTCGGCTGCCGACGGCTTGGAAATTTCCACCAGCTCCATCATGCCTTCATCCTCGTGGTCGAGGATGTGACAGTGCTGGACGAAGACGCCGTCAAAGTCGGTGTACTCCGTGCGGAAACTTACTTTCCACCCTTCATTCAGGATGATGGTGTCTCTCCATACCGGCAGCACCGCCCCGGTTTTGGGATCGCGATCCAGCTGTTCCACACTCTGATCATCCAGGATGGAGAAGATTTCGAATGGATTCACATGAATGTGAAAAGGATGGCTCACCGGTCCCACATTGTTCCTGGAAATAACCGTCCACTCCTGCACTTCGCCCAGGGTGTTCTGACGCGCTTCGTCGAAGTCAAACGGCTGCCGGTCGATGGTAAAGACCACCCCGTCGCCCTTGGGGATGATGCCATAGGCCGCAGCCTGGCGCGCTGTGACCCGCTTCGGATCGATAGATGGCAGCCGGAACCGCTTCACCGCATCATCCGTGGGTAGCGGCATCGGATTGGGGGGGCCTTCCACGATCACCACGGCAAGGTAGCGCCGCTCCTCGGGAATGACCACGCCGCCTCCGGGCACCCGGCCATCCCGCAACACATACTGCACCCCCGCCACCGGCGGTGCCTGAATGAGCACGTCCGAGCGGTAGCCGGGCCAGAGCTCCAGCTTGGGACGTGAGGCGACACGCCCGAGGGCGAGTCCATCCACGGCGATCTCATGAAAGTTCAAACGCGAGGGGGCACTCTGCCCGCTATGATCCACGCGCACCAGCTCCGGCTGGATGACCTCCCGAATGGCGCTGTCGATCAAGCGCCACCGTTCCACGGAGCCGGGCTGCATACGAATCACGGGCAGTTTCACGCCGTTGATGGTGGTGTAGCGCCCCAGCTTGTCCCAGGTCCGGGGACCAAAGCTGCAGTCCGCATATTCCGCCTCAATCACTCCCACCGTGAGGTTGGTGTCCTTGGGAATCGCGGGACACACCGGCTTGCTGGCATTGTTCACATACGGGATCTGCTGCAGCACCATGACGCGATCCGGGACACGGGCGATCTCAGGCACCGTGTCCAGCCCGCCTTCAATGATCAGGGCTCCGGACATGCCGCTGCCCACATTGGCCGCCGTGGAGCCGTGCTTGTGGGCATGGTACCAGAAGGTCCCTGCAGGGTGGTCTTTCGGGATGACAATCTCGTACTTCTGCTCAGAGCGTGGGGGAATCTCCAGCAACACGTTGTCACTGATTCCAGAGGGCGACACGTGCAGCCCGTGCGTGTGCAGGTTGGTGGTGTTAAACCCATGCAGCGTGTTCATCACATCCGCCATGCCGGGCTCGGGATCGAGGTTGTTGCTCACCGTGATGTAGAGCGTGTCCCCCGGCCGGCAGCGCAGGGTGGGGCCCACCAGCTTCCCGTTGTAGGACCGCAGGTACACGGGGTCCGAACCGATCTGGTTGCGGGCCTTGAAGACATTCAGCGTGACGTTGAGTTTTCCGTTGACGGATCGAACCACATCCGGCTCGGGGAATGTCGCTGCCTGGGCCTGCTTCATCAGGCCCTCCACCTCCCCGGTGGTGAGGATCTTTGGCTGCACCCGCAGAGAAAAGATGTCCGGGGCCATTTCCCCGCGGGCATTTCGCTCTCCGAACTCCCGCCAGGCGTTCTGGAGTCGTTTGCGGGCCCCTTCCACCGCCTGTCGGTGGGCAGTGGCGTCCATGACAGGGGGCTGGGGATTGTCTTGAGCCGCAAGCCCAAGCGGCAGGAACAGCGCCGAGGCGCAGAGATGGAGGACCGTGTGACAAGTTTTCATGGCGTCGGAAGTTGGCAACCACGGCAATAGGGTGCCGTAGCCCAGGGGTATCACCCTAGGACGATGAAGGGTGGGCCACCGACGAAGGCGAGAGGAGTCATCTCTCTGCGGCGCAGGCTCACGTTTTTAGCGAAATGAACTATTGGTCTATAGGGGAATGTATTACCCCCGAGGATCGTGAAAGCAAGGACTATATTTAATATAATTTTTACGAGCTATTAGCCGACCGATCCTCTCCTTTTGTCACATATTCACCACATCCTGACATTGCCTGCGGTGACGCTGGCAGTGACCCGTGGTTTCTTGTCGCGTTGTTTTTTCGCCATGAAATCGCTGCTCCATCTCCCGCTCTCTGCAGGTCTGCTCCTGTTCTCCTGCTTCACGCCGGCCCATGCCCTCCACGAAGGCAAACGCCAGGTCCTGCTGGTGGGTGACAGCACCACCGAGGCGAAGATCCCCAAAATGCTCCGCCCTCAGGGCCCCCACTTTGAAGACGTGATCCGCATCCTCCTGGCGGCAGAGAAAGACCTCCAACCCGTGAACGTCATCAACCTGGGACTCAGTGGAGAGTACATCCAGCGGCTGCTGGACTCCGGCCGCTATGACAAGGAGGTCGCGAGGATCCCTGGTGCCGACTACATCTTCATCCGCTATGGCATCAACGACCAGGCCAGGCGTCAGGGGTTCGCGGAAAACTTCGCGAAGGACTATCATGAACTCATCCAACGCCTCAAGCGGGATCATCCCGAAGCCGTGATCATTGTCATGACCGTGATCCCCTATGGGGAAGAAGGACGCGTGGCCCAGATCAATGAATTGAACAAGAAGGTGTCTGAGGCTGAGGGATTGCCGCTCTTCGACATCTACCCCCGCTATGCAGCTGAACTCAAGAAGGGCCCCAACATGTTGAACTACCGGCGTTACCCGATCGAAAAGGTGCCGGAGAAGTTTAAGGAACTGGTGAAGCCCTTCATCAATGGCAAATCTGTGGTGGTGATGGACAACCAGCTTGATGCCCACCTGGGCGACCTGCCGGGATGGTATGGCGACCGCCACCCCAATCAGGCGGGCTATCAGGTGATCGCAGACGAAACGGCCAAGTACCTGGCCAAGATGATGCGGGAGAGGAAACAAACGGTGGCCGCCACCTCCACCGGAGGACTCTTCAAAGCCACGCCGCTCACCGCGCCCAATGGCTTCACCGATGGCATTGAAGGTCCGGCCTGCGATCATCAAGGCAATCTGTATGCCGTGAACTTTCAGGAGCAGGGCTCGATTGGGAAAGTAAGCCCGGACGGCAAGGCCGAGATCTTCGTAAAACTTCCTGAAGGGAGCATTGGCAACGGCATCCGCTTCAGCCGGGATGGGAAATCGTTCTTTGTGGCCGACTACACGAAGCACAATGTCCTCAAAGTGGATCTCACCAGCAAGGCCGTCTCCGTCCTGGCCAATGAACCGGGCATGAACCAGCCCAACGATATCGCCATCACGACCGAAGGAGACTTCTATGCCAGCGATCCCGCCTGGAAAGATGGCACTGGGCAGCTCTGGCGGATCAGCCGGGAAGGCAAAGCTTCCAAGGTGGCCAGCAACATGGGCACCACCAACGGCCTGGACGTCAGCCCCGATGGCAGAACGCTGTATGTGAACGAAAGTGTGCAGCGCAAGGTCTGGGCCTTCCCCGTTCAATCGGACGGCACCCTGGGCGAGAAACGCCTGCTCAAGGAATTTCCCGATCACGGCTTCGACGGCATGCGCTGCGATGTGGCAGGGAACCTCTACATCACCCGGCACGGCAAAGGCACTGTGGTCAAGCTAAGCCCGCAGGGCGAAGTGCTGCAGGAGATTGATGTACTGGGCAAGAGCCCCACCAACCTGTGCTTCGGCGGCCCGGACGGCTGCACCGTGTACGTGACCGATGCGGATCAAAGACGCGTGGTGCAGTTCCGCGTGGACCAGCCGGGATTGGAATGGGCGCGGGCGCAGAGACAGGATTAACAAGATTTTGCTTAGATTTACAAGATGGGGATCCTGGTTCGATGCAATCATTTCGTGGCCAGAAGCTTGGAGCTCTATCCCTGAAAGGGATATGTAGCACAGCCCAACGTTGGACGAGCCCTAAGCGAGTCAACGTTGGGTAGGATGGAGATGAGGATCAGGTGTGAAAGCCGGGGGCATCTGCTCTCAACCCATTCGCCATCATCACCCCCATGGCTATGCACCGGAACCTGCCGCCTCCAAAATCACCTCTCCACCGCCTCGCCCACCCGGGCGATGAAATCACTCCATACCATGTCCGAAGAATCGCCGTCCAGCCCCAAGCGGACGATCACCATGTCCCACTGAGGGATCACAAAACACCGGTTGTTGTTGTGTCCGGCCGCACAATACACCCCCACCGGGGCATGGGGGAATTTCAAAGAACCGTCCGCCTGCACACCATTGACCCACCAGTTGTAGCCGTAGCAACCCTGTCCATCGGCGCTGCCTTCGGGATGCCCCCATGGCAATGCTGCTGGCACCTGCACCCTGGTGGCCTCGTTCACCCACCGTTCGCTCAATAACTGCTGGTCGCCCCAGCGCCCGCCGTTCCGCATCAACCAGCCATAGCGCGCCAACTCACCGGCGCTGATCTGCACCGACTGCCCGCGGTTTCCTGAACCACAGTTGACCAGGATGCCTTCCTCTTGTCCCAAATCCCCCCACTTCCAGCGGCCCTGATGCATGCCGATGGGATCAGCAATGCGCCGCATGAAAACCTCCGCCATGGGTTCCCCGGCAATACGGGTGAGCACGTGGCCGAACTGATTCATCGCGGAGTCCCAGTAGGCGAACTGGCTGCCGGGCGGGCGAAAGAGGGGCTCTCCAGGGAGAAAGTGAGTCTTGCTCGGGCCATGCTTGTAGCTGCCCGTCGTCTCGTCCCCCTGCGCACGATAGCCCGAGGTCATGGTGGTGAAGTGGCGCAGCGTAAGATCTGGATAGAGCGCAGCCATCTCCGGCAACACCTCAGCCACGCGGGTGTCAGGCGTGCATTTGCCATCGTCCACCAGCAGTCCCATCACCGTGCTGGTGAAGCTTTTCGTGAGCGACCACGTGCCGTGCACCTTGCCGATGTCATTGCCCTTCCAGACCATCTTTCCATGCCGGATGATGACCAACTCCCTCACCCCGTCCTGTCCCAGGGAATTCTCCAGATAGCGCACCGCCTCAGTCAGTCGCTCCCCATACAGTCCCTGCGACTCCGGGGTTGCCCTTTCCCATTCACTGCCTGGAAACACACCAGTCGTCGGAGCAGGCGGTGTTTCCACGACCACCGCGGCCCGACGATAGGCACACAATGGCGGTGCCCCCTGATCCTGCACCCGCAGCACGACATGGATCGTGCAAGCCTCATTCTGATCGGGCTTGGGTGCGATGAAACTTGTCTGCCCGCCTTCCGTCGCTGAAAGCACCACCTCGCCGCGATACGTTCCGGCTTCAGGATAGACCATCCATTCCATGCGAAGGGGTTGCCCATCGGGATCCCGGGTGCCCGTGGCGCTCAGCTCCACCTTGTCCCCTTCCCGGACCACCAGATGCATCACGCCTTTACCCTCGTTCCCATTCAGGACCGGGATGGGGGCATGGTTGGCTTTGTCATAAGCATCCGCCACACACCAGTCCATGCGAGCCTTGAAGTCATTCTGCAAGTCCGCGGCCCAGCGGACCAGCGTCTGATCACGATGGGTCGAGCCCTGCCATGTGTCCTTCACATTGGCCCAGAAGTACGCTTTGTCCGGGTGGTTGGGGTTCTGTCCCAACCGCCCACCCCAGCCTCCCCAGCCGGGCTCATTGGGATCGGAGAGCCCATTGGGCACCAGGTACAGAAACAGGGAGGTGTCCCCCTCCTTCTGCGGCAGACTGGTGTTGGTCGGGTACTGCCGCCCCAAGGGACCATGATTCTGGATGACATCCCGCTGGATGTCGAAGCCGCCGGCCCGGGCCGTGATGCGGGAAAACTGATGATACCATCTCTTACCGCCCTGCTCAGGCTGGCTGGTATCGATCCACCTGCGGAAGGCCGGCTTCAACGCGGAGGTATGTTCCGCGAACCGGTCGGCTGAGCTTAGGCGCAGCTTGTTCTTGAACTTGGCGTACCCCTCCTGCCGCCGCTCCTTCAGCACCTTGTCCAGGGCCCGCTTCAGGCAGCTTTCCGCACTGCCCCGGTCCGTTCCCCAGTTGGAGAACCACACCGGCCTCCGGTCATCCTTGTCCACGGCCGCGATGATCAGGTTCACCCCGTCGTCCGTGTCTTGATAGCCGGGTACGCAGGTCTTGAGCAATGCTTCAGCCGAAGGAAAGCGCGGATCGTGCACCACGAGATGGGGGTGACACTCGCCATAAGCACGCACCGTGGCCCGTACAATCCCCAGACCATCTCGCACCGGGTTCTTGTTCTCCCCTTCCCGGGCCTCCTTGCGGTTGGCAATGATGCCTTCGATGTCGAACTCATTCGCGTACACCAGGAGACGCACCAGCGACTGCTCATCATCCGGATCTCCTCCGGCATCCGTCTCGATGATGAGGCGCGGCCGCTGCTCCAGTGACTGCGTCTGCGCCTGCACAGGCTCCCCGAGCCCCATCAACACCATGGGGATGGCCTGAATACAGAGCAACCGAAGAGCCAGAGGGAGCGCCATCCCGCGATGATACACAACCCTCCGGTTGCTGAAAGGCAGATCCGCAGGCTGCCTCGCCGATCACTGGGGCCCAGACATCCAATGCTTGAGCCAGCTGTAGAAACTGCTGCCGATCTGGGCATATCCCGCAGCATTGGGATGCACGGCATTGTCCGCCGGATACCCCTCCACGGGATCCACATTCAGCTCCGTGGGCACGACGTAGATCCCGTCCTTCTCCCGCCCGCCGAACTGGGCCAACTGCCGCTGCACCAGCCGGTGCTGGATGCGTTTCCATCCCCAGCGCGGGTACTTGCCTTTGTAGTTGGCCTGGAATGCCCCCTCGCGGGAATTAGGAGCCGTAGTCAACCCGATGGCAATCACCGTGCGGGGTGAAGCCACCCGAAAGGCTGCGATGAGCTTCTCTGCATTGGTGAACATCGTGTCGATGGTCGCATCCGGATTCTCTGGTTTGGCACCAAAGCAATCGTTGATGCCGAGCAGAAAGGTCACCACATCCGGCTTCTCTTCCCCGCCCTGTTCTTTGAGATAGCGCGCCACATCCAGAGCAGGATTGCCCTGGCCATCGAGATACACAAAGGGGCTGCTCCGCTTCTTCCAGCCTTTGCCATCAGGCGTGCGTTCCTCCTTGGGTTCGTGGCGGGTGAGAAACGCCGCCCACGTCCAGCCACCGTAGCCCTCATGAGCGACTCCCGGCTGGGCCGATGCTGGTCGATGCTGACCGTACATTTTCCAGCCAGGATTCTCCGGCAACGAGAGCAGCCTGGCGATCTCATTGGGATAGGCGGTGGCGGCGGTGAGACTGTCGCCCACGATCAGCAACTTCAACTCCCGCCCCTTCCCTGCATCACGCGGAGCCACGCGAAGCCGCGTCTGGCCCCGCTCCAGTTCCTTGCCCGCTGCATCCCTCACCACCACCTCCATCGCGTGCTCGCCCACGTCCTTGTCCTCCGGCGTCACTGTCCACCGACGAGCCTCGGACTGTCCGAGGTCACATTTCACCTCGAACCGCAACGCTTCCGGATGCTCCGTAAGCACCACGTTGTCATAGTAAAGGCTCACCGGCACGCCCGGGGTGCCGTACCAGACCGGTGGCAGTGTGAGCTGGAGCGAATCTGCCGCAGGCAGCACCCGCAGCAGCATCACCAGGCTGACCAGGGAGCCGATGAAACCACGCTTCCTCACGCCGTCCACCCCTCCCGCACCGGTTTGGCCAGCAGGGCATTGGCTTCCGCATCGCCTTCAAACTTCTCCGCAGCCGGATCAAACTTGAGCGGTCTCTGTAGAGCAGCTGCGATGCTGCCCATGTAGCACACCGTGGCCGTGCGCTGGGCGATGGGGGCCGGCGCCGCAGTCTGGCCGCGCGAGAGCATGGCGTCGATGAAATTACGGTGGTGATTCTTCGACTCAAAGAGCCGCACGTCGGAGTCCTTCAGCTTCGTGCGCAGGATGTCGATGGAGCTGGCTTTGAGCGTCTCATTTTCCGAGAAGATCCAGCCCTGGGTGCCGACAAACTTCACCCCGTACATGGCCGCATCTGTCGTGCTTACCATCCGCACCTTCAGCCCGTTGGCATAGCGGTACACGATCTCGTATTCCTCCGGGGCATCATAGAGCCCCTGAGCACGGCGCTTCACGTTCCGCGCCTCCACCTCGACAGGGGTGGTTTCATCCATGCCCGCGCCCCATTGGGCCACATCCAGGAAGTGCGCGCCCCAGTCCGTGATGTAGCCGGGCGCATAGTCATTGATCCAGCGGAAGTTGAAATGGCAGCGCGCTGCCGTGTAAGGCCGCTCTGGCAAGGGCCCCTGCCAGAGCTTGTAATCGAAACCCGCCGGCACTTCCTGCGGAGCCTCCATGCCGGTGAAGCCACCCCGGATGGCGAACTTGCCCGGCACCCCCACCTCGATATCCTTGAGTTCGCCGATATAACCATTCCGCACCAGCTCACAGGCCATGCGCGGCTTCAGTCCGGAGCGACGCCAGGTACCGCATTGCAACACCCGCTTGTGCTCCTCCACGGCATCACAAATGGCGCGCCCCTCCGCGATGCTCGCACCCAGCGGCTTCTCGGAGAAAAGATCCTTGCCCGCCTTCGCTGACGCGATGGCCACTCCCGCGTGCCAGTGATCCGGCGTGGCGTTCATCACCGCATCCACCTTGGGGAGCTTGAGCACCTCGCGGTAGTCGTTGTAGAGATCGCCTGCAGTCAGCTTCGCCAGTTTGGCGGCGGCTTCCCGGTGCGCCACATCCACATCACAGGCCGCCACCACCTGCACCCGTTCATCAGTGAGGAAAGACCGCAGATTGGCCATCCCCTGGCCACCCGTGCCGATACACGCCAGGCCGATCTTGCTGTTGGGCCCCACGGCACCTGCCCTGCCCAGTACCGCGGAGGACAAGATCAAGGGGAACGATGACTTCAAGAAGTGACGACGGGAGGGCGAGCGTAGGGAGGACATGGCGTCGGAAGCGATGAATCAGGGCATTTGCCCTGTAGCAACCAAACGCGCCACGCCTGCGCCGATTCATTCACCTTTCGGGATGGATACTGGTGAAAATGTTACGTGGCGACCGCCCTCCCCACGATAGTCCGCAATCCTGATAGTATTGTGACGGGCTGACCGGGCCGGGGAAACATGATCCCCGGGACCGCCGATATGCTTGACGCGCCTTCTTCTCTCCACCCAGACTCCCCCTCAAGACGTTCTCATGCCTTCATTGTCATTCCGTTCCTCCTCCTGGCGCTGGTGGATCACCGGCCTGCTGCTGCTCGCCACCACCATCAACTACATGGACCGCGTCACGCTTGCGGTCGCCTCCGTGCGGGTCACCCGGGAGATGGGGCTCAGCGAGGGGCAATATGGGGATCTGGAGGTGGTTTTCGGCTGGGGATTTGCCATCGGCTCCCTGGTCTTTGGTTTTCTGGCGGATCGGCTTCGCATCTACTGGCTGTACCCCATGGTACTGGGAGGATGGTCCCTCATGGGCATGGCCAGTGGCTGGGTGAATGGCCATGAAAGCCTGCTGATCTGCCGGGCCCTCCTGGGCTTCTTTGAGGCCGGGCACTGGCCGTGTGCGCTGAAGACCACCTTCGCCGTGCTCAATGAAAAAGACCGCACCATGGGGAACAGCATTCTCCAGAGCGGGGCCTCCATCGGCGCGGTCATCACGCCGCAGGTGATGAAGCTGCTGCTCACGGATCAACCCGGCTCCTGGCGCACCACCTTCATCGTCGTGGGGGCTGTGGGTTTTGCCTGGATCGCCCTCTGGTTTTTGATGCTGCGTCCACGGGATCTGGAGGTGTCCCCATCCACAGCTTCGCCCCAGCCCTCCGCCAAGCCTGCCACCAGCATCTGGACGGTGCTGCGCAGTGGCCCCTTCTGGTCGGTGGCCATCCTCATTCTCGGTGCCCAGACCGTGTGGCACATCTACCGCGTGTGGCTCATGAAGTTCCTGCAGACCGGCCGGGGCTACAGCGAGACGGCCTCGCTCAACTTCAACTCCGCCTACTTCATCGCCACCGACATGGGTTGTTTCCTCGCGGGCCTCCTGTCCCTCTGGCTGGTCCGCCGCGGCCTGACGGATCCTCATGGTGCCCGGCGGAAGGTGTATTTTGGCGCGTGTCTGCTCACCTCATTGAGCGTCTTCATCCCCTGGCTGGGCCAGGGCTGGCTGCTGCTGGGTGTGCTCCTGCTCATCGGTGCCGGGGCCCTGGCGCTGTTCCCGTGCTACTACAGCTTTGTCCAGGAACTGTCCGCCGATCACGTCGGACGTCTCACTGGCATCCTCAGCATGTGGGTCTGGGCCGTCACCTCGCCCATGCACCGCTTCTTCGGGATGGTCGTGGACCGCACTGGCAGCTATGATGCGGGCCTCGTGCTTGCGGGTCTGGCGCCCTGGCTGGGTGTGCTGGCCTTGATGTTTCTCTGGCGCAAGTCTCCAGTCACTTCCAAGTAAACGATCATGCTCACCGATTCGACCCGTCGTCGTGATTTCCCCGCCCTGGAGGGCATCACCTACCTCAACACTGCCGCTGAGAGCATCCCGCCCCTGTGTGTGGGCGAGGCCATTCAGACTTACTGGCGGGACAAGGAACGCGGCATGAAGGGGCGGGATGCCCACTTCGCCCAGGTGGAAGCCTGCCGCGAAATTTCCGCGCGCATGATCGGGCTGGAACCTTCTGAAGTGTCCTTCTGCTCGTGCAGCTCCGAGGCGTACAACCTCCTCGCCTCCGCCCTGAACCTTGGAGCCACCGATGAAGTGGTGGTCACAGATCTGGACTTCCCTGCCGGAGCCACCCCTTGGTTGACCGCCATCGAGTCACCGCAGACACAGTTGTGGAAAGCGCGCGATGGCGAGTTGCAGGTGAAGGATCTCCTGCCCCTGCTCAACGAACACACCCGGCTCGTGCAGGTGTCGCTGGTGAGCTTCTACAACGGCCACCGCCTGGCCTGGCGCCCCTTCTGTGATGCGGTGCGGAACCTCGCCCCGCAGGCCCTGATCTCGGTGGACGTCACCCAGGCCCTTGGTCGCGTCATGCTGGATTGTGTGGATGCGGACATCGTTATTTCCAGCACCCACAAGTGGACCCTGGGCATCCACGGCGGCGGCATCATTGGCATTCCCCAGCGCAATGCTGGCCGCCTCACCACCCACGCCGGTGGATGGTACCACCTGCGCAACGCATTCGACGCCGACCGCTTTGAACGCGCCGATACGAAGACAGGCGCCGCGAGCTTCTCTGTGGGCATGCCCAACTTTGTCTCCCTGTACGCGCTGAACGCCTCCCTCCGCTATCTGGAAGACGTGGGCATCGAGAACATCGTCGCCCATGCCGACCCTCTCACCGCCGAGGTGGAGGCAGGCTTGAAAGAACGGGGCCTGCAACCCCTCTGCCCCTGGCGCTCAGACAATCCCTCCGGCATCGTCGCCTTCAAACACCCCGACTGTAGCATCCTGCACGCCGCCCTGGAGCACGAGCACATCCACATCATGCACCAGGCCGGACGCATCCGCATTGCGGTGCATGGGTACAACACCCAGGAAGATGTGGGAAATTTG
Organism: Verrucomicrobium spinosum DSM 4136 = JCM 18804; assembly: GCF_000172155.1. Taxonomy (NCBI): domain Bacteria; kingdom Pseudomonadati; phylum Verrucomicrobiota; class Verrucomicrobiia; order Verrucomicrobiales; family Verrucomicrobiaceae; genus Verrucomicrobium; species Verrucomicrobium spinosum. The sequence continues at coordinate 320,299 of NZ_ABIZ01000001.1, read as the reverse complement.
TTGCGCGTGCTGGAGACCATCTTGCGGAAGGTGTGAAGAGTGACAGAAGACTGGAAGACTGAAGACCAAAGACTTGAGGGGTACAGGTTGGGGTGTGGGTTGCTGAAGTGAGGGCCTGTGTGGCACACGAAACTACCTGACCACCCTTTCACCGACCCCTCCGAAGCTCGTCCCGGAGGGACGGCGGAGCCTGCGCAACACCCATTCCCACCCCATTTCATTGTCTCATGAACCCGGAGGGTTCGCCGTGAATAGCCACGGGTCGGCCGAGCGGAGCGAGGACTACCCGTGGGAAACGGTGAGCCGCCTGCTACCGCGGAGCGGTAGGCCCATCGTACACCCCGCCCTTCCCGCGCCACACGTCCTCACTGCATTGGACACTTTGGCCTACCGCTCCGCGGTAGAATACAACGATCACGATACCATGGGTTGCACTCGCTACGCTCGTTTCACCCATGGCTATTCATGGCGAACCCTCCGGGTTCAATGCAACTATCTTGGACTGCGGATTGCTCCCTCACTCAACTGAAAAACACTTTCTGCGCCGTGCCACGCAACATCCACTTCTTGTCGTCCGCACTCAGGAAATCCAACCCTTTCCGCACCAGCTCGATCGCAGCCTGGTAGCTCTGCCCTTCTTCCACCTGATAAGGACAATCCGAGGCCCACATCAACCGCTTGGCTCCGTACACCCCGTGCAAACGCTTGATCATCGGGGCCAGGTCCTTGTAGGGCGGCTTCTTCGCCCCCAGGGCATAGAAGGCCGAGGTCTTCACGTAGCACTGCGGCAGTTCTGCCAGGCGGCACAAATTCTCCAGGTCCGCCTCCTGCACCGGCCCCTTCATCCCGACGCGGGCGAAGTGATCGATCACCACCCGCGTCTTGGGGAACTTCTGCGCCAGCTGTTTGATGGCGGGCAGTGAGTCTGGATTGGCCAACAGGCACATGGCCACCCCTTGATCTGCCGCCTGGGTCCACAAGGCGTGCATATTGGGTGAGCTCAGCCACGCCTCCACATCCGGCTTGTTGGCATACAGTCTCAGCCCGCGCACGCCCTGCTTCACCAGCGCCTTCAGCGTTGCCTTCGCATCCGAAGCATCATGATCCAGAATGCCCACCCCGCTGAACACGCCGGGGTGACGGGCCATCGTGTCCAGCATGTAGCGGTTGTCGTACTTGTAAAAGCTCATCTGGATGAGCACCACCCGCGCCACGCCATTCGGCACGGTGTAAGCAAACAACTGCTCCGGGGTGAAACTGGCCGGCACCATGTCCTTCTTCTTGGTGAAACCCTTGGCAATCGGGTAGTGCTCCGTGTCCGGCGTCCAGACGTGGACATGCGCGTCGATGTCTCCCGGAGGACTGGCCGCCTCCGCGGTGAGCACGCCTCCGGCTGCAGCCAGGGAGGTGACAAGAAACTGACGCCGGGTGGAGGACGTTGGGAGGACGGGAGATGAGCTCATGGTGTTGAAGGTTGATGACAAGATTTCAGGTAATAACGATAGCATCAGACAAAGGACTTCAGGAAGCGTTTGTGGAACTCCAGGGCGAGCTGCACCTGGTCCAGCTCCACATATTCCACCGCGGCATGGGCGCGATCGATGCTGCCCGGCCCGAAGACAATCGTGGGCACTCCGGCCCGTGCGAGCTTGCTGGCATCGCAACTGAAAGACACACCGCAGGGGCTCGCATTCAGCCCCAGTTCCGCCAGCACGCCGGATGCGACCTGCACCACATCCTCGCTTTCCGGCGTCTCCAGGGCTTCATCGGTGAGCATCGGGGCTTCCATGAATACATCCAGACCTGGATATTGCTGTCGGAGCTCCCCCAGGAGCGTCTCATAAACGGCCAGCACCTCCTCCACTCTCTCCCCAGGCAGCAGCCGGCGGTCGATCTCGATCGCGCATTGATCCGGCACGAAGTTCACCTGCGTGCCCCCGGTGATCACGCCCACGTTGCTCGTGGCTGTGCCGAGCAAAGGATGCGCTGCGTTCTCTGCGAGGCGCCCATGCATCTCCTCCAGGGCCAGCACCACCCGCGACATGTGGTGGATGGCATTCACACCCAGATGCGGCTTGGAACTGTGCGCGGATTTTCCCCGCACCACGATACGCCAGCGCAGCACACCTTTGGTCGCGATGACCGCCCTCAGTTCCGTGGGTTCCGCCACAATGGAGGCTGCGGCAGTGATTCCCTCACAGAGCTTCACCACCCCGCGGTAGGAGTATTCCTCATCCACCACCGCGGCGAGCCACACCTCACATGGCGGGGTGATCCCTTCCGCCTTCAGATCCGCCAGCGCATGCATCATCGTCGCCAGCCCCGCCTTGGTGTCGCACGCCCCCCGGCCATACATGCGCCCCTCCGCCACGCGAGGTTCAAAGGGCGGAATGCTCATGCCTTTGACCGAAACGGTATCCATATGCGCCTCCAGTACGATGCGCCGCCCAGGATCGCGTCCGGGCAGCCGGGAAATGACGTTGTTCCGCCCCGGGAACACCTCCTGCTCCCACGTTTCAATGCCCCGATGCTCGAAAAACATCCGCACATACTCCCCCAGCTCGGCCTCGCCCGGCCCGCCCTCGTAGGAGGAGTTCACACTGTTGATGCTGACCAGCTCAGCAAGGGTCAGAAGAAGGGGGGAGTCGCTCATCGGAGTTGGGACAGAGCCGGGCAGGAGACCGGAATGCCAACTCCTTACGCCGCTCTTTTCAGGCAACTTCCATCAACCCATGCAGAGAATCATTTTTTTATCAATCTTCGGTAAAAGCCGTTCAGCCTGCACATTACTTGGCAGATAGCATGAGTGACGCCCCCCAACCAGCGCCCGATCCCGGGCTGAGCGAGCAGTTCATCACCCTGCTCAACGGTGCCCATGGGCGCCTGCTCGGCTTTCTGCTCGTCATGCTGGGGAACCGGGCGGATGCAGAGGACGTGCTGCAACGCGCCAGCCTCACCCTGTGGCGGAAGTTTGGCGACTTCACCCCGGGTTCCGATTTCTTTGCCTGGGCGAGCAGTTTTGCCTTCTACGAGGCCAAGAACTTCCAGCGCATGGCCCTGCGCTCCCCACTGCACTTCGACGACGAGCTGTTGCAAAGGTTCGCGGAAGAACGCCCCACCGACCTCCAGCATCGCGAGCAGCGCCTGGCCGCCCTGGAGCGTTGCATTGAGGAGGTGGAACCCCAGGGACGCGATCTCGTGCGCGAATTCTATCTTAAGAACGTGGGCTTGGCCGTGCTGGCGGAGCGCCTCGGCCGGGCTCCCCAGACCCTCTACAACAAGCTCAACACCCTCCGCCGTCTGCTGGCGGATTGCGTGAACCGGAAAACCGCACCTGAGGCGTGACCCGAAGACCATGAATCCTGACCTCGATTTCGACTCTGCCGAACTGCACCGCCTCTTCATGGCGAAGGCAGACGGCCACATCTCCGCAGAGGACCACGCGCAGCTCAGCCACATGCTGAAGAACTCCGCCGAGGCCCGCCGCCAGTGGTATGCCTTCCAGGATGTGGAGTCGGCACTCTTCTCCTGGTCCCAGCAGGAGCTGCAACGGGTGGAGGAGGAGCCCGCCCTCACCGCCACCGTGGCGGCCGCTCCAACTCGCCCCGTTCGGGCACGATTGACCTGGCTTCTGCCGCTGGCGGCCCTGCTCGCCATCCTGGTGATGGTGGTGAACGTGCTGCGTCAGCCAGCCCGCCCGACCCCGACTCCGGCAGTAACTACCGCCCCAACTAAGGATGAAGATGAGGTCACCACCACCTCCGTCGCGCTGCTGACCCGCGGCGTGAATCTGGAGTGGGTGGACGCGAGGTCTGCCCCCGCCCTGAATGCCCCCATTTCCCCCGGCTGGCTCAAGCTCAAGGCTGGCATTGCAGAGCTGGAGTTCTACCAAGGTGCCCGGCTGGTGGTGGAAGGCCCGGCGGAAATCAAGCTCGTCTCTGCCGGTGAGGCCTACTGCGTCAGCGGTCGGTTCAGTGCCCACGTGCCGCCCCAGGCGCGAGGATTCCGGCTCGGCACGCCCAATGGCGATGTCGTGGATCTCGGCACGGACTTCGGTCTGGATCTCAACAGCGCCACGCCAGAAGTGCACGTGTTCAAGGGCGAGGTGGAGCTGCACCAACCCAAGGCCCAAGTGCGCATGCTCACCACTGGTGAGGCCGCCGGGTTCGAGAAAAGCACACCTGCCCGCCACCTGCCCGCCAGTGATGTGGCCTTCGCCTTCAGCCGTGATCTGGACGCCCGCATGAACGAGTCCCAGCGGCTGGCCCTGGCTCGTTGGGAAGATCAGGGCCGTCAATGGAACCTCGATCCGCGTCTCAAGCTGAGGCTTGATTTCCAGGATCCCCAGGGATCGCGCTCGCTCAAGAACTCCGCCGCGCTCGGCCAGGAGATCGCCCCCGGCACCATCGTGGGCTGCATCTGGACCCAGGGCCGCTGGCCTGAAAAGAAGGCGCTGCAATTCCGCAGTGTCAGTGATCGTGTACGCCTGAGCCTGCCCGGTTCCCATCGTCAGGTCACCATGGCCACCTGGGTGCAGCTTCACGGGCTGAATGTCCGCCAGAGCTCCCTCTGCATGAGCCAGGGCATTGCGGAAGGTCATATGCACTGGCAGATCCTGCACGATGGCTCCCTGTGCCTCGGCGTGGGTTCCGGCAAACACCCGGATGTCCGCTCGGATGACTACATCACCCCGGTAATATTCACCCCGGAGCGCTTCGGCCAGTGGGTGCATCTGGCCGTGGTGTATGACCTGCCGGGTGGCGAGGTCACCTTCTACCTGAACGGCGGGATCTTGTCCAAACACCCGGTGCAGACCCCCACGGAACTCACCCCAGTGATGATGGAGCTCGGCAACTGGACCCCCTCCCCGGACAAACGCCAGCAACCGGTGCGGAACTTCGCCGGATGCATGGATGAGTTCAGCCTCTACACCGCGGCCCTGCATCCCGATGAGATCCGCGCCCTCGCGGAGTGACTGATTGAATTGTGTTTCCTGAAACCCCATCTCCGGCCCCTCCCATGCCCCTGATGAAACGCCCTTCCCACTTCCACCTCGCTCTCAGCAGCGGGTTCACAGGTCTCCTGCTCGCCAGCCCGCTGGTGGCCGCCACTCCCACTGCGGAAGGCATGGAGTTCTTCGAGAAGAAGATCCGCCCCGTCCTGGTGAGCGCCTGCTATGACTGCCACTCTGTCGAAGCCGGGAAGACCAAGGGCGGGCTGGCGGTGGACTCCCGCGAAGCCCTGCTCATCGGTGGCGATGCCGGCCCCTCCGTGGTCCCGGGCAATCTGGAGAAGAGCAAGCTCATCGAGGCGGTTCGATACAAGAACCGCGACCTCCAGATGCCTCCAAAGAATGCCCTCACGCCTGCCCAGATCCAGGATCTGGAGAAGTGGGTGGCCATGGGCGCACCCGATCCCCGGGAGGGCAAGACCGCCGCGGCCGCACAAGCGCATGGTGGGGTGAATCGCAGCATCAACATGGAGGAAGGCCGCAAGTTCTGGTCCTTCACCCCGCTGGCCGAGACGACACCTCCACCAGTGCAAAACACCGCCTGGGTCAAATCACCCATCGACGCCTTCCTCCTGGCTGAACTCGAGAAACAGGGCATCGCGCCAGCCCCCGCCACCGACAAGCGGACGCTCATTCGCCGTGCCACCTTTGACCTCACCGGCCTGCCACCTACGGCGCAGGAGATTGACGCCTTCCTGGCCGACACCTCCGCCGACGCCTTCAGCAAGGTGGTGGAGCGCCTGCTGGCCTCCCCTCAATACGGCGAACGCTGGGCGCGCCACTGGCTTGATGTGGCCCGCTATGCCGACTCCAACGGCATGGATGAGAACGTGGCCTACGGCCATGCCTGGCGCTACCGGGACTATGTGGTTCGCGCCTTTAACGAGGACAAGCCCTATGACCAGTTCCTGGTCGAGCAGATCGCCGGTGACCTCCTGCCTGCCCGCACGGAAGAGGAACGTCGGGAGGGGCTGACCGCTCTGGGTTTCCTCGCCCTCGGGGCCCGGGTGCTCGCAGAGCCCGATGTCCGCAAGCTGGAGATGGACATCATCGATGAGCAGCTCGACACCCTGGGCAAGGCCTTCCTGGGCATGACCCTGGGCTGTGCCCGCTGCCATGATCACAAGTTCGATCCCATCACCAACAAGGACTACTACGCCCTGGCCGCCATCTTCCGCAGTACGAAGAGCCTCGCGGACGAGAAGCTGGGAGCCATCAAGTTCTGGTATGAGCACTCACTCGCCACACCGGACGAACTGGCCGCCAAGAAAAAGTACGAGGCAGAGGTGGCCGCCCAGCGGTCCAAGGTTGCCAAGTTCTCCAATGAGACCCGCGCGAAGCTGAAGCAGGAGTTGCAGACGAATGCGTCCGAATACCTCGCCGCGGCCGCACTTTTGCCGGACGACCCAAACTTTGCCCAGGTGCAGAAACTTGCGGCAGAGCGCAAGCTGCGCCCCCGCTACCTGCTCACCGCCCGCCAGTATCTCACCCGCACTCCAGAGCACCCTTTCTACGCCCGCTGGCGTGAACTCGCTGCTGCCGGTGACCAGGAGGGAATCAGAAAATATTACGGAGATGTATTCACGCGCTCGGCGGCAGCCCTGACCGCTGCCAAGGCCAAAGATCCCAAGGCGACCGCTCCGGTGGAGCCGGATCTGGCCGAGGCGCATGCCGCCCTCAATGATGTGGCCGGCCTGCTCGTCATCCCGGACAAGGATGCCGATGCGTTCGACGGCGAGATGCTGGCCACCTCCGAAGTCATGAAGGACGACCTCATGTCTCTCGAGGACAAGACGCCCGATCCCCCTTCCCTCATGGGCGTACGCGACGGCGCCATCACCAAGACCCTTCCGATTCACATCCGCGGCAGTTATCTCACCCTCGGAGCCGAGGTGGAGCGCGGCTTCCCAGAGGTCATGCGCACCTCCTTCACCAAGCCCATTCTCTCTGCCAAACAAAGCGGCCGTCTGGAGCTGGCCCGCTGGATGGCCAGCAGCGAGCACCCCCTCACCGCCCGGGTCATGGTCAACCGACTCTGGCGCTGGCACTTCGGCCGTGGGCTCGTCGGCTCCACGGACAACTTCGGCATCCTGGGTGACAAACCTTCCCATCCCGCCCTGCTCGACTGGCTGGCCCGTTGTTTCATCGAAAGCGGCTGGAGCATCAAAGACATGCACCGCGTGCTCATGAAGTCCAGCGCCTATCAGATGGCCTCCACCCACCCCAGTGCAGGCCAGCCCTCTTCGGGTGTGGTTCCCGCCATGCTCGACCCGGAAAACAAGCTCCTATGGCGCGCCCATGTGCAGCGTCTGGAGGCCGAGCAGATACACGACGCCATGCTCGCTGCCAGCGGCTCCCTCTCTGCCCAGGTCGGTGGCAAGACCGTGCCGCTGCGCAACCGGGAGTTCGTCTTCAACCACACGTCCAAAGACGCCACCCAGTACAAGGCTCTGCGGCGCGCCCTCTACATCCCCATCATCCGGAACCACCTCTTCGATCTACTGGAGCAGTTCGACTACCCGGATCCCACCATGCCCACCGGCAGCCGCAATGCCACCGTGGTGGCCCCGCAAGCGCTTATCATGATGAACTCGCCCTTCGCCGCCCAGTCGGCTCAGAGGCTCTGCGCGAAGCTGCTGTCGGACAACGGCATTCCCGAGGCCCGGGTTCAAGACGCGTACGTCGCCCTGTACGGTCGCCCGGCCTCGCCCCACGACGTCACCCGCGCGCTCACTTTCGTCCGCCAGCAGGGTGACACCCCTGAAGCGTGGACGCTGCTCTGCCACACCCTCATGTCGGCCAACGAATTCATGTACCTGCGATGAACCCCTTCCCTGCCTCCCCCCTCACCCGCCGGGCCATGCTGCAGCGCAGCGCCGCAGGCTTTGGCCATCTGGCGCTTGCTTCCCTGCTCGCCCAGCAGTCTCAGGGTGCCTCCGCCCCGGTCAGCCCTCTCGCGGCCAAGCTGCCGCATCATACTGCCCGGGCCAAGCGGGTCATCTTCCTGTTCATGAAGGGCGGCCCCTCCGCCGTGGACACCTTTGATCCCAAACCGCTGCTCGACCGCGACCACGGCAAAGCCTATCCCTTTGCCCAACCGCGTGTCAAGTTCGCGGAAACAGGCAAGCTCCTGAAGTCCCCCTGGAAGTTCAAGCAGTACGGCCAGAGCGGCCTGCCCGTCAGCGAGCTGTTCCCTCATGTCGCCCAGTGTGCCGATGAACTCTGCGTCATCCGCTCCCTGCACGGCACCAACCCCGCTCACGGCGGTGCCCTGCTCAAGCTGCACACCGGCAGTGATGTCCAGGTGCGCCCCAGCATGGGCTCATGGATCACCTATGGGCTCGGCACCGAGAACGACAACCTGCCCGCCTTCATCACCATCTGCCCCACACTGGCCCATGGCGGCGTCAACAACTGGGGGGCCGCTTTCCTTCCCGCCTGGTGCCAGGGCACGCCCATCGGCAATGCCGCCGTGCCTTCCGACCAGGCCATGGTCAAGCACATCCGCAATACCCAGCTCAGCGCCAGCCTGCAACGCCAGCAGCTCGACTTGCTGGCCCAGATGAACCACGAGCATCTGGAACTCACTGGCCCCAATCAGGCACTGGAAGGCCGCATCAACTCCTTCGAGCTCGCCTTCCGCATGCAGATGGCCATGCCCGATGCCCAGGACGTGGACAATGAAACGGAGGTGACCAAGAAGCTCTACGGGATGGACAACCCCGTCACCTCCAACTTCGGCCGTCAGTGCCTCATGGCGCGGCGTTTCATCGAACGCGGCGTGCGCTTTGTCCAGGTCACCCACAGCGACAGCGAAGTGCAGTGGGACCAGCACGGGAATCTCTACAAGGGTCACAGCAAAAACGCCGCCGAGGTGGACAAGCCCATCGCCGGCCTCCTGAAGGACCTCCGCTCCCGCGGCCTGCTACAAGACACCCTCGTCATCTGGGGAGGCGAGTTCGGCCGCACCCCCACCGCCCAAGGCACCGATGGCCGCGACCACAACCCCGAAGGCTTCACCATGTGGCTCGCCGGCGGCGGCGTCAAAGCTGGCTCCACTTACGGTGCCACCGATGACTACGGCTACTTCGCCCAGGAGAACAAGGTTCACATCCACGACTTCCATGCCACCATCCTCGCCCTCATGGGCATGGATCACGAGAAGCTCACCTACCGCTACGCCGGCCGTGACTTCCGCCTCACGGACGTGTTCGGCCATGTGGTAAAAGAGGTGTTTGCGTAGTGACTCACCCCCTCTTTCTCTTGCATCTCGCAAACATCTGAAATTCGTCCCGGAGGGACGCTGGACTGTAGCCGGTGGTGAAGGCCTGTCATCAGGCCGAGAACCACCGGTGTAGAGGATAGTAGATATCCCGTCCCGGAGGGACGGCGGATCGGCCTTGACTGCCTGTCGCCGTTGCACCACTCCATACCCCATGGGCATGGATTCCGTTGAGCTCGTCATGGCGGTGGAGGAAGCGTTCGGCATCGCCATCTCTGATCAGGACGCCTCCACAGCGAAGACAGCGGGAGATCTTCGGGATCTCATCCTCCGGGCCCTGCGGAACCAAAACATCCAGACCAACGCTGACCAAGTCTGGCTGAAACTCAAGGACATCATCGCGGATCAGCTTGGCGTCTCCCCACACCAAGTCACACCTGAAACCGACTTCATCCGGGACTTGGGCGTCGATTGACGACCACCACTCCAACCACCGCTTCGCTTCACTGTCATATTGTGACCGCACCTCATCGCGGCCAGAAAACGGTGTCGAGCCACCGTACTCCAAAGATGCTGCCGCGACGGAGATAACCATCGAGCCGGCGTGGGTCAGCAAAATGCAGCGTGCGTGTCGAATGGCAGCCCGACCCATCGCTTTACACCCTATTGGAAAAATAACTGGCTTGACATTGGCGTCCATGCCAACTGTCGCCTATGCATCCATTCAAGCAGCAGGTCGTTGTTTCCCTCCTGTGTCTTCAAGTCGCCATCGTCAGCCCTTGTGTTCTCCAAGCTGCGGGAGCAGACCTCGACGCCCTCAGAGCTGAAGCCAATGCGGACCAGGATAAAGTTCTCGCATTGTCTGCCGGTGGACGCCACTCCGAGGCTATCAAACTGGCAGAAGCCACTGTTGCACGTACCAAACGTGTGGCCGGTGAATCCACAGTCGATACGAGCCTCGCCTTGACCGTTCTGGCCGACGCTTGTTTCAAAGCAAGACAGTTCGACAAGGCGAAAGAAAACTTTCTAGCCGCATCCAAGTTGACGAAGAAGACACTTGGACCCGAAGACCGTTGGAACTCCATGAATCTGCAGGGACTGGGTCGCATCGCCCTCATGGAGGAAAAGTACAATGAGGCGCTTGCCTATCTGCAACGAGCTCTAAAAACGGTGGAATCCGGACCTGACAAGGATGACTCCTATGCCGCGTCCACACTTCAGTACATCGGCTATCTGCACGTCAAGCAGGGGAAGCGGCCCGAAGCTGTGAAGGTTTATCAGCGAGCTCTGAGCCTTGCAGAGAAATCGGTGGGCAAGGCATCACGACTCTATGTTGGCATTCTGAGCGATTGCTCAAAAGCCCACTACGACCTGGATGAATTGGACCTTGCGGAGGCTGGATATCTCGAGTGCATTGGACTATGGACAAAAATGGGTGTTTCCAAAGACCCCATCCTGGCCTCGAATCAGTTGCAACTAGCGAGAGTTTATGTGCAACTCAATAACAATGATCGTGCCGAAGAACGGTTGAAGGGCGCGATCACCATCTACGACGCGCTTCCCGCCCTTCCCACAGAGGACCACTACACGGCCTTATTCCTCCTGGGCAAAGTGCATCTTCGACAATTGAAGTTCGCTGAAGCGGAATCCATCACACTGCGCGCCAGGGCCGTGGCAGAGCAGAACAAGGCCGTCCCTCACTCGATGGCACTGATCGACCTGCAACTGGGAGATATCTTGTTTGCAAAAGGAAATCTCGACAAGTCCCGCAAGCATTTCGAAGAGTCCGTCTCCCGCTACGAATCCATCTTTGGAATCCAGAGCCCCTACTTGATCAGCCCCCTTTCGTCGCTGTTTGGACTGGAATGTCGTTCAAATAACCTGGACGCCGCAGAATCCATTGGCCGTCGTATTTTGACCCTGGCAGAAACTCGCGGCGATGAAGGTGGTTTGAATACAGCCAGGAGCAATCTTTGCGCGTTGCTCGCCGAGTCAGGCAAACTGGACGAGGCTATTCAACTGGCGGAACTGACGGCTGCTTATCATTGCCAATGGTGGGAGGACATCCTCAAATTTGGTTCAGAGGAGCAGCTCGAATCGTCCATCCGAATGGCATACCAAGCCAATCTGGGGCCCAAACTGCATTCGCCTCAATTCGCCGCTCGTGAGGTGCTTCGTTATAAGGGCAGCATCTCCTCCGCGCTTCGCGAACGCCGGGCACGAGCTCTATCGGCCAACCGAAGCAAAAAAGTTCGCCTGCTGGAGCAAGCCAACAGAGAAGCTTTAAACCGCCTTGCTGCACTTCACCAGACCGGAGCTTCGTCGAATCAGATCAAAGCCGCCCATGAAGAGGCTGAGGCCGCTGAAAAAGCTCTCAATGCCGAACTCAAAAACGGGCCACCCCTGCTTGATCTGCAATCCGTCAATGCCACGTCGGTTGCCGCAAAGCTCCCCTCCAATTCCGTTTTGGTGGAGTATTTCGTCGATCATGAGATCCCTCTTACCGGCGCTATCAAGCCAAAGAAATTGGAAGGCAGCTTCGCAGCCGTTGTCATCGCTCCCGGGCAAGAACCAAAAATGGTGCGCCTGAGCAGCAACGAGGAGACTGCGACATTGCGTCACATGTTGACAGGCATTGTCAAACACCCACCTAAAGACACGCCAAAGACTGAACTTGATGAGCGGACGAAGGCTTGTGCCCAGGCTTTATACACCGCGGTGGTGGCTCCACTTGAGAGTTCATTCCCTCCTGGAACTGACACGCTGTTTCTGTCCCTTGACTCCTTTCTGCACGGCGTCCCCTTCGCCGCACTGATCGATCAGAACGGCAAGTTCTTGTGTGAGAAGTATGTTCTTCAGCATCTTGTCAGCGGTCGGGACCTGTTAAAAAAACCACTCCCAAGCGACGGTTCCCTCACCGCCGTCTGTTTTGGCAATCCAGACTACTTTGACCTTGCGCCCAAGAATTGCGCCCGACCTGGCAGGCCACCCCTGGCCGCTGCAACTGAGAATGTCTACCTTCCTCAATTGCTGGGTTCTAGCGTTGAAGCCGAAGTATTTGGTGAGCTCTTTAGCCATGCAGGCTGGAAGACACGAACCCTCGAAGGAACTGCCGCCAGCGAAAAAGCGCTTCGCACACTTGGATCTCCACGGATTCTTCATCTGGCTACGCACGGTTTCTTTCTCCGTGATGCTGATGGAACCATCCAGCAGAATCTTGGACCTACAAACTCTCCGTTTGCAGACAGCAAGTTTCGCAGTGGATTTGCCCTCGCCGGGGGTTCCACTTCATTCAGTCTCTGGCGCGCCAATCAGGTGCCCGCCTTCGACAACGACGGAATATTCACTGCGGTCGACGCCTCCCAGCTCGATCTACGCAACACCCAACTGGTGACACTCAGCGCCTGTGAAACAAATGCAGGCCTCGACATGCCGGGCATGGGTGCATCAAGCCTACAGCAATCTCTCTTACAAGCCGGCACGCAGCATGTGATGACCACGTTGTGGTCGATTTCAGATCTTTCCACCATCAAATTCATGGGGGAATTCTACGTCCAGTACCTCAAGACGCAGAATCCCGTGACGGCGATGAATCTGAATCAGCGGCAACTCCTACGGGACTGGGCTGAAGATCACGGCTGGCATTTCGCCATCAGGCATGCTGCTCCGTTTGTTCTCACCTCTTCCCAGCGCTGACCGTAAGCCCAGACCCGCCCGCTGTTAACGTGTCACCTCGCCCGGTAGGTCCGTGATGCAGGCATCCACCAGCTTTGCCACCACATCTGCGCTCTGTTGATGGGGCTGGATCAAGGTCGTGCTCACGCCCCAACGCGTGTCAGGCTGCCCCTTCTCAAAAAGGAAGCATGTCATGCTGTGCTCATAGCTGCCTTTCAGAGCCCGCGGAGTGGAGGGCACTGAGCCATCGGCTCCTGGAGGCATGGCGACGGGCTTAACCTGATGGGTTACGATCAACGTCCAGTCTGTACGGGCCAATTTCGAGACGGGCTGCATTCCTGCCTGCGCAAACCTGTTTTTAATCCTCGAAGTCGTGTCTTGAAGTTCCTGCGCTGACAGCGAATTGCTCGTGACTTGGACGATAACAGTTCCTCTCAACTCCCCAGGCTTGAGATTGTGCTGGCGCATCACATAAGGACTGGATGGAAGGGAGGCACAACTCACGACCATGGAGGTGGACATTCCTGTTAGGAACAACAACGGCAGAAGGCGTCGAATAGGCATAGTATTTGGACTTAACAAATTGGGCAGTTGCTCCCGGCACCTCAGCGACCACCCGAAAGAACCACTGAGTTCAACACGGACTTGAAGAGCGGCTCCATTTTCTTCCTCCCGCTCTCACTCGTGCCCGATCCTGCCTTGGCCACACAGGAGAGATGGATCGCGACGAGATTCTCCCCAGACAAGAAGTAGCAGGTGATTCCCGACGTCTCGATCCTGGTGTCCAACCGTTCCAGCACGCCATCGAGTTTCACCCATCCCGCTGTCCTCGCCTCAAGCTTCATCGTCTTGAAGTCAGAGACATTCAATTTCGCTTGCCCGAAATACGGCCGTGCAAAGTCTTCGGTAAAGAGAACTTCCTTGGGCTGGTCATCCAGAGCGGCGCTGACAGGTCCGATTTGCAACATGATGGTGTCCGACCCATGCCCTGCATCGGAGGTCCACTTCTGGACGATATGCGGCCGGTCGCCCTCTGCCGGTTTCCAGCTCATGGGGACTTTGAGGTTCAGTTTCACCCCGTTTGCTCTCTGATGCCCCTGGGTGATGAACGGCGTCACGAATCCTCTTTGAATCTCCTCCTCGGGTTGCTTCATGAAATCGGGATGGGACGCCAGGAGAAGCATCCGGACGGGCGAATCTGCCAGGGTGGTGCCGCGGAGGTGGGTCTCCCGGATGACGGATCGCGCAAGGTCCTCGGTCATATTGTCCTGCAGAATCTTCATCGCCGCCTGCCCCTGTTGCTCGATGGTAGGTCTGGCTGTCACCCACCTGTCTCCGAACTTCTCGGTCAGCCTCACATCCAAATTGTCCTCACAAACCTTAAAAACCGCATCCCAATGAACTTGGGCCGCATCAGCCTCCAGCCCGAGCGCGGGGTACTGCTGTTTGATCAGCTTGATCGTGGATCTCATGCTCAGACAGGCACCATAGGTCCTCATCAGGTCTGTGGAGAGCGGCATCTTTACAGGGGTGGCCTGCGCAAGAGCGGACGCACTCATCATCGCCATGAAACCCGCCACTAAATAGGTAGATCGAACCAATCTGGCAAGAAACGCCCCTGACAAACTCTGCTTCATTCCTCAAATTTGCACGCCCATAGAGAAAGTCCACTGAATCGTGACTGGCCGCTTCAGGGGTGGATTGACTCATCGCCTCCAACCCTCAACACGAAAAGGGAATCTGTTGCCAAACGTTTGCTTGACGGCCACCAGGACCGCCGCATTCCATGCCACATGGGCCTGGATTCCGTTGAGCTTGTCATGGCGGTGGAAAAGGAGTTCGACATCGTCATCTCCGATGAGGATGCGTCGAAGATCACTACCGTCGGCAGTTTCCGCGATCTCATTGTCCGGGCGTTGCGAGGGATGGGCCTGAATCCAAACGAGGGGGAGGTGATGCAGAAGCTAAGAGCCATCGTCTTCGGGCAAATCGGCGTCTCCCCGGACGTGTTCACTCCAGAGGCCGACTTCGTGAGAGATCTAGGGTTGGATTGACGCCTTGCAAGCGAACGGGAGAACCCGCTTCGCTTCGCTGTCACATCGTGACCACATCGCATCGCGGCCAGAAAACGGTGTCGAGCCACCGTACTCCAAGACGCTGACGCGCCGTTGCCGATCCTCGCTACACCCAACTCATTCATGGTTGTCCCCGTCAGCACACGAGTCTCATCATGATTGCCTACCTACTGTGGCGCAGACGGGATTCCTCGAACCCGAAGGGTTCACCATGAGTAGCCATGGGCCGGCCGAGTGTAGCGAGGTCTGCCCATGGATGCCCGACCAGAAGCTTCTACCGCGGAGCGGTAGGCCAATCACGTTCGATTGTTCAACCACAATTGTTGCGCAAAGGGCGTCGGGGATCGCGGTGGTTGCAATGGGCCTACCGCTGCGCGGTAGAAGCTGCGCAAACCATCCATGGGTTGCACTCGCTACGCTCGTTTCACCTATGGCTATTCATGGTGAACCCTCCGGTTCGAGGACAATCCGTGGAGGGGCCTTACTCGCAGAACTTGCAACACATCCAAAGGGTCGACGAGCACCTTGATCGAGTCCACCTTGATCGAGTCCACCTTGGGCATGTCACACTCCGGGCATTCAGGCATGGAACCGGGCATCGCGGACACCCATTCCCAGACTCTCACCTAAATCCATTGCCCCTCACCGCCGCGCCGGCCCCAACTCCACCAGCGACAAATCGGCAAACCATGCGGTACCGGTCACGACAGAGGAGAAGAAGCCCAACCGCGGCCCGACTTCCACCTCGGTCTTTGGCCCCGTTTCAAACTCAAGCGTCAACCGCCCCCAGGTCCGCGTCTTCATGACGTTCTCTGAGCGCTCGAACCCACCTCGCAGGCACACATTGGCCCCGACCGTGGCCTCTTTCTCGCCAGGCTTGATGTCCTTGGTCTTCACAAAACCCGTGAGGCGGTAGCGGGTCACAGGTTTCACGGTCACCTTCTGCATCACCAGGGAATCATCCGCTCCCAAGTTATCGATCTTGAGCGTCGGCTGCCCTTTGTAGAGCTCCACCTTGTCGATTTCAATCTTGCTGTTCTTGCGGTGGCTGGTGGTTTGCCATCCCTCCAGACCCTTTTCAAACGAGCCGTTCTTCAAGAGATCCAGTTTACGGTCCGGCTGCTGGGCGAGGCACGAGCCGGCAAGCGCGGCCATCATCATCACAGCCAGTCCAACGAAAGACAGGCGACTCAGGGGAAGGGTGGTTTTCATTGATTCAATAACGCAAAAAGTTTGGTGGTTTTACAATCCAAAATATTTATGCCAGGCAATAGAAGGTCATTCCTTCCTAACACCCGGGATGGATTTCCTGCGTATCTCACTGGTCCCTCGGGAAATTGACTGGAAAGGGCATCCGGGTAGATTCGCCCGGTGAGTTATCGCGTCAGCGCCTGGATATGGCTTGTCTTGGCGACAGGCATTTTGATCGTTGTGTCCGTGCCTCTCCTGCTCGGTGGGGTACTTTTGCACCAAGCCAGACAAGAGATGGCCAGCTACAGGCTGGTGGAGCACACCCACGAAGTGCTCAGCCAGGTGGATGCAGTACGTTACCTGGCACGTGAAGCTGAGAGCACGCAACGCGCCTTCATGCTGACCAAGAGCGAAGCTTGCTTCAGTGACTACCATTTGCACCGCCATGACGCCCCCCGGGCGCTGGAAACACTGGCCCGCCTGGTGAAGGACAATCCGCTCCAGTCCTTGAAGATGGAACCCCTCCGCCAAGTGCTCGCAGAGCACCTCAATCTTCTGGATGAGAACGTCAACAATGCAGACACCATCGGCAGCACCACGCTGGCCGTCCAATTGGAGAAGAGCGCGGGAAAGTCCCTTGAACTTGACCACCAGATCTCCGGGGTCAAGACAGCAGAGCTCCAGCTCCTGGATACCCGTCGGGACCGGTTTCTGGATGAGCGTCGCCAGTTCCAGCGCATAGCTGGCATCTCCTGCGTGGTAGGACTCCTTGCGGTGGTGGCCGGGGCTGGCATCGTGTTCCGGGAGTGTCGCAACCGCATGCGATACGAGGCGAGGCTGGCGGAAGCCCGTGATGCGGCGCTCGATTCCGTGAAGACCACTTCAGTCTTTCTGGCCTCTGTGGGTCACGAGATCCGCACTCCGATGAACGGGGTGCTGGGAGCAGCCGATCTGCTGCTTCGAGACACGTCTCTCTCCGCCAGACAACGAGATGGCGTGGAAACCATCCGCACTTCTGGAAAGACGCTGCTGGCGATCATCAATGACATCCTGGACCTCTCCAAACTCCAGGCGGGAGAGATGAGCTTCGTCACCGAGAGTTTCTCGCCCTCAGCGATCGTGGAGGATGTGCTCACGCACTATGCAGATCGTGCGACAAAGAAAGGCCTGGAGCTGACCTCCCATCTGGAGCCCGATCTGCCTGCGCAGGTCATGGGAGACCGGCAACACTTCCGGCAGGTGCTGCAAAACCTTGTCTCTAACGCTGTAAAGTTCACGAATGCCGGCAGTGTCTCAATTCACGTGATGCGCCGGCGTCAGATGGAGTCAGAGAACCGCATCTGCCTCCGCATCGATGTACGCGACACCGGACCCGGCATCACGCCCGAAGCCCAACAACGTCTCTTTGTGCCGTTCGCCCAGGCCAGTAGCAAAGGGGGCTGGCGTCAGGGCGGCACCGGCCTGGGGCTGGCCGTTTCCCAAGAGCTCGTGCAACGAATGAACGGCACCCTGAATGTGGAGAGCACTCCCGGGCAAGGGGCCAAGTTCTGGTTCACTGTGGTGTTCGAAGCAGTGGCTGAACCAGCCGCCGCACAGAAACTGGTGCCAGGGGCCCTACTGATAGTGGAAAAC
This sequence comes from Verrucomicrobium spinosum DSM 4136 = JCM 18804, assembly GCF_000172155.1. Taxonomy (NCBI): domain Bacteria; kingdom Pseudomonadati; phylum Verrucomicrobiota; class Verrucomicrobiia; order Verrucomicrobiales; family Verrucomicrobiaceae; genus Verrucomicrobium; species Verrucomicrobium spinosum. The sequence goes on along the minus strand of NZ_ABIZ01000001.1, from coordinate 302,493 downwards.
AGGGCGCTGACGGCAGAGTCCGTCCGCACCCATGCGAGCAGTTGGGGCTTGCATCCCGTCATCGCCACCAGCACCAAAGACCTCCCGGATTCCTTTGGGGTCGATTCAGACGGCCAGCCGCTTCCACTATGTGCAGTAGTAGTGGGCAGTCCCCAGGGGGAGAGCTGGCAGGAGACGGTGCGAGTACTCCGGCAGAAATCAGGGTGGACCCGGTGCCCCGTTTACCTCATGTCGGATGGTGAGGGCCTAGATGATGAATTCGTGGAGAAGATCGGCGTTGCCGGGTTGTTGACGTACCCCTTCCGTCCTTCAGAACTCTACGGTTTCCTTTCCGGCACTCCTGTGCCCCCCGCCGCAAAGCTGGCAGATCGCCTGGAGCTCTCTTCTGCCCGGATCCTGGTGGCGGATGACAACCCGGTGAACCAGCGTGTGCTGAAAAATCAGCTCGAATACCTGGGGATGCAAGTCACCCCATGTTCCGACGGTGCTGAGGCCCTGAAGCTTGCCAGGGAAGGGGGCCACGAAGTGATCCTGCTGGACTGCCAGATGCCGGTCATGGACGGGTTCGAGGCCACCCGAAAGATCCGCGAGTGGGAGAGCCTCACAGGAGCGAAACGCGTGCCCATCATCGCCGTCACGGCCCACGTCATGGCGGGGGATGCAGAACTCTGTCTTGAGGCAGGCATGGACGGCTACCTGCCCAAGCCGGTGGAGGTGGACCGCTTGCAGCAGGCCCTGTTGGCCTGGCTCGCCCCGGGCACGCCGACGACCGCTGCACCGGAAGCTGGCGCAGGAAACAACACCCTCCCCCACTCCCAGCCTCCGGTGGTGGATGAGACCCAGCTCAAGCACTGCCTGACGGGGGACCGCAGTCTTGACCGCGAGCTTGTGCGCATGGCCGCAGAGCAGATGACGGAGGTGCTTGACCAGCTGGATGCTGCCCTCCGTGAGGATGCCAATACTTCCTGGCAGCAGGCTGCCCACCTGGGCCGGGGCTCCGGAGCTACCATGGGATTCACCGAATTGTCCGCCCTCTTTCAGCGTGCGGAGTTCGATACCATTCAGAAAGCCGACCGGGCTGATATTCTTGCGGAGCTCCACGAAGCCGTCGCCCGGCTCGAAAACCGGTTGCACGAACTCGGCTACCCCTCTGCGGCCCAGGCCTCATGAGGCGCGGACTCAAGGAAACAACTTATTCACCGGTGCGGGGGCGCAGCCCCCCTCATGCAACAGCACCTCCCGGAATGAGTCTGCTCACCCGGGCCACCAGTTCCGCCGGACTGAACGGCTTCGTCAGGTAATCATTCGCGCCCTGATCCAGGGCTCCCACCACATCGGCGTCCCGGTTGCGGGCGGAAAGCATGAGCACCGGGATCGACGCGGTGATGGGGTCACGACGCAATTCCTGCAGTGCCTCAAAGCCATCCATGACCGGCATCATGCCGTCCAGAATGATCACAGACGGTCGCATGAGCCGCGCCTGCTCGATCACCTCTGCGCCATTGTAGGCAGATATCAGCTGCCACTGCTGCTGGGCCACCTTGAAGCCCACCACACGATGGAGCAGCGGATCGTCATCGGCCAGAAGCACTGTATGTGTCATCGAAGTAGAAGTTGTCATCAAACCAGGTATGTTACATCCTCGAATCCGAGACCGCCACCCCTCAAACGAGGAGGGGGCTGCCACCGAATTTCATGTATGGACGTCGGTCGCCCCGGTCACACGCCCTCCCGACTGCCAACGCCTGAGTCCAGCCTCTGCGACCCGCCTGACCTCTGGGGAGGAGTCGTTTGCCAGGGCTTGGAGAGCAAGTTGTGCATCTGCCCCACCGCCCATGGAGCCGGCATAGGCCGCGACTGCCTGCCGCACCGCCGGTTCAGGATCTGCCGTCAGAGACGTCACCTTCATGATCTGCACGGGATCTGCCATGCGCTCCAGGGTCCGGATGGCCTCCAGTCGTACAGCTGAAGAATAGTCTGAGAGCTGCCAGGCCACCACATCCCCCAGCATCAGATCATCGGCATCCGCAATTCCCGCGAGCAGGACCACTCGTTCTTGCGGATTCCTTGAACCCATGAGAGCCCGCGCCAGTTCATCTCCACGGCCGGGTAGCGGAGCGAACTGCTTGACTACCTTTTGCGCCAGTTCCGTGTCAAAGGCAGGTGTCGCCCGCAAGGGAGACAGCAGGGACTCCAAAGCAAGCCCCAGCGGCTGGCGGACGGAAAGCGCGTAAGCAGCCTCCAGCCGCACCTTCCAATCAGCATCGTACAATGCCCGGGAGAGCTGGAGATCCACATTGGAATCCGCCTGGGTCAGCGCCAGCAGACGGCATGAGGAAATTTTGGCTTCCGACGGGCCCGACACCAGATCGCGCAAGGCGGTGGCCTCCGCTCCGAGATGGTCCAATACCAGTCGAAGCCGGTCGCGATACTGGCCACGCACGCGCTCCAGGAGTTCGAGGATCAAATGCAGGGCCTCGCGCATCTCCTCCGCCGTCCCGGGAAGAGGCAGGACGGCGATCTGGCTCTGCCCCTCCAGCACCGGGAGCAACTCCTGGAGCCACGCATCTGAGAACTGCTCACGCCGACGGCCAACAGCGTCCTCCTGACGCTTGCGCCAGATGCGGACACCCCACACCGCCAATCCGACCAAGATGGCCGTCAGGAGGAGGATCAAGACGGAGAGATAGGACAGCCCGCTCATGTTCATTCACCAGTCACCCGGCAGCGTTCTGTAACTCCCTCAGCCAAAAGAACTTGATGCTTCATTGTTTCTTGAAATTACCATACTCTCCCACATCTCTCACCTGCAAATCCACGTTCTCGCGGAGCGACCCACAAATGGGGGGAACATTCCAGATGAAGGTGCGCTGATCAGGCTGGGACGGATTGAATTTCCCGCCAACCAAAGCGGCAGGGTGGCACGATACTCTGTCCGGCACCTGGCGAATTTTTACCATGCAAAATCTTGGGCAAATGACGGCATCCCCAGACAAAGATGCCCCGATAATCCTCAATTTTTCACGGTCTGGCGCGCAATAACCTCTGGTCAGCCCCGTTTGTTTCGCCTAGGCTTTTGATCTTTTTCTGACCGTTTTTGCACACTTTTTCACCGTCAAACCAAACCAAACCACACACATGTCAAGCAAAGCACTGAATCGTCGCCGCTTCCTCACGACGACCGCCGGATTGGCCGGGGGCGCCTTCACCTTCCCGAACCTGCTCCTCCACGGTCAAAACACCGCGAGCAAGAAGCTCAACATCGCGGTGATCGGTGCGCTTGGCAAAGGCCAGTCTGACACCCAGGCCATCGCTCTGGACCACAACATCGTAGCCCTCGTGGACGTGGACAAGAAGCGCGTGGAAGAAGCTGCCGCCAAACACGCCAAGTACTTCACCGACGCTGGCCAGACGGCTCCCTCCACCGCGCCGAAGCTCTACCAAGACTTCCGCAAGATGCTGGACGAGAACCACAAAGACATCGACGGCGTCGTCATCAGCACCCCGGACCACACCCACTTCGTGGCCGCCATGTGGGCCCTCGGCTACAAGAAGCACGTATGCGTGCAGAAGCCCCTTTGCAACACGATCTGGGAAGTGCGTGAACTGCACAAGGCTGCCAAGGCTGCTGGCGTGGTGACCCAAATGGGCAACCAGGGCCGCACCATGGAAGGCCAGCGCCTCGCCAAGGAATGGATCGAACAGGGCGCGATCGGCACCCTCAAGGGCATCAACCTCTGGACGAACCGCCCCATCTGGCCCCAAGGCCCCCTCAAGAAAGTCGCCGCCACGGCTCCGGCAGAGCTCGACTGGGACCTCTGGCTCTCCAGCGAGGCCAGCGAGCCTTACTTTGAATTCGACATCCCGACCGGCCAGCCCAACAAGCGCGGCAAGAGCGTGCATCCCTTCAACTGGCGCGGTTGGTGGCAGTTTGGCTCCGGTGCCCTGGGCGACATGGGCTGCCACATCATGGACGCCACCTTCAGCATCCTCGGCCAGGCCATCCCGGTGAAGATCGAGGTGGAGAGCGGTGAGGTCAGCGAACATTGCGCCCCGACCTGGAGCAGCCTGAAGTACCACTTCGCTCCCGGCAAGAACAACCCCGAGCCGCTCGTGGTGAGCTGGCAGGATGGCGTCAAGGACGGCCAGGCCAACAAGCCTGCCAAACCAGAAATGATGGCCGACCTTAGTGAAGACGGCTGGAAGAAGGCCAGCAGCGGCATGATCTTCCAGGGCACGGAAGCCGTGGTGTACGAAGGCGACGCCTACTGCGCCAGCCCCTCCATCTACCCAAGCGCCAAGTTCATGGACACCAAGAAAGCCATGGCCGCCGGCACCATCAAGAAGACTGAGGCCCGCAGTCCGAAGCCGAACAATCCGCAGGGCGAGTGGGCTCATTGCATCGTCAATGGCGGCACCCCCAGCTCCAACTTCGACTACTCCTGCCCGCTCACGGAGTTTGTTCTCCTTGGCAACCTCGCCATCCGCTCCGGCAAGACCGTGCAGTGGGACAAGGACGCCATGAAGGTGACCAACGACGACGCGGCCAACAAGTTCATCAAGCGCGCTTCCTATCGCGACGGCTGGCTCAAGGCCTAGTCGCTGACAACAATTCGTCCGCCAGAATGGGTGGCCGGCCCCACAGGACCGTCCGCCCAGCTTCCTCACTCTGACAGGCGCAGCGCCCCGCTGGATTCGCACCCCGGCGGGGCGTTCTTTTTACCAGGCCTAGATCAGCAGTGAGAGCTGATGCGCCAGTTCAGTGATCAACTCCCCGGCATCCGTCCGGTGGTAGGTGGCAATCTCCATGTTGTCGATCAATGGCAACCCATGCTCCTCTCCCAAGACTTGATGCGCGGGCAGCACGGTGCGTACTGGTAACAGGCTGATGCCCAGCCCATCTGCCACGGCCGCCTGAATGCCCGCCAGACTTGAGCTGGAATAGACAATTCGCCAGCTTCGCCCCAGAGTCTCAAACGTGTGGATCATGTCATCCCGGTAGAGTCCGTGGGGAGGGAACGCCACCAAGGGCACCGGATCCCGGTCAAAAGCTGGGTTCGCCCGGCTGTCCACCCAGCAGAGCGGTTCCCGCCACCGCTGGACGCCTTCCTCAGTCCCTTTGCGCTGCTTGATGAGGCCCAAATCCAGTTCACCTCGCTCAAACAGCCGTCGCAGGTCCCGGCTCAGACCGCTGGTGATCTCCAGCTTCAAGTTGGGGTGCCTGCCGGTGAATTCCACCAGCATACCGGTGAGCCGCCCGGCGGCGAAGTCCTCCGGTACTCCCAGGCGGATGGTGGTCTCCACCACCCCGCGGGAGAGGGCCTCCACCGCCTCCTCGTTCAGCGCCAGCAGGCGGCGTGAGTAACCAATCAACCTCTCGCCGGCCGCTGTCAGACGCACATCGCGACGGCTCCGGTCCAACACCGCATGGCCGACCTGCTCCTCCAGCCGGGCGATCTTCTGGCTCACGGTGGACTGGGTGGAACTCAGGCGCCCCGCCGCGACCGTGAAGCTGCCGCAGTCAACCACCGACACAAACGTGCGGAGCAGCTCCGGGTCGAGCAGGGAGACATTCACAAATGCAATAGATAGCATGTCATGATTTAATTTCCAAATACTAAGCCGTTTGAGTAGTGTCCGAAACGGTACGGGAACTCCCAAACCCCTATTCCTCTGCCGTCCTGGTCACCATTGCTTCCCGCTCTGTGCTATGATCTCGGACCCTTTTTCCGCTCATGCCTCGGCCACCACCGATTCTTCATCGGCGGTGCGACTCGTCGCGGCAGCTGACCGGGGCGACAGCAAGGCGGTTTTGGCAGCCCTCCATGAAGGAGTGCCGCTGGAGGCACGTGACCATCGACGTCGCACCGCCCTCCTCGCAGCCGTGCAGGGCAATCATGTGGAAACAGCCCGCCTGCTGATGGAAGCCGGAGCGGACGTGAACGCCCGGGACGCGGTGCTTTCCAGTCCCTTCATGACGGCCGCCTCCCAAGGTCGGCCGGATCTCCTGGCGCTGACGCTCCAACATGGAGCCAATGTCCACAGCACCGACCGCTTTGAAAGCACCGCCCTCATGGCCGCCACGGAACGAGGGGACGTGGAAACGGTCGGGCTGCTGCTCAAGAGCGGGGTCGCGGTGAATCACATCAACTGGCTCGACTGGACCGCCCTGCTCCTGGCAGTGATCTTTGGCGATGGTAGCGCAGCTTATGTAGAAATCGCCCGCCTCCTGCTGGATGCAGGGGCCGATGTGAACCTTCCTGACGGCGAGGGGGTCACGGCTTTGAAACACGCGACCCAGCGTGGGCAGACGAAAATGGCCAGACTGCTGCTGGCCGCCGGTGGTCGCTGAGGTCATCGCTGCGCCTTGCTCAAAATCATGACGACGACTTTTGTCACCCCCACCTCTGTCGCACCGGCCGCCTTTCTCCAGGAAGCGATTGATCTGGCTGTGGCCAACATCTCTGAGGGTGGCCGGCCGTTTGGTGCCGTGGTGGTGAAGTACGGGCGGGTCATCTCCCGGGGGGTCAATGAAACACACCTCTCCAACGACCCGACCGCGCATGCAGAAATGCTGGCGGTGCGCGCCGCCAGCCAGGTGCTACAGTCTCCGCTGCTGGAGAGCTGCACCCTCTATGCCAGCGGTCACCCCTGCCCCATGTGCCTGGCCGCCATGCGGATGGCAGGTGTCACGGATGTGTTCTACGCCTTCACCAACCCGGAGGCGGAGCCCTATGGACTCTCCACCACCTGCCTCTATGAGGAGCTGGGCCTGCCGACCAGCCTGCGCCATCTCCGCCTGGTGCACTTCCCTACAGAATTGACGGGGCACCATCCCTACGAGGCATGGGCCACTGCCCGGGGCATCCAGATCACCACCTCCCCGTGATGCGCCCTCACGCGGAAACAACTTTGACCACCCGCCCGGCCCGCACGTTTCTGCTGCTGGCCACGGTGGTGTTGACGGGTGTAAATCTGCGCTCCTTCCTCACCGCCGCCGGCCCGCTGGCCGCGGACATCCAGCGCAGCACAGGCCTTTCCCAACAGGGCATGGCCTGGCTCACCTTTCTGCCAGTGGCCCTCATGGGGGCCGGCGCTTTTGCCTCACCCTGGGTGGCCCGCAAGCTTGGCTCGCGGCGCGCCATCCTGATCGCTCTCGCCATGCTTGGGCTGGGTTCTCTTTTGCGCTTTGAGGCTCACAGTGGGCTCACCCTCATTGGCACCGCCGCCCTGTGCGGGCTGGGTGTGGCCGTGGTGCAGGCGGTTTTCCCCGCTGTGATCAAGTCGCAAATGCCCCTCTGGCTGGCCCCGGTGATGGGCCTCTACTCTGCTGCCATGATGGGTGGCGGTGCCTTGGGTGCACAGCTTTCGCCTTTGCTGGCACACGCTCTGGGAGACTGGCGCCTCGCCCTCGCCGTCTTGGGACTGCCCTGTTTGCTGGCCTTGGGGCTGGCATGGATTGCCCTGCCGGCTTCTGATATCTGCGCAAGGACCCGCTTGGTTCCTCTTGCGCCTCTCCTGCGTTGTCCGCGCGCCTGGCTGCTCATGCTTTGCTTTGGTCTGGTGAACGGCGGCTACTCGTCCCTGGTGGCCTGGCTCGCCCCGTTCTACCAGACCCATGGCTGGAGTGCGACGGGCAGCGGCAGTCTGGTGGCCGTGATGACCCTTTCCCAAGCAGCGGCCGCCCTGTTGCTACCCACTCTTGCGCGTCGCAACCTCGACCGCCGCACCTGGCTTTGGCTTTCACTGGCCTTGCAGGCTGTTGCTTTCACCGGCCTGGCAGCATGGCCTGACCTCTCCCCCAAGCTCTGGGCCGCAGTCGGCGGCGCAGGATTGGGCGGATTCTTCGCCCTCTTTATGGTGGTGGCTCTGGACCATGACCACCGTCCCGCACACGCCGCTGCCCTCAGTGCCGTCATGCAAGGAGGCGGGTTTTTTCTCGCCGCCATTGCTCCATGGCTGGCTGCCGTGCTGCACGACTCTACAGACGGCTTCACCGCAGGCTGGCTGGTGCATCTGGGTTGCATCGCCGTGGTGGCAGGACTGACAGCCAAACTGTCCCCCTCGGGGTATGCAGCCTCGCTGAGTCACTCCCACCCCGCAGTATTGAATCCCGCCAAGAGCGCTGTCACCACCCCAATGCGAAGCGGGCAGGCCTGAGCCTGCCCGAGAAAGGTCAGCGCACGCCAGGGAGGGTCCTGCGTCGCAAACGCCGGACCTGTAAAACGACACCGATCAAGAGCAGCACCAGGCACACGCCTGCCGCGGCTTGCAGCTCCGGCCCCTCACGATCCTTTACCAGCGGATTGCCCGCAGGCAGACGCGTCGTGGTCTCTGTAATGGCCGGGATCATGTGGAAAAAAAAGGTGACGGAGTAGCTCACCACTTCCACCAGCTTGCCGGACTTGCCAAACCAGCCGCGGGTGCCAGCGCCCCAGGCAATCAGCAGCACCACCAGGGTGATGATGCCGAGTGCATGAGGAGCCCCAAAGCCGCCATGTTGGAAGATGCCAAATCCTGTGAGGCAGGTGAGAACGGTACACCAGAGGTAAATCTGGCCCACCGTATTGCCGGTGATGATCTGCCGGTCCCTGATGAAGGCGAAGATCCCGGCAAAGACCGCCACCAGACTGATGGCGGTGTGAATGATTCCCAATGTGGTAAGTCCCATGTCATTGCCCTTTCTGCTTGATGTTGAAAGAGATTGCGTTGACTCCTGAACTCACCGCAGACCGCCCGTGATGTAGAGAGTCTCTCCCGTCATCCAGGACGAGTCGTCGGAAGCGAGGAACACCACGCCGGTGGCGATGTCCGCAGGCTGGCCCACACGCCCCAAGGGCAGCGCCGCCCCCATTTCCCGGAACTTGTCAGTCAGCCCCTGGGCATGCACGCCTTCCGTTTCAATGGGCCCCGGATTGATCGAGTTCACCCGGATCTTTTTGGGAGCCAGCTCCTTGGAGAACGTGCGAGTCAGGCCATCCACAGCAGACTTCGTGGCGTTGTACACGCCGGAGTTGGGCGGGGAATAGGTCGCCACCACCGAGCTCACATTCACGATGGTGCCTCCATCCCCGCCAAAGTACTTGAGCGACTCCTGCATGGCGAGGATGAGCCCGAGCACGTTGAGGTTAAACATCTTGTGGAAGTGCTCCTCAGTGATCTGCTCAAGCGGCGCAAAGTCGTACACCCCAGCGTTGTTCACCAGGATGTCGAGCTGGCCGTAGAGCTCCTTGGTCTCGGCAAAGAGCCGCTCGATGTCAGCTTGCTTGGACATGTTGGCGTGCACGGCTGCGGCTTTGCCGCCTTCGGCGATGATCTCTGCCACCACCTGATCCGCAGCCTCCTTGCTGGACGAGTAGTTGACGATGACGGACGCGCCTTCTGCGGCGAGGTGCCTGGCTATGGAGGCACCGATGCCTTTGGAGGCTCCGGTGACGATGGCAGTCCTGCCAGACAGCTTGGATGAAGTGGGCATGAGATGGTAATCGGATGAAAGAAAGTTCCGGGCGGAGAGCGATCTCAGCTCTGCGCAAAGGCGAGCAGGTCGGCGTTGAGCCGATCCTTGCTGGTGTCTCCCAGGCTGTGGGTGCCGCCGGGATAGATCTTGAGTTCGGCGTTTGGGATGAGTTTCACCGCCTCATGAGCGGAGGCACCGATGGGGACAATCTGGTCGTCATCCCCGTGGACGATGAGAGTAGGCACATCGAACCGCTTCAGATCTTCTGTGAAATCCGTCTCGGAGAAAGCCTTGATGCAGTCATACGCGTTCTTGTGCCCGGACATCATCCCCTGCGCCCACCAGGACTGGATCAGGCCCTGCGAAACCTTGGCCCCCGGACGGTTGAAGCCGAAGAAGGGACCGCTGGCCACGTCCAGGAAGAACTGCGCCCGGTCAGCCAGATAGGCTTGGCGGAAGCCGTCAAACACCTCCATGGGCAGACCGCCGGGACTGGCCTCTGTCTTGAGCATGATCGGTGGCACCGCTCCCATGAGCACAGCCTTGGAAACCCGTGCCGTGCCATGGCGGCCGATGTAGCGGGCCACTTCCCCGCCGCCTGTAGAGTGACCGATCATCACCACGTCTCTCAGGTCCAGCAGCTCAAACAGCTCCGCCACATCGTCAGCATACTGGTCCATGTGATTGCCATCCCAAGGCTGGCTGGAACGTCCATGCCCGCGGCGGTCGTGCGCGATACAGCGAAATCCATGGGATGCGAGGAAAAACATCTGCGCCTCCCACGCGTCAGAACTGAGCGGCCAGCCGTGACTGAAGGTGATGACCGGCCCTTTGCCCCAGTCCTTGTAGTAGATTTCCGTGCCGTCTTTGGTGATGAACTTGCTCATGGTGGATGGATGGATTGATCGTTGATGGTTTTGTTCGCTCGATTGAAGGAGTGTTCTGGAAATGGAGTCAGAAATCAGATACGGGGGACAGGCAGCCGCCTCTCCTGATTGGCCAAGAGAGACCTCACCGCATCGCCGTGGGGATCGTTGCAACAGTCACGTTGCCGCTCCAGCACAAACGGGAGCGCCGTTTGAAACCTGGGACAGTCCCGGGGATGGGTGCGGGCACGCGAGATCACCGGAGTTTCAGGAAACGCCCTCGACAGCCAGGATGCGGCATCACGCCCTCCCGCCAAGGTGATAAAATTCACCGTGCAGTTGTCCGCAGTCAGCAGGCTTTTGTCGGTGGTGCTCACAGTCATTTTGTCATTCCCTTCCCGGGGAGGTGGGACCTCAGTTTACCGCGTCTAGTTTGCTCCACGACTGCCTCGTCCGCTATCGCCCGGGCGGGGGGATTTACTGCCCGCCAGACGGATGGGAAGCGCCTCCTCCTTTTGGATGAGAGAGTGCAGTGTTCGCGTCTGAAAGGCAGTTCTTCCGGATGCACAGCAGCCGTCCACCCCCGACCGACGCGCCGACCTCAAAGCCTCCGCTCCGCCTCCGCAATGGGCTGGTCATTGATGCTCGCGTATCGATATTTCATATACCCCAGTTCATCAAACTCCCAGTTCTCGTTGCCGTGGCTGCGGTACCACTGGCCACTGTCGTCGTGCCACTCATACTCAAAGCGCACGGCGATGCGGTTCCCGGTGAAGGCCCAGAGGGTCTTCTTCAGCCGGTAGTCCAGCTCCCGGGCCCATTTGCGGCGGAGGAACTCCACCACCGCCGCCCGGCCGTTGACAAACTCGGCACGGTTGCGCCACTCGGTGTCCTCCGTGTAGGCCAGGGAGACTCGCTCCGGGTCACGACTGTTCCAGGCGTCTTCGGCGGCCTGGACTTTGGCCCGGGCAGACTCTTCGGTGAAGGGAGGGAGGGGAGGTCTTGGATTCATGATTTTACTTTTGGTTGACTTGCGAGCTGGGCTTCAAGTTCAGCGAGGCGGGCTCTCATCGGCGCAACTGCCGCCTCCACCTCCTCAGCCGTATAGCGCGGGGTGATGTACTGCGGACAGTTCCAGTCAAAGGAAACAACCTGAATGACGAACACGCGCTCCGTGATGGCGGCCGTGCCGGGTGGGGCCACCTTTTCCACCAGATCCGGATGCTCGCGGGCGTCCAGCACCCGGGCGTGGCCCATGATCTTGAGACGCTCTTTGTTGGGGTAGTCCATCAGGAACAGGCTCACCCGGTCGTTCACCGAGACATTGCCGGTGCTGAGCATCTGCCGGTTTCCGCGGAAGTCCGCAAAGGCCAGCTCTGAGGGAGACAGAACCTTCAGAAATCCTGGAGGACCCCCGCGATGTTGCAGGTACGGCCAGCCAGTCTCAGTCACACTGGCCATGTAGAAGCTGTCCCGGGTGGTAATGAACACCGCCTCCTCACGGGTCAGGCGATCATCCTGGCCGGCAGGGGCAGGCACCCGGGCCTTGCCAAAGTAATGCTGCTGCGCCTCCAGCACGGCGGGAGTGCTGACCATTTCACGATATCGTTCAGCCATGGCAGGGATACAGGTGAGAGTTTCAGATCAGGCCTCGCCGCCGAAGGCCACATAGTCGTCTAGATCGAGGCGGTCGAACACGGTGGCAATGTCATCCCGCTCCGGATTCAGCCGCCGGATCTCGGCAGTGAACCAGTCACGGCGTTCTGCGCCATGGTAGGCAAAGGTTTCCGTCCAGGCCGCCCACTGGGCGATTTCGAACGGGCTCCGTTTGATGGGTGCCGTTTCCTGCACCCATTGGAGGATCGCCCAGTCCCCGCCGCCAGCCTTCACCCTCTCGAGCAGGGCATCGGGATCGATGCCCGTGAAGCGGTAGAAGTGCCAGTCCGTGGGGTTGCCGTAGCGGTACTCCCCAAGAGTGCCCGCAATCGCCGCACGGGCTTTGTCGAGGATGCGCGGGAGGATGGTGTATCCACCCAGGCGAACTCGCGGGCTGCGCGGCGGGGCTTGCGTGAGATCAGGTGCTTTCATGGGGACTGATACGGTGGGATGGGTAGTTTAGGCACCGCGGGCGATCAGGGATTCGATCGCCGACTTGGACTGCGCGCCGCGGACCGTGGCCACGGGCTGCGCGTCCTTGAAGACGATCAGCGTAGGGATGCTGCTGATGCCGTAGCGTTGTGCCAGGTCAGGAGCGTCATCCACATTCACCTTGGCCACCACCGCTCTGCCCTGTTGTTCACCCGCCACCTGCTCGATGACCGGGCTCATCATGCGGCAAGGTCCACACCACTCAGCGTGGAAGTCCACCAGCACCGGCTGGGAGGTGGAGGCAAGCGTGCGGTCAAAGGATTGGGAACTGAGTTCAATGGCTTTCATGCTTTTGGTGCTTTCGCAGTTGAGATTGATCTTGAGGGCTTAATACGTACAGACAGGTCTGTCTGTTTTATGTTCAATGAAAAAACTCTTTTTGCTCATGCCGGAAGCCCTTCGCACAAGGCCAGCGCAGCCGTCCTGGCAGATTCCGCCGGCCAGGTGCTGCGGGCATTCTGGGACTCCATCACCGCCCCGCTGTAGAGCAGAAACAACGTGTCACCGAGCAGACGCGATTCTGCCGAAGCGCCGCCTCTGACCTGCGCCGCCAGGCGCTGCCAGAACTCCCGGTTGCCTGCCTTGTGCAGACGGATGGTTTCCCGGACCTCGCTGGATGTTTCCAGCATCGATGCCGTGATCGAGAACGGACAGCCTCGGAAGTCGGAGCTCTTTACATACCGGCGCAGTCCATCGAACTTCTTCACCACCTTCTCCACGGGGGGCCGGGGATCCGCCAGGAGCTTCTCGTGCGCTGCCGCTGTTTCTGCGGCATCAGCCTTCAGCCACTCCAGACACAGCTTCTCCTTGCTCTTGAAGTGTGCATAGAACGTCGCCTTGGCCACGCCGGACTTCTCAATGATCTCATTGATGCCCACCAGCTCATACCCGCGACCCGCAAACAGCATGGCGGCGGTGCTGAGGATCTGGTTGCGGGCATCTGACATGCCAAAATCATAGACAGACCTGTCTGTTTTGTCAAAGGGAAATGGTTTCAGCTCGCCGCAACGAACGGGCCGGATGACGCCTGAAGAGACGCGGCTTCTCGTCAGATAAATTCCGGCTGCCCGAAACTACCACCTTCCTCCCTCACGCGGACCCCAGCAGGGCACGGATGCGCTCGATGAGAGCGGCCTTGGGCGGAGGCTTGACCATGAATTCGTTGGCCCCGGCTTCGGTGGCCCGGGTGCGGGTGGCTGCGTCTTCGGCGGCGGAGAGGACGATCACCGGGGTGGTGCGGGAGCACTCCTGGGCGCGGTACTGACGGACGAGTTCGACGCCATCGATCTCCGGCAGGACGAGGTCCTGGAGAATGACATCAGGATTAATGTCCTGAACCCGGGCCACGGCCTGGGTGCCATCTGCGCAGTAGTGGAAGCGAATGTCCGGCTGGTCCAGAAACATGCGACGCACCACCTCCCCGATGATGCGCTGGTCGTCCACCAACAGCACGGTGATGGTGCCGGTGGGGGGGGGCGTATCAGAGTTCTCTGGTGGGGAAGCTTCAGTACTCATCAGGCGGGGGAGGGAGTTTTGACGTGCGGGAAATGGCGGGTCAGGCGGGGGCCGATCTGGCTCAGAGGGAGAACCTCCACCGCGGCATTCAGCGCCACTGCCGCCTTGGGCATGCCATAGACAATGCAGCTGGCCTGATCCTGCGCAATGGTGAATGCTCCGCGGTCCCGCAGGGCTTTCAGCCCCTTGGCCCCGTCCCGGCCCATGCCGGTGAGCAGGACGGCCGCGATCTCGCCTTTCCAGTGGCGGACCACGCTTTCGAAGAACACGTCCACGGAGGGGCGGTAGGAGCAGTTGCGCGGCTCAGAATGGTAGCAGAGCAGACGGGGCCCGTCGAAGACCAGGTGATCGTTCGTGCCTGCCAGGAGGGCCACGCCGGGCTCCGGGCGGTCGCCATCCTCCGCCAGACGCACAGGGATGCGGGCCTGCCCATGCAGCCACTTGGCCATGAGGCCGGAGAACTGGGCATCCACATGCTGCACAATGATGAGGGAGGCGGCAAAGTCCTGGGGGAGGTTTCCCAGCACTTCCGCCAGGGCGGCGGGACCACCCGCAGAGGCTCCAATGACCACCAGCCGGTTCTGCGCCAGAGCCAGCGCTGGCGTCTCTGGGGGCGGGGCGGCATGGGCCTTGGGAGCACGACCGGTAATGAGACGACTAAGCACGCCGATCTTCGCCAGCAGGGCAGGTCCACCGTCCCCCCGGCCATCCGGCCCGAGCACCGGGGTGGTCACCACATCCAGGGCCCCGGCCCCGAGCGCCTCGAACACCTTGGACGTGTGGCTCTCTACACTGGCGGTGACGATGAGGATGGGACATGGCGACTGCACCATAATCTGCCGGGTGGCTTCCACGCCATCCATCACAGGCATGAAGATATCCATGAGGATGAGGTCGGGACGGTCCTCCCCACAGCGGCGCACGCCCTCCGCTCCATCCCGGGCAATCCATGCCACCTGGTGCTCCCCAGACTTGGTGAGCACGCGGGAGACGGCCTCCACCGCCATGGCCATGTCGTTGACGATGGCAATCCTCACGCGCCGGCCTCCCCGATCAAGTCTTGCAGGGCGCGGAGCAGCGTCTCATCGTGGAAGCTGCCCTTCGTGAGGTAGTAGTCCGCCCCGGCCTCCAGGCCGCGCTGTCGGTCCTCCTCTCGATCTTTATAGGAAACAATCATGACAGGCAGGGAGTGCAGGCGGGTGTCTTTCTTGATGAGGTTCACCAGTTCAATGCCATCCATGCGGGGCATGTCCACATCTGTTACCACCAGATCGTAGTTCCCCGTGCGTACAGCGTTCCAGCCGTCCATGCCGTCCACGGCAACTTCCACGACATACCCCTTGCTGCTGATGAGCTTGCGCACCAGCTCCCGCACGGTGAGGGAGTCATCCACCACGAGCACCCGCTTGCGGGACTTCCGGCCCTGCGTGGCATCGCCACGGGACACATGAGCGAGCCGCCCGCCGGAGACGAGAAGCTCTATGGAACGGACCATGTCATCCACATCCACAATGAGCACGGGCGACTGGTCCGGCATGAGGGCGGCGGCGCTGATGTCCTTGATCTTGCCCAGACGCGGGTCCAGCGGCAGCACCACGAGTTCCCGCTCGTTCAGAAAGCGATCAATGACCACGCCGTAGCGGCTGTTCTTGTCCCCCAGCACCAGCACAGGCACCTCTGCTTCGGCGGCAGGCGCGTCCGGCACGCCCAGCACCTGGTGCGCTGTGACCAGCCCTACCTGCTGATCGCCAAAGCGGAAGTGCTCCCGCCCCTCCACCGACTCGATCTGATCCCGCGGCACCTTCAAGGCCCCGGCGATGCGGGCCAGCGGGAAGGCATACGTCTCCCCGCCCACCTCCACGATCAGCGTGCGCAGCACGGAAAGCGTGAGCGGCAGCTGGAGCTGGAACTGCGTGCCGCTGCCGAGGTTCGATGAAATCCGGGCTCCCCCGCCCACCTCCTTGGCCATGGCCTGCACCACATCCAGCCCGACCCCGCGGCCGGAGAGATGGGTGACGGTGTCCTTCATGCTGAAGCCGGGCAGGAAGAGAAACTCCAGCAGCTCCGCGGCAGACAGCTCAGCGGCGAGTGCGGCGGTGGTGAGATTCTTCCGCACCACGGCGGAGCGGATCATCTCCAGATCAATGCCGCGACCGTCATCCGTGACCTCAATCATGAGCATGCCGGCGCTGTGGCGCGCCTCCAGACGGATGGTACCCAAGGCGGGTTTCCCGGCCTGCAACCGGTCCGCCGGCAACTCAATGGCGTGATCCACCGCATTGCGCAGCAGATGGCCCAACGGGGCCTCCACGCGCTCCAGCACCTCACGGTCCACCGGGGTGGAGCCGCCCACGATGTCCAGCCGCACCTCCTTGCCCAGCGAGCGGGCGGCATCCCGCACCAGCCGGGGGAAACCCTGCAAACCATCTGAGAAAGGGCGCATGCGGCAGTCCAGCACCTCCTGGTAGAGGCGCTTGGAGAGGTTGTAGAAGCGGCGGTCAAACAGGTCCAGGTCCGTGAGCTGCCCGGTCAGCAGATCCAGGCAGTCCCCGGTGCGGCGCTGCAGCTCCATGCACTGGGCCTGCACGCGCTCATCCAAGCCGGCACCGGCCAGCGCCTGACGCAGGTTGGCGACGGTCTGGCTGATCGTGTTCTGCAGCTGTTTCATCCGCAGCAGGTCGCTCGCGAACGTGTTCACCCAGCGGGAGGCCACCACCGATTCCCCGGCGAATGCAAGCAGGCGGTTGAGGTTCTCCGCCGTCACCCGCAGGGACCGCACGGCGGCATCCGCCCCGCGCCCGGCGCCGGTGGCGGTGTTTCCTTGAACTGCACTCCGGTCGTCCGCAATTTCGACCGGCTCAGCGGGAGGCGATGAAACAACTTCACCGGCTGCCGGGGCTTGCGGCGCAGGGTCCGCAGAGCCCGGCGGCACCTTGAGGGAGGAGGCGAGGGAGTCCAAGAAGGTCGCAATCTCCCGATGATGGGTGACCAGCCACCGCTCCAGATCGTCCTCCGCCACCTTTGACAGGCGGGAGAGCAGGTCCACGCCGTCCAGGAGCAGATCAATGCGCTCCTGCGGCAGGGTGATGTGGCCGTGCTGCGCCGCGACGAAGCAGTCCTCCATGCTGTGGGCAATGCGTGCCGCAGCCTTGTTGTCCACAATGCCAGCTGCGCCCTTCAGAGAGTGCGCGCTGCGCATGAGCTCCTCATAGTGGCGGGCAACCTCCGGCTCGCGCTCAAGCGCCAGGAGGTGCTCCGTCATCACGGCCGTCTGCGTCTCCACCTCCATGCGGAAGAGATCCGCCAGGGAGAAGTCGCCCAGGTCACCGCCATCTGTTGCGCTCATGAAAGGCTCCGGTTGAGGGTGTAGAAGAGCAGCTCGTCATCCAGGCAGCCCACGGTGCGGTCCCGCCAGGGGAGCAGTCCCTGGGTATAGGAAACACGGCTCTCCGCCAGGGTCGTCGGCACGGGGCGCAGGACGCCGGGATGGTAGCGGTGCACCCCCAGCACCTCATCCACGGGAAACGCCAGGCGGTTGCCGCCGCGGTTGGCCACCAGGAGCCGGGGATAGACCCGGCGCCCCCCCTCACTCACGGTGGCAGGCTCTTTGTCAATACCTAGTACCGAGCCCAGGGACACACACACCAGGAGCTCCCCGCGGATGTTCACCACCCCGCGGACGATGCCGTCCATCCGGTGCGGCAGGCTGTGCACCGGGCACTGGTCTGCCACCTGCTGGAAGATCTGCGTGGGCAGGGCCAGCCACTCCACGCCGATGCGGAAGATCAATGCGGAGGTGGTGCCGGTATCGGCCGCCCGTTTTTCACTGGCGATCCGCTCCGTCCACTCGCGCAGGTAGTCCTCCGGCGGGGCACGATCCAGCAGGAACTGGGCACCTGAGGTGCCGCCGCCAGCCGGGGGCGGTGCGGGCGCATCTGCGGGCGGCCGGGTCATCGGGCCACCTCCTCACTGCGGCGGGCGCGTTGCTGCAGGCGGCGGGCCTCTGCCAGATCGCCCTGGTTCTCTGCCAGCAGCGCGAGGTGCAGCAGGGCTTCGGAATGGTTGGGATCCAGGTACAACACTTTGCGGTAGCATTTGGCGGCCTCGGCATGGCTGCCTAGCATGTCGCGGATGAGCGCCAGCAGGTAGTACGCCTCCACTGAGGGGCCGTGATCACGCAGATGCCCCTCACATGCGGTGAGGGCCTCCGCCAGATGGCCGCCATCCGCCAGCCGGGTGATGGCCGCGAGAGCGGTGGCCGGCCCTGACGGCGCAGGGGCAGCCGGGACGGGAGCGGGTGCAGGAGCCAACTTCCTGGCGGCAGGCTTTGCCGCCCTGGCAGGCACGGGATTCCGGGGCTCACCCCGGCCTGGGGGAGGCATCGTGAACGGACGGAAGGCGGGCGACACGCTGGCAGCAGCCCCGGAAAGCTGGACCCCGCTCTTCCTGGCCGCACGGCGGCAGGCGAACGCGGAGGGAAAATCCACCGAGGTGAAACCGGCACTGCGGGTGAGAAAGGTCTCCGCAGGACCCACAAAGAGAAGGCCCTCGGGTGCGAGCAGCCGGTCAAGCGCCCGGATCACGCGCTCCTGGGTCGGCGCATCGAAGTAGATGAGCACGTTCCGGCAGAAGATGGCATCATAGCTGCCGGCCCCCGGCAGCGGGTCATCGGACACCAGGTTGGCCTGACGAAAATCCACACATTCCCGCACCAGCGGCGTGAGACGGTGCAGCCCCTGCTCCTCCCGAAAGTACCGTTCGCGGAAACCGACGTCACTGCCGCGGAAGGCGTTGCGGCCATAGACAGCCCGGCGCGCCCGGGCGAGGGCACGCTCACTGATGTCGATGGCATCGATCTGAAACCGCATCGCTGGCAGGCCTGCATCCAGCAGTGCCATGGCGATGGTGTAGGGCTCCTCTCCGGTGGAGCATGGGGCACTGAGCACACGCAGCCGCCCGGTGGGATGGGCGGGCCCCCACTCCTGCCGTACATGATGCACAAGCGCGGCATAGGCCGCCGGATCACGGAAGAACCAGGTCTCCGGCACCACCACCAGCTCCACCAGCTGGGCCAGCTCCTCATCCGAACGGCGCAGCAAGTTCCAGTAGGCCCCTGTTTCCTGCAACCCACAGGCGGCCATGCGCTGGCGCACGGCATTCGTCACGACAGACTTCCCCATCGTGGCGGCATCCACGCCGATCGATTCCTTCAGGAGATTCGTGATATGATTGTGGCTGTGGGGCATCAGGGGATTTCAAGCGGTTGCCGGAACAGCACGGTACGGACCTCCTCAGAGAGCAGGGCGGACACCTCCACCCGCTGGATCATGCCGCGGGCGTCATGCGTCACGGGCCCGAGGTAGGGGGCGGAGTCGAGCGTCACGCCCGTCGTGGCAAAGTCGGCCTCAGTGCGACGGAGGGTCTCGGTGGTCTTCTCTGCCAGCAGGCCGAGCAGGTGGCTCTCCCCTCGATCCTCATAATTCACCAGGATGATGCGGGTGCTCATGCGCTGCTGGGAGGGTTCCCCCAGGGCGATGGCTGCCAGATCAATAAGCGGCACAGGACGGCCATGGTAGGCAAAGACACCCGCCACTCCGGCCGGAGCCTGCGGCAGGGGCCGGTGCTGCACCAGGGGCAGCACCTCCGCCACCTGGCGCGTATCCAGCGCAAAGCGGTGCTGACCCAGTTGGAAGACGAGAAGCAACATGACCACACCTCCCACGATTGCCTAGCTTGTCACCTTGAACCGTGACACCCCGCTCTGGAGGGCAGCCGTGACATCCGTAAGCTGCTGGATGGCCAGGTTCGACTGCGTCAGGGACTCCACAGTCTGCTGCGCCGCCTCACCCAGTTGCACCAGCGCCTCGCTGATCTGCTGCGCGCCCAGGGACTGGGACTGCATGCCCTCATTCACGGTCTCGAAGCTGGGCGTGAGCGTCTGCACCTTCTCGATGATCTCCGTGAGCTGGGTGCCCACCTGATCCACCACTTCCGCGCCGCGGCGCACTTCCTCAGAAAAGCGGTCCATGCCCATGACGCCAGCAGATACAGCGGACTGCATCTCCTTGACCATCTGCTCGATGTCAGAGGTGGCCACTGCGGTCTGGTCTGCCAGACGACGGATCTCTGTGGCCACCACGGCGAAGCCGCGACCATACTCGCCCGCCTTCTCCGCCTCGATGGCAGCGTTCAGGGAGAGGAGGTTGGTCTGGTCCGCCACCTTCGTGATGGTGGTGACCACCTTGTTGATGTTCCCCGCCTTCTCACTGAGCACAGCGAGCCGGGCGTTGATGGAGCCGGAGGCCTCCATGATCTGCATCATGGTGGCCTCCATGCGAGTGAGCCCGGTCTGGCCACTGGTGGCCAGGGTGGCTGTTTCCTCGGCCGTCTCCGTGACGGACTTCATGGCCTTCACCAGTTCCTTGGCCGTGGCGGAGATCTCCTTTGCGGTGGCACCGATCTCTGTGGTGGTGGAGGAGATCTCACTGGCCGTGGCCTGCTGCTGGCGGGCGGTGGCGGCGATCTCGGTGCCAGAGGTGGTGACCTGGATGCCAGACTTCTGAACCTGGCTGATGAGCGCGGAGAGCTGTTGCACCATGGTGGCGAGGGCATTGCCCACCACATCCTTCGCAGACTGCGGCTGGATGGCCACCGTGAGGTCACCTGATGCCACCTGCTCTGCCCCGCGCGCCATCACCTGAAGGGATGTCGTCATACGGTCAAAGGAGGCCCCCAGCAGGCCCACCTCATCGGTGCGTCCCGGCATGGCCGTGACCACGTCCAAATCCCCCAGGGCGATCTGCTCCGCCGCCCGGGAGATGTTGCCCAGCGGAATGGCGATGAGACGGTTCAACACCCCCACCAGCACCAGTCCCACCAGCAGGGCGACAATGCCCAGCGTGATCACCGTCAGCATGGCGTCATGCACCCGGGAGTCGGCATCGGCACGCGCCAGGTTGGAGACCTCCTCCCCCAGGGTACGCATGCGTTCATAGCGGTCTGACTGGGTGCCCATCACCAGCCCACGCGCCTCCTCCACCTTCCCGGAGAGGAGAGCGGGAATGATCTGCTCGTCCCGGAGCTTGTTGTAGTCATCGCGTTGCGTCACCCATTCATTGATCCGCGAAAGAAGCCCGGGGTTGTCACGGGCCACCTCCTTCAGTGCGGTGATGATCTGGGAGTTCAGCTCCTTCCGGGTCTTCAGCGTGGCAAGCTCAGCGTCCAGAACCGCACGGTCCGTCTCGTGCATCATCGACAACAGGGCACCCCGCTGGGCGTTGATGTTGCTTTCCAGCCGCGCCACATCCGCCGCCACATTGTAGTCGAGCCGCACGGCCTTCAGCGCCTGAAAGGCCACCCCCACCACCAGCACCAGCAGCAACAAGATGAAACCAAAGGCGAGCAGGAGTTTGGCACGCGTCTTGAGATTGGTGAACCAGTTCATAGATGAAGGAAACAGGACGATAAGAGAACGAAAAACACTGGGGCAGCACCACACGATGCGGACCGGACCGGGCCATCGCCCCAGCCAGCAGACCTGGTACCCAAAGATTATCTCCGCGAGAAACCACGCGCCGCCTGCCACATAAGCCGGAAATATGGCAAAAATAATGCCTGCACACAAGCAGATCCCTGACAACGCCAGGTGCAACCTCCTGGCCGGGAGGCATTTGGCGGGAGAGGGCCCCCTTCACTAGGCCAGGCGGACCAGGGCTTTCCTCAGCCGTTCCGCTTCAGCGGCGGGGCCTTCGCCAAACAGACGCTTGAATTCCCGGCTGAACTGGGAAGCACTCTCATAGCCCACCTGCAGGGCGGCCACCCCTGCGTTGGCCCCTTCATGCACCATGAGCTGCCGGGCCTTGTGCAGACGGATGTTCTTCAAGTACTGCAACGGGGAGGACGAGGTCACCGCCTTGAAGTGGGCATGAAAGGTGGAGACACTCATGCCCGCCTCCTGAGCCAGGAACGTCACATCATGATTCTGGGTGTAGTCAAGGTGCAGGCGGTTCAGCACGCGGCTGATCTGGCCAAAGTGGCTGTCCGGGGCCGCGAGCAAACGCAAACAGTGCCCCAGCGGCCCCTGCAGCACCCGGTAAACCACCTCCCGCACCCGCTGCGGCCCCAGGATCCGGGCATCCTCCTCAGTTCGCAAGCTCTCCAGGAGGCGTACCGTGGCCTCGCTAAGTGCTTCATCAAGACCGGCGGAATCAATGGCATGGGGGGCCACATCCTCGTCCCGGATGAAGGTCATTTGCAGGAGCAACTCGGCCACCGTCGCGGGCTTCACCGCGATAGACACGCCCAGCAATGGCTCGCCCAGACTGCCTTCCGTCTCACACTCAAAAGGCAGAGGCACCGCCAGCACCAGATAGTGGCTGGGGTCGTAGATGATCTTCCGCCCGTCAAAGGTGCCGGTCTTGCGCCCCTGGGCGATGATCACGATGCTGGGATCATAGACGATGGGGCTGTTCGGCACATGCTGGGTGGAGCGCATGAACCTGACCTCCGGCAGCCGAGAATCACTAAACCCCTGCCCCGCTGCCAGCTCGGACAAGAGGGCGATGAGGCGCGGGTTTGAACACGGAACGGAAAGATCGATCATACGGAACAGAAGAGCGACGGCGACAAGATGAAGTAGGCCTGGTCAGCCTCCAATCAAAATACGCCGCCCACCCCTCCCATTGGAGGATCAGGCAAATCTCCCGGAGTTCCAGGTATGGAGCGAGACGCCGGGTGGGGGCACTGATAGGGCGTATGAAACACACCCAAAAGATCGCCCTCATCACCGGCGGCAGCCGGGGCCTGGGCCGCAACACCGCCCTCAAGCTCGCCTCCGACGGTGCAGACGTCATCCTCACCTACCGCCAGGGCAAGACGGAGGGCGAAGCCGTGAAAGCTGAGATCGAGACGCTCGGCCGGAAGGCAGCCCTCCTGCAAATCGACGTGGCAATGACCGCGGGCTTCGAAACCTTCAGCCAGTCCCTGGAGGGAGTGCTCCATGAAGTCTGGCAGCGGAAGGACTTCGACTTCCTCATCAACAACGCCGGCATTGATCGCGCCTCGCCCTTCGCGGAGACGACGGAGACCGACTTTGACGATCTCATGAATGTGCACTTCAAGGGTGTGTTCTTCCTCACCCAGAAACTGCTCCCGCTCATTGCTGATGGCGGCCGCATCGTCAACACCTCCACGGGTCTCGCCCGCTTCTCCATCCCCGGCTATGCCGCCTATGCCTCCATGAAAGGGGCGATCGAGGTCTTCACCCGCTACCTGGCCAAGGAGCTGGGGCCGCGCCGAATCAACGCCAACGCTGTGGCACCCGGAGCGATCGAGACTGACTTCACCAAAGACGCCCTCAGCCATCCCGGCCTGCGTGATTTCCTCGCCTCCCAGACCGCCCTCGGCCGCGTCGGTGTGCCCGATGACATCGGCGGCGTCATCTCCTTCCTCTGCTCTGAGGAAGGACGCTGGGTCAATGCACAACGCGTGGAAGCCTCTGGCGGGATGTTCTTGTGATGGCCCTTCTGAGCTGGCGGCCCGCTGTGGGCCGCCAGCTGCTCAGGCGTCTCTCCGCCACCAGATCCGGCAGGTCAGAGTCAGACCGCCGAAACTCCTTCGGAGTAATTCCTCTTCCCTCGAAAAGCCAATGTTGACGAGCTTCCAGCGAGTCTACGTTGGGAAATACCACGCTTACCTCTCAGGGGTGGAGGTCAACAAGTCATCCTTTCAGAGCCTCCGCGCCTCTTAGATTGTTTCCATGCCGAAGGCCTCCCAGATGGTAGCCAGGGGCCGGGCGAGTTCGACGAGTCCAGCCCCCGGGAAGCCACAAATACACCCGCATCCTGAAGGGATGCCAGAAAGGCTCTCTACGGTAGCGACGTTGCTGCCACCCTTTCACGGTGCCCTTGTTTGGGTCTGCTCTCCAGGGGTATCGCTACGCTCAACCCCTACCTCCTATGATGCCTTCGGCATGAATAATCCATGACATGAACGCGCTCCTGACATAATCGCGCAGACTAGTTTTTCCACTTGCCTCCGTTGCGCCATGAAGCAGCATGGCGGCCACGATCTGGATCCATGGACGCTCCACCCCCTCTTCCCCCTGCTGACCAAACCGACCCGGCGGTCTGCGCCAATTGCGGCAACCCCCAATTGAGCGACCGCACGCGTCTGCCCGTCTGCGAGCCGTGCCGTCATGCGATGGTCCGTTTTCCCTTCCCCATATGGGTGAAGGTCTGCGCCGCTTTGGTCGTCGCCTTGCTGGCTGCCGCCTTGGTGCAGATCCCGGAAAAATGGCAGGCAGCCATGAGTTACGCCGGAGCGGGTCAATACGCACAGAGCAATGATTGGGATGCGGCCTACGCCTCATACAAGCCCCTCGCCATCAATCATCGCGATGACACGGACATGCAGCTGCGCTTTGCGGAGGCCTGCGTGAAAAGCCATCACCTGCGCGAAGCCATTGAGACGATGAACACACTCGAAGGTCGCAGAGTGTCCCAGCACCAGATGGACAAGGCCAATCAGGTTGGCGATGCGCTGGAGTTCGCTCTGAAAAGGGAGGCCAAGAATGCAACCTCCAACCGCACCTTGCAGGACTAACCCCCTCCAGCCTCATCTCTCCCATGATCTTTATTCCCGCCCCGATCATCGCCGCCCTGACTTTTCCTGGTGTGGTCGTGCATGAGGCCGCCCACCAGCTGGCATGCCGCCTGACGGACACGCCGGTGCTGGATGTGAAGTACTTCCAGATGGAGAACCCCTCTGGGTATGTGATTCACGCACGCCCCTCCGGCCCGTGGAAGCACTTCTTCATTTCGGTCGCCCCGTTTCTGGTCAATACCCTTCTCGCGATAGCCATCGCCTTTCCCGTCGGTCTGGGAGCCGCTGGCAATGTGGAGCCTGGCCTCATCGAAATGCTGCTCGGCTGGCTCGGCATCTCCGTCGGCATGCATGCCTTCCCCAGCACGGGCGATGCAAGCAGCCTCTGGCAATCCATCAAGGCACCGGACACCGGCTGGGCTCTGCGACTGCTCGCCACGCCCATATGTGGCCTCATCTTCCTCGGGGCCGTGTTGTCCGTTGTCTGGTTTGATGCGATCTATGCAGCCGCGATCTGCTTTGGCACACCGCATCTGCTGGTGGAATACATGGCAGCTCACCCCTAAGACACTCAGTCGAAGCTCTTCCTCGAAGAGGATGGGGCTACAAGCCCAACGTTGGCGAGTCTCCAGCGAGTCTACGTTGGGAACAGGTGTTGGAATTGTGGCGGTCTGACAGTTCTCAAAACGACCTATACCTGGGAAGCTCGGGGAGCGCACGCATCCTTGCGTGCTGTTCGCGGCATCTTGCCGTGAATGTCAGACAGCACATGACATCGCTTTTGCCAGGCCTCGTGACGCCTCGAACCCTTCGCCAGCCGCCGGATCCCACGCCCCATCCAGTCTGCATAAGCCTGCAACCGGCCCAGCGCGCCCCTTTGCTCCAAGGCTCGAATGCAAATCCCCCGCCGTTCAATGCTCCCTCAATCTCACCCTGAAGAACTGGCGACTGCCCTCAACGGGGCCGGTGAGGGTCACTGGTCCGCCCGCCTGGGGAAGGCCGCTGTTGCCGGGCACGTCCCAGTAGAACCAGTCGGAGAGGTTCGTGGAGGTCTCCACCACAGCGGAGCGGTTGGGCGGGACGCTGAAGGTGACCGTGATGGTGTCTCCGGCGGGGCCGGTCACGGCGGGTTCCACCTTGAAGAAGCTTGCTCCATCCAGAGGCGAGGTAGAGGCCAGATACTCGGCCTTGTTGTTCACGCCGTCATTGTCCGGGTCGGCAAGCGGGTCGCCGTTGGTGGAGTTCGATGAGCCAAACTGCTGCAACCGCCAGTCCGCAAAGGTCTGCCGGGCGGGCAGGCTGCTGTTGATCCAGGTGGTGAGCAGGTCAATCCCCTGGGTGTCCAGTTGATTGCTGCCGATGGGGGGCATGCGGGTGAAGCCATTGGTCACTGCCACGCGATTGAGCAGCACGGAGTGAGCGGTATCTCCCGGCACGACCAGCTTGTTGGCGGTGCTGCCGCCGTTGTTCACAGCAGTGCCGTTGATGAGCCCGGTCTGGTCCAATGCCAGTTCAATGCGGCCATCCCATGCGGCGGGTGCCGCAGAGCCCCCCGCCATGTGACAGTAGGCGCAGTTCACCGCCAGATAGCTGCGGACGCGGGATTCCACCGGCTGACTGACTTCATCAAGGCGCACGTGCCGGGGCAGTACATTGGGCGCTTCCGGGGTATTGGTGAAATAACCTGCGCCACTGAGCAGGGTGAGCAGGTTCCCGCTGAAGCCGTTCACCGTCTGGGAAAGGTTGAGCTGGCGGGTGCTGAAGGACAACGCATGCCCTGCCTGGGAGGTGTGGCAGATCATGCACTCGGCGCGGCTGGGAATGCGCCACCGCTGCACAGCCGGATTGCCTCCCACGGTGATGTTGACATCAAACTCCACACCCGCATCCGGCACCAGGGTGGCCTCCGTCCCAGCATCGTTCCAGCGGTAGCTCACGCCGTAAGCCCCTGAGGCGTTCTTCACCAGCACCCGTGTTTCCAGCCGCTTCTTCGTAGTGGGATTATCACGGTTGAGCGGCAGATCGAAGTGCTTCACCCAGATCTGGCCGTCGGGGAAGGTCCACTGCCCGTCCCGGCTCCAGGTCATGGCGACCCCAGCGGTGGGAATGCTGAACCAGCGGCTCTTCACCGCATGATCGCTCCAGAAGGCCAGATTCGGCACATAGGGCAACAGACCAGGTGAGGGAGACAGATCGGTCAGATCCGCAAAGAGGCCCGTGGCACTCAGCGTGTCTGGATAGGTGCCCGTGCCTGCAGTGGAGGTCAGGCGCAGCAGACGGCCGTCATTGTGGTCCACCAGCAGCACATCCTGGTTGGAAGGATCTTTGCCAAACGCCACGACATTGCCTTCGCCCGCGATGCGGGTGACGGTCGGGGGTCCCGTTGCATTGCGTACCAGGCTCCAGATATGTCCGGACACGTGATCGGAGAAGATGTAAGCGCCGATGAGGTTGGAATGGCGCGTACCACGGTACACCACACCGCCCGAGACGGAGTTGCCCTTGAAGTTCGCGTCCCCGCCGCTCACACCGGTGTGCACATACTCATAGAGCGGTGGTGTATGGTACAAGGAGTCAAAATTCACCGGGGCCTGGCCCGACTTGGCTCCGCTGTGTGCCCCCTCCCGGTAGGCCCAGCCGTAGTTGCCTCCTTTGGCCACGATGTCGATCTCCTCGTAGGTGTCCTGCCCCACATCCGCCAGCCAGAGTTCACCGGTCAGAGAGTCAATGGAGAAGCGCCACGGGTTGCGAAAGCCCACCGCCCAGAACTCCGTGCGAATCGCTGAGGTGTTGGCGATGGTCACCCCATTGAAGGTAGTCGCCCCCACATAGGGATTGTCCGGAGGAATGGCGTAGCCCGCCACCCCTCCCGTCAGGACCACCGCCGCATGGGCGTTGGGCGGCAGGCTGCCGGGTTTCTTGTCCACATCAATCCTCGCCACGGCGGAGAAGAAATCCTTCGTGATGGTCTGGCTGTTGTTGAGCGAGTCGTTTTGATTGCCCTCGTCCCCCAGGGAAATGTACAGATACCCATCCGGCCCGAAGTGGAGATCTCCGCCATTGTGATTGGAGGCATCATCCCGCTGCTGAATGAGCACCACCTCGCTACCGGCGTCCGCCAGATTCGGATCTGTCGTACTGGTGGTGAAGCGGGAGACGCGCTCGTAGGTGATGCCGCCGGCGGTGACAGAATAGAAGAGGTAAAAGTATCGATTCGTCGCGTAGTTGGGATGAAAGGCCAGACCCAGGAGGCCCTGCTCGCTGGTGGTGCTGAGAGATTCGCCCCGCAGGGTCAGCACATTGGCAAGATTCAAAAAGGTGGACACGGCTGGCGTGGATGCCGTTATGTCCTGAACCAAACGCAACAGCCCTCCTTTTTGACACACGAACACCCGCCGCGTCTCCCCGGGTGGTGTGGCGATCGCCGTAGGCGAGGCCAACCCTGTGACCACCGGTGTGAGCTGCACGGCCAACGGGGGCGGCGTGGCAGGAATATTGAAGCCGCCAGAAATGCGCAGGCTGTTGGAGAAGGCCACCGTCACCGTGGCCGCGTTCGACGTGCCCTCAGCGCTGGTCACCCGGTAGGTGAATGAGTCGCTGGCCGGGGTGCCTGACTGGTGCGTGTAGAGAATGCGACCGCTGCTGTCCGCAACGGCACTGCCCCACTGCGGAGCCTGCATGATGGCGACGGTGGGACTGCTCACGTTCCCGGTATCGTTCGCCAGCGCTGCGATCCGCGCCTTCTGCAGGTGATGCATCACCACCGAATCATTGACCGCCACAGGCGGAGCGGCCTGGAGCTGGAAGCCAAATGCAAATACGAGCAGACCGACAGACGCCAATCCGTGGCTGAGCAGGGGCCGGGGGAGTTTCATGGCATCAGGGGGCATGCGGCAGCAGGTCGAGTATAAGAATACTGGCTCTCCGAGCACAAGTTCGGTTCGAGTACGGGTTTGGATGTAGGGGAGTCCGCGGCCCTCGCCCGAACTCCCACGCCCCGCGAAGAAAATTTCGTTCTGCCCGCATCAACCCACGAAACGAGAGGACTCGCAGGCAAAGTAGTCCAGCACTCCAGCGCGTCAGTCGAACGGCTCCCGTATCTCCATACCGAGCTAAAGCTCTGGACTACATTCAGCTGACTCAATGCTGGCCACCCGTCCGCAACAACGCCTCCGCGAACGCCTTGCCCATCAACGCGAAGGTCTTGGCACAGCCGAGATAGTGATACCCTCCGTTGGAGGCCCCTCTCTTCCAAAGCGCCTCTTCCGCAGGCGAGATCAGATCCGCCTCGAACTTCTTCAAGTACTCCCGCTGCTGCGGTTCGCTCATGGAGCCATCCGCATTCGCGTGTTTGGCGCTCTTCGTCTTCAGGTAATAGCCCATCTGCCGCACCTCATCACGCTTGCTGGCAATGGCCCCCAGTTCCTCCGACCAGAATGGCGCGGTTGGGACGGCGATGACATTCCCTTTGAACTCTGGCAGGGCTGCTGGAGCCGCCATGGCCTCGCGGAAGGCGGCAATGTGCTCGTTCGGCTTGCTTCCTTCAACGCCCATCACCCCGATGACAAAGGGCATCTGGGGGGCGTTGATGTCCTTGCGCACATCGCGAATGAAGTTGGCCATCAGTCGGCTGTACTCTGCGTAACGCGGCGTGGCATCGCCCGGCTTCGGCAAGGGGTACACCTCGCGGTTCACCATGTCATTCCAGCCCTGGAACCAGACCATCCCGGCGATCTCGTAGCCCTGCTTTTCATCATAAGCCGGGCACACGCGTTTGAGGTCAGACAGCACGTGCTTCACGTGCCCGATCATGAGGCGGTAGTACTCGCCGGACTGGGCCTCGGCATGCTGCCCTTTCTCGATGTCCTTGGCCGTGCGCGAGTACACCCCGGAGCTTGGAGAGCGGAAGTCGTGGTACAGTGACTTGCCGCCCCACGCCGTTTTGATGATGAGGACCGGCTCCTGAAGCGCCTTGTCCAGGGTCAGGCCAAAGGTGAATTCAGGCCCGATTTTGCCGCCATCTTTCGCGGGGTCCTGTCGCGAGCCATAACCTGCGGTGAGCTTCCCCAAGCCTTCGCCATTCGAGTTACCAGTGCCGGTAAAATAGGAGATCCAGACATGGTCGCAGACGGTTGGCTTGCCATCTGCACCCCGCATCTGCTGGAGCAGCGGTGCGGTGGCGGGGTCATCCCCGATGTAGTCAAAGGTCTCCACCCTGGCGTGCCCTTCCATATTGGACTGGCCTGCCAGGAGGTAGATCTTGAGCTTGGCCGGAGGGGCGGCGCTGGCGGTGGCACGGATCGCCAGCGGCACCAGCAGGACCGCGAGAAGGAGGAGGAAACGCTTCATGGCGTGTAGGTACGCGCCAGTTCCCCTCTCCTTTCTCTACACCTTCACCATCATCTCCGTGATCTGCTTGGTCGCGATGCCGATGGGCCGGTCCAGCGGCACGCCCGCGCAGGCCAGCAGCGTGGTGAGCAGGTCTCCCTGGTTGCCCTTGGTATCGGCCAGGAAGCGGCCCGTGTTGATGGAGCCACCGCCCTTGCCGGCGATGATGAAGGGCAGGTTCTCGCGGGAGTGTTTGTTGCCATCCTCCAGGCCGGAACCCCACATCATGATGCAGTTGTCCAGCAGGGTGCCGTCGCCCTCCTTCAGGCTGGCCATCTTCTTCACCATGTGGGCGAACTGGGAGATGTTGAACGCGGTGATGGCGGCCACCTTGCCCACCTTGTCGCCCTGGTTGTTGTGATGGGTCTGGGAGTGGTGTTCGTCCTTGAACCCGAGCTCGGGGTAGGAGACGCCGTTGGGGGTGGAGCCGATGTAGGTGCTCACCCGGGTGGTGTCTGTCTGGAAGGCCAGGACGTTCAGGTCACACATGACCTGCATGTACTCGCTGCGCCGGTCGCCTTCCGGGATCCTGATCTCGATGGGCGGGGAGTCGGCATCGTTGCGCCGCCTGGTGCTGACACCCGCCTTCTCCAGCGCGGCCTCCTTCTGACGGAACTCAATGGAGGCGATGCGGCGCTCCAGGGAACGCACGCTGTCCAGGTACTCATCCAGCTTGTGCTGGTCGTTCTGCGGCAGGGTACGGCGCAGGTCTTTGGCACCGCCGATCACCAGATCCAGCATGCTGCGGTCCAGCGCATCCGACTGCCCGGCACCGCGCCCGCCCCGCCCCTGACCGCTGAAGTCGTTGCTCTTGAAAAGGCGGTTCAGCACATTGCGCGGGTTGATCTCCGCCGGCACAGCCTGGGTGGGTGAGCGGAAACTACAATGCGAGTAGTACCCCTCATTGAGGCCTTCCTGGTTCTCCTTGTGCGTCTGCGGCATGGTGGCCAGCTCCAGGGAGGGCAGCGACGTGAGCCCGCCCACATAGTTGGCGGCAATCTGGTCGGCCGAGATGGCAATGTTGATCTGGTTGCGGCGGTTGGCATCGGGCAGGGTCGCAGTGAGCCAGGTGGAAAGCTCCAGCGCATGAGGCGCACCGTTGAACGGGGCGATGGGCACGCCGGAGATCCCTTTCATCAACAAGCACTGGTCCAGCACTGGCCGCAGGGACTCCAGCGCGGGAGGCGGGGCGGTGAGAAAGCTCTCCGGGCTCGCGGGCCAGAACTGATCCATGATCACCCCATGCGGCATGTACATGAATCCGATCCGCACCGGGGGTTTGTACGCGGCCTTGCCCTTGAGGGCATCTGCCCAGCCCATTGTCTCCAGGAGAGGCAGCGCGAGGGAGGCACCCAGCCCCTTCAAGCAGGTGCGACGGTCGATCAGAAAGCGGTTTCTCATAGCAGGTGGGGGAAGGGTTGGGCGGGGTCAATTTTGCACGCGGCGGTTCAGGAAAGGATAACTCGTCACCACCTCGGTGATGAGCGTCTGCATGCGGTAGCCATCCTTGGCGATGGTCTCCATGAGGCGGTCCACCACGATGTCATCATAGCCTTCGATCTGGCGGCACAGCGCATAGGCCAGCAGTTTCTCCGTCAGATTCCGCGCGAGGTCATCGGTGCGGGCTGCGATGATGCCCTTCAGTTCCTTGGGGGTCGTGAAGCGCTTGCCGCCAGGCAGTTCTCCCGCGGCATCAATGGCCCCGCCCGTGTCATCCTGATCCCGCCAGCGGCCGATGGCGTCGAAGTTCTCCAGGCCGAATCCAATGGGGTCCAGCACCTTGTGGCAGTTCGCGCACACGGAGTTGGTCAGGTGCATCTCCGTGCGCTGACGCAGCGTCATGTTGGCCACCGCTTTTTGGTCCTGCTTCTCCAGGGCCGGCACATTGGGCGGAGCGGGTGGTACATGCTGCCCAAGCACCTGCTCCAGCACCCACACGCCGCGCTTCACCGGGCTGGTGCGGTTGGGGAATGAAGTGGTGGCCAGCACGCCGGGCATGCCCAGGATGCCGCCGCGGTTTGCATCCGTCAGCTTCACCTTGCGCATCTCCGGCCCGGTGACGGTCTTCTCCATGCCGTACAGCTTGGCCAGAGTGCCGTTGAGGAAGGTGTAGTCACTGTCCACCAGGCTGACCACGCTGCGATTCTCCCGCACCACGCTCTCGAAGAAGAGACGGGCCTCATCATACATGGCGGCCCGTAGTTCACCCGTCATCAGCGGGAACTTCGTGGTGTCGAAGGTTTTGCTCTCCAGCTCCCCAAGCTGCAGCCATTGGGCACCGAATCCATCGAACAGGGCCCGCGACCGGCGATCCAGCAGGAGGCGCTTCACCTGCCCCTTGAGCACGGCGGGTTCGTGGAGTTTACCACTGTCTGCCAGCTCCATGAGCTCCGCATCCGGCATGGTGGCCCACAGCAAGTAGGAGAGACGGGAGGCGAGCTGGTGATCATCCAGCGGCACGATCTTGCTCCCCGCCGGGGCCTCTGTCGCCGGGGTGATGAAGAGGAACTGGGGAGACACCAGCACCGCCTTGTACATGAGGCGCAACGCGGCGGGGTAAGCCAGCTTGTTCTGCGTGGCCAGATCAAACACGGCCACCAGCGTGTCCAGCTCTGCCTCGGTGGGCGGGCGGCGGAAGGCGTTGCGAGCCAGCGAGCGCGCCACGTTCCGCGCAGCGGCGCGCGGGTCCGCCCCTGGTGCCGGAGCATCGCCAAAGAGGCGCTTTTGCATCTCCGTAGGCGGCGCGTCCAGAGGCGCGAGCACCTTGTCCAGCACCTCGTTGGCGATCCCAAGGTATTCCTCCAGATGGAGCGGTGAGAGGGTGTTCATATACCCCTCGCCGAACACTTCATCCGGCAGCGCATGGGCGATGGCCGGATCCACGCCATAGAGATCCCGCAGCGTGTTGCCGTACTCCACCTTCGTGAGGCGGCGGATCACAAAGGGTCCGGGGTCCTTGGGGCTGAGGAATTTCAGCTTGGCAATCCAGTCCACGAAGGCCTGCCGCTCGGCATCGCTCGGCAAGGCGTCTTCATCATCTGGCGGCATGTCCTTGCTGTTCACCGTGGCGATGGCCGCCTTCCAGTGCTTGCTAAACGCCACTCCGCCGGGATTCCTCAAGGCAACCTCAAGATTGATGCCTCCTTTGGAACGGCGGTTCCCGTGGCATTGCTGGCAGTAGTTTTTGACGAAAGGCGTGACGCTCTCGCGGAACGACTTTTTGATCTCGGCCTGGAGCGCCACCAGTTCCGCATCCTCTGCCGACAGAGCGGGAGCGAGCGCGGAGACAGGCTTGGGCGTTGGCGCAGGGGCAGTTGTTTGAGCCTTGGCAGCAGGAGCCCCCGCACCTGCCCCTGCCGGGGTCGCGGAGGCGATCTCCTGCCCGGCACACGGAAAAGCCCATGACATCGCCAGGCCTACACTGAGCAGGAGCCTGGCCTTCATGCCACGTTGAAAAATCTCGGAAACAGTCATCTTGAGCTTCAGAAAGAGCACCGTGCTACAAACGGACCATCTCAGGGGCCTCTATCCGGCCCGACGCCATCGGCAGTCCCCGCTTATCCATTGGCGGCGTAAGTTCTCTCGCGTACAGCACGCTTGCCGCCGCCCAATCCTGCCCCCTCCTCCGATCAATGCCCAGCCCCGAATCCGCCTCCTCCACCCGCTCTTTGACCGCCGGTTGGCACCTGGAACATTCGTATGCCCAACTTCCCGAGGCCTTTCACGTCGCCTTCCAGCCCACGCCGGTGCGGCAGCCGAAGCTGGTGATCCTGAATCGTGCCCTGGCCGAATCTCTGGGGCTGGATGCAGCTCAGTTGGACCACGCATCGTGGTTCTCCGGAAACGACCTGCCACCGGGAGCACAGCCCCTGGCGCAGGCCTATGCAGGCCACCAGTTCGGAAACTTCACCATGCTGGGAGATGGCCGCGCGATCCTGTTGGGCGAGCAGATCACCCCGAAGGGGCAGCGCTTTGACATCCAGCTCAAAGGCTCCGGCCAGACACCGTTCTCACGCCGCGGGGACGGCCGGGCCACGCTGGGCCCCATGCTGCGGGAGTACATCATCAGCGAGGCCATGCACGCCCTGGGCATCCCCACCACACGCAGCCTCGCTGTGGTCACCACCGGAGAGCTGGTGCGGCGCGATGGGATGCTGCCCGGAGCCGTCCTCACCCGCGTGGCGGCCAGCCACATCCGGGTCGGCACCTTTGAGTACGCCGCCGCACGTGGCGAACAGGCGCTGCTCCAGGCGCTCGCAGACCATACTCTGCAGCGGCACTACCCGGACGCGGCAAACGCCGCCCAGCCCTATCTGGCCCTGTTGCAGGGCGTGATCGAGCGCCAGGCCGCCCTCATCGCCCGCTGGCAGCACGTGGGCTTCATCCACGGCGTCATGAACACGGACAACATGGCCCTCTCCGGCGAGACCATCGACTATGGACCCTGCGCCTTCATGGAGGCGTACGATCCCGCCACGGTGTTCAGCTCCATCGATCACCAGGGCCGCTACGCCTACGGCAGGCAGCCCTTCATCGCCCAGTGGAATCTGGCCCGGTTTGCCGAGGCTCTTCTGCCCTTGTTGGATCCCGTCGAAGAGAAGGCGGTGGAGCTGGCCAACGATGCCATCATCGGGTTCGAGCCCATTTACAAGCAGCACTGGCTCACCGGCATGCGGGGCAAGCTCGGCCTCCTCACAGAGGAAGGGGATGACCTGTCCTTGATCGATTCCCTTCTGAAATGGATGCAGGAAACTCAAGCCGATTTCACGAACACCTTCCGGGCTCTGTCGTCTCCAGGTTCCGCATCACTCTCCGCCGACCCGGACTTCCTCGCCTGGCACCAGCGCTGGCAGGAACGTCTGACCCGCCAGCCGCAGACGGCAGAAGCGGTTCAGGAAATCATGCGCTGTCACAATCCGGTGGCCATCCCACGCAATCACAAGGTGGAGGAAGCCCTCACCGCCGCCGTGGAGCGTGAGGACCTGGGAGTGCTGGAGCGCCTGCTGGCCGTGCTGGCGCAGCCGTATGAACACGTGCAGCCGCCTCCGGAGGAGTACCTCGCAGGCTCGCCCTCTGGTGATTACCAGACCTTTTGCGGGACGTAGGAGTGGGGTGTCGGGAGACGGTTGAAGGTACTACCCGGCGGCACTGATATCCCGTTGGGTATGCGGCTGCATTCCGCGCGGCGGACATGCCATACGGGAAAATTTGCGCCAGCCAAGGAACCTGAGGCGCTGACGTGGAGGTGTTGAAGGCGGTTGGGAGGAAGCGAATGCTGCCGGCCTTCCCACCTGATCATCTCCTTCGGCGTTACCCAAGGTTGACTCGTCCCGCCTTGCGGGACTCGTCCAACCTTGGGCTGTGCTACAGATCCCATACTGGGATCAACTTCGGTCTGTGGCGGGCACCTCAAAGTGGTTCCTTGCCCCCCAATCGCGCGGTTGGTTCGTTTGCCTAACGTAGTCAACACCCCACTAAAACCCCTGCCACTTGAGGCAAGCTCACGAAACCTCCCCGTCCTCCCCCTGCACCCAACCTCGCATTTGAGACTGCTTCCAGATACAGTAGCGTCTGTGGTGCCTTCGCGTCTCTCCATTCTCCCCCAACCCGCCTCACTCCAGCGGCGTGGGGGTCCGTGGCGGATGGCACCCATCCTCTGGGGTTACCTGGTCTCGCCGCTGGCCCTGCCCGCAGTCCATGCTGAATACCTCCCCAACCCCGCCCCGGTGGTGTTGCTGGTGGATGGCAAACCGTTCTCTGCGGGTCCAACTGGCTTTCGAGTTCCGGCGTTCGCCAAAACGGTCAGCTTCCGCCTTGGCAAATCCGCCCAGGAGGATCCAGAGAACTGCCGCCGCATTCGCTTCAAACTGGATGGAGTGGATGAATCCTGGCGTCAGATCGAGAGCGAGATGTGCCTCATCGTACGGTTCGCCGATGCAGCGGGAGACCAGGTGGGGCAGCGCCTCTTCCCGGTGGACGGCATCAGTGCAGGATGGCGGGGTGAGACCGGGACCTCCACCTTCACCTTGCGACGGGAATCCTTACGGGTGCCACCGGATGCCGCCACCGTGACAGTGGCTATTTCCTCGTCCGGCCCTCCCACGGCCATGGGACTTTATGCCGTTCGAGACTTGAAGCTCTCGAGCCCGGCCAAGCCGACAGCAAGGCTCGTCTATGAAACGGCCTCCGGTCTTGATGAGCAGCACTCCCTCGCCACTGGCTGGACGCGGAGCGGCACCCGCCCTTCCATGGCCAGGCTGGTGACCACCCCTGCGGGAGAAGCGTTGTGCATCCTGGATGATGATGCTGGAGCTCATGCAGAGTGGAATCTTCTACGCACGGGGGCACCACGCGTCACTCCCGGCGAGACCCTCACCGTCGAGTGGTCCGAGATGTACAACATCGGCATGGGCAACCGCTTTGATGTGAACTACGGTCGGCTGAATGCCAGTACCTATACCTTCTGGAGTGATGAACTGGATGCCACGGGCAACTCCCTCCAAGGGCCCCGCCAGCTTCAGTTTGTGGTGCTGAAACCGTTGTGGCGCAGCGTCTGGTTTTGGATCAGCAGTTCCATCACCGGCGGGCTGGTGCTCTGGTGGGCATGCCGGGCCGTCATCCGGCGGCGCATCCGCCAACACCTCGCCCGGGCCGAGCAAGAGCGGTTGGTCGAGCTGGAACGCCTGCGGATTGCGCGGGATCTGCATGACGACCTCGGGGCGAGGCTCACTCACATCTCGCTCATGAGCGGGCTCGCCGAGAACGAGCCCCAAAGCGAGTCCTCGCGGGAGAGCTTCCAACGCATCTCCGCCATGGCTCGCGAGCTGGTGGGCGCACTCTACCAAACCGTATGGACCGTGAATCCCGAGCACGATCACCTGGAGGCGCTGGTGAACTACATCTGCCAGCTCACGCAGAACTTCTGCGACACCGCACGGATCCGCTGCCGCATTCATTCCTGCGAGGTGCCGGGCCAACGCCGCGTCACCAGTGAGGTGCGTCACAACATCACCCTGGCCGTGAAGGAAGCCCTGCACAATGCCATCAAGCACGCTGCGGCCACCGAGATCACCGTGCGCATGGAGTTCACCGATCCGACCCTCACGATCACCATCACCGACAATGGGAGCGGATTCGATTCCGCAAACACGACACCAGGGCACGGTCTCAACAACATGGAGCGCCGCATGAATCCCCTGGGAGGCACCGTTACCTTCCACAGCACGCCCGCCAAGGGCACCACCGTCCGTTTCGAAGTGCCCATTCCTGCCAGGCCCTCCAGACGGTCATCACCATCCTCTTCTCCTGCGACCTAAGCTGATGAAAGACAAGAAAACGGTCGTGATCGTGGAGGATGATCCAGGGCTGCGCGAGCAGCTCCTCCTGGTGCTGAAAAGCGCCCGCGATATCGAGTGCCTCTACGCCGTGAAGTCTGGGGAAGAAGCCGTCCGCCAGATCCCCACCAACCCACCCGATGTGGTCTTGATGGACATTCAACTGCCAGGGATGTCGGGCATTGAATGCGTGGCGGTGCTCAAGAAGCGCCTGCCGGACATGGAGTTCATCATGCTCACCGTCTATGAAGATGCCGAACGCATCTTCCGCGCCCTCAAAGCAGGGGCGAGCGGATACCTCGTAAAATCGAGCGCCCCGGAGAAACTGTTCGAGGCCATCCGTGATGTCCACTCGGGTGGAGCCCAGTTCTCCGCCCACATCGCCCGCCGGGTGGTGCAGTACTTTCGCGGGCCCACGAAACCGGTGGACGAGAGCGAAAAACTCTCGCCGCGCGAGGGGGAGGTCATTGAGCTGCTGGCCTCCGGATACATCTACAAGGAGATCGCGGACAAGCTGGGCATCGGCACCGAAACGGTGCGCACCTATGTCAAAAACATCTGCGTGAAACTGCGGGTAAAGAACCGCACCGAAGCGGTGGCGAAGCATATTTCCGGCGAATCCTGACCCTCCGCGGGCAGGGGATGACCTCCCCGCTTTAGGGGATACGGCGGGAAGTGACGAGCCGAGGGAGTGCGTGCAACTTGAATGAGGACCCCCGGCTTTTCGGGACCATCGCGCTTCAGTTCAACCACCGCTCCTCATCTCCGTGATCAAGTTACCGTCATTCACCCAAGGCCTCCGGCTGGCTGTGCTGCTGCTGACGTCCACTCCGCTCGCGCACCCTCTTGCCGCACAACCTTCCGCGCCCGCTCCGGCTACGACCGTCGCGAAATCGAAGGATGCCATCTCCGTGCTCGTCATTGGAGGACAGAACAATCACGACTGGAAGATCGGCAATGAATTCCTGCTGACCCTCCTGAATGGACTGCCAGGATTCATCGCCGGAGAATCCAACACGCCTGCCAAAGGCGCGCCTGCGACGGAGTGGGACAAGTGGGATCCCCAGTTCCACAAGTACCAGTGCATCGTGCTCGACTACAACGGGGACATGTGGCCGCAGCGGGTGCAGACGGCTTTTGAGAAATATGTCGCTGAAGGCGGCTCCGTGGCCCTGGTTCATGCCGCCAACAACAGCTTCACCGGCTGGAAGGAATACGAAAAAATGGTGGGCCTCCTCTGGCGTCACACCGTCTATGGTGCAGGGCTCTATCTGGAAGATGACGGCACTGTGGTGCGCGAGCCCGCGGGCAAAGGCCGCTCCTCCGGCCACGGCAAGCAGTGGGACTGGCAGGTCACCGTGCGCGATGCGCAACACCCCGTCACCGCAGGCATGCCCCGTGTTTGGAAGCATGTGAAGGACGAGCTCTACCACGGCCAGCGCGGACCGGCCGAGAACGTGAACATCCTCCTCAGCGCATTCGATGACGCAAAGTACGGTGGCACAGGCAAGCATGAGCCCGTGCTCTGGTGGGTGCCCTACGGCAAGGGCAAAGTCATGACCAATGTGATGGGCCACGTGGGAGACAGCTCCGGCCCGCTGGCCTGTGTTGGTTTTCAAACGACATTCCTGCGCTCCATCGAATGGCTGGTGACCGGCAAATGCCCGACGGCCATTCCTCAGGACTTCCCCACGGAGGAGCGCACCAGCCGCAACTTCCCCGGTGGCGTGCCCAAGGTGCCTATGATGGATCTCACCACCCAGCAGGCCATGGACCGGATCAAAGTGCCGGAAGGTTATCGCCTTGAACTCGTCACCGCAGAGCCCACCATCGTGCATCCCGTGCTCTGCACCTGGGATGGAGACGGGCACATGTATGTGGCGGAGATGCGCAGCTACATGCATGATCTCAAGGCCACCGGCCAGGACGAACCGGTCTCGCGGGTGTCCCGCCTCACGGATACCAACGGGGACGGCATCCTCGACCAATCCACGGTCTTCGCAGACAAGCTGGTGCTGCCGCGCATGGTCCTACCCCTGGACGGGCGCGTCATCATTGCCGAAACCTACACCGGCAAGTTCGCCACTTATCAGGACACCAACGGCGACGGCATCGCAGATGAGAAGAAGGAGTTCTACAACGGGGAACCGACCAAGAACAACCTGGAGCACCAGGACACCGCGCTGCAGTGGGGCATCGACAATCACCTGTACAGCGGCAATCTCTCCCGCCGCTTCCGACTCACCCGCGAAGGCAATGCCATGGAGCCCGTGCAGATCTTCGGCCGCACCTCCCAGTGGGGTCTGGCCATGGACGATGAAGGGCGCTTCTTCTGCTCTGCTGCCGGCGGGGAGAACCCGGCCTTTGGCTTCCAGCAGTTTCCCACCTACGGCAGCCTGACGTTGCCAGACGAAACCGAGCCTGGATTTGCCGAGACTTTCCCCGGCGTGCAGACGTTGGACACCCAAAGCGGCCTCAACCGCATCCACAACACCAAGGGCACGCTCAATCACTTCAGCGCCTGCTGCGGGCAGTCCATCTTTCGCGGTGATCAACTGCCGCAGGAAATGCGGGGCGACTACATCCTGCCGGAGCCGGTGGGTCGCCTCATCCGCCGGGCCAAGGTGAACAACGTGGATGGCAAGCGTGTGCTCACCAATGCCACCCCGGGCGACGAGTTCATCACCTCCACCGACCTGGCCTTCCGCCCGGTGTGGACCGCCACCGGGCCCGATGGCTGCCTGTACATCGTGGACATGCACCACGGCGTCATTCAGGAGAGCGCCTGGGTGCCCCAGGGCGGCTACCTGCACAGCGCGATCGTGAACGAAGGCTATGACAAGTATGTGGGCCATGGCCGCATCTACCGCCTGGTGCACAAGGACCACCAACCGGGCGCACAGCCTCGCATGCTGCAGGAAAAACCGGCTGAACTGGTCCGCCATCTCTCCCACCCCAACGGCTGGTGGCGCGACACCGCGCAGAAGCTCCTGGTGCTCAAAGGAGACCG
Organism: Verrucomicrobium spinosum DSM 4136 = JCM 18804; assembly: GCF_000172155.1. Lineage (NCBI taxonomy): Bacteria > Pseudomonadati > Verrucomicrobiota > Verrucomicrobiia > Verrucomicrobiales > Verrucomicrobiaceae > Verrucomicrobium > Verrucomicrobium spinosum. The sequence goes on along the minus strand of NZ_ABIZ01000001.1, from coordinate 262,173 downwards.
GAGCGTGGTCCCGGCCCTCACCGAACTCGTCCACAAGGGCCAGGAGCCTCTGGGCCGCATGCACGCCCTCTGGACGCTGGACGGCCTGGGTGCCACGGACCGGCAGCTTCTCATGGACGCCTTCAAAGACAAAGATGAACGCGTGCGCGCCACGGCCATCCGCATCAGCGAAGGCTATCTGCAGAAGGCCGACAAGGAAGTGCTGACCCAGGTGGAGGCGATGGTCAAAGACCCCTCCCCTGACGTGGTGGTTCAAGCTGTCAACTCCTTGCGCTACGTTCCTGCCAAAGGCGGACACACCGCGATGCAGGCGGCCGCCACTTCGCATCCCTGGAACGAGATCATCACCGCCTCCGCCAGACAGGGCCTGCAGTTCGATCCGGCCAGACCCAGCGGCATCTCCGTCAAGATCGATCCGGTAGGCATGGCGCTCATGCGCAAGGGCAGCGAGCACTATGCCCAGATCTGCTTTGCCTGTCATGGCCCGGACGGCAAGGGCGTGGTGACCTCCGATGGTCTCCATCTCGCCCCGCCGCTCTCCGGTTCACCGCGCGTGGCAGGCAGTCCGGATGCCCTCGTGCGCATCCTGCTGCATGGCCTCATGGGCGAAGTGGATGGCAAGACCTACCCTGGTGCCATGGTGCCGATGAAGGCCAACGATGACCAATGGGTGGCGGAGGTTCTTACCTATATCCGCAACAACTTCGGCAACAACGCGCCCACCATCACCCCTGCGGAGGTGGCTGCCATTCGCGCCGAGTCCGACCGACTGGAACCCTACACCCTGGCTGAGCTGGGGCCCTATCTGACCGTGCCGCGCGACAACATGAAGGCCTGGGCCTTCAGCGCCTCCCTCAAGGAGAAGGACACCAAACACGCGTGGGACGGCGATGCCAAATCCCGTTGGTCCACCGGCACCCCGCAGCAGCCCGGCCAGTGGTTCCAGTTCGACATGCAGCGGGACCATCTGCTCACGAGGATCACCCTCGACTCCCTGGCCTCCAAGGACGACTACCCCCGTGGATATGAGGTCCGGGTGAGCACCGACGGTGAAAAGTGGTCCGAGCCCGTGGTCTCCGGCAAAGGCGCGGCCATGACCACCGTCCAATTCCCGCCCAACACCGTCACCCGCTTTGTGCGCATCACCCAGACGGGTTCCGACAAAGGCTGCTTCTGGTCCTTCAACGAAATGGCGGTGTATGGCACGGATCAGTTCGCGAAGGATAAAGGTAAATCAGCCGCTGCCTCTGCGGCACCCTGACGTGTGAAGTTTGCAGGTGCGTGCGCCCCCCAAGCTTCGACTGATGCCAACGCATTAATGCCTTGGGGAGCGCAGTCGGCTCGCCGGGAACTCAGCGTCGGAGCTATAGAGTGCGCTCTGCGTGAGGGTGACTGAGTGAGCTGCAGGCGGGCCGCCTGCGCTCCCCGAGTTTCCCGGCGATGTCGCTCACGAGACGCTCGACTGAGCGGGGCTGGGAACCCCCGCCTCCTTTACTATGCCAGGCTCGAGAGTCGTTCGGGCTGACACCTTTTTCCGGCGACGACGCCCCATCACACTGAACCCCATGCCCAACAAGATGAGCATCACCCGCGCAGGCTCCGGAGCCACATAAATGATGCCATCTGTGAGGAACTGGTTTGTTTCCCAGTACCAACCATTGACCGTCATGGTGTCACTCACCTGGAGATTCAAGTCGGTGGCAACATTGAAGGTTCCGGCATTGAGCGCACCCGTCACGGTCGCCCAGTCGATGAGGTTGAAGACATCTCCCCACATGGGGGTGTAGGCATCGGCCAGCACCACCTTGATCACACTGCCGCTCGTCAGCGTCAAAGAACCCTGCACCTCCACATGGTCGTGGTTGCCGGTCCCGCCATTGAGCCATCCTGTGGTCTGGATGCCATCCATGGGATCGGCCTCATTCCCGGTGGCACCACCGAGGGTGAAGAGCACGCGCGGATCCAGCGCGGAGCCGCCCCCTGCCAGCACCAGGCTGCCGGAGGTCGCATTGCTGAAGGTGAGCTTGCCCAGGTCCTGACCGCCATTGTCCCCGGCACTGATCAAGCCCTGAACGGTGGTGGCCCCCTGCACCACGCCGGTGCCGGAGAGTGTGGCCCCCGCATTCACCGTGACCTGCCCCGTGCCCGTCTGTCCCGCTCCTGACAGCCCCACCTGCAGATTCCCTGCCGTGATGGTGGTGGTGCCGACATACGTATTCGCCCCGGTGAGGGTGAAGCGGCCTGCGCCCTGCTTCACCAGACCACCCGCACCGACCATCTGGCCGGAGTACGTGGTGTCTGCGGCACTGCCCGTGGTGAGGCGCGTGCCGGGCGTTGCCACCGTGTCGGCGGCGGCGATGGTGCCCAGGTTGACCCTGCCACCTCCTGAGAGGGACTTGATGACCTGCGAAAAATCCGCAATGCCGTTGGTTAGAGCGAGAATCACGGTGGCATCATTCATCAGCACCACATCGGAGTTCGCGGAAAGCGTGTTGACCGCCCCGGCCTGGAGGATGCCCTTGTTGATCTGGGTCACGCCAGAGTAGGTATTGGCCCCGCTCAAGGTCTGTGTGCCCTCTCCCACCTTGGTCAGGCCCAGAATGCCCAGACCGTCCTTCAAGGCCCCGCCGAAGTAGGTGCTGTAGGCGGCATTCGTGGCGACCAGCGTGCTTGTGTTGTTGTCCCCCAGGGTGAGGGTGGAGGTGGTGCCCGTGGCGTTGTTGGTCACAAAGGTGTTGGCGTGCGTGCCATAGGAAATCAGGCTGTTGATGGTTTCACTGAACCCGTTGAGATCCAGCGTCACCGCCGAGGAGCCACCGGACAGCACTACATTGCCTTTACCAAAGCCGTTGGGGATGACTTCAGATGCACCCAGCCGCACGGTCACCAGCGCGGCGTTAAAGGCGGTGGTGCCGTTGAGATTGGTGTTGAGCGATAGGTTCCCGGTAAAATCATTCGTCGTGTTGCTGAGCACGATGATGTTGGTGCCACTGGCGCCGCCAGAGAGATCCAGGGCATAGTCCCCGGTGATCTTGCCCGACAGGGTGCTGGCGGAGCTCGCATTCACAGCCCCGATGCGTGTGTCACCCGTGAGCGTGATGATGCCGCTGAGCACCTGCCCGCCAGCGAGGCGTAGCGCACCAGGAATGCCCGACTCCCCATAACCTGAACCCGAGAGGGAAAACGCCTGGGCGTACGTGCCCGAGGCATTCATCCAGAGCTGCCCCCCAGTCGTGACGGTGACCCGGCCGGAGCCCAGACCGCCCACATTGTCCACCCGGGTGCGGCCCTGCGTGAAGACACTGCCACCCGTGTGGTTGTTCACCCCGGAGATGACCACCTGCCCGCCCGCGCCGGTGCGGATGAACGTGACCGCACCGGTGCCGTTGTCCCGGATGGATGACCGCAGGGTGACCTCGCCCGCACCCGTCTGATGCAGAATGATCTCCCCTGCCGTGTTATCCGCACCGCCAGCCGTGAGCACACCCACATTCGCGGCAGTCCCGATCGCCAGGGTCCCGCCCCCCTGATTCCAGATGCTGCCAGATTCCCCCAGGCGGAGGGTTTCCCCTGCCGCGATGTCGATCGTGCGGTTCACCACGCTATTGTCCGCGGCCAGATTTCTGACCATGACTGTGTTCACATCCGTGGTGCCGGTGCCGGTGGAGACGGTGGTGGACGCGTCATTGATCAACACATTGGTGATGGCTGTGCCCGCCACATCGCCGCCTGCATAGGCGGTGTACACCCCTGCGCCGGCAGCAACGACGTTTCCGATGTCACTCCCCGCGGTGTTCTTCACCGCCCACTCGTTGCCAACGATGGCCCAGCCACCGAGGATGCCACTGGCACCGTTGGCCGTGGTGGTGGTGATACCGTTGGTCAGGCTCTGGGTGCCTGTGGGCAGGGTGAACTCCAGAATGCCCACCACCTCCCGGGTGATGGTGCCCAGATTCACCACCGTGGGGCCGGCCACCGTCCCCTGGGTCACGGTCACATAGCTGCGACCGGTCAGAAGCCGGGTGTTGTTGAAGGTCTGGCTGGCCGTGCCGCCGGCGTTGTTTCCCGCCACCCAAAGCCTCCCGGTCCCGAGCACCAGGCGGCTGGAACTGCTTACGATGTTCGAGGTCGCTGCCGTCGCGGTGGTCAGATAGGTGGTGCTTCCGCTGACGGCGGACACGTCTGCCAGAGCATTGAAGTCCAGCTTCAACGTGCTGACGCTGGTGGAGCTGACGCCGCCGTTGGTGTGCGGGCCGGAGAGGATGGTCGTGTCACCGGTGTAGGTGTGCGAAGCCGCACCGGGCGAGGTCAACGTGGTCGGGACTCCGCCCGTCGTGGCGGTGACGGTGAGAAACTCCCCGGTCAGGGTCAGGGTACCGCTGCCGATCTTGGTGAGGCCGCCACTCCCGCTGAGAGCGCCCCGGTACACCGTGGAGACATCGTTGTTTCCCACCTGCAAGGTGATGGCGGAACCAGTCGTGTCCTGCAGCAGCAGCTTGCTGATGCCCTCCAGACCGCCTGTCACAAAGGTGCCGATGCCGGTGGCGAAGCTGATGTTGATCTTCGACGTGTCGTAGTTGTTGAGCCTGAGTGTGGCATTCTGCGCCGCCCGATTGTGCCCCAACCGGATGCTACCGGAGTTCGTGATGGTGGTCTGGGAGGTGATTCCCCCGGAGAAGGTGTTGGCGTTGGTCAGGGTCAGGCTGCCCGTCGAGTTGTTCACCTGTAGCGTGCCATTGCCGGTGATGAGGCCGGAGAAGGTGGTCACGTTGGCCCCCATGGAGAGATTGACGGAGCCGTTTTGCACGGAGATGAGACCGCTCCCCTCGAAGGTGCCAATCTGGTCGTTGACCTTCGTGATCAACGTGCCGCCGGTGTTGATGGTGAACTTGGCACCATCGCTGATGTTGTTGACCCCGCTGCTCCACAGGAACGTGCCGCCGGAGTTCACTACAATGCCATTGGCGGCATTCAGCTGGTTCGCGCTGGTACCCGTGCCGGCCAGCTCCAGCGTACCCGCGTTCACTGTGATGGCACCACCCGCCAGGTTAAAGTAGCTGGCACTGCCCGAGGTGCCGTAGTTGAGCGTGAGCTTGCCCAGCCCGGTCTTGGTCAATCCTGACGAGGTGAGCCTGCTGGAGATCACCGAATCCATGTTCTGCACGTTCACACCGGGCACCGCTCCCGTGAGGGTCAGCACCTGGGTGGAGGCGAAGTCCACCGTCGTGGCCGGTGCCAGGGTGACATGCCCCTCCTGAAAATTGAGCCCGGCAGCACTCTGGTTGCTGGACAGGGTGATGGTGTAAGTGCCGACGCCATCCGTGCCTGCGGAGAACACCACCTGACTCCCAGAGACATACGCGCCTGTCGCCGTCAGGCCATTGGCGTTGCTCGACCAGAAGGCATCCGTCCCCCACACACCCCCGAGGTTCCCTGAGCCAGCGGCGTCTCCGTTGGCATCCCAATACGTCTGGCCTCGCACCGTGGGGAGCGAAGAGAGAGCCAGTAGAGCAAGTATAAGCGCGGATCGGAAGCAGAACATGAGGCTGGGGGAGCGGAAAAGGGCCGGGATGATACTGCCGGACCACCTGACAAACAAGGCGACTCGAGACTACGCGCTCAATCGCTTCCTTTTTTGGCCGAATATCAGGTGACAATGCCCGACACCCAGCGCCCCCGGCCTCTGCGCCGCTTCTCGGCAAGCTCACCGCTCTCCCGGAGCCGCCTGGATCTCTCTCAGGCTCGTGATCTTGATGTCCTTGCCCTTGTTCTCCAACACCGGTCCCCGCGTGGCCACCTCGCACTTGGCCGCCCGCGATCCGATGACCACCGGCAGGGCAGTCTCATTGCACAGCACGATTTCGCGCGCATCCCGCTCACTGACTGGAGACAAGCCGGTGCCCATGCCGGGAGGCGCAAAGCCAAGCAGGATGGGCGGGAGGAGCGCCGGATCGCCCAGGGAGGTGATCGTGATCTTGTTTCTGCGGCCGTAGATGGCGGCCGTCTGGTGCACCTTGATGTTGCTGTCGTCCGAGGGCACCAGGCTCACTTCCACTGTGGCGTCATCGCCTTCCACGAAGAGCAGCGGCCCGTATTGCACATCGCCTTTGCATTGCAGGAGGGTCGCTCCGGTGGACACCCAAAACCCACGCTCGCAACCCAGCGCTGTGCAACCCTCCACCCGGGGCGCGGTCTGGGTGCGCAGCTCGAACCCGCCACGCATGTTCTTTGCAGTGCAGTTCTTCACCGTCAGATTCCTGTGCTGGCCATAGGTGCGAAAGGCGTCCTCCCCCAGTGCTTTCATATAACCCGGAAGGATCTGGTAGTTTCCAGCATGCGTTTTGATCACGGTCTGAAAGTTGCGCTTCACCGCGAGGCCGTCCGTCTCTTTCAGCATCTCGTCAGTTGATCGCATCACCCCCTCCACATGACAGTCCTCAAAGCGGACGTCATGGCAATCCTCCTGCAGGTAGAAGCCGTGGCCGAAGGAGCGCGAGTAGATCCTGCAGCCGATGATGGTGGTCTGGCTGCCGGTGATATGCACCCCGCTGTGCTTGAGCCCCCCTTTGCCGAACAGATCGCCATAGCCGTACGGCGCTGACCCCTGCACGTGAATGGTGCAATCGCGCAGGGTGGTGCCCTGACCTGCCACGCCCAGCACTGCCCCGCCATTCGCCTTGCCATCACCCACGCTGGTGATCGTCAGCCCCTTCAGAGTCACATTGCTGCCGTTGATGAGGAACTCATCGGTGTGAATGGGTGAACGGAGGGCCGCCCTCAACGACGTGTCCAGCTCAATGGTCACGCCGGTGAGGTCGAAGGTGTTGTTGCTCCCGCTGAAGGTGATGAACTGCCATGCCTTCCGCTGGGCCCGCTCCCGCATGGTCGCCAGAGGGAGGTAGTCCGCCAGGCGATACACCCCGGGTGTCATCTTCACCCCCAGGCCGCTTTCGGCCGCCTTTTGGGAGAGCTCAGCCAGGCTTGAGACAATGACCGGATCTGGGCTGTCAGGAGCAGCGGAGATTGAGGGAGCACACCACAGGATCAGCAGGGAGGACGGCAGGAGGTATTTCGTAAACACGGCAGGAAAATGGGACGCTTTCTCCTACGAACCTCCGCCAGATGTTCTACCCCCAACAAATGTCGGGGGAGCCAAGCCCCTGGACCGCCGGCACCCGTTGCAGAGCACCGGCGGGAAGACTGCCCGGACCCCCGCCAATCCGTGGCCGGTCAGTTCCTGGAAATCACAATCTCTACGGAGTCGATCTTGCCCTTGAAGGGAGCCGCCTTCGCATAGGGCCCCACAGGGGCACCGAGGTCATTGCCAACATCGAGACCGTCCTTGGGATTGGCCGCGATGACGCCCTCTGCTTTCGCAGTGGCCACACTCCCGCCGACCGAGAGCGAAATCGCTCCATCCGCTCCCAAGGTGGCGACGGCGGTCTGCGGTCCTTTGACGGCTTCCGGCACGCCCACCTGGGTGATTTTGCCATCACGGCGCACCGCGAACGTCAACTTGCCCTGCTGGAAGGAGAGAGAGTATCCGTGGGCCGTGCCGCCATGAGCGACGAGGACGCCCTCACTGTCGCCATCTGTCGCCTCAAACTTCGCGGTGAGGGTGAACCCTCTGCCCGCCACGCCCGGGGCCTTCTCACCATCGAGGTGGTCACCGCTCTTCAGGGTGAAACGGTTGGGCCCCTTCTTTCGCGGGCCAGCCCGCCACCCTCCCAACGGAAGCACATTCGAGCTTGCCGCCCAGGTTTGCCACTTGTCCGCAAGGGCCTTCACCACGTCGGGCCGTGCGGCCGCGAGGTCGTTTTGCTCACTGCGATCTGCCGCCAGATCATAGAGACGCCAGGGCTGATTCTCCAGAGCGACGAGCTTGAGATCACCGTCACGCACCGCACGATTACCCTCATGCTCCCAAAAGATCGGCTGGCTGCGGGCCAGGGATTCGCCTTTCAGCGCCGGAAGCAGACTGATGCCCGCTTTGGGGGTGATGGCTTTGCCGTTGAATTCCTTCGGGTACTCCGCGCCGGAGGCATCCACCGCCGTCGCGAGAATGTCGATCAAGTGGCCGGGTTGCTTTTCCAGGACGCCACGGCGTGCCGCAGGGATGCCACCCGGCCAATGGGCGATCAGCGGTGTGGAGATGCCGCCCTCGTCCGTGTAGTGCTTGTAGCGCACAAACGGGGTGTTGTTGAGCGTGGCCCAGCACTGGCCGATGAAGACGTCAGAGTCCGCACTGCCCAGATTCTTTCCGTTGGAGCGCCCCGGCACACCAGCCTCCGCATTGCCGCCGTTGTCGCTCAGGAAGAGGATGAGCGTGTTGTCGAGCTGGCCGCGCTGTTTCAGCCCATCCACCAGTTGCCCCACCGCGCGGTCCATGCGCTCGATGACGGCGGCATAAATGGCCATGAGGTGGTCATAGCGGTCCTGCTGCTCCGGCGTGAGGCTTTCCCACGCAGGCACCTCTGCGGGGCAGGGAGAGAGCGGCCACTTCTCATCGATGAGCCCAGCGGCGATCTGGCGACGATAGCGCTCCTCACGCAGCTTGTCCCAGCCTGCCTTGAACTTGCCACGCCAGCGGGCGATGTCCTCCTCCGGAGCCTGCAACGGGAAGTGCGGGGCATTGAAGGCGGTGTAGAGGAAAAACGGCTTCTTCGCGGCGAGCGCCTCATCCACGAACTTCAGACCAAAGTCTGCCCACAGATCGCTGGAGTACCATTCTTTGGACACTGGCCCGCCCTCTTTGTCTTTGGCAACCTCCTCGCCATTGTAGAAAAGGCGCGCGTTCTTGGCCTCGGGGAAGTAGAAGCCACCGGCGGCGGCCGTCAGAGTGCGCTGGAATCCGCGCTTGTCTGGCACCACTCCCAAGTTCTGGCCCACATGCCATTTGCCCGTCATGGCGGTGAAGTAGCCCGCCTGGCCCAACACCTCGGCAATGGTGACGGAGGTGTCATTGAGCCGGCCTGAATATCCTGGGAGAGCGTTGCCCTTCTCATCGCGCCGTTCATCGGTCATGTGGCCCACACCTGCCTGGTGCGGATACAGCCCGGTGAGGAGGGAGGCGCGCGTGGGGCAGCAGCGTGCCGCATTGTAGAACTGGGTGAAACGCACCCCTCCCTTGGCCAGAGCGTCCAGGTTTGGTGTCTTCAGCTCGCCGCCATAGCAGCCAATGTCCGACCAGCCCATGTCATCGACCAGCATGACCACGACGTTGGGTCTTTCAGAGGGGGCGGCGGCAGCAACGGAGCAGACCGTCGCCAAAAGAGTCAGTAGAGAGGTTTTCATGTGAACGGAGGCATAAGCACAAGCCTTCCGGTACAACAGTGGGTGGTGGTGGGGTGTTGACCGGCGGAAGGATGGGACGAACGACAGTCTCCCGGGGTAGCAGGGGTGGTGGTCAGAGGCGGCCGGGGAATCAGGCGCACCTGAACGGCGCGCCCCTCATGAACGTCTCACGGGCGTCAATCCTTCATCCTTTGCATCAGTTCACCGTCCACCGCGGCTCGTCCGGTTCACCATGTCCTCGTAGATGCGACGACGCTCCTCCATGCTCATACCGCGATTGCGGATGCCGATCATCTCGCGGTTGATCGCCTCGCGCTGCTCCACGCTCATGCGGGAGAGCTTCTCCACCATCTCGGGCGGTGGCTGACGCGGATACCCGTCCGAGGAGAAACCTTCGCGATAGTTTACGGCGGCTTGCTTGGCCTCCGCCTGCTCAGACGGACTCAGCGGAGCCGGGGATCCACCCGGGCCGCCACCAAACCCTCCTCCACCGCCGATAGGCCGTTTGGGCTTGGGTGGCGGCTTCCCATAGCGGATCACCGCGACCTCGCCCCCCTTGATCTGGATCTTGGCCGACCAGGTGTGCATCAGGGCGGGATCGCCGCCGATGCCAATAAGTTGCCAGCCTTCCCGATTGGGCTTCTGCGAGACGACTTGGGATTCCATGGTCTTCGTGTCCAGGAGGGTGGCAAACACCTCGCTGTCGAAGCGGGCAACCCCGGTGAGAATCAACGTATCTGACAACCCCAAGGAGCGGGTGAAAGGCGGATTCGCGAGAAGGCCCTCGAAGAGCTCCTGTTTCAGAGGCTGCGGCATTCCCCCATTGTCATCCGGAGATGAGGCCCCGCGTGCTGTCTCGGCCCCGCGTGCTGTCACCGTGACGCACAGCCCCAGGAAGAGGGCGCTGCGCGCCAGTTTCATCCCCTCGATCAAGAGCCATTGCTGCAATAGGACCACGGCTTGCATTACGGCGGAGGCAGGGGCGGAACTTTCACACAATCACGCACCGTCCCCGAAGACCCTGAGCACCCCAAAATTGGTGGCGCTGCGTGCGGCAAGTGTTTGTCGAGGGGCCCTGGGTTTGCCAACGTATCCTTGAGGGTCACGGGGTCTTTGGCTCCGCCGTGGTTACTTTCGTACTACCGTATGCTTGCACTCCATGCCCGGCCTGACCGGCGTCAACCATGAGGGCGAGAAGCCATCACCCGGCTCACCGTTGATGTACACGGCCAGCAGATCATCAAAGTAACCGACGAAGCGCCACTCCCCGTTCTCCGGCGGGGTCACCATGCCGGTGTAGTGCACCAGCCAGCCGCGGGGCTGCACGTCCTTCTCCACGGCGAAGGCCTTGGGCCCCTCCTCTGCCGCCAGCAAGGGCACGGCCAGGAAGGTGAAGTTCATCTGCTGCGGAGCTTGGAAATAACCTTTCATCTCCGAGGCTCCAAACTTCTTGTCCGCGAACGCCTTCACGAGCTGGAAGTATCCGTTGGCGTTGTAGGGCTGCGGTTTCCCTTTGCGATCCTGCTTGAAATCATAGAGCACCCCTGGCACGCCGCCGGTTCTGCCGCGCCTCCGACGGTGATTGTTCCAGCCCAGAGCAAAGCTCGAGTGCGCGGCGTTTTCATCTTCTACCCTTTTGTGTCTGAAGCAGACGCTGATGGCTTCTTGGAGGGGCTTCCGAGAAACATGACCTTGCTCAAGCGCTCCTTGATCCAGGTAGCCTCCGGCATGGATTCGATTTGATTCGCGACAGCTTTCATCAAACTCGCAGGGTCCGAGGAAGTTTGGAAGATCCGCAATGCCCCGCTCGCGCAATGGTCCCCTTCTTGAAGCTTGTGCAGCTCGATGGGCAGCCGGCTCAAGAGCTTCTCATGATCCACCAGTGCCTGCACGTAAGCAGCCCTGATTTGGGGGTCCGTTATCGACTGGGGATCTGCACCTGAAAAGATTGGCTTCCCACCGAGCTTGGTCGCGTCGAAATCCGGCCAGATCCCGATCACCCGATCTGTCGGGACACTCATGTCGCGAGTGCGGTAGATGGACGCCGCCTGTTCCAGCGCTTGTTTGATACTGTGAAGCTTGTTCGCTTCCGGGCCATCTCGCAGCGAGCTCATCTCATCCGACGGAAACCGGACGTGAAGCAGATCCAGGCCAATGATGAGCGCCCACAACAACAGGATGCCGAGATGCCAGAACGTCCGACCCGCGGACCGGATGTCGCGAAGCTTCATCGGGAATCTCGTCGTGCTCATGGTCACCTCCCGGTGTCTTTAAAAGCCACCAGCGCAGCAGCAAGTTGCTGGCGGGTGTGCTGTTTCTTGACCGCCTCCATCGCCTCCCCACAGAGCTGGTCACAGCGTTCGTTGTCATCATGCCCGGCATGCCCCTTGACCCAGTGCCAGCTCACTTGGTGCCGTTGTGCCGCGGCATCGAGTGTGCTCCAGAGATCTTCATTCTTCACGCGCTGCTTGCTGGCCGTTTTCCATCCGTTTTTCTTCCACCCCGCCAGCCATTTGGTGATGCCGTTGCGGACGTATTGGGAGTCCGTGTGCATCTCCACAGCGCAGGTTTTTTTCAGGTGGGAGAGCGCCTCGATGGCCGCGCGCAGCTCCATCCGATTGTTCGTCGTGGCTGGCTCACCCCCGCTGATCTCCTTGCGACGTCCGCACGACTCCAGAACCGCCGCCCATCCACCCACGCCGGGGTTGCCAAGGCAGCCGCCGTCGGTGTGGATGATGACTTGAGGGAGGACCGATTCCATCGTGATCCATAGTCAGGCAGGAGCCGAAAGACAAGGTTCAACCTCCGCAAGTCATGTCCAGGATTTCGGCCGGACAAGCACCCTGCTGAAACAACGGCGCTCAAAAGGGAGCCCCCCCCTTGTCAGTATTCTTGGATACACGACCACCGGACAATCTGCAACGTGTACGAGGTTTTGGCATTCGTCTCATCTTACCGCAGCACCAGTTGGGAATCAGACGACAGCTTTTTCTCGACAATATCTTTGGCCACACACTCAGCACAGGCGAAGAGCAGGGCGGTCAAAATCGCAAGCCACTGGATGCCAGCAACAGTACGCTGCGCTATGCGGACCTCTCAATCAAAAACCAAGCACTCCCCATTTCGCATTCCGCATTTTCCGAACCCGGAGGGTTCACCATGAATAGCCAGTGGTTGACCGAGCATAGCGAGGGCTACCACTGGACACACCCGCCTGCCGATCTACCGCGAAGCGGTAGGCCCATCGCATGGCACCCCCCTGACGCCATTCCCGCCAACCCACCACGCAGACTCTGTCCGCCATGGGTAGTCCTCGCTCTACTCGGCCGACCCATGGCTACGCATGGCGAACCCTCCGGGTTCATGACATGACGCGCAACAAAAGAACCAAGAACCCGCCCCCTTACCTCCTAACGACCTTCCACAGCAACCATCCCACACCCAGCAGCACCACCACTCCCCCAGCCACCCAAGGGAGGCGTGACCGGTTATTGGGTTGATGCTGATCAGAGGGCACCATTCCTGTCTTTCGCTTCTGCACCTCAGCCAGATCCTGAAGCTCCGTGCCGATCGCGGATCCTTTGGGTGCCCACTCCACGCCGTTACGAAGCACTTTGCGATAGACGGGATCTCCACCCCTCGGAGTATCCGTCACCGCGAACCTCACCTTCACCACATCTCCCTTCAGGAGTTCAATGGCCCTCAGGGAGTTGAATCGCGCATCATCAATGCCCGTTCCCGCGAACGAGCCCAACTGGGCCCGCTTGGTCAGCTTCCACTTCGAGTCCTTTTGTTTGGTGTAACACCAGTACTCCGTCATGCCGCCAGCGTTGCCCCTCCAGAGCGCAATGTTTTCCCCGTCAAAGTAGCCAGCGTCCAGCGTCCATCGCATTTCTTCATTCGCACTCTGCTCCGATTGATCGACGACGACCCGATCCCCTCCATCGACCTGCCAATAGAGCGTGGTAACATACCGGTCACCGCCTTTCGGTTCCCGCGTTTGGACGATCATTCCCCCTTTGATAATCAGCAGCAGCTCGCCATGGGGGCTGGACTTCGCTGCGAGAGCGGCCAGCGATTCCTCCGTTTCTGTACCCACGAAAGTCCCCGGGGCTGCCCACTCCACCCCATTGCGAATCACCTTGCGGTAAACGGCATCCCCACTGCGCGGTTGCTCCGTAATCTCAAACCGCACGGATACCTTGTTGCCATTTAGAAATTCAAGCCTGCGAACCGAGGTAAATTGTGCATTGTCAAAACCCTCTCCGGAAGTGGTGCCCAAAAAGGCACGGTCGGTCAGCTGCCACCTTCCCTCTTTCTCAGTGAACCCCCAATACTCCGTCATGCCTGTGGCCTTGGTTCTCCACAGCGCGATCCGGTTTCCCTCAAAGTAGCCCGCTCGCAAGGTCCAGTGCGGATCAAACTTGAGGCTTCGTTCAGAGCGATCGATCACCACCGGCACGCCCCCATCAGGCATCCAGTAAAGCGTGGCCACATAGTGCTCGGCGTCTTTATGCGTCTGGACCTCCTTGATGATTCCGCCATTGATTCTGCGCACGATCTCCTTGCGCGCCCGGGCCTCGGGCGCGGGGACTGGGGCCGATGTCTGCGTCTGCGCACCTTTACCTGTACCCGTGGCTGGTCCGTCAGGTGTTGCGGTGCCCGATTGCGATGCCCCGCTGCCAACCTTCAACGGGCCGCCAGAGGGCCAAAAAAGTTTGCCATCCACATGCAATTCCCCGTCTGGCATGATCATCGCCGTGACAGACTCCGTGAACGTAGGCGGGCGGAAGACAATCTCGTGAGGCGAGATGAGGCGCACGATTCCATCACCTGAATTCAAGGTCATCGCAAGTGCCTGGGAGTGGACCCACTGCTGGCTTTCCAGTCTCCCATTCTCCGCCCCCTGCAAGAGGATGAATGACCCAATGCCCGTGGCCACGAGGGCGGTGACTTTCCCGTCTGACTCCAGCGCATCCAGAAGGCTGAGCCATTCCGAGTGTTTCCCCGCCTCCTTGGCGACCTCTTTGAAGTAGAACTCTACCGGCAGTTGGCCGGATTTTCGCAGCTGCAACCTGTAGGTGGTTTTCGCATCCGTCTCATCATACTGCAGGACCAGTTGGGAAGCAGGAGTCAGCTTCTTCTCGACAATATCTTTGGCCACACACTCAGCACAGGCAAAGAACAAAGCTGCAAAAATCGCAAACTTCATATCTTAACAAGGATCCTTGGTGAGCGTGGTCACACTCGTATGTTGGAGGATTTGCCTGCCCCTATGTGGCACCGCCCGACGCGGTCAGAGGCACATAAGACTAATGCGAAACCAGTCCGCACCTCCTCGCAGCGACACCCGGAAGCCTCATCTGGTCAGACCTCACCCCATCACAGAGACTCTACCTCTTCACCAGCCAAAGCAACACCCCCAGGCCCAGCAAGGCGACTACTGCCCCGATCCCCCATCGCGTGTACGACAGGCCATTCACCTCGGGAGCTGTCGCTTGCGATTGCATCCCCTTCTGACCAGCCGCAGAGGAAGCCTTACCCTGTACCGCAGCACCTGTGGCAACTCCATCAGCTGCTGCCGCGCTTGGTTGCGACTCCCCACCGCCAACCGTCAACGTGCCGCCACTTTGCACCATCGGTTTGCCATCCACCAGCAGCTCTCCTTTGGGAGTGATGGTGGCAGTCACCGGGGTCGGATAGGTTCTGGAGGTGATGACCACCTCAGTGGGAGACTTGAGCTTGATACTGCCTGCCACAGAATTCTCAGCAGCTTCGAGGGCACCGGAAAGGAATGAGACTTCACTTTCCACCTGGCCGTTCTCTCCACCCTGGAGCAGCACAAAGCTCGCAACATAGGTCTGCACCAGCACGGTCACCCTGCCATTCGCATCGATCCCATCGACCATCTTCACCCATTCCTGAAGCTTCCCGGGAACCTTCTCCGTCCCCACTTCCTTTCTCCAGAACTCAGCAGGAGCACGCCCCTCCCGGCGAAGCTGCAGGCTGTAGGTGGTTTTCTGGTCGGCTTCTTCCGACTGCAGGACCATGCTGGCAGAATTACCCAGCGGCAATTCCTTGATATCTTTCGCATAACTGGACGCGGACATCAGCAGGAGCAGGAGCAAAATGGCAGTTCTCATGTTAGTAGCTTACTGTAGGTTCCCCTACTTCTTTTGTGCTTTTTGGATCGGCTTTCCACACCCAGATAAAACTTGGCCCACTCGGCAGCACCGTGATTAAGGCACCGAATGCATCCAACGAAGCGTCCTCCCAATCTTGCACACTTGGATAGGGGTTTGCCGGACCATAGGAGGGATCGTAGTACTTCCCATTGTATTTGACAATATCGTGATTGGCGAAAATGGCTTGAGGATTGCCATTCCCCTGCCCTGCCACACCGTTCCCATCTGTCGGAGTGAAGGGGTTCGCATTTAGCGTCCAGTCCTTGACCAGGATGATTGCTTCCCATTTGATAGGCGTTCCGTTCGGGAGTACACTATGAGCCAGAAGATCTGCCTGGAGTTTGTTCAAATCTGGCGTGGGCGCAGTGACGGTGCAGATATCCGAGTCGATCCCTTGAGCTCGCAAGAGATTGATGAAGAGCGTGGCCCAGGCACCGCACTTCCCATCACCTGTGCTTAGCAAGTCAAAAGGACTGGGCGTGACGGTGGCCGGATTGCCCCAATACTTCATGACAGTCCCGCTTAGCTCACCCGTGCCAGGTTTCACGGTCTGCACATCTCGATCCGTGAAGTCCGCATAGATGGCATCCACCACCGCTTGCGCGTTCGCCCCCTTGCCTTGCGCATTGCGGCAACTGATGTTGAAGAAGCCTTCTCTCTTCTCCGCCGCCGCCGTCTTGATCGGGTCTGCCATCACGATATAGACCGTGTGCTTGGTGCTGCCGATCGCGCTCCAGTCCCCGTTCCCCACCTTGATTTCCCAGTCAATCTTGAATGCGGAACCCGCGTCCGCACTGTGGTATTGGATGGAGTTCGTCAGGTTGTTTTGTGCCGTGGTAAGGGCCAGATTGAGCGTGCCTCCGCTGCCGGGCGTGACGGTGGTTTCAGGTATCTGCAGGCCCTGGGCTGACGTGGCCTTCACCTTCACGGTTTGGCCAGACGGCAGGTCCTTGATCTGCAGCTCAGCCCCCACCTGCGGCTTGGTATTGCGGGTGTACGCCACGGGATAGTTCTTGTCCCCTCCGGCGGCACTTATACCCGTAGCGGCGACTCCGTCCGCATTGCCATCCACCCATTGAGGCGCGCTGTAGGTGGTCGTGCCATTGTCAGACTTCAGCTCGTGATAATTGGTCCCGCCAAAGCTCACCTTCGTCACATCTGCGGACAGCAGATAGGCCTTCTTGTTCTTGAAGTCGGCGCTGTCTGAGAACGAGGTCAGCAACCGGTCTGGATCCACCTTCACCACCCGGGGGTTCGGCAGCGTGCTGCCACCTTCCGAGGTCAACACATCGACATACAGGGTCCCGTCATAGTCCGGCCCTTCTTTGAGAGTCGTGCTCTTGTGGTTCAGCGTTATTTCATAAGAGATCTTGCGATTCAGGGTCACTGTCTCCTTGGAAAGGTAGCCCGGCTTAGACCCATCCAGGGTCTTGCCCCCCTTGAACGTGACAGAGTAAGACTCGGACTGGCTGCCGCTGTCATCGCCCCAGGTCACTTTCACCTTGTACTCATCACTCGGCTTGGGATTCCCCTGGCCACCGGGATTCGGATTGCCGCCAGCACCGCCGCCTCCACCACTGCCACCACTGCCACCACTGCCACCACCACCGCCCGGTCCCCCGGGTCCTGGGTTGCCGCTGCCGGGCGGATTGCCAGGCTGGCCGCCACTGCCGTCTCCTCCTACGGTGCCACCGCCAGTAGAGCCACCGGTGCCCTGGCTGGCCGCCTTGGTCCGGAAGTGGAGCTCCCAATCCCCGGATTGCTCGAAGTTCGCCCCTGCCAGGCTCTTCACCTCTGAGCTCACGCGCACAATGTAGGCCGTGTCTTCCACCAGCGGGGCCAGCGGGATGATGTCCAGCCGGTTGAGCAGGCTGTTGTAGCTCAGAACCGCGGGCACTGTCTGCCCCGTCCACCCCGTGATCAGCTTCACATTCGCACTGGTCAGGGTCGAGGCGTCCATGGCCTCACTCCAGGTCAGCTTCACGGTGAGCTGCGGGCTCACATTGACATAGCGGTTCACCGGGTAGGTGGAGGTGACATAGGGCCCCGTCAGCGGCGGGACCAGCGGCGGATCCACCGTCTTGAAGCTCCAGCGATGCTCCGCGGCCATATGCTCACCTCTGAGGTTGTTCACCCCCGTCTCCACGACCACTTCATAGGCCTTGCCCAGGGTCATCGCCGCCACCGGCGTCACATCCACACGGTACCAGTAGGGATCATAGGTGACCGTAGCCGGCACCACGTTCTGCTGGTCATCATACACCGTGAAGGTGCTGCTGGACACCGTCGCCGCATCCAGAGGCTCACTCCAGTACGTGGAAACAACGGCTGCGGCAGACACATTGATGTAGTCCGGCCCGGGCAGGGCCTCCAGCACCTCCGGCTTGCTCACCGCCGTGCTGTTGGCGCTGGTCTCGAAGATCTGCGGCCCGAAGGGCGCCACCAGGAAGTCGTTCGCCGGATCAGGCGCCACCTCCCATTCATAGATGGTATTGACATCCAGCGGGGAATCAGGCACGAAGGCCACGAGCTGGCGCCCATGCAGGATCTGGGAGGATCCGGTCACCACCTGCCCGTCTGAAGAGCGCTTCAGCAGGAAGTCAGGCGCCACCGCGCCCACGGGCAGAGGACGGCTCAGCCCGAGCACCAGCACCTTGTCCACAGGCACATTGCTCTCACCCTGCACCGGGCGGCTGTAGGTGACCGCGGCAGGGACGGACGCCGCGTCATGGGGATCCGTTCCCACCAGGTACTCATCCAGGTTGCTGTGCCCGTCGAAGTCATCATCCATCCAACTGTCGTTCACCAGCGGGTTCATGCCGTGGGCGATTTCATAGCCATCCGGGATGCCGTCTCCGTCCGTGTCGGCCAGGGCCGGGTCAGAGTGGTGCAGGATGACCTCATTGCCATCGCTCAAGCCATCGCCATCCGTGTCCGCCTGCCCCGGATCCGTGCCGTGGGCGGCTTCGCCCAGATTGTCCAGTCCGTCATTGTCGTCATTCCCGGTGCCCGTCTGGCTCAGCCCGCCGAAGTGGGCCGTCTCCCACGCGTCAGAGAGGCCGTCGGTGTCCGTGTCCACAGAGGCTTCAAAGGCACCCAGATCTGGCGGCACATCCCGCAGCTTGCCCGTGATGTCACGCAGCACTTTGGTCGCCGCAGTAACCACGCCCGCATCCACGGCCGGACTGGCGGGATCCGGGACCCCGGCGCTGTCCAGCAGGGGGTCCGCACCAGAGGCAGCGTGCTCCGCCCCCAGGATGATGCTACGCCTCACCTCGATCTCCACCAGATCGTTGGCGGCATGAACCTGGATTTCCTCCGGGTCGTACTCAGGATTCCAGACGATGGAGTTGAGCAGCTGCAGCCTGCCCACACCTTCCACATGGATGCCCGTACCCCCGTACTGATAAGTGTTCTCGTTGTTGAAGAGGGTGCAGTGCTGCACCAGGAGGTCCCCGGCAGCCTGGTAAATGCCCGCCCCGTTGGGGGAGAAGTTCTGCTTGATGACGCAGTTGGCCACCCGCACCTGGTCACTGTTCCCCGATGGGTACACATAGACGCCACGCCCCTCATACGCGCCGGGGTCATGAGAGATCACGAGACCGTCCACGGCGGCGTGCTCCACCTGCAGGCTCAGGCTGGCAGAGCTGCTGGAGTTGGCGATCGTCGGCGGCGTGGCCCCCGCCTCACCCAGGATCAAGATGGCCTTGGTCCCCAGGTAGACGGACTCATCGTAGGTTCCAGATTTAACCAGGATGATCTTGTGCGTGCCGCTCGCCGCATCGGCGGCATTGACGGCGGCCATGATCGTCTTCTTCTGGGTGGCATTCTCCGTCACAAAGGCCGGGTTCACGGTAATATCCGCCGCA
The DNA here is from genome assembly GCF_000172155.1 of Verrucomicrobium spinosum DSM 4136 = JCM 18804. Taxonomy (NCBI): domain Bacteria; kingdom Pseudomonadati; phylum Verrucomicrobiota; class Verrucomicrobiia; order Verrucomicrobiales; family Verrucomicrobiaceae; genus Verrucomicrobium; species Verrucomicrobium spinosum. Next base: position 242,825 of record NZ_ABIZ01000001.1, on the reverse strand, counting down.
GGCAGGCTGCCGGCCACACTGGCCTGCGTCCCGCGCTGGAACTCATAGATGTTCGGGATCCGGTCACCGTCCTTGTCCTTCAGCGCGTCCCGCGAATCCTGCGGATCCAGTCCGTGCGTCACCTCATACAGGTCCGTCATGCCGTCACCATCGGTGTCTGATGCCGCGGGATTGCTGCCCGCCCCGTACTCCACAGAGTCGCTCACCCCGTCACCGTCCGTGTCCGTCAGGCCGGGATGGCTGCCGTACACGAGCTCCTGCGCATTGGTCAGCCCGTCGGAATCACTGTTGGTGGCGCCATTGGCAGCGAGGCTGCCCAGGTGAGCCATCTCCCAGAAGTCAGGCAGATGGTCCGTGTCGGAATCCACGTACTCATCTGCGCCCAGATCGGGGTTCGCACCGCGGACCTCACCATGGATGTCCTTGGCAGAGACCGGCAGCACCGGCGTGCTGGCCGTGTTGATCGCCGGGCTGCCATGGCGCAGGAAGCCCGCGGGGGTGAGCACCGGATCAGCAGGCAGGCCGCCCCATCCACCACCGTACACGATGGAGTTCAAGACCTCACACGATGCACCCACGCTCTTGTAGATCTGCGGGTGGGCAGCCGGGAGCGCAGGATTCCACACGATCGAGTTGCGCAGGCGCAGTGCCCCGGTGCCGATGTGAATGCCCCAGCCCTGGGTGGCGGAGGAGGCAGGCAGCCCTGTGTTGCCCGCCACGGTGCAGTGATCCACCGTGGCCAGCCCCTCAGAGACCAGGATGCCCGCACCAGAAAGGCTGCGGTTCCCCCGGATGACGGTGTTGACGAGCCTGGCATGCCCCTGATGCGTGCCGACGGACACATTCACCCCGCCGCTGCTGGTCGCCACGGCAGAGTGGGTGAGCACCAGACCGTCCACCACGCAGCCGTCCTCCACGATCGTCAGACTGTAGTCTCCTGAATCAGATGACACCACCGGTGGGGTGTGCCCCTGCTCACCCAGCAGCAGGATGCGCTTGCCGCTCAGATACACGTCTTCCGCATACGTGCCCTTCTTGACCAGGATGATCTTGCAGTCGCCTCCGGTGTTGTACGCCGTGTTGATTGCCGCATTGATGCTCGTGTGCGAGCCGCCCGTGGGGGCCACGGTAAAGTCCGCCGCCTGCACACTGCCGGCGCTGCTCGGGTCCTTCGCGCGCACATACTCAAAGAGGTTGGGCAAACGGTCGCCATCCTTGTCATCCAGGGCGTCGCGATAGTCCAGCGGGTTCAGCCCGTGGGTCACCTCAAAGCCGTCCGGCATGCCGTCCAGATCGGTGTCAGTCACGAGCAGTCCAGTCCCGGCCGTCACTTCGTCACCATCATCCAGGCCATCTCCGTCCGTATCCGCCACCTGCGGGTTCGTGCCATGCAGGTTGTACTCCGTCAGGTTGTCCAGGTCATCGTTATCCGGGTCACCCCCAGGCGTCGTCACGCCCAGCGCCTCCAGCCAGTCCGGCAGACCGTCATTGTCAGAATCGACAAACTCATCCGCGCCGATGTCGGCAACTCCCGAGCGCGATTCCCCCTGGATGTCCTTCACGAGGGAGGAGCCCGCCGCCGCACCCACCGCAGGTGAAGCGATCTTCAGATACCCCTTGGGATTGAGGAAAGGATTGACCCCCAGGCCGCCATGCTCGCCACCCGCAATGATCGAGTTCACCACCGACACCGCGGCGGGATTGGACGAGTACACTTCCGCCGTGCCAGACCCCTCGGGATTCCAGACGATGGAGTTCGCCAGCTTGAGCCTGGAGGAATATCCCACATAGATGCCACGGCCCTGGCTGGACGTCTTGTTGCCGTAGATGGACACATGCTCCGCCTCCAATCTCCCGTTGCTCACATAGACGCCGCCTCCTTGATTGGCGCCATGGTTGTGAATGAAGCAGTTCACCAGACGGGCACGGACCTGCGCAGGGGAAAGTGAGACCAGCACGCCGCTCAGTCCGTTGTAGGGATCGCCGTCCACGTCATTGACCCGGGTGATGCGGAAACCGTCCACCACCGACTCGTCGTACAGGCTCACCGCATAGGTGCCTCCCGTCGTCGCACGAATCTCCACCGGCACCGTTTCCCGGTCTGCCAGCAGCAGCACCTTGCGCCCGCTTGTGATGCTGAGGCTCTCCTGGTACACCCCGCTCTTCACACGGACGATGCTGTAGTACGGGTTGCTGAAGCTGATCGTCGTGCTGTTGATCGCCGCCTGGATCGTCGTGTGAGAGCCCCCACCCGCCTGGGCCGCCACATAGTCATCCGCCGGGCGCAGGCTGCCGTTGCTGGCAGAGGTGCCCCGCTTGTACTCCCACAGGTTCGGCACCCGGTCACCGTCCTTGTCCGCCAGGGCGTCATCTAGGAGCGGGTCCAAGGTATGCACCGACTCATAGCCGTCAGGAATCCCGTCGGAATCGGTGTCACTGTCAAAGGGGCTGGTCTGCGCGAGGATCTCGTCACTGTCGTCCAGCCCGTCCCCGTCCGCGTCTGCCAGCAGCGCATCCGTCCCATACAGGGAGTATTCGTCCAGGTTGGTCAGACCGTCTCCGTCATTGTCCCCGTTGGGGTCCGTCACGCCCAGCGCCTCCAGCCAGTCTGGCAGGCCATCGCTGTCAGCATCCCGCCATTCATCGGCACCAGCGTCCGGGGAGGAGGCCCGGGTCTCAGCCTGGATGTCCCGCAGCACCCCGGCTGTGGTTGAGCCCGCATCCACCGCCGGGGACGCGCCCGTCAGATACCCCCGGGGATTGATGAGGGGATCCGCAGTCGCCCCACCGAAGGAGCCGCCCCGGACCACCGAGCCGATGACAGAAACCGTCCCAGTGGAGTCCTTGGCGATCTCAGCATATCCCGCCGCATTGGGGTTCCACACGATGGAGTTCACCACCCGCAGAGAGGCACTGTAGGACGCGTAGAGGATGGAGCCATCCACCCCCGTCTTGTTGTTGTACAGGGTGGAGTGCGAGATCTCCAAACGGCCCTGGCCAAGGTGGACTGCCGCCTCACCTGCGCTCCCGTGCCCGTTGATAAAGCAGTTCACCAGCCTCGCCTGATCGTCCGGCTCAGAGAGGGATACCGTCACCCCGGTGTAGCCGTTCAAGTCATCGCCGTCCACATCCTTGGTGCGGGTGATGCGGAATCCATCCACCACGGCTTCGCCATTAAGCGAGACCGCCTGGTAACCGGTGGCACTGGCGCGGATCTCCACCGGAGCAGACTGCAGATCCGCCAGCAGGAGGATCTTCTGCCCCCCGTTTACAGAGATCTGCTCCTGGTACACGCCCGGAGTCACCCGCACAATGCTGTAGTACGGAGTGCTCCAGTTCGAGGTCATACTATTGAGCGCGCTCTGGATGGTGGTGTGCGTGCCCCCGGAGGCCGCCACCACGGCATCAGCCGCCGGCTTGTCAGCAGCATTGCTCGGGGAATGGCCGCGCTTGTACTCCCAGAGGTTGGGCACGCGATCCCCGTCCTTGTCGGCAAACGAGTCATCCGTCAGCGGATCGAGACTGTGCGTGAGCTCATAGCCATCGGGCATACCGTCGCGGTCGGTATCAGAGTGATTGGGGTCACTGCCCGCGGTGTATTCCGCGGCATCCCCGGCCCCGTCCCCGTCGGTATCCGCCACGTTGGGGTTGCCGGAGAAGTTGTACTCCTGCGCATCCGCCAGCCCATCGCCGTCAGCATCTCCCAGGCCGTTCCGGCTCAGATCGGTGAAGTGCTTGATCTCCCACCAGTCTGCCATGCCGTCGTTGTCCGTATCCACCCACTCATCCGCCCCGATGTCGGCCCCCGCGCCCGCCGGGCGCAGCTCTCCGTCCATGTCATAGTTCGAAGAATTCACCAGCTCTCCAGCATTGATCCCCGGAGCCCCCGCCCTGAGGTGCCCGTCCGGCCGCAGCAGCGGATCCGTGCTGATGTTCCCCGCGCCCGCATGACCACCGCGGACGCAGGAGTGCGTGACCGTGGCGCTGCCATAGCCAAGGGTCAGCTCCACCCCGCTGCCGGGGTTCCAGAGGATCGAGTTCGCCAGCGTGAGATTCCCACCGTACACATGCACCGCCTCCCCGCCCGCAGCCGTGGAGTTCCCGGTGAGCGTGCAGTGCACCATCACCACATCCCCCCCGCTCGCATAGACCGCCGCACCATTGGCGTTGGTATGGTTGTTCACCAGGACGCATCCGGTGATCCAGGCATTGGCGTAGCTGATGTTCAGCGCCGCCCCAGAGTAGCCCGCAGCATTTTTGAAAGTGAACCCGTCCACCACAGACTCCCTGCCGATGGTCAGCCCCGGGGAAAGGTTCTCACCGTCAACAACAGTCTCCGCGGCCCCTTCCGCTGAGATCAGCAGCGTCCTGTAGTTGTAGAGATACAGGGACGTGTTCCCCGTCCCGGTATACACCCCCGGCACCACCTGCACGATCTGGAAGTCCTGGGATACCGCATCCAGCGCCTCCTGGATGGTCGTGTGGCTGCCCCCGCCCAGCGCATCCACCACATAGTGCGGCACAGGCACAGAGGAAGCCAGATTGGGATCACTGCCGTTGCGCAGTTCATAGATGTTGGGGTAGCGGTCCCCGTCTTCATCATCATAGGCATCCGCCAGCAGCGGGTTCAGCCCGTGGTCGAGCTCATCACCATCCGAGATCCCGTCCCCGTCAGAGTCCTCGCTGGCCGGGTTCGTACCTGCCTGGAATTCCTCCAGATTCGTCGCCCCGTCATTGTCATAGTCCCCCGTCTCATCTTCACCCAGCCCCCCAAAGTGGAGCACCTCCCAGTCATCCCCCAGACCGTCAGAGTCCGAGTCTGCCTGCACGATCACCGTCCGCGGCGCAGAGACGCCCTCCGCATCCAGGTCATCATAAGCACGCGCGGTCACGCTGTAGGTGCCCGCAGGCACGCTGCTCCACGTCCACTGGTACGGCGGGGAGGTCAGCTCCTGCAGGAGCGTCGCCCCTGAGTAGAACGCCGTCTTTGTGATGACGCCGCTCTCATCCACGGCAGAGGCAGACAACGGGATGTTGGCGCCTTCCAGATAGATCTTGCCCACGGGGGGCGCGAGCATTTGCACCACCGGACGCGGGTTAACGGAAAGCACCACCGGCAGATGCAGTGCATCCTCACCCGGAGCGTCAGGAGCCACCCTGATCGTGCCTTCCAGCGGCACCGCAGCATAAGGCGGTGCTGTAAAAGTGGCCGTCACATTCACGCTCTGGCCCGCCGGGATCTGGCCAGAGAGAGGGCTCACCGCCAGCCACGGAGCCAGGGACTTGATGGAGACAGCCAGGCTGTCCTTCAGGTACGCAGCATCTGACACCACCGTGAGCCCTTGATCCCCCAGCAGGTTCTGCACCCCCACCGTGGCCGCATCCACAGCGCCGGTCAGCGTTTTGTAGTACAGCAGGATCTCACCATCCGGCTTCAGCACGATCTGGAACGTGGCATTGCCCGATCCACTGTAAAAGGCCACTTCCTCAAACTGGATGATGAACTCCGTGCCATTGTCCTGGTAGTAGATGTCCCCATGGCTCCCCGGATGAAGGTCGTCAAAAAGCGCGGCGATGAGATTGACCGGAAGTGAGGCATTGGGAAGCGCCCCGTTGGAAGGCGTCGAGGCACCACTGCCAAACGTGACATAGCCATTGCTCCCCACATGGAGCTCTGCGAACGTTTGGCCGTAGAACGGAAACGGGAAACTCAGACCCACCGGGGCAGAGGAATCGTCCTCACTGGAGAGTCCCACCAGGTGGGTGCCCGTGGTGCGGATGTCATTCCAGGCAAAGACAGGCCCTCCCGGCGCATCAGAGTCCCTGTATTGGTAGTCACCCCCACCGGGCACCTCCGTCTTCAGAAGTTCGATGTTATAATCCAACGGTTGCGTCCCGCGGTTCGTCAGCGTCACCGTCCTGGGCCCGCTGGTGCTGTTGGCAGTCACGGTGGCTTCCAGGGGATTCGGACTGCCCGTGATGATGGTGGCGTACACACTCAGCTCCACGGGAGAGCCCGTGCCTGAGCTGGCAGTAATCTGCGCCTCAGGCACCGTTGTCTCCGGCTGTTTGTACCAGGCCTCCACCAGGCCTGCACTGCTGCTTCGCACCTCCAGCACATCGCTCAGGGTGGGAGTTCCCGCACTCGTCGGGGCCAGCTTGCCGTCCCCCTCCGTGACGGCGAACTCCACCGGGGCATTCACCAACTCCACCCCCGTGGCCAGGTTTTTCACCTTCACCACCAGAGGGCTGCTGGTGAAGTCCAGCGGATTGGCATGCTGGTGGTTGCCGGAAACAATCTCCAGCACCGGCACGATCAGCGCCCCGCCCTGGCTGTAGTAATCCACAGGATCACTCCCTGCCTGGAATTCACTGCGGTTGCTCAACCCATCACCGTCCGGATCTTCACCGGCATCGTCAGGATCATTTACGGCAAGGCCGTGGGCCGTCTCCCACCAGTCAGGCATCCTGTCCCCATCCGTATCGAGAGACGCCCCGCTCACGTCCAGGGTGAACATTCTCTCCGTGTGAGCCCCATCACCGTCCGCCACGCTCAAGGTCAGAGATTGCAGCCCGTTCGCCACCCATTGCAGACTCTCTCCGGCCAGGAGCTCACCGCCAGGCGTCAGGGAGAAATGCGTGCCATTGGGATTGTCCAGGGTCGGAATCGAAAAAGTAAGCGGGTCCAGATCGATATCCATGCCGAACACATCCCCCACGCGGAAAGGGGTGCCCGGCACCCCCGGCTGCAACTGGACCGCCGCCACCGCATAATAGTGCATCGCCCGGTTGTCCGTGTCACGGATCGAGGTGCTGACACCGAAATCCATCGAACCATTAGCCGTCTCCAGGTACTCGCCAAACCGGTCCCCCGGCACCATGGCCCCGTGGGAGAAGCCGTTGATATTGAATGAGTAATTGTCAACCGAGCCATTCCAGTTCATCACCATCACCAGGCCGGAATCCCATCCCGTCATGTTGTCGGTAGGAACCCATGAGGAGTCCGGCATGCTCACCGCCACCCGCAACTTGTCATCCACCGCCACGGACCAGCCGAAGTGTGATCCCCCCAGCCCCTGGACCTGGGCCTGCACCGGGGAGAACAGGGAAAACAGATTGTAAAAGCCGAGCAGGTCATTGGGACGATCCCACTGGCCCACGTGAATGGTGCCCCCCTCCCCCATCACATACGTGGTGTTGCCGACCGTGATCCAACCCTGCTCATAGGGAGCACCAATCGCCAGCACCCGGCCATTCAGCGCGACAGAAAAACCAAAACGCCCGTCCTGATGCCCGGCAAGACTCCACGCCGTATGCACCACGGACCAGGAGGAGCTGCTGTATTCATAGAAGAAGACAGCCCCGGCATCCGTCATGGTGTAGGGCGTGGTCCGGTCCCGCCCAGGGGAGCCCACCAGCATCCTGGTGCCATCCACTGCCAGACTAAAACCGAATTGATCGCCCGCCACGCCACCGGTCGGTTCGACGGTATCCACCAGGGACAACGAGCTGCCACTGAGTTCGTAGATGTACACTGCGCCACTCGCCACAGACGAGGCATTGAGAGCCCCTGGCGCGCCGATGTAGATCCGCGAACCATCCGCGGTGATGCTGGTCCCAAAACCCGAGGTGCTGCCCGCCGCCAGAGGAGGCTGGAGGGTCGTCTGGTAGGTCCAGCTCCCATTGCTCCCCTTTAGAAAAATGTCCACTTCATCCAGAGGCAGCGCCCCAGAGGGAGTATCAGGCGTGTGTCTCTTGAACCAATAGGTCCCCGCGGAAGAAGTTGCAAATTCGCCGTCTTTGGAACTGTCCGCGTCCACCCCGTCGAAGCTGGTGACATCGTCGCTGGTGCTGTCACTATAATACACGCCAAGGTAGTCAGGCACAATCCCAAGGGCATCGGGCGCATGATTGGGAGCCTGCGCCCACGTGACATGCGAGAAAGGGCACGCGAACCCTATTAACATCGATATCGAAAAAAAATAGCAGGCGATGTTTCATGACGGATTTTCGGGGGGATTGGGGGTGGGCTTGCCTCAGGACTAGCGGGGCTTCACAGTGAGTGCGTCCATCAACTCACGATTCTGCTTGTCGAGCACCACAGGAGAGACTTGCACGGTCTGGTCGGCTTTCACATCCTGGGCTCTCAAGGTCTTACTACCAGATTTAGCCTCGCGGCCCGGGATGATGCTGGATCTTGCCTCGAGGGTTCGAGACGTCATCGAGGGTGAGGTTTGGACCACGAACACGGGGGCCGCTGTGGCCCCTGATCCCTGGGTCAGTGGCTGAGGGGCTGCTGCGACATTTGACGGCTCCGCCTTGGAGAGGACGTTCGTGTCACGCTCAGACTTGGGGGAGCAGCTTCCCATCGTGAGCATGGTGAGGCCAGCAATCGCACCATTCAGAAGCGATGCCACCGACATGCCCCTTCCGCTCCCGTAAAGAGTTCGCAGAGGCATGCCCTTCTCCAGAGAACGGGAATTCGAGGAACAGACGCCACTTCTTGTCTCATTTACCAGATCGCGGCTGACTTGCGCCAGCATGATGCAGAATTTATGATGCATGAGTTTGTTATTTTTAACGATGTATTTAACAAATGCGCAATCAAAAATCGAAAACATTGTTTTGATGGGTATTATAGCTTTTGCAATCTATTATCCTTTTGGATAGGTGCTCGGTTTGGCGGTTTTGTCCATGACGGGACAGCACTGACTCAACCCGAGTTAGTTCCTGCACTTTATCCCGTTAAATCGGAGGATCTCTGCCCCCCCCTTAACGCCTGCTGGGGTGGACCTTGTCCCATACGGTCAGAACGACCAAGGGCAGGGACAAGAATGTCCTTCCCTTTTGCTGTGCGCGTCCTCCCGCGCCAGCTCAGGTCTTGTGTCTGGCATCTTGTCGTCTTGTGTCTCTCGCGCAGCGAGCTTTACCTCGAACGGAAGATCTCACTCGTCAGGCACTCTGCGATGATCGCGCGCAGGCCGAGGCCCTGTTGCTTCGCCTTGTCGTGAATGTCCTGAATGACGAAGTCATCGGTGGATTCCATGAGACGGCCGGTGCTGTAGCTGAGCATCTCACCGATGAGGTGGCGGATGAAGAGATCTTCCCGGGTCTTGCGCAGGATTTCTTTAAAGCCTGCAAAGTCCTGGTAGGTCTCGCCAGAGGGGAACTCCCCTGTGGTATCGATGACAGGTGCAGGTGCGTCTTTCTTCTTGGGCTTGGGATAGGTGGTACGCCACCGGCCAATGGGATCAAAGGCCTCCAGGCTGAAGCCGAGGGGATCGATCTTGTGATGACACTCTGCGCACGTTTTGTCGGTGCTGTGCTTCGCAAGGCGCTCGCGGATGGTGGTGGCCCCGGAGACATCGGGCTCGATGGCGGGCACTTCATCCGGCGGCGGAGGGGGATGAATGCCAAGGATGTTCTCGCTGACCCAGACGCCGCGGGTAACGGGGGAGCTCTCCACCCCGTTGGCGCTCACGGTGAGCACGCCGGCCATGCCCATGAGGCCGCCGCGATGCTGGTTGCCCTGAAGGCTGACCTTCTTGAAACCATCGGCAAGACGCAGCGATTTCGCCTCGGGCAACTCGTAGAGTTTCGCGAGCTTCTTGTCCACGAAGGTGTAGTCCGCGCTGATGAACTGTGCCGCAGAACCATTGTTCTTGAGCAGATCACGGAAGAAGAGGCGCACTTCCGTCTTCATGGAATCTGGCAGATTCTCGGCGTAGTAGGAGCGGTTCGTCTCACGCGGCGGCGGCTGGCTGCCCAGGTCGCGCAGGCTCAGCCAGCTGTCGAGGAAACCATTGATAAACGCGGTGCTTCTCTCGTCGGAGAGCATGCGTTGCACATGCTTTTTCAGCTCGGCATCCTGGGTGAGTTGCCCTGATTTGGCAGCGTCGAGCAGCGCCCGGTCCGGCGGTCCGGCCCACAAGGCGAAGGAAAGGCGGGAGGCGAGATCGTAGGGCTTCAATGCCTTCGAGGATTCATCCGTGATCTCGCTGAGGTAGAGGAAAGACGGCGAGCACAGGATGAGCTTCACCACATCCAGCGCAGCCTGGCGGGGGGCGGCCTTTTCCCCCAGGCGTTTTTCATAGAGCGCACGGAGCGGCTTGCGGTCGCTGTCGGCCAATGGCCGGCGATACGCCTTCTCCGCAAAGGCAAAGAGCTGATCCATGGCGCGATCTTCCTTGAACCCTTCATTTCCGAAGACGGCGGCTTCTTCCGCGCTGCCTCCCTTCTCCGTCACGGGGCCCTTGATCTTGACCTCACTGATGCGGATGTGCGGCAGCTTGCCCTCCCGCAGGATGTGGGCGCGGCCCACGAGGGAGGTTGGAATTTTTTCCTTGAACTCGTCTTTGTACTTCTGGTTGATCGTGATCACCGAGGCGCGCGACTCATAGGGACCATTCGGGAAGATGAAGCGCGGTGTCTGCCCCGCCTCCAGCCACACCCGGAAAGAGAGCCGCGTCGGTTTGTCATCTGGCACGGTCTTCGTCGCCAGCACGGGCTCGATGGCCTGGGGATAGTGGATGTGGCCCTTGGTCACATCCCCGGGCACGATGCCCAGGATGAACGGCTCAGAAAAATCGATGCCGAAGATGGCGGGATCGTAGTGCGTGTCGCGGTGCCTGGCCTGTGCCTCCACTTCGATGTCGTACATTCCAGACACGGGCACGCCTTTCAGGAAGTCTTCAATATGACCATAGCCGCCCTGGCGGGTGTCCGTGTTCGGCTGCTCATAGAGGTTCAGGAAACCGAAATTGAAGGCATCCTTGTGGGAGCCATACAGTTCCTCGTACTGGACGAAGTGGCCGTTGAAGCGCCACTCCTTCGGCTCCATCACGGGCTTGCCCAGCCGCGTCTCCACCAGCCGGTTGGCCGCCTGGAAATACTGGTCCACCAGAAACCCGGACGTCACCAGCGTCTGGCCGATCGTATCGATGTGCCGGCTCGTTTTCTCCTTCGGGAAATCAGCGGTCAGCCCCAGCGTGTCCACGCGGCGGCCGAAGAGCGTCGCGATGGTGTTTTCATACTCGCGGCTGGAAAGCCGCCGCATCACGGTGCGCGAGCCGGAGCTTTCCAGTTTGCTGCGCGCCGCCACGGTGCCCTCCCGCAACGCACGCAGCATGGCGAGACGTTCTTCGTCGGATGGCTGGTCCGCCTTCTTCGGCGGCATTTCCTTCAGCGTGATCTGATCGATGATCTCCTTGGCCGAGATCAGGTCGGCGACGGACTTCAAGGGCAGGCTGAAGGACTCGAAATCCCGGTCGCCTTTCTGAATGCTGGAGTCATGACACTCGATGCAGTACTTGCCCAGGAAATGATTCACCTGTTGAGGTGGGGTCAGGGCAGGCTGCGGCTTGGGTGCTGCGACAGCAGTGGGTGCGGGTGCCGGGGCCACTGCGGCCGGGGGCTGAGGCGCAGGCGCAGGTACAGGCATGGGGGCCGGCTCCGGTTTCGCCGCAGGCTGCGGGTTCGGTGAGGGAGCCGGTGGCTTGTCGTCACCTTGCGCAGCCGCACCACAGAAAGCCATCGCCGACACTCCGGCGAGGAGACAGAGGGAATGAAAAACGCGCATTAAGCAAAACGGCCAGTGCTGCTGCCAAAGCGGTCGGTCTCCACGCCCATCTTCTGCGCGATATCCACGAAGAGATTGCACAGTGGCACCTTGTTGATTCCCTCACGCGGCACCTGCCGGTACTCGCCATGCTTGTAGCCGCCGCCCGCAAGGATGATGGGAAGATCCGAGTTCTTGTGTGAGTTCCCGTCCCCCATGCCGCTGCCGAAGAGCACCGTGGTGGAGTCCAGCAGGGTGCGATCCCCGTCGTTTACCTTGGACAGGCGGCTCACGAATTTGCCAAAGTGCTCAATCTGGTACCGCTCCAGGGCGATGAGGTTCGCGATCGCCTCCGGGTCATTGCCGTGGTGGGACAGACCGTGGTAATCCTTTTTGATGCCCAGGTGTTGCGGCATGAAATCGCCCCCGATCTCCAGCGTGGCGATGCGCGTGCTGTCCGTCTGCAGGGCGAGTGTGATCAGTTCATACAACAGCGGCAGATCCTCCACCGCATTGCGGTTCGCCGGCTTGTCAAACGGAGCGGCGGGCTTGGGCTGCAGGGTCCAGCGCTTCCGGAGTTCCAGGCGCTTCTCCACATCCCGCACAGAGGTCAGGTACTCGTCGAGCTTGTCCTTGTCCTCCTTGTTCACCTGGCCGGAGAGGCGGTTGGCCTCCTCCCTTACGGAGTCCAGGATCGAGGCCTGCACCCCATTTTCCTGCACGCGGCGTTCCTGGCGCTCTTTCGACTCGCTGATGAAGAGCTTCTCAAACAACTCGGCCGGGTTCGTGATCGGCGGCACCCGCACACCCGACTTCGTCCACGCGATCTGGCAGCCACCGTGAATCCCCCCTTCAGAGCCAACGGTCAGCGAGGGGAACCGCGTCTCGAAGCCCACCTCATCCGCGAGGTACTGGTCGATCGTGACATTCCCATCCGGACGGTTCTGGGCCTCGGAGTTCAGCACCCCGGAAAGGAAGGAGTGGACCGCGAAGTGCCCGCCCTTGACGCCGTGATCAAGACCGCGATAAACCGTCATCTGGCTGCGATTGTCCCAGATGGGCTCCAGCAGGGTGGTCTTCTCGTACGCCGCACCCGTGGTTGTGGGGAAAAGCTGTTTCACCTGGAACCCAAGCAGGTTGCCAATCGCCACGAACCGCCTTGCTCCCATGCCCGCCCCTTTGGCCATCTGGACGGCCGCATTGCCCCCCACAGCACTGGCTTTGAGCGAAGTGAGCCCCGGCAACGCGAGCGTGGCACCGAGGGATTGGAGAATAAAACGACGACGATTCATGCGGGTTCAGTGAAGGGGGCAATGACTAATCGCTCGGAATTGGGGAGATTTTGCAGGAAAGTGGCGTCTGGAAGCCCGCAGATGGGAAGGGGCGCCTGTAGACATCGCCTTCCAGCCATCCCAGCTACCTTCAGGGTGGATTAGCGTGCAGTTCAAGATCCAGGGATATTTCGCCTGCCTCAAGGGCCCGGCGAAGCCAGTGTTCCAGAATGGGCACCTTGAATTTCCCTTCAGAGGAGAGCAGGTCGTAGTCGCACAAACGGGCAAGAGCAGGCCCTGGGGTCGCAGGCTGCCCGGCAAGAAGCCTCACAACAAGAGCCTGACCGTCGGACCCAGCATCGTTCCAGAGGTCGATACGGTAGTCACTCCAGGCCTCAAAGGCCAAAGCGACGGCGTTGTCCACGTCCACCACGGTGGCGGTCATCCGCTTTTCCTTGTTTAACTGCCGCACCAACTCTCCGGCGACAGCTTGAAGAAGGAAGGGCTGGCAACCGGTGATTTCCAGCAGGTGATTGAGAGCTCCAGGAGCATAGCGAAGAGGAAAGTCCGGCTGTGGAGAGGTCAGCAGCCTGATGGACGACTGCCGATCCAGACAACCGAGTTTAAGCGTACGTGCCCCGACGAAGCGACTGGCCCACTCAGGTCCGAGTGCATGGAAGGGCCGCATCCCGCAATAGATGAGGACGAGGCTGCGGTGCTGTTGCTGGAGATGACGGAGATAGTCCAGCAAACGCCAGTCCGGGTCTTGCTTGGCAAGACGGCTCATGCGTTCATATTCATCAATGCAGATGCAGATGCGAAGGCCGGGACGCATGGCCTTCTCTGTGGAGTCCAACCACTCATTGAAGGTGGCGAATGGCTCATCCCTCAGTTGAGCGATCAGCAAGCCTTGCACGGTTACCCCGCGGCGCAGCAAAGCTGTGGTGATAGCTTCAGAAAGAGCTGTAAAGAAGCGGGGAAGGTTTTCGTTGCAGGCGGCATTCTGCATGTCCAGATAGCAGGCTGTGCAGTCGGGTCCGAGCAGCCTGGGCAACTGTAGAAGCAGACTGCTCTTCCCCATGCGTCGCGCCCCTCTTAGGAGAATCGCTGAGGCCGCCGCGGGAGCGAGCATGAAGTTCTCCAGTTGATGCCACTCGTCCTCACGACCAAAGAATGACTGGGCGTCTTCTTCCTTGAGATAGCTGCCAGCTTTGAAGAGATCAGGGATGTGGCCGAGGTCGGGCACGTTGTCACGGGTTCGGCGCAGTTCATCCCGAAAGAGGCTCTGCCAGTCCATCGCACATTGAAGCAGCCGTGAAGCAAGCACATCCGGAGTGCCCATCGTGCTTCTCTGCAACTGCTCGATCTCCGTTGCGCCGCGGTCGAGAGATTGAAGCTGTTGCTCACGGGAGGTCAGCGCCAGACGATGTGCGGCATGCTCGGCAATCCTGACAAACGCAGGACCATGCTGGACTGCAATCTGCGGCAGACGTTTGGGTGGAGTGCGCAACCACTCCAGGCGACGCAGGACTTCGGGAAACTGGTTAAAGGCCGTCACCTGCAGATCTTGCAGCATGACCTCACTCAAGGCTGCGCTCACAGCACGTGCCTGATGCCGCCGGTGCGCGGAAACAAAAGAGATGATCTCGTAGCCAAAGTCACGGTCGGACTTGACCAAGTTTGCCAAAAAAGTGACGACTCCGGGCAAGGGAAGCCAGATCACTTCATTCCAAGCGAGGGGATGTTTCTTCCAGAGCCTGCTAACATCGGCATTGGGCTGGCTGCTGGCCTTTGCGAGAGACCATGACTGCAAGGCGTAGATCGGATAGTCGAACAGGCGGAAGTGCACCACGATGAAGCTGACCAGGAAGCTCATGCTGCTGCTCAGAGCGCAGACAGCCTTGGACAAACCCGCATTCATGGCGACACCCAGGCCAAACAGCGCAAAGAAGGCTGTGCCGATCAATGCCAGAAAGAGTCTGATCCAGAGAGCAGGGAGAGGAGGCCGCCCCAAACTTGAAGTGATGGCAATCACGATGCCGGTGGAGCAACTCAGCCACAAAGCACCTGAAAGGCCGGTGGCCTGGACCACAAGCGTCCTGGGCAGACCGAGGTACTCAAGACCGGTGATGCCCCAGAGCAGGCCCATCGACAAGGCCATCGTCGTAGCCATGACGGTGTCTGAAACCAGGAGAAAACAGGCGGCCCCCACCAGCACCCCGGCCACGACTCCCGGCAGTATCCCTGGCCAGAAAATGGGGGCACCATTGATGCAGTGGATGGTCAGCGCCAGAACGCAGCTCCCCACCAGGGCCAGGAACATGAGAGCGGGCACCATCCGCGTCATGTGACGGAGACGGGATTTCAAGCTGATGTCAACCTGCAAGCCGATATCGGCCTTGTAGCGCGATGGCCAGAACAACAGCAGGTAAAGTACATGCAACGACCAACGGAGATGGGATGTCATCGCTAGCATTCCTCCAGGGTTTTGATACTGTTCCATTCGATCTCGGCATCATGCATCGCCTCGTCCAATGAGCGTCCAAACTCGCGCTTGAGCTGCACATTGTAGCAAGCGATCTGAAGCTTGCAGGGATGTTGCCCCGCCCAGTGAAGGATCGTCTCAGACTCCCGAGAATCAAACGACACCCCCTCTACTGAGGTAAGGAAGCTGGCAGCTTCTTGTGGAGTAAAGAGCCCCAGAAGCGTAACCGGTGCCGTGTTGAATGGGGAGACGTTTTCACTGCACTTGGCGAACTCTCGCAGGGACTTCTTGCTGCCAAACCACAAGGTCAGGCACTGTTGGCTGACGGCGCGAAGGTTCTCAAAGAACTGGAAGTCAAACTGCTGGCTCAGCTCCAGACTGGTGAATCGTTCCGCTTCATCAATCACGAGGACAAGGTGGCGCTTTTTAGATTCCTCCTTGCAACAGAGGGAAAAGTCCGCGTTTGAAGTTGGCGAATTGATCAGCCCCCAAGCAGAGGCCACTTCTGCATAGAAACCCTGCACGGTGTGGGTATCCGCCCGCATCATGTCCACATAGGCAAAGGCATGCCTGGGGTGCCAGTTTGTCAGCTTCCGGCCTGCTTCACGCAGGAGTGAGGATTTGCCAATTTTTCGTCCCCCGTTGATCTGACCGCACTTTTGCCCGCGCAGCCGGTGCAGCTGTTCCGCCCTCCCATGAAAGTCACGGGAATCCAGGATGCATCCACGTTCCAGGAAAGGCTCATGGCGCTCACCAGCAGGTTCATTGTTGAGCTCGAAGAGATCTAACAGGAAATGGCAGAATCGGCGTTCGTCCGCATCCTCCTGCAGTTTACCTTTGCCCAGGCGATTGAGGCCACGCAGGAGGTCTTGCCACAGGGCGACCGGATTGTAGTGGGTGGCATCGGAGGCTCCTTCAACCGGGTGGGTCATGGCAAATATGGCCTTTGCAATGCGCGTGATGCTCTCCTTGGTGGGTGGGCGTGGCGTCCCACCTGTGGTGAGATGCTTCAGGTGCTCGTGAGAACCAGGAACGTGGTAGTGCAGTTCGGTGAACTTCAGGCCGTGGTCCTTCAGACACGCTTTGATGAGCATGAGTGCCTCGATCCCTGAGTTTGGCGATGGTTTGTCCACGGGAAGAATTTGATCCCAGATCGCGGGGCGATGCCAGTGATTAAATCGGACTTGGCAGGACAGGAGAGGACACGGCAGGACACCGAACGGAATCTCGCCGGGGCACCCAACCCGGGCCCCATCCACGCAAGGCAATCGAGAGCGAGGGAATGGGCTCCTCGTGCTCAGAAGGACAACATTCAGGACAGGTGAAGCCGGGGAGTGTCCACCGGTGTCCTGCGACAAAAGTTGGCCGATCAGGCGCGCCGTGGAAGCATTGTGCCGCCACAAAAATTCATCACCAACCTGCAACAAACCAAACTACTGCCATGATCACTGACCTGCTCTCCATTACCCGCCAACCCGACTGCATGACCGGCACTGGTCTGCGCTTGTTCGGCGTGAACAACTTGCATGCGAATTCCTGCACCCAGCCCTCGCGCTACGCCCTGGCGATCTTTGTGGCGGAAGCCCTGCACAGCGAAGCGCCCGCTGCAGCCATCATCCCCAAGGTGACCTTCAGTCGCCCCATGGCCCCCTCTCTTGATGCTGACCACATCCTTTGGGAAGCGCACATCGCACCGCATCTGGGCAAGGCGATTGCCGCGGCCAGAACCACGCTGGGCGGCCTCGGGCTTGGCGGGGTCATGGAGCAGGCGAGAAGACTGCTGCTCACCCAGCCTGGCATGATCACCGAGGGAGGCGGCGGGCTCGTCATCCCCACCCTCGCCTTCCCGACGCCACCCGTGTCCGCACCCAGAGTCGCCGTGCCAGATCTGTCACCTGTGCGACGGATCATCGTGATGCCACGCGTGCAACAAATTGCCAAGACCATCGCCGCCTGAATCATTCACTGGACAATATGATGGCACCAGCTATTCCAATGCATAGCATAAAAAATTTATACTATACTTCCGTGAGCACCTCCCTTGGCAACTATCCGGAGCTACAGCAGGCGATCAAGCGCGCAAAGGAACTGCAAGCAGCATTGGCGGGAGCCGGCCAGACGCTTGTTGAAAAGCGCCTTGCCGAAGCGATCACCGCTGCGAGTCAGCTGCGATTCTCCATCGGCGTGGTGGGGCGGGCGAAAACGGGCAAGTCGACCTTCATCAATGCGGTGCTGGGGAGGCGGGACGATTTGTATGCGCCGGTGAACCGGTCGCCAGCCACCAATGTGGTCACCTGTTTTGCCAACGGTCCTGAGGAAACAATCCGCGTGGTCCGACATTCGGACCGGCCGGAGGACCCGGGGCAGTTGATTCACGCGGTCGAGATTCGCAAGTTCGCATGCGAGGAAGGCAACCCTCGCAATAGCAAGAATGTGAAGACCATCGAGGTGATCGCACCGCTCCCGAGGCTGGGGGTGGATGTGGTGCTGGTTGACACTCCCGGCGCGGACAATGCTCTCAGCAATTTGCATGACAACGTGCTGCTGGATTTCCTGCCCAGATTGGACGCAGTGATCTTTCTCGTGAGGGCGGACGATCCGTTTGTCGAGTCAGAGATCAGGCTGCTGTCCCACGTGCAAGAAGCGCACGTGAGCAAGTTGCTGTTCGGGGTGACGATGGCGGATGCTGTCGAAGCAGATGAACTGGCAGAAGGGCTGGAGCACAACCGCGCTGTGCTGACGAAGCTGGAGCACGGTCAATGTAATCAGTTCGTCATCTCCGCAAAAACCTTCCAAGAAACTGGCAGTGAACCCGGTATGGAAGATCTGCTGGAGGCGGTGCAGAAGCTGGTGGGGGAAGGGCGGGCAGCCATCGTCACGGAACGTTTGATTGAGATCACAAAGCACTGTGCCAAGGAAGCACGGGAGGTTGTGGCAGAAGATCTTGCCATGGCAGAACGGAGTGCCGAGGAAATACAGGCTGAGAGGGCGACCATCATTGACTTGCGGGAAACTCTTGGAACCAAAAGACCGGCCCTGGAACGCAGATTTCAAAGTGCCTGGACGAGAGCATTCGAAGATTTCCGGGATGTGCTCCCTGCGATCGAGCGTGCCATGAAAGAGGAATACAACGCATTGATCGACAGGACACCAGACCGCGCCTTGACGACCCTGGCGAAGACAGTGCACACGGATGTGATGAAAAGGCTGGATGAGTACCTTACTCAACCCGGTGACGGGCTTCGCGAGGCGGTGGGTGAGGCAGTCCGAGTGCTAGGGGTGGACTTCAGTGCCTCCCTGGGTGTCGCAGCCCGGCAGATAGCCCCCGTGATCAGCAACAAACAATCCTTCAACCCCGCTGTCGAAGCCGTGACTTCGCTGGTGCCGTCACTGCTGGCGGCCTTCGGCGTCGCGAGTTTGCCGGGTCTGGTGGCATCGACAGCCATGGCGGTGGCACCGGCACTCGTCTGGTGGAATCCCTTTACCTGGGTGGCAGTGGGTGCGGCAGGTGCAGGTGGCGCGGCCGCGAGTGCCCTGCTGGCCCCGGTTGCAGCACTGGGTACGCCGGTTCTCATCGGAATGGCCTGCTACCGCTGCTTCACAACCTGGAAGGGCCGGATGGCAGAAACGCGTAACGCCCTTTCACTGGCGGTAAAAGATCTGATCACAGACGCGATTCATGAAACCACGCAGAATGTCCGGGTGTTGAGCCGCAAGGATGTGCTGATCGTCGATGAGTTTCTCAATGAAACCACGGCAAGGCTCACCGCGTACGAGGCCAAGCTGACGGGCTTGCTGAAGGAACGGCCAAGTGCCGAGCGACTGGAGCAGCTCAAGACCACGTTGCTCTTGCTGGACGGCGTGATCCAGCCAGCGCCAACGCCAGCGCTTCCGGCGACCGCAGCGGATACTTCGGCAGCGCCCGCGGTGCGCCTCTTTTAAGTTCCCCAAATTGTTCTGCGTATGGATCAGCTCATTTCATCTCTGGTGATGTTGTTTCAGGACACGGCTCGCAATCTGGCTGCGAATCCCCGGCCCGGTCATGCGCAATTCGCGATGTTCTTGCGAGATTTTCAGGCCCAGCGTCTCATGCCGCTGTTTCATCGAACGCGCGCGCTGGCCAACGAACGCTATGTGGTTTCGATGATCGGGCTGACAAACGTGGGAAAATCTACCCTGGCGCAGGCGCTGTTGCGTGAGCCGGTCGCTCCCCGTCGGAATGGAGCGGCCACGGCAGTGCCGGTCGAGTACGAAAAGGGCGACTCCTGGTCCATAACATCCTACCACACGGGGCTGCACATCAAGAGAGAGACATTTGACGATGCCACCCGTCTCTCAGTCCGGTTGCGGCAGCTTGTCTTTGATGTTGATGAGCATGCGGCAAAGTCGATCATCCGCATCATCGTCAGAGGACCTCTGCCAGGGCTGCCTGAGGGGCTGGTGCTGGTGGACATGCCAGGATGCGGAGCAGCGGAAGCCATCACGGGACCGGAACAGGATGCTGAGATCATCCAGTACGTCCGCACCCATGTGAACGAGGTGCTCTTCTGCGTGCGGGGAGACGCCAACAACTGGAAGACCAGCCCCAGGGAGGTTGAGTTTTTCAGAGATCTCCAGGACCTCTGCAGCACGGTCGTGGTGACACGCTGGGAAAGCAATCCCGAAAAAAATGAGGAGGAGATGGCAAAATTCCAACACCAGTTCTCTCATCTTTTCCCGCTCTGCCAGTTCCTGTTCGTGCAGGCGAAGTGGGCGATCCATGCCTATCAGAAAAAGGATGAACAGAAGCTCGTCGAGTCCAACATCGACAGCCTTCACGCTCTCATCGAAGAGCGAGCCTCCATCACCGCACGACAGCGCCTGCACCATGAGCAAGTTGTCCATGCCTGCGATGACTTCGCGGAACTGGCGCGCGAACCGCTCCGTCAGGCCGCGCTGCGCACCGTACCCTGGCGGTCGGACAAACTGGAGAATCTGAAGGCAACTCAGGGGGCCCATGAACTGATTTTGCGCATCACACCATGAAGCTTGTCATCGTCGGACCTGACGGTTCCGGAAAGACCGTCTTTCTCGCCATGCTCGGCAGCTACGTGCAGGAGCATGCCAAGGATCTGCAAATGCAGCCCAAGGACTTCGCCACGGCGGAGTATGTGGCCACGGCAAGAACTGCCATGGCCGACGGCAACTGGCCGCCATCCACCGTAACAGGACAACTCCACCGTCTGTTCTGGCGCATCGGCATCCAGAGCAAGAAACACGAGCTGGAGATGTTGGACTGCGACGGCAAACAGTTGCGCAAAGTGCTCAAAAATCTGCCCGAGGTCGAGACCAATCCAGAGATGCTGGCCATCCGCCAGCACCTGGATGCGGCAAACACCATGCTCTTCTTTCTCAACCTGGAAGATTTCTTTTCAGAAACCCGGGAGAATGCTCCCGGTGAGAATGCCTTCCTGCTCAGCGCATTTCTAGACAACAGTCGATGGAGGTCAAAAAGCCGCGCGGTCGTCGTGACAAAGATTGATCAATATGCCGGTCTGCTGGACGCAACCCACGACCTAAAGTCAGTCCTTCTGGAGCAGGTAAGGCACTTGCCGGAATTGTGCGGCGCTATCGAACAGGCAAATGTGCCATTCATTCCGGTCTCCAGCGTGGTCACGGAAATAGTCCACCAGGACGACATGCTGTTCTCCGTACCCAAGGCACCTCTGACAGCGGGGGACATGAGGCTGATCACCTCCTACATTCGCAAACAACTGGGACAATTTCGGTTCAGGCGCGTGCTGATGAATGTGGGTGCCGCCGTTCTGGGGCTCAGCCTGGCGGCAGGTGCCCTCCTCTTCTGGAGGGAATACAACGCTTTCACCTATCAGGTGACGTTCAAGACTCATGACCACGTGCCAGACCCATTGGATCCGGACAAACCTGTCGAAGTACAAAAGAGCCAGGAGTTGGGATTTCCAGCCCACAAAGAGGGCACCGATGCCATCGTCACTCTCACCATCTATGGCGAAGAGGGGAAAAGTGACACATTGACATTCAATGGTCTCAAGCCGTCTGCGAGCTCCAAAGATGCTTTCGAAACGGGCCAGGTGGATACCTTCAACAACCTGCGAGCGTCCCGGGTCGGCAAAATACAGAGTGTAAACGTGGCGCATGACGACTCCAAGCGAGGCGGTTGGCACTTGGATTTCATCGAGGTGAAGCAGTTCCGTTATGGAGAACTGCTCAGCACCACCACGTTTCCCTACTACAACTGGCTGTCCAATGACAGAGGCGGTTGCGCCAAACCGCTGCAACCCGGACCCGCCTCCTAGTTTAACTCTTCTCTTTTCCCTTTCCATCATGTCATCGATCCCTTACGACAACGGAATTGCCGTCTTTGATCCGTATCACATCGGGGGCGAAGAGTGGCAGTGGTCCAATGTGCAAACCGATGCCGACTGGAACGAGGCCGCAAGACAGGTGCACAAAGGCTGGCCAGCCAAGATCCGCGACTGGAGCGACGACCGGGCTGAATGGTACGGCGTCATCGACGAAGGGGGCGACACTTTTTGGGCATACCGTGTCTATTCCGGCGGGCGGGATCGCTTCGGCAGACCTGGCCGGTATTTCTTTGTCCTCTGCAAGTTGCGCGCTCCTGGCGACTGGACCTCGCCATTGGTGACAAACGTGCTGAAGCACTTCAGCACCGAACGCAGCCTCCCTCTCAACGTCAAGCCGCTCCAGCCCTTGCAAGCTTCCGAGTATCTTCCCAGTGCTGGTCAGACGACGCTGGGCCGCCTGCTCAACGCTCCTCGTCGGGAGGGGCATTGGGGCATCAGTGACAAGGATCCCTCCGTTGTCGTCTTCGCCGCGCCGCCACCAAAGATTCCCCCGCCGCCTGTAGACGCTCCCCTCCCAGCGTCGAGTCCGTTCCAAATCAAATTGCCAGCATGGAGGCCCCTTGGGGCCGTAGCCGGTGTGGTCCTGGCAAGCATCTGTATGCATGGCTGCTATCGGCAGGGCTACAATTCCGGACTCGCCGCCGGTGAAGTGAAAGGATACAACCGGGGCCTCGCCGAAGCTGCATACAATCAACAGACACCCCGAGAGCCTGCAAAACGTGGCCTTTTTGGTTGGGTGAAAGGCTTGTTCGGTGGCGGGAATGAACCCGAGGCCCCTCCCACCCCTCAACCGCAAAGGACCGTTCCTCATCGTTCAGATAGTTCTCGAACCTCTCGCGAGGAAGACGATCGCCAACGTGACGAAGAAAACAGTGGGAAGGATAAGAAAGAGAACTCATCACCCGCGTCGCGAAGCACCCGGCCTGAGTGACGATCCAATCGGAACCGTGATTCAAAAAAACGAGATCTTTCCTGACCCGTTATGAGCTCACTAATTCCAAAGCGTCCGCAGAATTCGACGCCTTCACGCAGCACCGGATCTAGTCCTAGAGAGTCGGGCAGTGGCGGCCACCCAGAACCGGACGCTGGATTGCACAGCCCTCGTCTCCAGGCGAGTCCCTCCCCTGCCCATTCAAGACCTTCCTTTGAGGAGAGAATGGCACGCTCCTCGCAGAGCTCCCGTTCTGGTCCTGCTCAGCGTCCCATCTTCCGCCCGTTGATCTCTCTCGTAGTGGCCGTCATTGCTGACGCATGTGACTTTGCTCCGCCATCGGGCTGGATGGCTGACGGGCTGGCTTGCATTACCCTTCTGGCGATCTGGGGATTCCGCTGGGAGATCGCTTTGGTGTTGATTCCAGAAGTCTTGCCCGCAGTGGGGGCCTTTCCGACATGGACGGCGCTGGTGATGAAACTCTGGTTCGAGAAGCCGAGAAGCTGAAGACAGCCGGAATGCGCCGCCCGCGTGGCCTGGATCGCATGGGGAGCCTTTGAGCAGCGTCGTCTTTTGGAAGACAACGCCGACTCAAAGGCAAAAGACAAGAGCCGCTTTGTCAGCAACGTCGGCCCTCTGCAGGTGGCTTATGCCAGTTTGTAGCAGTCAGCCCACTCGGCACGCGGAGCGGCACCCGACAGCAGAGCGTTGGCGGCATCGTTGCCAATGAAGCGCTTCGTCTTTGGGTCAAAGTTCAACTCGACGTTCAAGTACTCGGCGATCATGCCCAGATTCAACACCTGCGTGAGCTCGCCCGAGATGCCGAAAGGGGACTCGGTGGTACCGTTGCCCAAGCAGGCCTGCACGAAGCTCTCAAAGTGGTTCAGCTTCGGCGGCTTCAGCCCCATGGCTTCCTTGAACTCCACCATCTGCTTGCGCGGGTACACCAGGGAGTGGCTGTCATGCGAGCCACGCTGCACCAGGTAGTCGCCCTGCTTGCGATGGAGCAGCGTGCCCGCCTTGCCCGGCTTTGGCGCCACCAGCTTGCCGTCCTTGTCGGGATCGCCGTATTTTTCCTCGATCTGCACCTTCACCTCGCCCGCCCGCCAGTGAAGCTCCACCGCAGGCAGCTTCTCCCCACGAGCAGCGAATTCAAAGCGGATGTCGGAAGTGAGCGGGAAGCTCACCTGGTTGTAGTCCGCCAGCTCCAGCGGCGTGATCTTGGTGGGCAGGCCCAGCTTCAGATGATGGTGGGCAAAGTCGATGATGTGCGCGCCCCAGTCGCCGAACATGCCGCCGCCATAGACGTGGAAGCCGCGCCAGTTGAAGGGATGGTACATCTTGCTGTAGGCCTTCTTCTCGCGCGGACCGCACCACAGGTCCCAGCTCTTCAGGGACTCTGGCATGGGCTCCTCCGCAGGATAGCCGGGGATGCGCTCGGCCGCATTCATGAACCACAGGGAGGGCGACTTCCACGCTTCGATCTTCACGATGTCATCGACGATTCCTGCCGCGAGCATCTGCTTGAACTGGTTTGCCCCCGCCGAGGTGTGGCCCTGGTTGCCCATTTGGGTGACCACCTTGAACTTCTTCTCCGCACGCATGAGGATCTCCGCCTCCTCAAAGGTGTGCGTCAGGGGCTTCTCCACATACACATGCTTGCCCAGGGCCATCGCATGGATCGCAGCGGTAAAGTGCGTGTGATCTGGCGTGACGACGCTGACCGCGTCAATGTCTTTGCCCATCTCGTCCAGCATCACCCGGAAATCGTTGAAGCGCTTCACATCAGGGAACGCCGCCAGGTTCTTCTCCACGCCCTTGGCCGTCACAAAATCCACGTCCACGAAGGCAACAGGTGCTGCGGAACCGGCGGCCGTCAGCCCGGGAATGACACTGCCAGCACGCCCGCCTACGCCGATGCAGCCCAGATTGATCCGGCGGCTCGGCGGGAGTTTGGGATTGTCGGCGGCCCGGGCGCTGGTGAGGTAGGCCGGCAGAAAGGTAAAGCCGAACCCCGCAGAGAGCGATTGTTTGACGAAGCGGCGGCGGGATGGCTGGGGCAGAGGGTCGGATGGTTTCATGATTTCAAATAACAGGGACAGGCGATGGGCTCACCGTAGGCAACGGGACAAAAGACGCCGGTTGCGAGCTGACGGGCGCATCATCAGTAACGGCGTCAGGACCTCCGGTTTTTCGGCAAGCGACCCACCAAGTTCCAAAGGGTGACGACGCGTGGTTGCCCCACGGCCGCAGCCTCCTCCTTGCGAACCTTGTCTGATTTGCCACAAAGAAAGTCAGCCGACGGATCTCGCCATGCCCCTCCAAACAAGGGTGAATGGATGACGCGCCCACTATGAAACCTGCCTCGCCATCTCCCGGAAGCCTCCTCCTTTCGACCGCCCTTTGCCTTGTCAGCATCACCAGCTTCGGCACTGAGACATTAAAAACGGTGGTGCCGTTCTCCATGGGGGTGGGCATCACTGATCGGGTCTTTGAGCGGCCACAAGACTGGCCCCTGCTCACCTCCCAGTTTTCCTATATCACTCCGGAGAACAGCATGAAACCCGCAGCCGTTCAGGCGCAACCCGGTGCGTGGTCCTTCGAAGTCCCCGATCGCTTTGTTGAGTTTGCCCGGGCTCACAATCTGAAGGTGGTGGGGCATTGCCTCGTCTGGGCGAAAGATGACCGCACCCCTTCCTGGTTCAGCAAAGCGGGGGACCAGCCCGCTTCCCGTGACCTGCTGCTGGAGCGCATGAAGGCACACATTGAGAACGTTGTGGGCCGCTATCGCGGGAAAATAGCGATGTGGGACGTCGTCAATGAGGCGCTCGACGATGGGGCGGGCTACTTGCGCGACTCGTGCTGGAGCAGGGCTTGTGGGGAGGAGTTCATCGCAAACGCCTTCGCCTACGCTCATGCCGCAGACCCTGAGGCCATGCTGATCTACAACGACTACAACAATGAACTGGAGGGGAAACGCCAGAGCATGATCCGTCTGATCGAATCACTCCGCGCCCAGAAGATTCCCGTACACGCCATTGGGCTGCAGGGGCACTACGAACTGGACTTGGTCCCGTTTGAAGCCCTGGAAAAAACCCTGCAGGCCATGCGTGCCATGAAGATGAAAGTCGTCATCTCCGAGCTGGACATCGACGTCATTCCGCGCGGGCGCTGGTGGGCGGACAATGGTGCGGAGCGTGCGACTCTCTCCAAGCACAATCCCTATGCACAGGGCTGCCCTCCGGAAATCCTGCAACGACAGGCCGCGCAGTATGCCCAACTCTTCCGGCTCTTTAACAAGTACTCCGATACCATCGCGCGCGTCTCTTTCTGGAACCTCCACGACGGACAGAGCTGGTTGAACGACTTCCCCTGGAAGCGTGACAATCATCCACTGCTGTTCGATCGAAACGGGGCACCCAAGCCTGCCTACCATGAAGTGATGCGGGTGTTTCAACCTTGAACCGTTCATCACCTCCACCTGCACTCAACCAACCCGGGGATGCCTACCGCCATGAAGTCGCTTTTGCTCGTTCTGCCTGCCCTTTGTGCGCCCTTGTTGGCGCAGGAGCCCACCGAAGCCTCCGGGGGCAATCCACCTCAGCAGCCCAGGAAGGCCTGGGGGAACATCGTTTTGAAAAGCGATGATGTTCCCGCTTTCCCGGCACCACCGGCAGGCTGGGACAAAGTACGCCCAGGCATGGCCCGAGGCAGACTTGAGAAGGTGGAGTATGACTCGAAAACGGTCGGAACCAGGCGCAAAATGAACGTGTACACGCCGCCCGGCTACACCGTGAGCAGAAGATACCCGGTGTTGTATCTTCTCCACGGCATCGGCGGTGACGAGAACGAGTGGCAGCACTTTGCGCAGGTGGACACCCTGCTGGACAACCTCATCACCGATGGCAGGGCGGAGCCCATGATCGTGGTGATGCCCAACGGCCGGGCCCAGAAGGATGATCGTCCCACAGGCGATGTGTTCCAGCATGCTCCCGCTTTCGCAGTCTTCGAACAGGATCTCCTGCAAGACCTCATTCCAGCGGTGGAATCTCGCTACAGCGTCCTGGCCAACAAGGAGAACCGGGCCATTGCCGGCCTCTCCATGGGCGGCGGGCAGGCACTGAATTTCGGGCTCGGTCACCTGGACCACTTCGCATGGATCGGGGGATTCTCCTCGGCACCGAACACCCGCAAAAATGAAGAGCTTCTCCCGCTTCCAGACCAGGCAAAGCAACTCAAGCTGTTGTGGCTGTCATGCGGCAGCCGGGATGGCCTCATCCACATCAGCCAGGACTTTCATGCCTGGCTGAAGCGGCATGGCGTGTCCCACGTATGGCACGTCACAGACCACGCGCACGACGCGGCGGAATGGAAGCAAGCGCTCTACTGGTTCCTTCAGAAGCTTTCATTCTCCAGTTCCAGCCCCGGACATTGAGGCCAGCCGAAGTTCCGGCTATGAGTATGCTTGCATTCTGCAACCCTCAAAGGAATTCCGGGCACGAGTGCCAGGGTTGAAGCCAGCACCATTGCGATCAGGAACCATCTGCGATGGAGTTGGGTGAAGACCATATTGCTTGATACATGGAGCTTACAAGAGAGCATAAAGCTCTGGTTGATGCTCAACAAGTGCTCAACGTTTGCCGCAGCGCCATTTCATTGCTCAAATGAGCTCTCCTCTCTCCTACAAACTCTCTCACTTACACCATGCCAAGCGCACCTCTAGACCAGTCTTCACCTGAAGCCGGGCTGCTCCGCGCAGCCTATGCGGCCTTCAATTCGCGGGACATCGCCGCCGCCGTCGCCCTCATGACACCTGACGTCACCTGGCCAAGGGCGTTCAAAGGCGGCTTTGTTCGCGGCCCGCAAGAGGTGGGCGCTTATTGGAAAGAACAATGGAGCGAGATTGACCCGAAGGTGGAACCGTTGGTGTTTCATCTTGAAGACAACGGGCACATCGTGGTTGAGGTGCATCAGCTCGTGCGCGACCTCGCAGGCACCGCTCTTGCCGAGGGGCGTGTAGGGCATTGCTTCACCCTTGAGGGTGGTTTGATTCGGAGCATGGAGGTGTGCGCACTGCCATCAGCCGGATCTGTCGAATAGGCCAGGACAAAGGCCCAGGCCCAGGTGCGGATTCATCCTCCCGCCTCAAGTGCTGTCAGAATGGTCGGCAACACCGCGTCGGCCAGCTCCTCTGATGACATCTTCTTCTCCCGTGCCCCCTGGATGGCCGCCCCTGTGATCGCCCAGCTCGCCATGGTCGCCTTGAGCCCCGGGTTCTTCGCGCCGTGAGTTTCAAGGCCGCGAAGGATGGATTCGCGAAGAATGGTTCTCACACAGGATTCTGCGATGGGCTCGAACTGACGCCTGTGTTTGTCACATCCCGCCTCCAGTTCGGTGAGGAAATCGCAGGCAGCGAGGATCAGTGACCTCAGGCTCTTGTCACAGGTCGCCACCTCGCCCCCCATTCTCGCCTCAATCGCCAGGCCGAACCGCTCCCCTATCATCGCCTCAAGCAGCGCGAACTTGTCCGGGAAATGATCGTAAAACGTCGCCCGATTCAGCGTGGATCTTTCGGCGATGTCCTGAACGGAAATTTGATCAAATCCCCTCTCTGCCAGCAGTTCCTGGAACGCCTGGAAGAGCATGCGCCGCGTTCTGCGAACACGGGGATCAAGTTTGGGGCACGGGGAGGACACCCGGCAAAATAGCATTTGACTCTAAAAACGTCTAGTGATGTAATAACGACACTTGTCGTTTAAGCGACTGGTGACGAATATACACTTAAAGAGTATGAAAAACACAATCGACCTGACCAAGGAAGCCCCTCGCAGCCCCCGCCACCGCCTGGGCGGCTACTCATTGATGGCCCGCATGATCGACAAAGGCCGGGCTTCGCTCGAAAACAAAACTGGCGAGTACCACTATGCCTGCCCCCTCGACCAAGCCCTTTTCGGCTTCAAGGCGGTGAATGCGGACGAAGTCCTCGACCTCCTTCGTTCCGGTGCGACTGACGAGGAAGTGGTCGCTTGGTTTGGAAGCCATGGAGCCAGCAAAACTGCCGAAGAAATCTCCACTTGGTCGGACCAGGTGGACAACTGGACCATGTATGGCGACCCGGAAAAGGGCGACTGGTTCGCTGGAGAATGCACCAGACTGGGTCTCGACCCCGCGACCACGACACTGGCGGAGTTTCTGGAAGCGGACGACGCCGCGACTTTCGCAGTCGCCGCCTGACCTCTCTGAACCACGAGTGAACTCACCCATGAAAATCGCCCTCTGGATCGTCCAAATTCTCCTGGCGCTGGCCTTCGGTGCCTCCGGGTACATGAAGGTCTTCGCCTTCGATCAGTTTGTCGCATCCGCGCCTGATCTGGCGAATCAGCAAGGCCTCTTTACTTTCATTGGCATTGCGGAGCTCGCCGGAGCAGTCGGGTTGATTTTGCCCGCACTGACCGGGGTTCTACCGGTCCTTACAACCTGGGCGGCGGTTGGACTGGGTACCATCATGGTCCTGGGCACGGGTTTGCACATCATGGAGGGAGAGTGGTCGCACGTGCCGATCACTGTCATCCTTCTGGCACTGAATGCCTTCGTCGTCTGGGGTCGTGGGTTCGGCTCCCAACGCAAGTCCACATCGAGAGCGTAGCTTGGATATTCAGACGCGAGAGGAGACTTGGGAAAAGAGAGAAAAGTTGTCCTGAACCTTTGGGGACGTTCGTCGCTGTTTTGACGGGCTGCTTCAGCAGTCCTGCCCAAACAGCTTCGAACTCCAAACTTCAAGTCCAAGCCCAACCCTCTCATGAGCCGACAGATCTTCATCTCCCTGCCTGTGGCCGACCTGCCCAAGTCCATTGCATTCTACAAGGCGCTGGGCTTCGACCACAATGCCCAGTTCACCGATGACACCGCAGCCTGCATCGTCATCAGTGAGGCCATTCATGTCATGTTGCTGACGCATGCGAAGTTCACCAGCTTCACGCCCAAGGCGGTCTGCGACACCAAGACAACCACCGAAGTGCTCCTCTCCCTCAATTGTGAAAGCCGCGAGGAAGTCGATGGACTGGTGGCAAAGGCCTTGAGCGCCGGCGGCTCGACCCAAGGCAAGCCGGAGGATGACGAGTTCATGTATCAACACGACTTCTCCGACCTCGACGGGCACCAGTGGGGCGTGTTTAGCATGAAGGGCATGCCTCCGCAGTAGTTTAATGGCGGGTGTTTCAAGGACGTCGACGAGGGGGAGAAGCCAGCAGACGCTTCAGCTAGTGCCTGCCAAGGAACCTGCGAGACTGACGTGGAGGTGTTGATGGCGGTGGGGAGAAAGCAGTTGCGGTCGGCCTTCCCACCTGATCGTCCTCCGCGGAGGTGCCCAGGGTTGACTCGTCCCGCCTTGCGGGACTCGTCCAACCCTGGGCTGTGTTAGAAATCCCCTTCGGGGATTGGCTCTGCGGACTGAGCCGGGATCAGTTCCGTGGCGGCCACCCCAAAAACGCGCGCGGTTGGTTCGTTCTCCTCACGTCGAAGGAGAAATCCTCAACACCCATCCCGAAAGCAGGCACGCTAGAAGCTCGCCCATGTTGGGCTTGTAGCCGCATCCTCTGCAAAGAAGAGCTTCGAACTAGCCTGTAGGGAGCTCCGATGAAAACCCGCCCCGACAGACGACCAAAAAGGTGCGAACCACGCAGCCGCCGTCGTTGTTCGCACCGGGTACCTATGGGTAGAGGTCAGTGTGACCGGCTTTCCGAAAATGGATCCGCGTGGCTTGACCCGTGGCGGGATCCAGGTGCCGAAGGGCTTCGAGCACGGTCCGATGTCGTTGCTCTCCCGTGACTCGGAGATCATGACTGCGTGTCTGATCCAGCGATTGCCCTATGGTGTAGATGGTAAACACACTGCCGCGTGTCGTGATCAGGCTGGCGATGCTCCGCAAGATGGATTCGGAGAGTTCGCCCTGATCCGCAACCCCGGCGATCTCGGCGATTTCACCGGGTGAATCATAGACACCCGGGTGACCGTAGTTCTTGCCACCGGTTGCCAGCTTGCGGTGGTAAATGTTTGCGGCAGTGGCTTTCGCTTCTGCTGCATTTACAAGTCGATCTGGATCGGTTTCTGTAGGGTTGGGCACGCCAGAAAGGACGGCGATGACGGGCAAATTTCGCTCCAGGACGGCCGATAGTTGAGGATGACGCCCAGTGTCGGCAAAGGGCTCGACCATGCCGTTGACATTGATGCGCCCCCCCAACGCCGAATCATTCGGCGCGAAGATCCGTCGGGCGGAGGCCGGCATGACAACGGGCGCGGAGAAGAGATCCATGAACGCCCAGTCTGGCACCACAGTGGTGTTGTGTCGGCTGGGCTGCAATCGAAGGGTGCGGAATGGCACGCCGCCGAGAGTGCCATTGCGGTTTGATTCAATGCCAGTGTGAATGAAGCCCAACTCCCCGGCAGAATAGACGATGCCGTGGGGGTTCTTCGCATGTCCCTTGGGGTAGGGCATGCGCAAGCCTGCAGCCGTGACATTCCCATCCTTGTCAGTGTCCAGTTCTGGAGAGCTGGACGGGGGAAACGCCAGTGCGGAGGCGTGTTGCCCAAGCACACTCTGAGTGCGACGGTTGATGCTGCCAAAAGTATGGGGCGCAAGGCTGGTTGAGGGAATGAGAGCTCCATTTTCGTCATGTGTCCAACTGCGGGCCACGCTGTTCACATTGTGTTCTGTTACTTCATAGGACCGAATGCTTTCCTTGGGTGTGGAGGGCGGGTCCACGGTCATGGTGAACACCTGCCCGGCGGGTGCCAGTTCCAGACGTCTGGCATTGTTGAACACGGAGCCGGGATCTGGCACCCCTTCTGTCGCCACCTGTGTTGGAGTCATCTTCGGCCCCAGGGCCAATCCCAGTCGCAAAGGCATGGTGGCGGGCCGCGCATTCACCTTGATCAGAGCTTTGAGATACGCCGTCCGGTATTCTCCAGCTTTGATCTTGGTGTCCCCTCCTATGATCGTGGTGGCATGGCAGGGGATGTACTTCCCCGTGAATGCTGCGAACGTATCCGGCGAAAAAAACTCTCCGGGGTTCAACAGATAGTGGGAGTAACCCACGGAGACCATTTTCCCATCCACGTCTGCGAGGTCGATATGGTCCAGCCCGCCATGTTTGGGCAGATGGATCTCACAGTACAGCTCACAGGGCCAGTAGTTGACCCCGCCGCGAACGACGGGTTTGTCTCCGATCCATGCGGACACTTCCGTGATGTAAAGACTGCGGGCGCTGCCTTTGTAGATGTTTGCCACCCCATTGCCTACGTTGATAACATCTCCCACATGGGCATTGCTGATGAAGGCCCCTTTTGCGCCATAGGTGCCGTTCAGGTCGATGATGCCCCGGATGGGTTCCACGAGGCTCAGGGACGATTCTGCGCTTCGCACGTACTCCACGATGTTCAGCGCCATCTGCGTCAGCCTCAGCTCATTGTTCTCGAACGCTGTGGAGCCAGGGTAGTATTTCGATTGCAGGCTGCCACCCGAGCCGGATGTCATTGGCCAGTCAGCACGCTGGAGGTAGGTGATGAGTTTACGGATGGTCTTGTCCAGTTTGGCGCGATTGAGATTTTCCTTCGACCCCTGCCCCGGGTCACTGTCGGGTGTGTTTAAGATGTCCAGAAAGTAGGGCACACCATTGGCGTCTGTCACCAGCGATCCATCCGGATTGCGCGGAGCATATTTCTCCTGGGTGGTGAGCACGATGCGGGGTTCGTTGAAGAACGTCGTGTCAGGATCGTGGTTGTAGTGGGTAAGCTGAAACCGTGCCTTGGAAAGCACGCTGGCAAACCCACCCGGAGAGCCCGGCAAATGATCCAGCCGACGCATCTCGGAGAGGTCGTTGAAAAAACGGCCCCCGGCAGCAGCAACGCTCGTGTACCGGTGATTGGGAGTAATGGACGCATGGAGGAAGTCCGCCATCTGTCGCGCAGTGACAGGAGTGAGTGAAGGGTCCGCAGCAGTAAAGAGCGCACCCAGATCCACGCCGGTGGGATGCGTCGGAAAAAAGGGATTGAAGCTCGCTCCAGATTCACTGTCCCCGGGGGCATTGCGCTTCCATGCCGTATTGATGTTCACCTTGCTGGATTCATCATCGGCCCAGAAAGCATAGCGTCCGGTGATGGGGTTCGCCGTGTTGGTAAGATCCGGTTCCTCGGCAAAGTCCAGCGCGCCATCCTTGCGGATGTACACCCACCGCAGTGGAAGTGCCATCGGCTGAGTGCCGCCGCCGGTCTCATCGGTGATGAGGTGCCCGCCATCGTCATAGAGCGTCGCCATGTTCACATTGGCAGGGCGAAGGACGTCTTTCACATCTGAGTCGGGGGCAAGCATGCGCGCCGACGGGAAGCCGGAGTGCAGGTCCGTCTGCACAGCCAGCTTCGTGGGGAAATCACTCGACGCCGTCACCAGCGCACCGGGTCGGCTGGCCCACGTCAGGCCTGGGTCCGCTGTCAGATTCCGCAACGTTGACGTGACGATGTCCGTGCCCATCTGGGCATGAAGCAAGGCTCGCCCACGACTCTGATGCGAACCCGCAGAAAGGGTCTCATTCCGCACCAAGCTGGCAAATCCCATCGCCATGACAGTGATGAGGGCAAGAATGATCAGGGTCATGATCAGTGCCGCTCCCCGCCGGCCCATCTGCTCAGATGAATGGATGGAGAGTTTCATGGCGCATTTTCCATATACACTTGGATTTGATGAGGCACGGCAGCGCGCAGTATGGGGACGAGCTTCTTCTGAGCAGCCGCCCTGTCAGACAGCGCGCTGACAAACGCTGCGGCATTGATTGTGCCCGGTTCAGCAACGAGCGCCATGATGGCAGACTTCACATCCGAATCGATGTGTGAAGCTGTACGCGAGTCCACAGTGACGATGGAAATCTCCACACTGAAAGGGAGAACCGGAGCCGGGTAGGAAGTGGAAGCACCCTCGGCAGTGCTGGTATAGGAAACTCTGGAATCATAGAGCGCCGCGTCTGGCTGCTGGATGACTGAGCCATTTCCATCCAGGCATCGCACCCAGAAACCGAGCACATTCTCTGCGAAGAGTCCGGCCCATCCGTTCTCCGCCGTCGGTGTTGCGACGTTGGCGATCCCGGCATTCATCCATGAGCCAATTTGGGTCGAATCATACACCTGGTAGTCACTGCTGCCAGGATTCACAAATAGGCGACAAAGGCAGGGCTTGTTCCCAGTCCATCGGACAAAATAGCCCACCTGTGCCAGCGCTCCCTGCTCGGTGTTGGTTGCGACGGGGGCCTGCCAGAAGAGTGCATGGGGATTCATCAGGTCCCGACCAAGCGACGGCGGATTCAGGATGAACTGCAGATCCGCCCTGTCACTCTGTACAACCCGGTGGGCCGGAAGTGCTGCGGAGCGAAGTTCGCGCCCCAGGAAATCCACAATGGCACGCCCCTGCTGACGACGCTCGACGCGACTTTGACCAGAGTTCCAGGTATCTGCAACGGTACTGGCCACCTGTGCAAGGGAGAGCAGCAGCATTCCCAGGACGGCGGACGAGACCAGCACTTCCACCAGGGTGA
Source organism: Verrucomicrobium spinosum DSM 4136 = JCM 18804 (assembly GCF_000172155.1). Classification (NCBI taxonomy): domain Bacteria; kingdom Pseudomonadati; phylum Verrucomicrobiota; class Verrucomicrobiia; order Verrucomicrobiales; family Verrucomicrobiaceae; genus Verrucomicrobium; species Verrucomicrobium spinosum. Next base: position 208,619 of record NZ_ABIZ01000001.1, on the reverse strand, counting down.
ATCCTCTCGAAGATCTGACGGGGGTTTTCTCAATCATGAGCCAGAGTGGTGTGAAATACGCGGATTTCTCCTCCGGGGGCACCCGCCGGCCAGCGGAATTTCATCTGGACGATGTGGCAGTGCGGCCCAGGTTCAGGAGGGCTTGCGCCGCCAGGTCTCGTCATCTCCGTCGGCAGGGTTCTATGAGTCACCTCGCACACGTAAACGGCGGACTTTCCAGCAGTGGTGGGCACGCCCTGATCCGTAAAGTACATGAACCGGGCGCTGGCTGGCACGAGCAAAGGGTAGGGCTCCATTCGCAGCTTCCCCACCACCTGTGAGCACATGGCCGGGAATACACTGGTGGCAGTGTTCTTCCTTTCAGATTCCAGCAACATCGGCATCAGCCCGACCACGGACATGACCGCCAGACCTGCTACTGCCAAGGCAAGGGCAACCTCGACCAGGCTGAAGCCACGGTGGTGTCCTCTGCGGCAACCCCTTTTCATGGCCTTTCCACTTTGGTCCCTCCTGTGGCTCCCAGCAGGGTGACCCGGTAATAGTTCGCAGGCACCTCACCACCCGTGGTCACCGCGTAGGCAGTCTTCCCATCTGTGGTACTCCCTTCAACGATCTGCATCTTTGCGGGAGCGCTCGGGTTCTTCAAGCTCCCCGTGGGGAGGAAGATCCTGGCAGCATAAGTCCCTGCAGGAAGTGCCTTGTACTCGCCGATACCTACCGGGGCCTCCTTTCTGCCTTGGTTAAAGGGAAATACCTCCGGCGAGTTGGCCACAAAGGTGTTCAGGTTGTCCGATGACGCCGAGACGTCCAGAGTGATTCCATCTGGCAGGAACTCCCACTCGCCCGTCTGCCTCCATGGACCGCCCGGCGGGCACTCCAAAATGCAAATCGCACGACCATCATTGTGCGTGCCCAGGTTCGTCACCGCCACCACCGCAGTGAGGACATTGGCACTCATGGCCCGCTGGCGGGCGGCGTCACAGATCTGTGTCAGCTTGTTGCCCGCGTGGGTAAGTGCCAGGCTGCTCATCGTACCCGTCAGGCTGCTGAAGGAGATGCCGACAATGACCAGCATGACGGACAGCACCACGAGGATTTCCAGGAGGGTGTATCCCCGAAGGGTGCGGGGAATGCGCCGACAACGCGGGGAAAGGAACGGGTTCATGAAGGGGTGAAGACAAGAGTGAATGAAGTCGCCTCAGCAGCATGGGGAGCGGGGCAGATCCAACGACGCCGGCGAAGCATCAACCCCGTCATCGCGACGGCCACAAGCAGGGCACGCGAGGGCTCCGGGACCACAGAGGTGGTGAAGCCGATGTCGTCGATGCCGAGCCGGCGATCCGTATCAATGGTTCCACCATAGGTCATCTTAAAACCACTGATGTAACTGCCAACGGGAGCCGAGTATGAAAAGAACGTGTCGTCACCGGTCGTGACACCGTCCACCCATTTCTCATCTTTGACCTGATCTGTCACTGAGTAGGATGCCGTCGTCCCACCGTTGAGGAACCATTCCACTGTCACGGGAAGGTCGCCGGTGGTGCCGGCAAAATCCCGGGAAAGCAAAACAAAGCCCATGGAGGTGATGGCTTCGCCGGGCAGGCCGCCGGTGATTTCTCCAAAATTCAACGTCCAGCTTGAGGCCACCGCCGAGTTGTCTGGCATGCCGCTCGCGATGGCGATCCCCTTGGAGGTGCCGCTCGCGCCCGAGTTTCCTGAAACTGCGGCCAACGATGTGAAGACATGCATGTCGTAAGCCAGACTGGTGTTGATGGCAAAGCTCTTCGTGCCGCCATACCCGACGCTTATCAGGGTTTTTGAGCCTGAGTTGTTGGTGTCCGAGTTTCCTTTCGCATCCGCGTTGGAACCATTTGGCATGTCAAAGTTGATGACTCCGCCGGTCCCGGCAGCATGGGCGGCGCCCACAGCGGTCTTGAATGTGCCAAGCGCAATCGAATTTCCTGGAGCCTCTCCGTCAATGGTGTTGGCGGCTCTCGTGTTTTCATCGTATGTACTACTGACGCTCAGCGTGACAGCTGCGCTAAGATCAGCGCCAAGACAAAACACGGCCAAGGCCCCACTCAGAAAACGGGGGGCTGGCAGTCGTCTTCCAGACGCCGGTGTGCCCAAGGGTGCCTGGTGACGGGGCACCTGCCTGAGGGTCGAGTTCACTGCAGGGCACACGGGAGGCGACGGCTTGAGGTTCATATTGATGCGCAGAGTTCTGAATCACTGACAGTGGAGGAGGCGGATCTTGTTTCGACCTTATGCGTGCCGTTAAGCGGCCGGTCATCGCGTGCAGGCGGGCGGCCGGTCATCGCGTGCAGGCGGGCGGCCATTTCATCGTTTCGAATCGTGTATTACCTGAAACCGCAGTTGGGGAAATGCGGCTTTTTTGAAGCTCAGTCTGGAGCAGCCCTTGAGTGCGACCGCCTTTTTCGCCTTTTTCAAGGCGTGTCTCACTCGCTGGCAGGGGGGCGCGACGTCCGGGCACGGCGTGCCGAAGGTCGCTTCGACGAGATCAGGCTGGATGATGGTGGGTTTTTGACCTTGGTTGTTGAAGGCGGCAACACGAAGGGTTCTTCCGGGGTTGAAGGAATTGACCACTCCAACGACCCCGTGATGTGCCGGGTCATTATTTTTGCTGCGGCCTCAGGCTCCCCTGACTCGAGGGATTCCAAGACATTCCAATGCCCGGTCACTGTGAATCGCCTCAAATCGTAGGCGTGCTTCCCCTGCATACGGTGGATGTGGGTCAACGCCATCTCAAACTGCCAGCGGACATACTCCCACAACACCACCAGCCTCTTGTTCCCGGCGCATTTCATGATGTACTCATGCATGGCGATATCCAGCTTGCTGAACTCCACCGAAGAAGCGGCCTTCTCCTGGTTTGCGATGCTGCTCTCAATCCAGCGGGTATCCTTTTTCTTCCATTTCAGCGCCGCAAGCCGCGCCCCCATGCTTTCCAATGCGATTCGCGCTTCAATGATTTCGACGACATCGCTCTCCTCGAGGGTGCGCACGCGGGTCCTCCCAGTGTTCTCAAACTGAACCAACCCAGCGCGCTCCAATTCGATGAACGCCTCCCTGACGGGCGCTCGGCTTACACCAAACCGCTTCGCCAAAACCGGCTCTGCCAGTGCTTCGCCAGGCTTCAAAGTGCCGGAGATGATATCACCCCGCAGCAGTGAGGCGATCTCGCTGGCCAAATTTCGGCGAGGGGTGGCGGGGTCGGTATTCATGGAATAAATAGTGTCGACAGTTTACTCCGCTAAAACAAAAACTGTCGACACTTTTTTATTAAACGGAAGCGTAATTTGTGCGACCTGGGTTTTCCGCAGGAAGGAATGGCAGAGCTATCGGCAGTCCGGTGGATGTCCCTGCAAATCTGCCATGAGGCCCCTCATACACTGGAGGACGCACGCAGCGTTTTGAGCGTGTTTCGGTTGGATCAACGGGCAGCTGGTGCCGGAGGATTTTTCATGGGCATTTCACTTCTGCTCCATTGCGCGCCCTGACGGCTGGCAGACCGGGCGATCCATTCAAGCGAGCCTTGCCAGCTCCGTTCACGCGCAGGGGTTGCAAGGCACGGCGGTAGCCTTCGCGCAGGAGAGTGATGTCGGTTTCGATTGCCAGATGGGTAAAGCCGAGGGCCTGGAACTCGAGGGCGTCGTCTGAATGACCAAGGAGGAGGCCGCAGGATTTCCCCGCAGCCTGGGCCGCAGCCGCGACTTCCTGCAGGCAGGCCGTGTAGTCCCGGGTGGCGCGCTGCGGATAGGCCTGGATATTGCGCCGCAGATCGGCCGGACCCACAAAGAGAACATCTACCCCATCCAGCGCCGCGATGGCACGTGCGTTTTCCACGGCTTCGATCGTCTCGATCTGGGCGAAGAAAAGCGGGGCTGTTTCTTCAGTCTGTTGATTCATGCCGTAACCATGAGAGCGCGACATGTAGGCGAGACCGCGGTCCCCCAGAGGAGGGTAACGCATGGCACGTACACAGAGCTCGGCCTTTTCCACGGTGGAAACATGCGGCACCATGACGCCCGCAGCCCCCCAGTCCAGCACCCGCCCTATGAGGTCTGGATGCGGGGCACCCACTCGGACGATGCCCGCAGCGCGACGGATCGCCTGGAGTTGCGGGAGCACCGCTGCCTCAGTGCCACTGCCATGCTCAAGGTCGATGAGCAGCCAGTCGAATCCACTGGCATCCGCAAGTTCAGCAATGACGGAAGACCCGGTCTGCAACCAGGTGCCGAGCTGCAGACCATGTTCAGGGAGGGAGATATCCATAGAGAGAAAGGGCTTGGGGTCAGACGATGGCGGAGTCTCCAAGGAGTTTGCGGTAGGGGTGCCCCTCGTTTTGATCGATGCGCTCGGGCCGCCCCTTGTGGTTGTAAACGAGCTGGGTGTGATCGATTCCCAGCAGGTACATGATGGTAGCGTGGAGATCGTGAACATGCAGACGGTCTTCCACGGCGAAAAGTCCAAGGTCGTCCGTCGCGCCGTAGGTCTGGCCGCCTTTCACCCCGCCACCAGCCATCCACATGGTGAAGCCCGTCGGATTGTGGTCGCGTCCGTCCCCCTGCTCACTCATCGGGGTACGGCCAAATTCGCCGCCCCAGATGACGAGCGTCTCCTCCAGCAGGCCGCGTGATTTCAGATCCGTGAGCAGACCGGCGATGGGCTTGTCCACCGAGTGGCACAGCTTGGTGTGATTGCTTTCGATTTCCTTGTGGCTGTCCCACTTGCTGCCTGCACCGCTGTAGAGCTGGACAAATCGCACCCCGTTTTCCACCAGGCGTCGTGCGAGCAGGCAGTTGCGGCCGAAGGTAGCGGTTTCCTTCTGGTCCATCCCGTAGAGCTTTTTCGTGGCCGCGCTTTCCTTGCTCAAATCGACCGCACTGGGCGCCTCGGCCTGCATCTGGTAGGCGAGTTCGAAGCTGCGAATACGGGCGTCGAGCTCAGTGTTGGTCGTGCGGGTCGCGTTGAAGTTGCGGTTGAGCTCACCCAGGAAATCCAGCCGGTCGCGCTGGCGCTGGCGGTCCACGTCCTTGGGGTTGTCCAAGTACTTGATCGGGGTGCCGTCGGAGTTGAATTCGACGCCCTGATAGACGGCGGGCATGAATCCGCTGCCCCAGTTCCGCACGCCGTTTACCACCGTGCCCTCACTGTCCTTGATGACGACGAAGGCGGGCAGGTTCTGGTTGTCGGTACCGAGCCCGTATGAAGCCCAGGCACCGAGTGAAGGCCGGCCGCCGAAGATGGAGCCGGTGTTCATGGAGCACACGCCGCCCGCGTGGTTGATGCCGCTGGAAGCGCACGACCGGATGACGGCGAGATCATCTGCATGGCGCGCCGTTTCCGTGAACCAGTCGCTGATCCACAGTCCTCCTTGTCCGCGCTGCTGCCAGGTGCGTTTGCACCCTAGCAGCGGCGATTTCCCCTCCCCTGCGGCGGTGAGCGGCTGGCCAAAGCTGGCAGGCAGCGGCTGTCCGGCGAGCTTGTTGAGCAGCGGTTTGTAGTCGAAGGTGTCGAGATGGCTCGGGCCACCTTCCATGAAGAGGAAGATGACGTTCTTGGCCTGCGCGGGCCGGTGCGGTGCTCGAACAGGCGCAGCGGCAGCCTGTTCGCCGAGGAGCGCCGCCAGGGCAACTGAGCCGAAGCCGCAGCCGGCCGTTTGAAGGAAGTGGCGGCGGGAAGCGGGCAGATCGTAACGGTGACAGGACATAAGCAGGGAAAGTGCGGGAGCTGGACTTAGTGCAGGTAGAAAAATTCGTTGCTGTTCAGCAGCGCGAGACAGAGGTCGTTCATGGCCTGACCGGCAGGGTCATTCTGGTCCGGCGTATCAGAGCCGCTCCAGGTAATCCTCGGGTCCGGAGGATCGGTGGCGCGCCAGCGCATGATGACCTCCCCCCACTTCCTGGTGTCAGGGCTCAGCGCCTCATCTGCGAGGTAACCACCCGCCACGCGCAGCGCCTCGATCTGGCCATCCCACTGGCGGGCCAGGGTGCGCTTGCTCAGGCCACCGAGCACGATGGGTGAAGTGCCCTGGCTGAGTTTGGAGAGGCTGTCGAGCGGGATGACGCTCGAAGACGCGGGGGTGCCGGGAGTCTCGAGATCGCGCAGGGTGAAGGTGACATTTCGACGAGGCACAGAAACCCGGGCAGCGAGGTAATAACGGCGGCCGATCTCCATGTGCAGCGTGGAAGCCACAACCTGGTAGCCGATGTTCGCATTCGCATCATACCCCACGAACTGCATGAGAACGTGCCGCGGTTTGTATCGTGATTTGACGCCCGTCACATCAATGCTCCAACCAAAGGACTCCGGCTTGTCCTTGCTGCCATCCCAGCGGGAAACCAGCGTGCGCAACTCGGCATTGGGATCGATGCTGCGAAGATTCACCACCGTCTCGACCGTGAACTCATCCCCCTCTCTCTCATCCGTCTCCACCAGCAGTCGCTCATGCGGAGTGTCGCCCTTGAAGCCCATGGGGCCCGCATCGTCTCTCGCTGCCACGGCAGGGGCGGCGGCGCTGGCGGCTTCGATCCGCCTCTTTAAGAACGCTTCCGCCGCAGCCCGTTCGTGCGGCTCGGGCGGACGGCCCAACACCGTCTGCCAGGCATCGTCCACCCCATCCACTCGGGCCGCAAGTTTACCGGCACGCAGGGAGAGCCAGTCCCCGTTGATCAGCTGTAGAGCCTGGGTGGGCGTGGTCGTGCTGAGACGTTCTGCGGTGCTCGCAAAGCCTCCAGGCATGTCCAGGGCGCGCAGCAGTTCATTGGGACTGTTGCGCTTTTTCGTCGTGTAGATGGAGCGGCGTGTCCCGTTGCCATCCGCGGCAGGTCCGCCAGCCTTGGCATCCAGCTCGCCGCTCACAGAAAGCAGGGCGTCCCGCACCTCCTCCGCATCAAGCCGGCGCGGATGAAAGCGCCACAGGTATCGGTTCGATGGATCAACCTTGGCCATCATCTCGTCCGGCTCACGACGCGCGGTTTGACGATAGGTCGCGGAGAGCAGAATCGCGCGATGGAGCGGCTTCAAGCGCCAGCCATCGGCCACAAATTGGGCGGCCAGATGGTCGAGCAGCTCCGGATGGGTCGGCGGCTCCCCCAGTTTGCCAAATTCACTGGCGGTACCGACGATCCCCTTACCGAAATGATACTGCCAGACGCGGTTCACCATGACCCGGGTGGTGAGCTGGTTGTTCGGGCGCGTGATCCACTCTGCCAGCGCCTTGCGGCGGCCGGTGGAGGTCGCGGTCGGGGTGATCTGCGGCGGTTTGGGATCGACGATCGTGAGGAAGCCCGGCGCTACTTCCTGCTCTCCTTTGCGCGTTTTGAGGATGTTCGCCGGAGCTTGCGGTCCGGCATCCGTGATCACGAAAGCATCGAGCAGCGGTTTGGGTTTGAGCCCGTCGAATCGCTTCAACTCGGCCTGGAGCGCCTGGTATTGGGCCTTTTCCTCGTCCGTCTTGAGCGCAACTGCTGGATTGGCGGTGCTGCGGGCGTACTCGAGCTGCCGTTCGCAGAGCCCGGCGAGCTGCTTTTCCAGCTCGTTGCGGTTCTCCTCAGGCTTGAGCGTCATGGCCTGCAGGTCCTGGGGAAAGCTGACCCGCCAGCGTTCCACGGCCCTGTCCACATGCGGCTTGGTCAGGGCGTCGATCTTCGACCGGACTTCCGCCGTCGCCGCCTCCCACTTCCCGCGTTGCTCGTCGTACGCCCGTTTCACCTCTGGCGCGACCAGCTTCAGGTCATCGCGCCAATGCACCGGTGTGAGGAAGGCGCGCAGGGCGTAATAGTCCTTTTGCAGAATCGGGTCGAATTTGTGATTGTGGCAGCGGGCGCAGCCCATGCTGAGGCCGAGGAAGAGCTCGCCCGTGGTATCCGTCATGTCAGTAAGGATGACGTCCCACTGCCCGCGCACGTCGCGCAGGTTGTACTCATACATGGGGTGACGGAAGAATGCCGTTGCGATGACCACATTCGGGTCCTCTGGAGCGATTTCATCGCCTGCGATCTGTTCGCGCACGAACTGATCGTAAGGCTTGTCGTCGTTGAGAGACTGGATGACGTAGTCCCGATACGGCCATACTGAAGGGCGGTAGAAATCCACGTTGTAGCCGTCACTCTCCGCATAGCGCACGAGATCCAGCCAGTGCTGGGCCCAGCGTTCGCCGTAGCGCGGGCTGGCCAGCAGATCCTCCACGAGTTTTTCATATGCCAGCGGATCCTGACTTTGCACAAACGCCTCCCACTGCGCCTGGGTGGGCGGCAGCCCGTGCAGGTCGAAATATAGCCGGCGCACCAGTTCGCGGCGGTCCGCTTCCGGTGCCGGGGTTAGCTTCAGCTCCTTGTGCTTTTGCGCGATGAAGCGGTCAATATCATTGCGAGCCCAGTTTCCCTCAGTCTGCGGAGGGGCTGTCTTTGCCAATGGCTGGAAAAACCAGAAGTCCCGCTCCTCCTTGGTAAAGCCGCCCTCAGTCACGATGACCTTCTTCGCGGCGTCTTCGGGCCAGGGTGCCCCCATTTCAATCCACTTCTGCAACACCGCGATTTCCGCATCCGGCAACTTTTCCTTGGGCGGCATCTTGAATGCCACATTGGCGTGGTGCACCGCCTCCATCAGCGGAGACGCCCCTGGATTTCCTGGAACCAGGGCCGGACCGCTGTCGCCGCCGACTTTCAAGAATTCGATGTGATCCGCACGGAGACCCCCTTTTTGCTTCTTTTCACCGTGGCAGTCGTAGCAGCGGTTCGCGAGAATGGGCCTCACTTCCTTCTCAAAAAAGGTCAGCGCAGCCCGCGACGCGTGGTCGCTGGCAAACGCGGGAAGGGCGGTGCCAGCCAGGAAAAACCAGAGGCAGGGGAGTCTCAGCCGGTTCATTCTCCACGTGGGTTTCGTTGATTCCTTGCTACTTTCCTTGAACCTGCTGTCATGAGCGCCGCCGCTCCGGACGCCGGCTCCGCTGAGGTGCGCCAATCCCGTGGCAAGGGCGAACCCGAGGAGGCGGGAAGCTGGAAAAGATTGTCCGCAGTCCCTGGAGTGGTCCACTCCAGCGTACTGGTGATGTGCCAGGACATCATGCTCGCGGCCGCACCGGGCTCCCGTGCCGCCAGCGCGTCCAGAACCTTGCGATGCCCCTTAATGGCGAATTGGTGCAGCTCCGCCGCCTGCGTCCCCTGCAACCGGTCCACGGAGGCCAGCGCCATCTCAAACTGCCAGCGGATGTTCTGCCAGAGCGTCTCGAGACGTCGATTACCGCCGCACTGCATGATGTATTCGTGCATGTCCGCGTCCAGTTTCCTGAAATCCGTGATTCCCGCAGCCTGCTCCTGGGCCGCGAGGTTTTGTTCGACCCACCGGGAATGCTCGCCGCTCCAGCGGATCGCCGCCAGCCGGGCGCCCATCGACTCCAGTGCCACCCGCGCCTCGATGATTTCCGCGATGTCTTTCTCCCCCATGGTGCGGACACGCGTCCGCCCCGTCGGTTCGAACTGGACCAACCCCGCGCGCTCCAGCTCGATCATGGCCTCCCGCACCGGGCCGCGGCTCACGCCGAAACGCAATGCCAGCCCCGGTTCTGCAAGCGCCTCCCCCGGCTTGAAAGCGCCAGAGATGATCTCAGTTCGCAGTCGGGAAAGAACTTCGTGGGCCAGATTGGGACGTGGTGGCGAGGATTTCCGGGACATACGCGATGCGGTAGGGCGTCGGCAGAAATGCAACCTCAAGGGTAAAGTGTCAACACTATTCCGATATTTAGGCGATAGTGTTGACACTTTTATAGGCGATTGGCCGGGACTGTGTCCCTGGCAACGCTTGAGAAACTCACCCGACGCCCCCCCGGCAGGGACACGTCTTCCAAAGGCAGGCTGAAGCCTACCACTACACTTCCGCTGCCGCCTCGGGCGTAGTCCGGTTGTCTCAACCGGCAGTGGGAGCGGAGCGATGAAACGTGTAGGAGGGTTCGAGCGTGTTGAGGTCTGCCACCGCAGTCCTTCCGCATATCGCAGCCCCTTCGGTTCGAACCCTTCCTAGTACTTCGGAAAAATCGCTGGCGTCGGGAACCTGTCTTCGTGGCTGAAGTTCCCGCTGTTGAGATATTCCTCTCGTGGCAGATGCACATCGGGCCAATCTGCGGGACGGATGCGGACGACCCGGGTGGGACGGAGGCCTTCAGTGATGAGGTCTGTCTCAAAACGGACCTGGATGCCGCTGCTGCCCAGAGGGGCTTCGCCGGGCGTCTTCGTGACGTCGAGAATTTTGCCTCGTGCAGCCATCTGCGCGGGTCCCGCGGTGCCGCCTTCGGTGTGCTTCAAGGTGTTCTCCACCCCATTCATCACTGCGGCGATACCCGTCTTGAATTCCGCGTAGAGAGTCTCATCCATGCCGCCGAACAATGTCGCGGTGACGGTGGCGCGGCCGAACTTGCCGTACTCCACCGCATCCACCCAGGCGGGCATCCAACGGGTGCGAATGAATGCCTTGTGGGTCTCGGTCTGGACATGAGCGGCGCGTTGCATCGCGGCGTCGTCCAGCCAGATGTCTGAGATGTGGAAGCGGGTGAACACACCTCCCAAGGTAGGCTTCCAGGTGATTCCCAACAGGACAGCCTGGTCATTGAGTGACTTCTTGCCGCTGCCTGGCCACGTCCCCTCAGCGATCAAATCATCGAGCGTGAGGCATTCGCGACCCCGCCAGATACGAGTGGCGGCGTCGAAGCTCAGTGTTTCCTCGCTGGCCTTGCTGTCCCCGCCTGCGCCTGTTCCTGCCTTGGGTTCGCGGCTGGCGACGATCATCCCTTGGTTGTTTCCAAGATCCACTTCCTTCAGCTTCCAGACCAAGCCCTCACGCTGGCAGTGGCTGGGCTCGTCCTCAAGGAGGAGGACGTGGTTCTCGGCGGGGGCACTTCCGGCGTCACCGTAACCCGAGGTCTTCTCCTTGTTGTTGACCGGCAGAACGGGCACGGCGGAGAGCTTTGGGTCCGGCGGGAGAAAGGCCCGGACGTGCAACACCGTGCCAAGTGGGATGTCCCGCAGATCCGCCGGTGCGTTGTGATAGCGGACCATGCCGTAGGGGAGCATGGCAAAAGGCTGAGGATCATTCCGGCGAAACACGCCCGACCCTGCCACGCGGAGGCTGCCCCGGCGGTTGGCATGATCCACAAACACCAGCTCCCCCCGGTAGGAGTACGCCTTTTCGACCGGGGGAAACTTCCCGGCCTCAGGCCGGAAGGGCTCGTCTGCGGCAAGGGCGGCGGCGGTGAGCGCGCAGGAAAAGACTGCGAGCAGGGTGATGGCGGGTTTCATGCGGGAACGAGGCGATGGAGTGGTGGAGTATTGGAGTGATGGAGTTTCAATACTCCACCGCTCCATTGCTCCATCACTCCAGGAGATCAGTACTTGGGAAAGATGACGGGGGTGGGGAAGCGGTCTTCCGCATCGGAGCCATCGCCGACGTATTCCTCGCGAGGCACTTGCACCTGGGGCCAACCGGTAGGACGAATGCGGACGACTCTCGTCGGGCGGATGCCTTCGATGACGAGGTCCGTCTCAAACTGGACTTGAATACCGCTGCTGCCCACAGGGGCCTCGCCAGGCGTCTTCGTGACATTGAGGATGGGGCCCTTGGAAGCCATGTGCGCGGGGCCGTAGGCACCGCCGGCATGCTTCAGGGTATTCTCCGCTCCATTCACCAAGACCTGGCCACCCTTCTGGAAGTCGGCGTAGAGAGATTCGTCCATGCCGCCGAACAAGGTCGCGGTCACGGTGGCGCGGCCGAACTTGCCATACTCGACCGTGTCCACCCAGGCGGGCATCCAGCGGCTGCGGATGAAGGCCTTGTGCGTCTCGGTTTGATTTTGAGCGGCGCGTTGCATCGATGCGTCATCCAGCCAGATGTCCGAGATATGGAAACGGGTGAAGATACCATCGGGCGTGGGCTTCCAGGTGATCCCGAGCAGCACGGCCTGACCATCGAGCGATTTCTTGCCGTTGGCGGGCCAGATGCCCTCGGTTACCAAGTCGGCGATCGCAAGGGATTCGCGACCGCGCCAGACGCGCGTGGCGGCGTCGAAGGTCAGCTTTTCTTCCTGGGCTTTGCCACCCGCAGCAGGCCCCGCCTTCGGCTCGCGACTGGCGATGATCATGCCCTCATGGTTTTTGAGTTCGAGCTCCTTGAGCTTCCAGACCAGGCCCTCACGCTGACAGTGGCTGGGCTCGTCTTCCAGGAGGAGGACGTGGTTCTCAGCCGGTGCGACACCGGTGCCGCTGTAGCCCGCGATCTTGTCCTTGTTGTTGACCGGCAACACAGGCACCGCAGAGAGTTTCGGGTCTGGCGGAAGGAAAGCCCGGACGTGCATCACGGTGCCGAGCGGAATGTCCCTCAGATCCGCCGGGGCATGGTGATAACGAACGACGGCGTACGGGAGCAGGGCAAAGGGTTGCGGGGCATTGCGGAAATAAGTGCCGCCCTCACCCTGCACGCGGAGGCTGCCGCGGCGGTTGACATGATCCACAAAGACAAGTTCGCCACGGTAGGTGTGAGCCTTCTCGAGAGGCGGGAACTTCCCCGCTTCCGGACGAAACGGCTCGTCTGCGGCTGCGGCGTTTGCGAAGGAGGAGGAAAGGGAGAGGCCGAGGCACAGGGCCACGAGCCAGGGGGCTCGGTTCATGGAGGAGAGGGGAGTGTTGGAGAAATGGAGTGTTGGAGTATTGGAATGATGAAATGGCGGGGCTCTGGAGTGATTTCCTCTACTCCATCACTCCAATAATCCATCACTCCCTGATGTCGCCTTAGATCGCGATCACCTTGTTGCTGTCGCCAAACTTGTCAGTCTCCACGCCCATGCGCTGGGCCATGAGGAGGAGCAGGTTGCTCATGTGGGCATCGGAGTTCACGGGGCGGCTGCAGACCTGATAGTGCGCGGTGGTAAGCGCTCCGTCCGCGCCAAGAGAGTAGCCCTGGAAGCCTGCGGCGGTCGCGTTGAAGTCCAGATGCTGGCCGTGCTTCAGCCCGAGATCCGAGCCACCGGCGAGCACCAGCGGAAGGTTGGCGTTGCCATGGCTGTGGCCGTAGGACATGCCGCTGCCAAAGAGGGACATGGTGGAGCCAAGCAACGACTTGCCGTTGATGTCCTTGGTCTCTGCGAGCCGGGTGAGGAAATAGCTGTACTGCTCGATGGCGAAGGTGTCGTAGTTGGTGAGCTTCTCCATGTAGCCCTGATCGCCACCGTGGTGGCTGAGCTGGTGACGCGACTCTGTGATGCCGATTTCAGGGATGGCGATGGCCTGGCCTTCGCCACCGAGGCTGAAGGTCGCCACGCGGGTCACATCCGTCTGGAACGCGAGCACCATGAGGTCATAGACCGTGCGGAAATAGTCACCGGCTTTGGTGTCGGCGATGTCGCGGTTGGTGCGCTGGCGATCGGTGTCGGAGATGGTGGGCAGTGGCGTATCCAGCCAGGCATCGGCCCGCCGCGTGCGGATCTCCGCCTCGCGGACGGAGGTGAGGTATTGATCCATGCGCCCTTTGTCCTGAGAGCCCATTTTCTTCTCCATCCGGCGCACCTCGGCGAGGTTGTCATCCAGGACGCTGCCCTTGCGGCGCAAGGCCCGCCGCTGCGCGGCGATGCCGCCCTTTGGCTCCTCGAACATGGAGGCAAAGATTTCACTGCAACGGCGCATGGCCGGCAGCCGGACCCCGTCCGCCGTCCAGGCCAGGGATTCCTGGGTGATGGCCACTTCAAGCGAAGGGTAGCGGGTGTGCTGCGCGGTGATCTCGGCCATCTTCTGGTCCACGGAGATCGTGTTTTTGTCAGACGGGCCAAGCTTGCCACCCGTCAGCCAGACATTGATGCAGTTGTGGTGATGGCTGAGACTGCCCGGATGATGCAGGCCGCTGATGGGCGTGATGACGTCGCGATGCTTCTCAAGCGGCATGAGCGACCGGGAAAACTTGTAGTCCTTCCCCGGCGCGGTGATCTGGTAGTTCAGGGAATGAACGCCGTTTGCCAGATAGATGAAAGCGCTGCGCCGCGGCGTGGCGGTGACAGCCTCCGCTGCCCGAGCAGGGACCATGCACTCCAGCAGCGGCAGGGAAATGAAAGAGCCCAGTGCCTTGAGGGCATGGCGGCGGTCGATCAGCCAGGATTGGGAAAGGTAGTTGCTCATGGGACGGAGGGGTGGAATGGCGGGGCGAGGAGGTGGAGTGGTGGAATACTGGAGTGAAGGAGTAATGGAATGTTGGAGGATGCGGTGTTGGAGACGTGAGACGAGGGAGAGGTGGAGCAATGCATTTCATCAATCCAATACTCCACTACTCCATCACTCCCTCCAGCAACAGCTCAAGGTCGTGGGTGACGTCGGGATCTGCGTTATACTCAACAAGGCCTGCGCGGACGACGAGTGTCTCAGTCCAATCGTTGGCATCGCGCTTCAGTTCAAGAGCCCCGACAAGCTTCAGAAGACGATTTTCCAGCCGGAAAATCAGGGTGTCGAGTTGTTCAAAGGTGGAGCGCTCGATCTGACCATTGCGTGAGTATGCGATGAAGCCCGAAAGAGTTTCACCAAGTGATCCTAGAGCGATGTTGAGATGCTGAAGGTACTCACGCACGGTGCGACGGCAGTATCCTTCGGCGATGTTGCGGTGGACGGAATCACTGGAAGCGATCGCCTGTGAGGCGAGCTTTTTCAGCTCAAAAGGCCACCCGCGAACAGCGCTGTAAGCGAGCCCGTAAAGCTCGATAGCATCCTGCCAGACCAGCAGCTGCTGGTATCCACGATTCTTGTTTCGTCTGGTGGTGCTCATGTTTATTCAATACTCCATCACTCCAATACTCCACCACTCCATCATCTCTTCCGCATGAGGTCTGACAACGCCACGGCACGGACGATGTCCTTCACGCCGTACTGGTTCTTCTTCGCTTCTGCCGCGATGACCGTGATGTCTTCCTCGTCATCCACCGTGAGCACACGACGGAGGCCGTAGGTGCTGAGGTGTTCGATAAAGGCCCGCACGAACTTGTCGCGATCCTCAATCAAGAGTCGTTTGAAATCGTTGGCGTCCTTGAAGGCACGTCCATCGGGCATCTCGCCACTGGGATTGACCAGGGGATTCTTGCCCACTCCGGCCGCGACATTCTCATGGGTGCGCCACTGGCCGATGGCGTCGTAGTTGTCCCAGGCAAGGCCGAGGGGGTCGATCTTTGCGTGACAGGCGGCGCAGTTCGCGTTGTTGCGGTGCGCCTCCAGTTTATCGCGGAGGGTTGCCTTGGGGCTTGTGGGCGGGTTGGGCTCGATGGCAGGCACGTTGGCCGGTGGAGGCGGAGGCGTTTTGCCCAGGATCACCTCACTGAGCCAGACCCCGCGGTGCACCGGGCGGTGGCGTGTTCCGTCCGAGGTGAGTCCGAGCGTCGCGCCCATGGTGAGCAGTCCGCCACGCCGGTCTTCTGGTTTGAGCGAGACCCGCAGGAAGCCATCTGTCTTGGGCTCCGGCAGTCCGTAAAAATCGCAGAGCCGGGAGTTGGCCATGGTCCAGTTGGAATCGATGAAACTTTCCATGGGCAGGTTCTTTACGAGCATTTCGCGGAAGAACTCCACCGGCTCCTCCCGCATGCTCGTCTCCAGCCACAGGTCATAGTTGGGGTAGAGCTTTTTGTCCGGCGGGAACATGCCCACGCGGTGCAGTTGCAGCCACTGGCGGGAGAAGTCTTCGACGAAGCGGTTGATCCGGCTGTCTGCCAGAATTCGGTCCACCTCTTTCTTCAATCCCCCGCCGTTCAGGGTGCCGCCTTTGGCTGCGGTGAAGAGGGCCTCATCCGGCATCGAGCTCCACAGAAAGTACGAGAGGCGTGAGGCGAGCTCCATGTCGGTGAGACGCTCGCGGGCCACCGGCTCGCCCTCGACGAGGTAGAGGAAATTACGCGATGTCAGCACGCCCTGCATCGCCACCCGGTAGGCCTCGGCGGGTTTTTCCCCGGCCTCGCGTTCGGTGCGGTAGGATTTCAGATACTGCTCCAGCTCCTCCTTGTTGACGGGACGGCGCCAGGCGCGCTCGGCGAAGCGCTGCAGATGCTCTGCCACCACCTCAGGCGTCGCGTCATCGGAAGGCACCAGATCCTTGCGGAGAGCCTTCTCTGCATCGGTCACCAGCGGTCCCTCCCATTCGATCCAGTCCAGGAGCACTGTCGAGAAGAGGCCGTTCCCCTTGTCATCGAACATCTGCGGGGCATTCGGGTTCAGGAGCAGGGTCTCGCTGCTGTGGGTGAAAACATACCCGCCCCGGCTGGAGAGCGCATTGCGGAAAGCTGCACCGCTTCTCCTGTCCACCACATCGGTGGCCACAACGCAGAAGTCCAGCGTGGCGGGCATCTCAAGAAACACTTCGAACTCATACACCTGGGGCTTGTCCTCCGGTGCGGTGATGTCCAGGTCGATGAGGCTGTCCACCGTCTCCTCCCCGGTGCGTTTGCCGATGCTCAAGTGGGCGGGCTGACCGCCCGGGGGGCGGATGCCACTGGCCTGGAGCCGGACCTTGTAGAGCCCGCTGGACTCCGGTCCGGGTCTCCCAAACCAGTTGGGTGAAAGCGCATTCTGAACGGTGCCCGGGAAGAGGAGATAACGCAGCGGCCGCTTGATGCCGAACCGGTCCAGCGCTGCCTGTTGCTCCTTCCCGCCGTTGTACCGCAGATCGGCGGCGGTCTTGCGGACTTTGCGGGCCTCAGCACCGGAAGCAACGGGGAAGGCGCGGTCCAGCACCGTGCCCGCGGCGCGGTAGTAGCGGTCCACATGGGACGGAGATAGCGACAGCTCCGAGCCGATGCGCTCAAAGCCATGCCACAGCGTGTCTTCGTTCAGCTCCCCGGGCTTGGCGGGGTCGTACCGGACGCCGAGCAGGTCATAGACGGTGTTTTGATACTCCTTCCGGCTCAGGCGGTAGTGCGTGACCGCCGGCCGGGCCGCCATCCGCGCCGCCCGGCCCTCCTTGATCAACGCGTCGAGTTGCGTGACGAAGGCTGAGATCTCCTCCTGCGTGGGTTTCTTCTCCTTCTTCGGGGGCATCTCGCCGGAATTGACCTGCTCGATCATCTCCGCCCAATGATGGGCATCCGCGCCCACCTTGAAGTCGCGGGAGAGCTTGTCGATCCGCAGGTCCCCCTTCTCCTTCTCGGGGCCGTGACAGCTGATGCAGTGTTTCTCCAGGAAGACGTCAATCGGCGCGGCGGCACGGACGCCACCGGCAGGGCCGAGTCCGAGTCCAAGGCTGGCGACCAAGATGGCGGGGAGGCTGGAAGCAAAACGGGTCATGGAAGTGGTGACCATTACGTAGCCCGCACCGCCTTCATGCGCGAACCCCGAGAACTCGGGGGTCGGGAGGCCGCGTAGAGATCCCGTTGACGGTGCTTGCCCGCCTCGCGACTGTCGCCGCATGAACTGGATGACGGTGGCCTGGCCCATGGTGACAGCGACGTGCCTGACGCTCGCTCTCATCCATCTGCGTATTGCTACGGGGGAGTCCCGCCGGGCGGCACACCTCTTTTTCACGTTCAGTGCGATTGCGGTGGCGGCGATCAGCGTTCTGGAGGCGGGCATTCTCCAGTCGCAGGATCTGGCCACCTGCCAGAAGCTGTTGCGGTGGTCCTCCCTCCCCGTCGTTGTCATGGTGGCGTCGATTCTGGGCTTCGTGGGCAGTTTCTTCGGCACCGGCCGGCCAGTGCTTGCCTACGCCTCGATCACGCTCCTGACCATCGCCCACCTGGTGAACTTCTTCAGCAATGCACCGGCGGTGCGCGGTGCGGCGGCCTTGCGCCACGCGGAGACGTTCGGGAACATCAAGTACACCCTCCCCGTGATCACCCGTGGGCCCTGGACCTATGCTGAGATCGCCGCCGTGGTGCTGGCCATAGCGTTTGTCGCCGATGCCTCCTGGGCCGTCTGGAAGCGGGGTGAGAGGCAGAGGGCTCTCATAGTGGGAGGCAGCATCGTCTTTTTCTTTCTGGTCTCCCGCGGTCATACGATGCTCGTGGAGGAGGGCATCGTCCACTCTCCCTACTTCGTCAGCTTTGCCTTCCTGGCAGTGATCTTTGCCATGGGGCATGAGCTAAGCGGCGAGGTGTTTCGGGCGACGAGGCTGAGCCGCGAGCTACAGGAAAGTGAACGCCGCATGGATCTGGCGGCGCAGTCAGCCAACCTGGGCTTCTGGACCTGGCATCTCGCCAAAGATGAAATCTGGGTGAGTGAAACAACCCGCGAACTCTTTGAAACGGCCCCGACGGAAAAGATCAACTTCGCCCGGTTCGTGGCATCCCTTCACCCGGACGACCGGGAGCAGGTGACGCAGGCCATCACCCACGCGATCGACAGCGGTTCAGAGTATGAAAAGAGCTATCGCATTCATCTGCCGCGCGGGGGCGAGCGCTGGATTGTCGCGCGGGGTAAAGTGGAACTCTCCCCCCAGGGCAAGCCACTGCGCATGCGGGGAGTGCTGATGGATGTGAGCGCCCAGAAACTTGCCGAGGCAGAGCTGCTGCAACTGCGCCAGCAGCTGGCGCACGCCGGCCGGGTGTCCATGATGGGGCAGCTGGCCTCTGCGCTGGCTCACGAGCTCAACCAGCCGCTGGGGGCCATCCTGCGCAATGCCGAGGCGGCAGAACTGTTCTTGCAAGCGCCCCAGCCAGACCTGCAGGAACTGCGGGCCATCATCGGCGACATTCGCAACGACGACCAGCGGGCGAGCCAGGTGATTGACCGCCTCCGCTCCTTGCTGAAGCGCCAGGACATCGACCTCCTTCCGCTTCAAATCCCCACCTTGCTGGATGAAGTGCTCGCCCTCAGCCGCGCGGATGCTACAGCTCGCGGCATCCGCCTGGAGATGGCCTCCTCTCCCGAGCTGCCGGCCATCAGGGGTGACAGGGTGCACCTCCAACAGGTGCTTCTAAATCTGATCATCAATGCCATGGACGCCTTTCACGGTCTGGAGAGGGAGGAGAAGGTTGTAAAGGTGACGAGCTCGCACAACGATCCTGGCGGGGTGGAAATCCGCGTTGCCGACAACGCCAGCGGGCTGCCGGAGAAGAGGGAATCTGCCATCTTTGAGCCTTTCTTCACGACCAAAGCTCACGGGATGGGCATGGGGCTGCCCATCTCACGAACCATTGTCGAGGCCCACGGTGGCACCCTCTCCGCCAGCAATGGTGAAAATGGCGGGGCGGTCTTTTCCATCTGCATACCCGCAGCACAGGGGCTGGAGTAAGCCTTAGTTGCTGGGTTTCGCCAAAAAATGCAGTGGCATGAGCCACGCCTTGCGCCTTGAATGCAGGCCGATGCCCCCCTGCGATGTCCGAGGTTACCATTCACGTTGTTGATGATGATGAATCATTCCTCCGCGCCGTCGCCCGGCTTCTCCGGGCGTCCGGTTACGCGGTGGAGACCCACACCTCCGCAGCGGGCTTCCTGGGGGAACGCCACGCGAATGACCGCGGGTGCGTGATCTCTGACCTGCGGATGCCCGGCATGAATGGGCTGGAGATGCAGGAAGCCCTGGCCCGGGCCGGACACATCATGCCGGTGATCTTCCTGACCGGCAACGGCGACATTCCCAGCACTGTCAGCGCCATCCAAAAGGGGGCGGTGGACTATATTGAGAAATGTGCGCCCAAGGAGATACTGCTCGCCGCCGTGCAACGGGCACTGAGCCGTGAGAGCGATGACCATGGACGCCGCTTGAAACGGGCACAGCTCAAGTCCCGGCTGGCTGCTCTGAGCGAGCGCGAGCGCGAGGTGCTTTCAGAGGTGGTGCAGGGCAAGATGAACAAGGAGATCGCGGCGGATCTGGGAATTCACGAGCGTACCGTCAAACTGCACCGCACAGCCATCACCACCAAGCTGCAGGTCCAGTCTGTGGCGGAGCTGACGAGGCTCTGGCTCCAGGCAGGCCACTAGACATCCCAGGTGGCGGTGCCACCCCGGAGTGCGGGGCACACACCTGCCCCAAGGGGCAGTAGCAGACAGCAGCGTAGGCAAATACTCTTTGCCAGGCGCTCTCAATGAACCTGTCTGACATCCACATCGCAGTCGTCGATGACGACGAAAGCCTCTGCCGCTCGATGAGCCGGTTGCTGCGAGCGTCTCATCTGCATTCCAGCCTCTTTTCCTCGGCCGAGGCCTTTCTTGCCTGGGAGGGCCCTCAGGGGTTCGACTGCATTGTCCTCGATGTGCAGCTGGATGGAATGTCCGGACTGGAATTGTGCCGCCGTCTCTCCGGAGACGGTGACTCCGTCCCTGTCATCATCATCACGGCCCTCGACGACCCGGATGTGAAACAGCAGGCCGCCCGGGCCGGCTGCTTCCAGTGCTTCAGCAAGACAGATCCGGGTCACGATGTGGTGACCGCCATCCTCCGGGCCGTGGAGCAGCACCGTCAAGACGACAGATGACTGCCTCGCGCACCCTCCACGCCCTCCCACCCCAATCACTTCACCAGACCACCCATGAAATACCTGAACATCACCCTGCTCGCGGGGACATTGGCCGCATCTCTGCTGCCGCAGCTGCCCCTGGCTGCCGCACCGTCGGCCCCCAACATCATTCACATCGTGGCCGATGACCTCGGCTGGCAGGATGTGGGGTTTAACGGCTGCAAGGACATCCAGACGCCCCACCTGGACGCCCTGGCCAAGGGCGGTGCCCGGTTCACACAGTTCTATGTGCAACCCATGTGCACACCCACGCGGGCGGCACTCATGACGGGCCGTTACCCCTTCCGGTACGGTCTGCAGACGGCGGTCATCCCCTCCGTTTCCACCTATGGGCTGGACACGGGTGAGTACCTGCTGCCCCAGTGCTTGCAGGACGCCGGGTACACCACGGCCATCATTGGGAAATGGCACCTGGGCCATGCGGACAAAAAGTTCTGGCCCAAACAGCGTGGGTTTGAATACCAGTATGGTGCCATGATCGGCGAGCTGGACTACTACACCCACAGCGAGCACGGGGTGCTGGACTGGTTCCGCGACAACGAACCGGTGCATGAGGAGGGTTACACCACGAACCTGCTCGGGGCAGATGCGGTGAAGTACCTTGAGAAACAAAAGGCGGACCGCCCCTTTTACCTCTACCTGGCCTTCAATGCGCCTCACACGCCCTATCAGGCACCGCAGGAGTACATCGACCGCTACACGCACATCGCCGACCCCACCCGCCGCACTTATGCCGGCATGGTGGCCTGCCTGGATGACAACATCGGCCGGGTGGTGGCGGCTCTGGATAAAAAGGGCCTGCGTGAGAACACGCTCATCCTCTTCCACAGTGACAACGGCGGCACTCACAACCCCATGTTTGCCGGCGTCATGGCGGACGTGTCCAAGATAAAGATCCCCTGTGACAACAGCCCGTACCGCGATGGCAAAGGATCCCTGTTCGAAGGTGGCGTGCGCGTTTGCGCGCTGGCAAACTGGCCGGGCAAGATCAAACCCGCCACTGTGGATGGGTTGATCCACGCCACGGACATCTTCACCACCTTCACCAAGCTGGCTGGAGCCTCCACCTCCCGCTGCAAACCCCTGGACGGTGTGGATGCCTGGCCGACGATGGCGGAAGGCAGGCCCTCGCTTCGCGAGGAGGTGGTTTACAACGTGGAGCCCTATCGCGCCGCCCTGCGACAAGGGGACTGGAAGCTCATCTGGCGCACCACGCTGCCCTCCAGCGTGGACCTCTACAATCTCGCCGCGGACCCATTCGAGAAGACGAATCTCGCGGACGGCCAGCCGGAGAAGGTCGCATCGATGAAACTACGCCTGGATGAGCTCGCCCGGGGTGCTGCCAAACCGCTCTTCCTGGTGGATCAACTCAAGGTGGTGATGAAGAACATGAATGGCGAACCCGTCCTGCCCGGAGAGGACGGCTTCGGTGAGGCCGAGAGGGACGCTGCTCCCGCTGCTCCCGGTCACTGACCACCCGGCTACGCCCCTCACTTCCACTCCACCTCTTTTCATCAGTTCTTATGAAGATCCATCCTCGACATCTGGCCGTCTCGTCCTTCCTCCTGCTCCTCGCCGCAGGCTTGTCCTCCTGCATCACCGCAACACGTCCGCATGCGGATGCCAAGGCCAGCGCCGTGCTGGAGGCCATGTCCCAGCGGCTGGCCTCGGCCAAAAACCTGCGCGTCACGGCCACCCGTGATGCTTCCCCCGGCTTCTATGCCGGGTTTGACGTGGCCGAGCACGCCCGGATCCGGGCTGTGGTGGCCAGACCCGGCAGGCTGCACGCGGTGGCGGACACCAACCTGGGACGCCGCAGCGTGAGCTACGATGGACGCGAGATCGTCTTCGTCGATCACAAGGCCAACACCCACGCCCGTGTGAAGGCCGGCAAGGATATCGACAGCGCCGTGCGGGAGGTGGAAAACGTGTATGGCGTGATGCCCCCGCTCGCGGAACTGCTGGTCAACGACCCGGCGAGCATCCTGATGGAAGGGGTCACCCACTCCCAGCATGCCGGGACCCAGACGATCGCCGGCGTGCTTTGTGATCATCTTGTCTTCCAGCAGGCTCATCTGAACTGGGAGCTCTGGGTGTCCACCACTGACCACCTGCCGAGGAAGATGGTCATCACCCACCCCAATGGTGAGGGCGGACCGCCCCTGAAAGTCACGCTGCTCATCAAGTCCTGGGATCTCCAGCCCCCCGTCACCCAGGCCGACCTCAGCCTGCCCCTGCCCTCCGGCAGCACCCTCGTGGAAATGATCCCTCTCACCCGGCCCTGATAAACCCCGCTCCTGCTGTACTATGAAACAACTCACTCATCGTCTCACCGCCCTGGCCAGCCTGGGGCTCCTGATCGCGGGCGAACTGGCCCCCTCCATGGGCACCGCCGTCATTGCCACCGCCGCCGCATTGACACTGACCGTCACGCCTGAAGCACGGGCCATCCCGCCGCATGGCGTGGCCCGCCGCACCTCCCGCCGCACCACCCGCCGCGTGGTACGCCGCCATCTCTTCCTGATGCCGGCCGGTGCCGTGGCCGTCACCCACGGAGCGTACCGCTACTTTCACCACGGCGGCATCTACTACTACCCCTACATGATCGGGGGGCGCACCACCTATGTGGAGGTGGACGTGGATGTGTCCGGCAAGCCCCTGGCCCCACCGCCCGCGGCAGAGGTGGAGGTGGAGATCAACCTCTGAATTGTCTGATTCCTGAACCCGTTCTATGAAACATCACCTCTTCCCGCTCCTCATCGCCTCTGCCACGACCGCTGCGGCCCTGTCTCCCCTGGGGCTCCATGCGGGCACCGATGCCCCCCCGGCCAGGGACATCCCTGTCAGTCCGGCCCCTGCTTCTGCTCCCCCGGATGAGTGGAAGATCACCGCCTGGTCCTATGGGTGGCTCGCAGGCATAGAGGGCGTCAGCGGCATCAAAGGCTTCACCACAGATGTGGATGTGCCTTTCAGCGGCATCCTCGATCACCTGGACATGACGGCCGCCTTGAACATCGAGGCTCAGAAGGGCCGTTGGGGCGGATGGATCGACGGCATGTACCTGAAAGTGTCGGCAGGCGGGAGCACCCCGGATCCCCTGCTCCACAGTGTCAACGTCTCTGTCGAGCAGCTCCTTGTCGAAGCCGCCCTGTTCTACCGGATCTGGGAGGGGGAACATGGCTGGGTGGATCTCTATGGCGGGGCCCGCTACATGTCGGTAAAGGGGGACCTCGACCTCCAGCTGAGCGACACCGGGGTGGCCCGGATGTCTGATCAACTCAGCTCCCGCGTGGTGGAGGAAATTACCCGTCGTGTGAAATCCCGCGCCATAGAGGTGCTCGCCGCGAAGAGGGAGGAGATCTCCAGCCAGGTCGCCGCCCAGGCCGGTGCCGTGCTGGAAGATCTGAAGGCGCTGGGTGAATCGCATCCGGGGCTCATTGCCACCATCAAACAAAGCGAGCGCCTGCAGCAGGCCATTCGCGATGCGGCCGCAGCTCAGGTGGAAGAAAAAGTGGCTGCGGCCCAGGACGCCGCCGCCCAGGCCCGCTCTGCGGCAAGAAAGGCGGTGATTCGTGCGGAAAAAGCGCTGGCCAAAGAAATCGAAAGAGCCGTGCGCGAGAGCATCCCCACCTCCCTCTCCGGCTCCAAGGGCTGGGTGGATCCCTTTATCGGGGTTCGTGGTTACTACCACTTCACCGAGAGCTTCTACCTGGTGGGCAAGGCGGACGTCGGCGGGTTTGGCATCAGTTCCGATCTGGCGTGGCAGGCCTACGCCGCGCTGGGCTGCCATCTGAACAAGAGAACGGTCCTGGAACTGGGCTACAAATACATGAGTGTGGACTACACCAGCGGCGGATTCACCAATGACATGCGCACCTCTGGAGTCCTGCTCAATCTGGGACTCAAGTTCTAGGCCCGGCACCTGTCAGACTATTTCCTGATCCCTCCGGTCCATCTACGCGCCTTCGTGCGCAGTTCACCTTCATTTCAACTTCCCCTTCACTTCCCCAAAATTCATGCAGTGTTTTCCAGGTTTGTTCGCCGGTATTTTGCTGACCATGCTGTGCAGCTGTGCCTCAAAGACAACAGTCACCGACTCACTCAAGGCCAGGGCGGCCCCCGTATCTCCATTCATTCAGCATCCCCGGGAGCTGAAGCCCCAGCGGGAGCGCGCCCCCTTTGCACTGGTGTGGATCAATCCCGACCTGCCCGTCAAACGGGTGCAGTACAACTCCATCTACATCGCCCCGGTGGAAACCCGCTACCTGCGCGCCCCGCGGCCCAATCTCTCCCGTGCCACCACGGTGGAGAATGTGGAGCGCCCCGTCCGGGAAATCACCTCCTTGATGCAGCAGGCTTTCAGGAGGGCCTTTATGGAGTCGCCATCTCCCCGGCTGCACGTGACACCTCAACCCGTGGCCGGTGGCGTCACCCTGCAACTGGCCCTGGTGGAGCTCAATGCCACTGACATCGTGGGGAATGCGGTGAAGACCGCGGTGCCCTATGGCGGCGTTCTCAGTCCGCTGACGAGCGGGAACATCGCCATCGAGGGACGTGTGTGTGACAGTGCCACCGGCGAGGTCCTCTTCGAATTTGCCGACAACGAGCGGGATCAAATGACGCTGGTCAGCCTGCGGGACTTCTCCCCCTTCAACCACGCGAAGGCCGCAGTGGGTGCCTGGGCCACCCAGTTCGAGGAGCTCACCCGCACTTCAGCCTCCCACAAGGTCAAGGACTCCCCTTTGTTCACCCTTGATCCCCTGTGAGCCAGCGCTGAGCGCCCCACGTCCCTGTTCTTTGCATGCTGCGAGACTCCTTCTGCGCCCTCATGAAATTCAAACTCCGCCTGATCTTGTGCATGGCGCCGGCCCTTCTGATGGCGGCCTGCGCTTCGCATCCGCCTTCAAAAGACAATGCCTCCCGGCAGCACAAAGCTTCGGCAACCCCCCGGCAGGCGCTGGCCCAGGCGCTGGCCGATGCCGGGCAGGCGTGGGACGCCGGCATGGAAACTGAGGAGGGCCGCCTGCGCTACCATACCGCCGCCTCCCGGGTGGTGAACGCATGGATCGCCTGCCACGATGGATGCCCGCAGACTGCCAGTGACAATCTTGCCACGTCTGGCAGCGATTCATTCCAGATCCGGACTTCATCCCCTTCGGACCTCCACTTCGACAAGCTGATCCCGGCCAGCACCGTCCCCACGCGGGAGCTTCACACCCGGTTCACCCGGGAGGGGGTCGGCACCCCGCTCATCGCCTGGTGGAAATACACGGATGAACGCGCCGCGACCGAACCCTTCATGGGAAAGGCAGGCTATCTCGTCCCTGTCACGGCCACCCTCACCTTTGGCAAGTCTTCTCAAGCAGGCCGCCGCACGGCTGTCATTGAGCTGAAGGATCCCCGCCAGCAGGACTCCGTCGTGATGAAACAACATAAATTCCCCCTGGCCGCCGACTTCTCTGCTCCCGGGGAGTTTTTCCTGGCGCAAGCCCAGGCCCGCATGTCCGGCCTTGGAGGCCTGTTGAGCACGGAGACCAATCTTGGCAAACTGGGCCTCATCTCACTGGAGCCGCCAAAGAAAGACCGGATCCCGGTCATCTTGGTCCACGGCCTGATGTCGCGCCCTGCCACATGGCAAAATGTGGTCAATCAGCTCTGGAGCGATCCGCAGATCCAGAGCCAGTGCCAGTTCTACTTCTTCCGCTACCCCAGCGGAGTCCCCGTGATCTACAGTGCCGCCAAGCTGCGTGAAAGACTGGAAGTCCTGCACGGCGAGTACCTCAAAGCAGGGAGCCGGAAGCACCTGAACCAAATGGTGCTCATCGGCCACAGCATGGGCGGACTGGTCAGCAAGTCCCAGGTGCAGGACAGCAAGGACAAGCTGTGGGTCAACGTCTTCGGCACCACACCTGACAGACTGAATCTCCCCCAGGCGCAGCTCGATTCGCTGCGCACCTATCTGGAATACAAAGCCAATCCCCATGTGAGCCGGGTGGTCTTCGTCGCCACCCCGCATCGGGGCAGCAATCTCGCCCAGGGCTGGAGCGGGGCCATTGGCAGCCGGCTGGTCCGCCTGCCTGCCCACTTGATGTCAGATGCCACCAGCATGCTCCAGGGTGAGCTCCCGAAGGACAGCCCGCTGCGCCGGCTGGTGGAGCAAGGTCTCCCCACCAGCATCAGCAACTTGTCCCCCAGTTCCAAGTTCGTGCAGACCTCCATCGCCATCCCACTCCGCCCCGGCCTGCACATCCATTCCATCATTGGGAACAAGGGGCAGCGTCCGCTGGAGGATCCCCGTTGTTCTGACGGAGTGGTTCCCTATGCCAGCGCCCATCTCGATGGCGTAGAATCCGAGTTTGTGGTCCCCAGCGGTCACGGTGCCCATGAGCACCCCGAAGCTGTCGCGGAGATTCGACGCATCCTCCATAAGCACCTCGCGAGCCTCGACTGAGGGGCGCTCCGCGAGCGTGCCCGACAGGAGGCAGCCACGGGTCAAACCACTGGATCGGAACTGCCGGACCACACGCCCCCACCCATGAAGGTTTGAAAGTGCACGCCTGCCAGAGCTGCGAAGAGGGGCCGCGCTGAGGTCGCTGCGCCGAGGTGAGGCCACGGCTTCACCTCGCCCTGCGATGGGGAGCATTCAACTTTCTTCTGCCGTACTGGCCGGTCCTTTCGCCTCTGCCACGCAACGCAGAGCTTCCGCCACCGGGGCGAGATGCAGATCACGTCTCAGCACCCCGCGATACTGGCCTGCGGCAACGAGAAGTTCGCCATACGCTTCGTAAAACGGGCGATCAGAATCCAACGCCTGTTGAAGTAGTTTCGTGCTTGGAAGCCTGCGAAAATACTCCACGCGGAACGCGTCCAGCCCCAGACTTCCAAGAATCTTCTTCACTTGATCCCGTATTTTGGGGTCGTTCAGAATCGGGTTGTCCACGATCCCCTCTGTCGCCGCCAACACCTCGGGTGCCAGTTCCGGATAAGCACGGGCAACTTTCAGCTTTCTCATGAAAGCCTCGGATTCAAGTTCCACACGCGCCCCCTGCTGCCCTGCGCTGTGAAAAGTATCTTGGCGACGGAAGAGGGAGAAATCATAATTTTCGAGCTGGTGCCCGGTCTTCCGTTTCACTATCGCCACCGCCGCGTCGAGCACCATTCGCCACGTGTCGTGCACGGGGTTAAACCCCTCTTCCATGTCTCCATACACTCGATCAAACCCTCCCTTGATCAAGGCCTCCGCGAGTTCCTCGGCGAGCGCAGTGAAGATGCCGGTGTCTTTGCCAATCAGAGCGCGATAGACCGCCTGTTCCGGCATCCGGCCGAAAACAGAGCCAGGAGTGGCTCCCGCTGCTTGCAGCACCTTGGAGGTGGAACCCAACCGCGGCACACTGCCCGCACCCGAACCATCCGTGAGAACAAACACATGGGGCCGCGCGATCTCCATCCACCCATGCACTGCCAGCTCGTGCCCGGGATGCGCGATCACAAGTGCTGACCTTCCCCCGGAAGACGAGGGATCGAGGCGGATGCCGCAGCATGTTTGATCGTCACGGTCCATTTCGCCCCCCATACGGTGTGTAAAGCATCAAGCAAGCCAAAAGTCCGCGATCCTGGTGCGCCCGCAGGGCTTGCGCCGCAGCGCCATTTAAGACAGGCAATATCAAAGCGCGTAAGAACAAGCAATTCAATCCATCATTCGAGGCTTGCCACCTCATCGCCGTCTCAAGCGCATCCCTTCGGCGCACTTACACACCGGGGTCTGGGGAGTAAATACACACCCCTGAGTTCAGGCCCACAGTCTCGCGAGAAGCTCAATGCCCCAGGGTTCCATTCCTCTTAATCCTTATTCCCCACTCTTGCAGCAGCCCCTATCGCTCTCACACCACCCCGACTCTCGGCGCTCGAAAGGCAAACATTCCGGCAAAACTCCCGCCCTTCATGGGGCGGGCACCTCGTTGACGGCGGGCATCAAATTGTTCCCGTCGCGCCTCGAAGAACTCATCCACAAACCCCCGGCTTCCCAAGGCCACACCTAGCGTGAAGTACGTCACCCGATGACGCAGCGTAAGCGTCAAGCCGATCCCCGTCTGATGTCGCTATGAAGCGTTATCACCATCAGTCATAGCTGAGGGGTATGACTCATAGTGATCCTTCTTCCATAGCGTCAGCTCCACTCAAGCGTGATGTCAGGTCCAGGGTGCGCAGCACCCCGGCACAACGACACGCCGCGCTGGAGGCCTATGCCCGCTCAGGCCTGAGCGGGCCCCAGTTCGCCAGATCTGCTGGCATCAAGTACCAAACGCTGGTCTCCTGGCGCAGGCAGGCCAAAATCTCCACCTGCATTGCCACTCAGGCTGCCTCCCCTCCCATCGTGGCGTTTCTGGAGGCCGTCCCCATCTCCCCACTGCCTTCGACACGCCTGGATCTTCTGCTGCCCGGCACCGCCCGCCTGCACCTGTCCTGCTCCTCGCAGATGCCCCTGGTTGCAGCGCTGCTGCGTCAACTCGAACTCAAGCATTCCCCGGACCTCCACTCATGCTGAGCTTCTCAGGCAGCCTCAAGGTCTTCATCGCCCTTCAATCCTGTGACATGAGGGCCGGGGTGGGCACCCTTCAGGGCATGGTCAGTGCGCAGTTGCAGGACGATCCCCGCAGCGGCTCGCTCTTTGTCTTCAGCAACAGGCGCCACTCGGTGCTCAAGATCCTCTACTGGGACGGTTCGGGCTGGTGGCTGCTGGCCAAACGGCTCGAACAAGGCACCTTCAGCTGGCCGGCTGTCGCCGATCCTGCACAGACCAAGCTGGCCCTGGCCCCGCAGGCCCTGGCCATGCTCACCGACGGCATTGATCTGCGGGGCGCGAAGATGCGCCCCTGGTATGAACGTGAGACGGGATAGTTTCCTGCTTCCTGCATCTGAAGCTGGACAAGGGCGCGGCTTGAGGCCACATCACGAGCCTCGTGACTCCTGAACCTGACGCCGCCACTTTGATCGCAGAGCTTCGTGGGGAGCTTGCGGCGGTGCGTCTGGAAAACAAGCTGCTGCGCCTCAAGCTCGATGCCCTCTCGCGCCGGATGTTCGGCAAAAGCAGCGAGAAGCTGGATGCAGAGCAGATGCAGCTGCTGCTCGACGGGATCGAAGAGCTTACGCTGGCCGAAGAGTCGGCCCGTCAGACCCGGCCGGGCAGGGAGCCGTCCACCCCGGAGCCAGCCCGGGAGCGCAAGCCCCGCATCCCGGAGCACCTGCCGGTTAAAGAAGTGTTCATCGACCCCGAAGAGGTCAAGGCCTGTCCTGAGGACTGGGTGCACATCGGCGAAGAGGTCACCGAGCAGCTTGAGTACACCCCGGCAAGCTTCGAGCGCTTGCGCATCATCCGGCGCAAGTATGTGCGCAAGGACCAGCGGCATCTGCCTCCGGTGGTGGCTCCGTTGCAGCCCTGCCTGCAGGAGCGCTGCGTGGCAGCGCCCTCGCTGCTGGCCCACAGCATGGTCTCACGTTACCGGGACCATCTGCCCTGGCACCGGCTGGAGGGCATCTACGCCGGGCTGGGCGTGGAGATCTCGCGCCAGACGCTGGCCAACTGGAGCGGGATGACCGCAGAGGCCTGCGGGCTGCTCATGCGCGAGATCCATCAGAGCGTGTTTGCCAGCGGGTATGTCCAGCTTGATGAGACACCCATTGAGTACTTGAGCCCCGGTCATGGCCAGACCAAAACGGGTTACCTGTGGGTGGCGCACTCGCCGCTGACCCAGGAGACGTTCTTCCAGTGGCACACCGGACGGGCGGCCTTTTGTCTGGAGAGCCTGGTGCCTGCCGGGTTCGAGGGCATCATCCAGTGCGATGGGTATGCCGCTTACGCGTCTTTTGCCCAGAGCCGGGAGCGTGCGGGCACGATCCGGCTGGCGGGCTGCTGGGCGCATGCCCGGCGGAAGTTTTTTGAGGCCAGCACCTACTGCCAGGATGCCCTGTGGGTGCTGGTGCTGAAATGCGAAAAGACAGGCTATAAGTAATCCCGGAGAAAGAAAATCACAATCCAAATCATCATTGGAGGCATGCCTCCAATCTCTGCCCCATTTCACACCCCTCGGCGGAATTACCCGCAGCATTCCAGGCAGCAATCAGCACTCTTCCCGGATACAAATCCACAGACTCCCCAGGGGCACAATACCCCTTGGTCCCCTATATCCGTTTATGCGAGCCACCCTTCTTTGCGGCACCCCTTATTGCCCTCACACCACCCCGACTCTCGGCGCTCGAAAGGCGAACATTCCGGCAAAACTCCCGCCCTTCATGGGGCGGGCACCTCGTTGACGGCGGACATCAAATTGTTCACGGCGCGCCTCAAAGAACTCATCCACAAAACCCCGGCTTCCCAAGGCCACACCTAGCGTGAAGTACGTCACCCGATGACGCAGCGTCTCCGCGAGCGTCAGCCTGCCGTCTTCCGTGCGCACCTGCTCCACCACCTCACGCTTGATCCCCTTGCGCAGCACCTGGCTGTCCGAACCGTGACCGTCTCGAACCTCCTCCCCCTGGCCAAAGAGCCATACCCGGTAGCCGGAGAGGACCTTGGCCGCACTGGGAATCCGCTGCGAGCCCCTTGGCTGGTTCCGCTCGTGCAGACGATGCTCATTCGTGATCGTGTACAAGGCTGACATCGCCTTGCGCCCACCCGCCACCGCCTCCGCATAGCTGCACCACCGGTAGTCCTTGGGATCTTCCACCAGTCCCGCCCGCACCGGATTGAGATCGATGTAGGCACTCATCACCGAGAGCGTAGCGAGCTCACCTTCCAGCAGCACACTGGTGAAGCGCTCCTCCCAGAGTGTGCCCTTGCGATTCTCCCTCTTGTTGAACCACAAGCTGAAGCGCTGTTTGAGTTCCTTCATGAACTGGCTCACATCCCACATCCGCCCCAAATATCTCTCCTTGAGTTCCTCGGCCGCCGCGTCATGCCCCTGGCTGCGAAAGGTTTCCAGCGTCTCCTTGAGCATCCGCACCGCCGGTTGGGAATAGATCAACGCCGCCTGCTTGAGCAGCCATGCATCCGAATACACCGCCCCTTCAGGCCGCTTCTTCACCTCCACCATGATGTGGAAGTGATTGGACATCACGCAATAGGACAACACCCGCACCTGGCAGAACCCCTCATAGGCCCGCATCAAGCGCACAAACTGCTCCTTCTCCTCCGGCCCAAACGCCAACCGCCTCTCGACCACTCTGGAGATGCAGTGGTAATAGGCAACCGGAACCAGCGGATCGGCAAAGTAGCGAGGCGAGGCCATGGCAGCCCATCGCCCTAAAAGGTAGAGCCGTCAACTTCTCCTTCTCGTAATAGCCTGTCTCTTCGGCCTGTCTCTTCGGCCTGTCTCTTCGGCCTGTCTCTTCGGCCTGTCTCTTCGGCCTGTCTCTTCGGCCTGTCTCTTCGGCCTGTCTCTTCGGCCTGTCTCTTCGGCCTGTCTCTTCGGCCTGTCTCTTCGGCCTGTCTCTTCGGCCTGTCTCTTCGTACTGGTGTGCCTGCCCCCCCCACCTGCTCTTCCCTCACCCCCATCGGCAAGCCGTATCTATGGGGGTTTGGGAGACCAGTAGTCCCACCGCCGCCCACCTTGGCTGGTCCCCGGTCACTCGTACTTCATGTTCGCAGACACCCCCGCTGAAACCCCTACGGGCACGGGTTTCAGCGGGGGTGACATGAAACACGAGCCAACCTCAGCGGTTTCTAGATGTCCAACAGGAGCCTATGCGCTAGCAAGTTCGTGTGCAACTGTGGAATGGTCTCTATTGCAAATTAAGCCAAAACTTCTCCCTTCGAGGAGTCGCGTTCACTTCGCTACATACAATCAGTATTCCTAGCGTCGGATCTTCGATCTTAAACTGCTTGGAGAGGTCCAGATCTGCAATATTCATCGAGCTACAGTTCCATTTCACGGGAAGGCTAATCCGTGAGCATCCGCTCAACGACAACTGTAGGAATCCGCGATCTGGCGCTAGCTCGAACCAGAACGCCAACGTAGCTAGCTGCAAGGTCGGCTCGTAAGACACGAACTGCCCATCTGCTCCGCGCCATTTCCCGAGGTTCTTCTTGGCATGCACTAGTTGTATATTTTCCATAAGCTTAGGGGCACAGTTCGGTTACCACTTGTCCGCCGCGGTAGAAGGTTGTCTTGTTCAATAGATCAGGATTTCTGGTAATTAATCTCAATTCGGCATCTGTGAAACCGCCACCAGAGGAGCTTGGAAGTAGGCGGCCACCAGGAGAGTTTAACTGTGACTGGTTTGGGAAACCTCCACGTCCTTTGTAGATTGAACCCTTGACGTCGTCAATGCCATCGAGTGCGAAGTGAATCCTGGTAGCATTTGCCATTGCGTCGTTGAACTTTCTGCCAAAGTGCACACTACCTGGACTACCACGCCTTGTGAGTCCATCCCTTATCCAGTTCTTATGGGCCGAGCCCCCAGTGAGAGACTCGTATTGGGGCAGAAATCTATCAAGTCCGAGCACAGCATCGGTATTATGAACTAGCACTGCATCGCGACCGACAAACACGTAGAACGTATGTACGCCTTCGACGCAAAGATTGAAGGTGTCAGTCTTTTGGACTTGGTTAATTTCGACTGAAGAGACTTTAGTGGAACTACCGTCAGGCTTAAGAAGGAGGTCTCCCTCAACAAGATCATCGGCATGCTGCCACCCTCGGTTCAGAGTCCAGATGGGGTGTTCACCAGTTACTTTCAGCACACTACCGGTCACTACCTTCAAGTCGACCATGCGGTACGTTGCACTCCGCAAAGTACCTAGAACCCTACACTTCGTTGGAGTTGACTCAGTCTCGGGTTCCGCAGCAAGCACAATGTCGCCCTCGACAACTTGCTCAATTGGCACTGACGACCCATCAGCCATCAGAACCATTGTTCCCGCGGGGAAGCAGTAGATGAGCCCTCGCCCCCCCGCGGTCGCTGCCACGTCGTCTGCTGCGCCGAGGTATCTCGATACACCTTTGAATATAAATCTCCCGCCGGCCTCTGCCAGTAACGCAACGACAGCATCTTGGGCGAGCTTGCCTGCGGCACCCGCCACGTCGCCTCTGTTAAACTTATCTCCAACTTCGGCCTCGGGATTCATCTTGTGCCAAAAATGAATCTGATTGAAAGACTTATATGTTGACCACTCGTCATCAATTGACGTCGCATCTACTTGAGCACCAGTATACTCAGACATTGCCTTTGCTGTAGCGACGATCTCTCCGATCTTGCTCTCATAGAGAGCAACATCGGTTCTTAGGCTATCCCACTCCGCAGCTTTCTTCCGATTGAAGGCCCATCCATCCTCGCTAGTTATCTCAGCCATTCGACCTTTTGCGACAGCTGTGTCGTGCAAGTAGTTTGAGATCGTCTTTAGACCGTCAGGGTCAAAGCTTGACCATGGGTTTTGTAGAACATACGCATACAAGTTGGGGCCATCCACGAATCCTGAGGGGTCTTTTGACAGGAACGCTCCACTCTCGATGTCACGATACCGGAAACCCTCGTTGACATACCCCGAAACATCCCGGTCCTTGCTGTTGCTCTTCTGCCGATCCTGCGTGCTGCCGGATTCCGCTTTAATCTCACCCCAAGCCTCGTATGCAGCCTGGTATGTCAGGGCTCCAACACCATCAGTCTTGGCCACAACATCTCCGCGCGCATTGTAGTGGGTGTAGCTTGGCGTCCCCGACCGCAACGAATACAGCATCCCTCCAACTCCACCGCCAATATCACTACCACGGACAAACTCCGCGGCAAGCACACCTCCTTCAACCTCCTGGACGGAAGCGCCTCCACTGAAGACAAACTTCGTGATTGGGTCTGCATCTTTGACTGTCTCGATACGGCGAGTGCGGTAATCGTACACGAAGGTGTAGAGCCCCTGGCCATCGCCTGTATTCTTGTCGAAGCTGATCAATCGGTTCTCGTAGTCCCATCCCAGAGAGTCACTGGCTGCACCTTGGGTACGAGACTCCCGATTCCCGTTGAGATCGTACGTGTAGCTGACGGTGTTCCCCCCTTCTGTCCAACTGGTGAGCTGATTGATGCTGTTGTAGACGTAGTCCGTGGTGCCAGGTGTTGGGCTACCCACGACCACCTTTTGAGCCCGATTATTCGCATCATCATACCCATAGGTGATGCTCACGGTCCCATCTTCAGCAGTCGTGATCGACTCGTTAACTAGTCGGTAAATGTCATCGTAGGTGTTCACCACCGTCCGGTTTGCGAGCCCTGAGGGGTAGATCTCGGAAATCTGAACCACGCTCCCCGCAAGATCGTGCTTCATGATCTGGGTATACAACAACCCCGAGGATGCAGTAATCCCTTGGATTTGAACAGCTCGGTTCAAGGCGTCGTATATCGTAGACGTAGAATCCCCGTTGGGGAGAGTGCGAATCGAAACCGCATCCGCAGCATTGTATGCATAGCTAGTCGTTCGCCCATTCTCCTTCATTGTGGCAAGCCTATTGACCGAGTCATAAGTGCTCACGATCTCCCGTCCAGTTCCTCCATAGATCACGAGCGTGCGATTCCCCACCAAATCGTAACGGTACTGGTGCGTGAGCCCGCCAGATGTTTCGCTTTCGACTCGGTTGAGGACGTCATAGGTGTACGCCACATCAGCCTTCCCGCCTTTACCTGACTCCGTCACACTGAGGAGATTCCCAGCCGGATCGTAATCATAGACCCGGTTGTCCTCTGCCCGCCCAATGTAGGTGACGGTTTCCAAGCGATGGCGGTCATCATAGCGATACTCTGTTCGCTGCCCCTCGGCATCAACCCTGGCAGTCTTGTTGAGATCATTGTATTCGAAGACCGTTTCACGGCTCAACGCGTCTCGAACCACAGTATTGCGGTTCAAGCCGTCGTACTCAAACTCAGTGCGCTGGTTCTTGCCGTCGATGACAGCGGTGCGGCTCCCCACCTTGTCGTATTCATTGGTCACAACGATGCCTTCAGCATCAGTCGTCGTACGAAGACGGTTGAGCGCATCATAGGTATTGGTTGTCACATGCCCATTGGGGTCAGTGACTGTCCTCACAGTGCCAGTTTTGTAGTACGTAGTAAAGGTGACGGGCCGGGCCGTCGTCCCATCTGGCTTTTCAACTATTGGGGCGGTGACAGAACGAATGCGATTGGCCTCATCGTACGTTGTGTCGGTTACATAGCCACGCGAATCGGTCACCTTTACCACGTTCCCAACGGGATCGTAGTCTGTGACAGTCGTTGCTCTTACAAATACCGCACGCTCTGCGTCCCAAGCTTCTGGAAGCTTACTCGACACCTTCCTGTTGCGAGCATCATAACCGAAGTCGGAGCGCTGTCCGCGGGCGTTGATGACAGCCACAGCGTTACCTGCATCGTCGTACTCCGTACGGGTCACCGGGTTCTTGATCTGACCGGAGACAGTGTCCCACACGGCCGGCTGCGTCACCTTGATCGGGCGACCCGCTCCGTCGAACTCGGTTAGAGTCTGCCTGCCTAATTCATCCTCAACCTTCCACTTAAGGCCCGTGGATGTGAAGTATGTCTTCTGGGTCGTGCCGTCCTCGAAGTGGACCGCAGTTGGACGGTTCAGTGCATCGTAATCAGTGACCGTGTGTTTGTCCAATGGGTCAATGACTTCCACAGCGTTGCCGACATCGTCGTACTCCGTATGAGTGACCGCAATCCCAGCTCCATAACCAACTCTAGTTTCCTTGGGACGATAGAGTGCATCGTACGTGACGCCAGTCACATAGCCTCTGGGATCTTCCGTTCGTGTCGGTTTGAAGGGAGTGCTGTCAAAGACGCTGCCACCACTGTTGGCTCCATACTGGAAAGTGGTGGTGATGTTGAGCGGCTGGTGCTTTTCCTCCAACCTCTGCAGCCCATCGTAAACAAATGTGGTGACGTTGCCCTCAGGGTCCTTGGTCATGGTGACGGAACCCACGGCATTGTAGTCGCTTTCAGACACAAGATCAGGAGTATCGATAACGGCATTGCCGTTCATGTCCCTCGCTTGTTTTACCACGCGGTTCAGGGCATCGTATTCGAAGATGGTCACGTTGCCCTTTTCGTCGATATCTCGGACCTTGTTGCCTCGGGCATCATAACGAAGCTCCCGGTGTGAACCGTCCTGGAAACCTGTCCACCACAGGCGGTTACACGAGTCGTAGAAGAACCAAGTGGTGTTTCCGTTGGGATCGGTCGCAGTCAGCTTGTTGCCGTTGGCCGCATAGGTGAACGAAGTCTTCAGGTTCAATCCCCCGGCATCAACGATCTGCTCCATGATCCGTCCAGCAGAGTCAGGAACAGATTGCGTGACCAGGTCCGTCTCCCAGGCTGGCCCCCCGACGAGATTCTGCAGTGAGGTATGGGTCACCAATCCAGGGAACCTGCTATCACCATAGGTGAAGTCGGTTTGCTGCACCAGGCTACCGTCGGCCGCCTCTATTGTCTCCCTGGTTCGCCTTCCCAACGAATCTGTGAGGTAGGTTGTCTTGCGTCCCTCTTCATCCACGACAGAGGTCATGATTCTACGCTCGTCGTAGGTGAAAGTGCGGGATTTACCCAAAGCGTTCGTCTGGCGGGTCGGATCGTCATAACGGCCGTTCAATCCCAAGGAAAGTGGCAGGATTTGCCTGTAGATCTGGGGAGCCTGCCACGATTGATCGTAGAAGAATGTAGTGAGGTTCCCAGAAAGGTCCCGGGCGCTCTTCAAAGCCAGACCTGCGTTTTCGTCAAAGGTGAATGACTCCGTACCATAGCCGTCGTGGGTAACGGTCAACGCGCGATAGTAGACAATCTTGGGATCGACCACGTTGGGGCTGGGATAATAGTCCCCAAGCGTATTGACCTCGCACACCACACCATCACTCCATTCATAGGTGCGGAGATGTCCCTCCGCGTCCCACACACGTGTCTTGCGGACGCTGTCGTTTGACAGCGCGGCGACTCCGTCAGCATCCCGCACGAGTTTGGTCTTGGAGAGATTTTGGAATTCTGCGATGCCCTTGTTTCCAGGCATAGTCACCTTCTTGACCATTCGGGCGTGTCCCGTGGTGACGTAGTAGCCGCTGATCTCGGGGTGTTCCGAGCTCCACTGGTAATCGTACTTGCCCCATCCCACGTTGCTACCGCTATGGTCAAACATGTACTCAAACGAGTAGGTGTTGCCGTTCGGATCGGTGACCGACGTAAGGTCACAATGAATGTAGGTGGTCCCAGGATCGTTGACTACGACTGGGCGAGGTTTCAGCTCCGCTTCTTGGACGAATTCATAGCCATACTGGTTTCTGGTCCCGTCCGCCCTGCGTACGGCAACGAGCAGCCACGTATTCCGTAATGCATCATGTTCGTATTCGAACTTTGTCTCGTTCCAATTGGGATCCCAAATGGACGTGATGAGACCATGCTCATTCTGCCGGATGAACAGCGCGAGGTCCGGTCGCCCCACAACGGTGATGCACTTGGGCACCAGCGAGGTGTCATTTTGGTACTCATACTGTAGCTTCTGCCCAAGTCGGTCAGTAGTGCTGACGGCACGGTAGTAGTGATGCCTGTTGCGAGAGTCGCTTCCCATCAGTCTGTCGGAAGCGACCTCCAGCATGAGATTGGACGGGCGAAAAACAATGGTTGTCCCAAACTTCTTGCGGAAGACCAGGTCACCAGATGCCTCTCCTGCCAGTGAGGCAAGGAACGTGTTGCCTTCGTGCTTCGCCGTG
This sequence comes from Verrucomicrobium spinosum DSM 4136 = JCM 18804, assembly GCF_000172155.1. NCBI lineage: Bacteria > Pseudomonadati > Verrucomicrobiota > Verrucomicrobiia > Verrucomicrobiales > Verrucomicrobiaceae > Verrucomicrobium > Verrucomicrobium spinosum. The sequence goes on along the minus strand of NZ_ABIZ01000001.1, from coordinate 170,405 downwards.
GGGAACGGAACAAAGTCGTCTCCGACTTGAAGAAATCGGTACGAATTGCCATCCTCGTCGACCACTTCGAAGAACAATGGTTCTGGCGAACTGCTGCCCGTTTCTGAGACAGGAAGAACGACCGCTACGTGAGGGGTCAAATTTGTGCTCCACCCAGTTCCGAAAGGACGATCAGGACGTTCATTTGGGCGCAGACCACTGCGCTCTGACCATATCTCGGACAGAATGCTTCTGCGAACCTGGAGAGACAAGTCTGATCCTGGGACCCTGCAGAAAATGTCCGACACATTGTGGCGCAGACCCAATGTGAGTGCGTCAACAAATGTATCCTCCGGTTGTTGATCTGACTCTTCTGTAGTCTGAGGCTTGCCATCAGGCAATGGTCGACCGTTGAGCGCGATCTTGCGATATCTCGCGCCTGAAGCTTCATCGACCGGAACAGTGTAGTTATACTCGGGACCTTCGAATTTGAAGCTGACTTGATCAGATCCAATCTCGGCGCTTCCGGGCCCGTGCGATGTCAAAGTGATGTTGATAGTGGTTCCCGGGAGCGCATCTTGCGTGACAACAACCCGAAACCCAGAGCCGACGGTGCTAAAATAGTCCCACTGTTCCCTCGTAAAGGTCTGCCCATTCAACACTTCAACTCCCCCGAGGAACACTTTAATGCCATTCCCCCCCGTCCACGAAATCGTGTGCGTTATCCAGGGAAGCGCATTGCTCTCGATGTAGAAACGGCCGTCTGCTGATTGCGTGATGACACGGGGCTGGTCTTCTTCGAACTCATCCAAAGGATGAAATCCTGTCTCAAGGATGGTAAGCTGCGGGGCACTCATCAAATAGAACTGCCCGTTCTTGTCCATTGTGCTCGCATCAAGCTCATACTCTTCACTCACTGGCGTAGCGCCCGACAAGCTCCAACTGCGACGGGCTACAATGTGAATTCTGTCCTCAACAGGAGTCTCGAGTTCGGCAAGGTCATCTTCCTCGAAGACTTCGAACCATTCGAGCTTGGCTCCTTGTGAAGGGTTTCCCGTGAATTGGTACTTAATCTTCCGAACTTCGTACGTGCTATCATTCAACCATAACAGACGGGAAGCGAATAAGATTGACGTTGAAGGCGTATAACCTGACCACGACCATGCTCCCTCATACCATGCAATAGGATTCTGAAATTCACCCACAAACTTGTACTCAGGGAAGCTGGCATGCACATCCGTGATCAGATCGCCTGTACTGTAAACCCCACTTAACGATACGGTCGCTTCCTGGCTGTCCCGATTGTAAGACCGCTCAGTTGGCGCTTCAGAAGTGGGCATTCCTGAAGTGCTTGGCGCCCACGCTGGCCAAGATATTGGACCGCTAATCCACTCTCCAAAGCTGTAATTGCTAGAAGTTCCACTCCATGCCCCGGTCTCATCACAGGTGGAAGAGCCAATTTGGTATGATGAAGTGAAACTTGACGACCCCGTATAGGAGTAACTCCAGTCCAAATTTCCAGTCTCTGCGTTGGGCTCTGGATGGGAGCTAACTGTACCTGAGTACGAAGCGGAAGCGTCACCGTAGTTCCAACTTCCTGCCGTACTTGTCGTAAGATAATACTGAGGCACACTGCCCGACGATTGAAATTCGCGCGCGCCGCCTTTTGAACCAAACGCCGCAGACTCCTTGATCTTGATAGATCTCACTTCTGGCACGAGGTAAGGTGCAATATTGGATGTCGCAATGCGCGCACCGTTAACCACTGCGTGGATTCGATAAAGATATCGTTTCCCCGCTACAAGTTCCTCGTCGAAATAGGGTGAAATGCCAGCCGAGCCGACCAAGCTCATCTGGGTCCAAGGCCCAGTACTTACCTTTCGCTCGATCGCATATTGAACATCCGTCCCGTGTGATGAACCCTGCCAGACCATCTTGATCTGCGTCCAGTCAGTCACGTCACCTTCCGAGGTCGTGGTTGTAATGGGCTCTATGTACTGAATGTGTGGTGCCCCAGGGAACTCTGGATCTGGGTCTACTACAGGTTGGAGTCCAGCCCCTCCTGGGTTGGGTGCGGAATTTGAACCTCCTGAACCAGGTGGATTGCCTCCTGGAAACGGGTTTGTCGGACTGGTACTGCCGGATGATGCATATCCTTCGACAGAGGCCGTGGACATGGGCACGCTCAACGTCCCAGCTACGAGCTTGTTCACGACAGTTGATCCCAGCTTGTACTCGAACGTCACCTTTCCGAGACTGTCGCTTGTCAGTTCGAGAAGGCTCGATTGTTGAGTCCCGTTTCTTATGAGGCCATCTCCTTCTGAGACAAGCACGCGTACCGGCACTCCGGGCGCTGGACTACCATCACTGGTTTTCACCATCAAAACAACGGCCTGGGGCAGAACCGCCTCAGGCTGCCCAATCTGGCTGTTCCCGCCAACAACCTCAAGGCTGAGTCGGGACTCTTGCACCGCGCCAACAATACGCGGCACTGACACGCCCACTCCACCTTGCGTATCATACGCCTTTACTACAAGCTCATGATCGCCGGCAGACAGGTTTGGCCACCAAGTTGTCTCGTAAGGTGCGGTGGCGTCCTCCGCAATCCTTAAACCATCAATGTAGAATTCCACTTTTGAGATCGGCCCTTCCATGTCATTGGCTTGGGCAGCCAATTGGACGCTGCTTCCAGGGTTGTGCACGAAATCCGCTGAAGGCTGGGTGATAGAGACGGTAGGCAGTGAATCTACGGTCATCATGACGGGCACCTCGACAGCGCCCGAAGCAAGGTCATTGCCAACGAGGACGACGCCTTCAAAAGAACCCGATTCCAGCTTTGAGGCATTCAGGGTGATCGGTATCGAAACTGATTCGCCCACTCCAAGTTGTCCAACGGGTGCAGCGACCGAGAGCCATTGATGTTCCCGATGCAAGACTACCGCCATCTCGCTCTGGAGCACATAAGTAAAATACGAAACCTCCACCCCCTTGGACTTCATGCCGTTCTGAATACCGGTCAAAGAGTAGGCGAAGTCCCCCGTCAACTCTTTGTAAATGAGCTCGATGCGACCACCCTTGTGAAGCACGATCTGGAAGGTGGCTTTGCCGTCCCACCATTGAAACTTTGCATCCTGATATTGGATGATGCATTTCTCGCTGTCGGAAAAACAATAGACATCTCCAGATGTTGCCCCATCCATGTCCACGAACAACCCCGCCACAAGATTAGGCGGCAACGACAGTCCCGGAATTGAGTCCGGGGCGGTCTGCGTAGCAGCAGCGCCGAAGGTCAGGTAGCCGTTGGAGTGCACGAAAACCGTTTCGAAATGCCCGTCATAGAAAGGAAAACTGAAAGCAAGCGAGACCTCCTGCGAGACGTCGTCACCATCAGAGACTGTTGCCAGCCTCGAACCTGTTGTGCTGATATCCGTCCACTGATAGGCAGGGCCCCCGTCATCTCCAGTCTTCTTCCACTGATAGTCGTCGCCACTGCTGAAGAGTGCCGCCCCATTCTCCACCTCCAAATTATACGCGACCGGCTCACTTGTCTGATTCGACAATGTCAGCTCGCTATTTTCTGACGTACCAGCACTTATGGTGGCGGTGATACTGTCCGGCTGAACCGTAAACGCCGTATCGAACAATGAAAACTCGACCGTTGCTGAGGTTCCAGCGCTAGCGCGAATGGTGCTTCGATACTGAGGTGAAGCGGGTTGTTTATAGTAGATTCTTGCTTTCCCTTCACTGTCAGTTTGCAGACGAACTGGCGTCGATTCGATGGGTTGTCCTCCGGCAGTCTCATAGAGAACGCCCCCTCCTGTGACGATGGTGAAGTCGATCGGAGCTGCAACCAACAGTTCATTGGTGACCTGATCGCGAACACAAACCTCAAGCGGCTGTGGGGTTACTTGTCCAGCGTCGAGCCGTTGATTGTTCCCTCCGACGATTTCGAGCACGGGGAGGGATGCGCCCGGCTTGCTGAAGAAGTCGGTCGGATCGCTACCAGCCATGAACTCCGCAAGGCGACCCGCTCCATCATTGTCGGTGTCGTTCTGGTCAGTGGACGCCTGGGGATCAAATCCGTACCTGGATTCCCACCAATCAGGAAGGTTGTCGCCATCAGTGTCCAGCCACTCTTCTGCCCCCAGATCGTAGCCTGCGCCTTGTGGTCTAACAGTCCCATAAATGTCCCGCAGCACTCCGGCACTCACCGTACCCATGTCTTTTGCAAGGGAGTCGGCGGTAATGTTGCCTGCCAATGTTAGTCCCGGATCTTCGATTGACTCATTTTCAGTGGACCCCTGGATCAACGAGTCAATGACCTTCACGTTCTGACCAAGCACAGCCTCCCAAATTGCCTGATTTGCGCCTGAAGACTGCCCGGGATTCCAGATCACTGAATTGACAATCTGAACTGTGCCAGAACGATTCACCACTGCGTCCGCATCGGTGCCAGTATTGTTCCAGAAGGTACAATGCAGGACATGCACCTCCCCCCCTTCGTTGATCACCCCACCCGCAAAACGACGGCCGGCGGCAGTGTTGTCGATCGTGCCACAGTGATGGTTCCGGAAGAAGCAGTTAATCAGTCGTACATCGGGTGCACTTCCCCCGCTGCTCTGCGATCCGGAGATCAACACCCCCGTAGAAGCTACATTCACACCCAACCCTTGGAATTGGAATCCTGAAACCACAGTGTCTGCCGCAAGCCAGAAACCTGCAAAGCTGCCAGTCACCTCCACACTTCCTGTCTCATCTGCCAACCAGACGACCTGCTTCTTCTGCAAGTGGCCGTCAAGCCCAGCATACTTGCCAGGCACCACTCTGATTACGGAAAAAGCCGGTTCTCCAGATGGTGACGGCAATGCGCTGTATGCCTCCTGCAACGTTGCGAAGATGTTGTCCGAACTGCTCGCGGAGGCGAGCTGCGAATCAACGACCACGTCGGGTGCCGGGAGAGACTGATTGTCGTTGGGCAATGTCCCCTTGAGGAACTCCACGTAGTTGGGCACGCGATCTCCATCCTTGTCCTCCAGGCGATCTTTGGCATTGGCTGGATTTGTGCCATTTGACACCTCCCACCCATCTGGCAGCCCGTCTTCATCTGTATCGGTCAACCGAGGATCTGATCCGTGTTGCCATTCACTGAGATTGGTCAAGTGATCATCATCTGGATCTGCGTCAGCATCCTTCACCAGAGGGTTTTGGCCGTTTCTGACCTCCCACCCATCTGGGATACCGTCCACATCTGTGTCTGCGAGTGCCGGATTGGTACCATAGATATGACGTTCTTCACTGTCGACCAATCCATCTCCATCGCTGTCGGTTTGCTGGTCGGAAAGCCAGATGAGCACTGTCTCATGCTTGGCTGCATCCGCCTTGAAGCTGAACTTGTCATTCCAGGTCGTGAAGACCTGTGGGCTCGCAGTGGGGGACCATGTGGTAGTGTCTATCGAATCGATCAATCGATAGCCCAAGCTGGTCCAATCCATCGCAGCTGGCAGTCCAACCAGCTTCACGGATGCCACTCCGTCGAAATCCGGCTGAGCAAGATTGAGGATCGGCGCAGATCCATTCCATTTGAGTTGGAATGTGTAGTTTTTGCCATGTCGGAACTGTGAGTACTCTCTGGCAGAGGGCTGACCAAAGGTACCGCCCTCGTGCTCAAGCAACACAGCTCCAGTCTCCGCATCACGAACTACCAGCGTATATCGTTCAGAGTGGCCTCCCGTAGGGTCTCCCACTTCAAGCTTTAGAGCCCACGCATCACCCGGATTTGGCTGAGCACGGTTGGCCGGGAACGATGGCGGCAAGCCAAAATCTCCGACATCATTGGGCAAGCCTGCCTGGCTCACTTCATCTCCATCGGAAGTTCCGTCACCATCGGTGTCTGCCACCAAAGGATCGGTTTGGAAGATCTTTTCATCCAGATTGGTCAAACCATCGCCGTCTTCATCGCCAAAACGATCATTTGCTACAAGGGGGCTGAAGACACCGCCGTACGCCAGTTCCCAGCCGTCTGGAAGGAGATCGCCATCGGAGTCAAAGGTCCGCGGGCTGGTGTGCGCTTCATACTCCTGGAGATTGGTCAACCCATCATCATCTGCGTCTGCACCGCCGCCATGAATCCCGGTGGCGTCTTTGGGGTTCAGGTCGTATGAGATTTCCCACCCATCGGGCAGCCCATCGTCATCGGTGTCCGGATCCCAAGGATCGGTGGTCATGATGACCTCAACGGCATTCATGAGGCCGTCGTTGTCGAAGTCATCAGAGACGTCGATCGTGAACTGGTATCCTGAGCCTTGTGGAAGCGTGGAGTAGCCTGTCAGAGTGTATGGAATGCTGTTGAGGAACTGCAAATCCAGTTGGAAAGAACTGCCATCCTCATTCCCGTCGTAGATGATTTGGAAGGTGAATGTGCCCGTCAGCCCGATGGGCAAATACAGGATGTTGGAATAGTTGAAGTCGCTGCTGGAAGACCCCGTCGGGAGGTTGCGACCAATGTAGGTTCCATTGATGTAAGCCCTCCACGAATCATCGTCAGCAGCACCAGGGTCACGGATGCCAAGCCGCATCAGCAAGTCGGTTCCCCCAGATGGGTTGAACACATCCGTCAACACAGGAGGTCTCCCATTGTAGTAGTCCCATGGATCACTGTTCGACAGGAATTCCTGCACGTTGGTACGTCCATCGCCGTCATGGTCTGCCTGGGGATCAGTGACTTGATGAGCCAGTTCCCAAGCGTCGGCCATCCCGTCGTGATCAAGGTCATCCTGGTTCTGCAACCTGGGCTGCCAAAGAGCCAGCGACTTCGCCTCAGCGCTTGTCACCGCCCTCTGATAAAATCGCACCTCATCCAGGAATCCACGGAATCTCTGCGAAGGCACGAAGTCTCCGTTGACAGAATCCGCTTCGTGGCCCAGCACCACCAAATCAATGTCCTGAGTAACAAAAGTGCCCGATCGCTCACCGAAGGACACACCGTCCACGTACAAACTTGCCTTGTTGGCACTCCCCTGGCGCACCACCACCACGTGATGCCATTGACCGTCGGTCAACGCAGGCTCCCATTCAACATAGTCGTTTGAATGCAATCCGGTGTACAACCGCAAGAAGCGGTCTTTCAACAACACCAGATAGGCATTGTCGTTGGTGGCGGAAGGCGCACTCAAGACGCTCATCTCGCCTTGCGTGGAGGACTTCATCCAGAAGGCCAGGGTCGTGTCTGGCTGCCATTCGAACAGGTCAGGCGGGAGAGTCACTCTTGACTCGTTCTGAAGGCCCAGCTGCAGGGCCGCGGTTCCAGCGATCCCAGATTCGCTTTCGATTCTGGCCTGCTGATGGGCTGTCCCATCGGCGTTGGACGGCGTCGAATCCGCGATCTCATGCCCGGCTGGCCCTTCGACATCCATTTTCCAGTATCCTGCCAGTTTGCCCACGGCAAGATTGTCACGCAATGAGTCCTCGTCAGAGTCAGGTGTGTCAGGGTTGGTTCCTGCTTCATACTCCTCAAGGTTGCTCAACCCATCGTGATCGGGGTCTGCCGAGGCGTCTGCAGCGCTGTTCGGGTTGAGGGCGTGGGCAGTTTCCCACGAATTCGGAATGCCGTCAGCGTCAGCATCGTCCGTAACCTCGTAAATCTTGATGTCCTTGAATGCCGCACTAGCAAGAGGGGTGGGGCGATCGTCGTCATTGGCCAGCACTAGATATCTCATCACGGCGGCTGGATATTGTCGTCCGACAGGCAGGCGGTACTGTCGCCAGCCCCCTGCCTCCCGGTAGCGCAATGAGGGGGAGGTTGGAATGGTATAGTTTGAAGCTTGGGTGCCATGAAAACGGAACACCCGGGCGGCGTCACCCAGCTGAGTATTTTCGTCCAATCCCAATCCATGCGATTCTCCTTCGACATCGGAACGATAGCTGAACTCCACCACCGTTCTCGGCGTAACCGGATAATCCACCAAGACCTGAAGCCAGCGATTCCCCTGGATCGAAATTTCCCGACCGCTGCTATCGCCCGTCACAGCGCCTGTTTTCGGCGCATCCCCGTCATTTGTAGGCAGCCCATATCCACTCCAGTAGCGGAGATCTATGTAACCTTGGCCATCGACAATTGGCGCTTCATAAAAGCGAACCTTTCGAATGGTCATTGAGGAGTCCTGGGGCGCATTGTCGTCGTCATTTACGACGAAGAAGTGATGCATGGCTCCCGTGGCCAGGCGACCGACACGAATCCGATAGGTCTTCCAGTCAGGTGTATGGTGCGAGTAACCATCGTAGTCGCCCGGTTGGAAGGCATTGGTCCAAGGATCTGTACCCCAGAGCTGGCAAAGTCGCTTCCCATTGGCATCCAAGGTGTCATCATCCAAGCCTACGGCATGTATCTCTCCTTGTTGTGTGCCCTGAAACTCAAACTCCATGACGGTGTTGGGTGTGACATTGTAGTCAAACGGCACACGGACCCATCGATTGCCCGTGAGGGTCATGGTCTCACCCTTGTTTTGCAATACGACCGTTCCTGCTGTGGGAACGTCTTGGCCCATGTGTGACACGTAGGGACGCAGGTCCAGATATCCGCCCATCAACAAGGGCCCCTCAGGGTCCAACGGGTCGGTGTTGTTTTGGTACTCCTGCAAGTTGGTCAGTCCATCATCGTCCGGGTCCAACGTTGCATCCTTCACCAAGGGGTTCGTCCCCCATTCAGCCTCCCACCAGTCCGGAATCAGATCCAAGTCGGAATCAGGAGCATTATAGACTCTGATGTTCTTGAAACTGGCCGAGGCATTTGGGTTGGTGATGTCGTGGTCGTTTCCGATCACCAGGTAACGCATGGCTCCCGTGTAGGATTTGCCCACGCCAATCCGATAGTTCTTCCAGGTTCCTGACGGTCCCGCATACCAGTCAGATGTTCCGACTCTGAAGGCATTCTCCCAGTATTGCGTGCCATGGAACTGGAACAGGCGTTTATTGTTATTCAGCTGAGTATCCTCATCCAGGCCGATGCCATGAACCTCACCCTGCACATTGCTCTTGTAAGAGAACTCCACGACCGTCAGAGGAGTGACTGTGTGAGGAAGCAACCATTGAAGCCAGCGATTGCCGGTGACCTGGATTTCCTTGCCGTCCGCTGAGACGCTCACGCTCCCGCCCTGCTTGGGCTTGTCCCCATCGTAAGCCAGGGCGTAACCGCCGAACGGACGCAGGTCAATGTTGCCATCCTGGTCCCTAGCGGGGGCCTCATAAACTCGTACCTTGCGGATCTCGGTATTCGAGTTTTGTGGTAGTTCATCGTCGTCATTGGCGATGATCAGATGATGCATTGCGCCGGTATAGGACTGCCCGATACGAACGCGGATTGGTGCCCAGTTGTTGGCGTGATGCTTGTAGGCATCAAAGTCTGTTTCAACTATCGAACCGTCAAAGTTGGTCGTGACGCCCCATACTTGGACCAAACGACGCGCGTTGGATTCGTTGACGTCCTCGTCCAGCCCCAGGCCATGAATTTCCCCCTGCGTGGTCCCGCGGAATTCAAATTCCAAGACTGTGTTTGGCGTGACAGTATAGTCGAAAGGAACTCGAACCCACCTGTTGCCAGTCAAAGCAAGACCCTGTCCGCCATCGGCCACGGTGACGGTGCCTTCTGCGGGTTTGTCTTGTGACACCAGCGACAGAAAAGGACGCAGGTCGATATACCCGCCCATCAACAGCGGCCCTTCCGGGTCCATGGGATCCTTGTTGGCACTGTACTCCTGGAGGTTGGTCAGCCCGTCCTGGTCAGGATCTTCCTCGGCATCATTGATGGCAGGATTCAATCCGTGAGCGAGTTCCCAGGCATCTGCCATCTTGTCCCGATCAGCATCGGGCACTGCGCCGGTCACCTCGATTTGAAACACACGACTGACCTCTCCATTGACCCCGTCGGACACGTTAAGTCCGACCGGATAGACGCCGTCAAGCAAGGTGCCAAGACTGCTTTTGGCCCGAAGCTCTCCACTTGCACTGATCTCAAAATGAGTCCCGTGAGGATTGTTCGCGGATGGGATGCTCAGTGTCAGAGCCACGTTTTCAGGGTCTGCTGCCACCAGATCCCCCACACGGCGGGGCGTCTCTACGCTACCGACTACGGCCCCGGGCTGGGCCTGGATAGCCTCCAATACATAGTAGTGAACACGTGCGTTGTTGGTCCGTAGCGCAGTGGCAACGCCGAAGTCCACGCTGCCAGCGGCAGCTTCCAGATGTTCACCGAAGCGGGCTCCCACAGACAATTCACCATGGGAAAATGAAGTGCGTACAAAGGCTTCGTCTGGTGACATTTTGCCATTCCAGTGCATGACCATGACGACGCCAGAATCCCAGCCCACCATATTGTCCATGGGCATCCACGAGGAGTCCGGCATGGACACCGCCACGCGCATACGGTCATCGACCGCAACTGACCATCCGAAATGAGAACCTGCCAGTCCGGCTATGGATGCCTGCACTGGCGCGTAAGTTGAAAACAGGTTGTTGAAAGGCAACAGGGGGACAGCAGCATCCCAGCGCCCAAGATAGACTGCACCAGCGTCAGTCAAATGGACGGGTGTGCCGCCGCCGACATACTTCCCGTCTTCAAAGGGAGCCCCCACAGCGAACCGCCTGCCTGAAAGTCCTACCGAGAACCCAAACTGGGCGTCGGCCTGAGGTTGGGTGCTCCACTCCGTGCGTACCAGGCTCCAGGTGCTGTTGAGTTCGAAGAAATAGGCTGCCCCCGCATTGGCAACGGTGCTTTCCCCGTCCGCCTTGTCACGCCCGGGTGCCCCTACCAGGAGACGTCCCCCATCTACGGCAAGAGAGGCTCCAAAGCGGTCACCCTCCACCCCATCGGCCAGTTCAAGAGTCTGGACAGGAGTCAGTACGATGCCGTCAAACTCATACACGTAAACCACACCACCCGCCACAGAGGCACTGTTCACAGCGCCGGGGGCTCCGATAAAGAGGCGGTTTCCAGATGCGACCACAGCCGCCCCATACTCCGAGTTGGAACCCGCTGCCGATGGAGGAATCAATGTGCTTTCATAGATCCACTGGCCACCGGAGTTTCGCCGGTGGACGTCTACCTCGTCCAGAGGGACAGGTCCAGGAATGGTCCCTGAGGATGGCGTGTGGCGCAACGCCCAGAGTACCACGCCGTTGGGTGCCGTGACAAACTCACCATCAGGAGCGGCATCCAGGAGACTTTCTCCCAAGGTCGAAAATGGGGCACTTGAAGCAGGTCCGAAGTGAATACCGACTTCGTCGGGCAGGATCCCAAAGCCATCCGGTGGCGAGTTGACCTGGCCCAAGCTGGATACCTGCGACAGCACCAAGGCCGCTCCCAGAATGGTGGCAAGGAAGGGAGTCCGTGAAGAAACTCGGTTCATGATTAACAACTTAAAAGGATAAATGGGGAAAACTCTGAGACGGTGCAACTCGTGTGGCTGCGCTCGCATACGGCAGGCATGAAGAGCCTATGACCTAGCGACCTGCTGGAACGCCAGAGGCGGCAGCGCTAGAAGGTCCCACCCGAACTGGAGAAGTCTGCAACACATGCAACTCCTGCAAGTGTCCAACCTCAAGGTGGTGCGGAGAGTCCGTCATCTGACGGGACAAATCCTGTTTGGTCCGTACGGCCATGGTAACCGGCCACTCTGTCCCATTGGGCCGCTGTTCCGCAATGGTGAATGGAAGCGGGGATGGCCTGCTTTCCGTCGTCCTGTGGTTCTTGGCCTCAGGGAGAGAGGTTGGTTCCACCCGCCGTTCCGGCCCCGTGGAAACATGGGAATCATCACGGGAGCAGGCCTCGAGAAAGAATACCGCCCAAACGGGAGCGGCCAGGCAAAAGCTACGGAAGATGGCGAGTCGCCATCTAGGGGTAATTCTCATCGCTAATCAGGGGTATTTGCTCCCATTCCTACATCTGGCACCAATGTTGGCAAACACAAAATATGAGACCTTTGTAAATACTAGCAACCGCTTAGGCGAACGGGTGGTGCCAGCGGCACCGCTAGGTGGAGAACTTTTGCTCGAAGTGAATGCTTTACCTCGGAGGACGATGAAGGGCGGGAGCTTCGCGGGGATGCTCGCTTTTCGCACGCCCAGAGCTGGAGGAGTGTGATGTGATGTCCACCGGATGCGATCCAGACGCATGCTTGAACAGTTGCCCTCCGTTCCTCGGCCTCTTCACGCAGGCGAACGCAGACAGAATTCCAGCACTCAGGCTATTGCAAAGGGAGGGCTATCGATGTCGTTTTGGAGATCTCTTCTGGTTGAATGGAGGTCGATGTTTATCGATGAGAAAGAGGCCGAAAAAGATGGCTGCGACCAAACTCGTGACTGGCACCCACCCTATTCTACTCGGAGGCGTGTTGATGAAGCTGGCCTCGATCAGGCTGACTTACTGATTCTCTTTGAAAGGCCCGCGGCAGTAGAAATCAACGGTTTCGCCCGGTTGGAGCGATTTCAAATAGGCATTTTCCTTGGTTCTGGCAATAAGCCTGATTTTGTCGTGGACTGGAACGCCATCTATCACCCCTCGAATTCCTACCCAATTAGAACGAGAACTGCGGCCCTCCCGAGTTTTCACAGAAGACACCGTCAGGGTTCTTTGGGAGTAGCCGCTGTAGCCCGATTTTATCCACCAATACTGCCAGGCATCCATTCCTCCAAAAATGCTGAGGAAGAGGAAGACGAAGGACAGCATCAGAAAACAGAAATGCCTGCTTTCTCTCGGGAGAGTGATCATTAAGCCAAATGCCTGACGGCAGTTTATTACAAGAAGGTCTCAACTCCACATCGCCCGGTCCAGGGTGCGGTAGTTGATGGCTTCCAGCACGTGATGGGCTAGAACCTTCTCGGAGGCCTCCAGGTCGGCGAGGGTGCGGGCCACTTTCAGGATGCGATCGTGGGCGCGGGCGCTGAAGTTCATGTTCGTCATCGCGTGCTCCAGGAACCCGGCACCTTCGGCATCGAGTTCGCAGTGCTTGCGGATGAGCCTGGGGGTCATGCCCGCGTTGGTGTGCACGTCTTTTTCCCTGGCAAAGCGATCGCGCTGGATGGCGCGGGCTTTCTCCACCCGGTCACGGATGTCCTGCGAGCTCTCGCCCGTTTCGCCGCTGGCGATGGTCTTGTACTCGACGGTCGGGACGTCCACATGCAGATCGATGCGGTCCAACAGAGGGCCGCTGATCTTCTGGCGGTACTTCTGGATGGCGGGCGGACCGCAGCGGCACTCGCGTTTGAGGTCGCCGTAGTACCCGCAGGGGCACGGGTTCATGGCCGCGACGAGCATGAACTGGGCGGGGAAGGTGACGGTGCCCGCGGCGCGGGCGATGGTGACCCGGCCGTCCTCCAGCGGCTGGCGCATGACCTCCAGGGTCGAGCGGCGGAACTCGGGCAGCTCGTCCAAAAAGAGGACGCCGTGGTGGGCGAGGCTGACCTCGCCCGGGCCGGGGTTGGTGCCGCCGCCGAGCAGACCGGCATCGCTGATGGTGTGGTGGGGCGAGCGGAAGGGGCGGGTGGCGATGAAGGCCCCGCTCTCCCCCAGCAGGCCGCTGGCGCTGTGGATCTTGGTCGTTTCCACCGCCTCCTCCTCGTGCATGCCGGGCATGATGGTGGGGATGCGCTTGGCGAGCATCGATTTGCCCGTGCCAGGTGGGCCGATCATGAGCAGATTGTGCCCGCCGGCGGCGGCGATCTCCATGGCGCGCTTGGCCTCCTGCTGGCCCTTCACCTCGCTGAAGTCGATGCCGTAGTCGGCGTGGGCCTTGAAGAACTCCGCGGCGCGGCAGGGCTCAGGGGTGATGGTCTTCTCCCCTTTTATATAGAGGACGGCCTCGCGCAGGTTCTGGAGGCCGATGACTTCGATGCCCTGCACCACGCTGGCCTCGGCGGCGACCCGGTGGGGCACGAGGAGCTGGCGTCGCCCCTTGGCCCGCGCCTCCAGGGCAATGGCCAGGATGCCCCTCACGGGCCGGATCTCCCCGCTCAGGGAGAGCTCCCCGACGATGCAGCACTCCGCGAGGCGATCTGGCGAGAGCCCCTCCCGCCCTGCCAGAAAGGCGAGCGCCAGGGGCAGGTCGAAGGCGGGGCCCTCTTTTTTGAGGTCGGCCGGGGCGAGGTTGAAGGTGATGCTCCCGGTAAAGGGGGCGAAAAAGCCGCTGTTGCGCACGGCGGCCATCACGCGGTCCCGCGCCTCCTTCACCGCGGCGTCCGGCAGGCCTACGATGCTGATGCGGAATTGTTGGGCATTGGCCTCATGGCACTCGATTTCCACCTCGATGGCGTTGACGCCGAGGAGGGTGGCGGAGTGGGTGCGGACGATCATGGTGGGGCGGGCGGGCGTCACAGGCTAGGGAGAAGCCACAGGACTGCAAGGACGAACACTGCCGCTCTGCCCTATCCCTCCCCCTGCCTGGACTCTCCTGCTGTTTCCGAGGAAAGAACCGCCCTGCCCGGCTTCGCCCCCAGGAAAAAGGCTCAGGAAAATTCGTAGCAATGTCACAACATGCGCAACACTTCTGAAATACAGACATTGCATTGGGGAAGGTACGCCCTGCGGCTCAGGGCAGAAAAAAACGGGCCTTTTATTAATATTCGCAATTTTTCCCGCCCTGGACCGTCCTAACCCCTGAGCAATGCGTTATGAAGATTCCAACAACGATACGGAAGTGATTGAAACTGAATGTGTCCAATTGTTGGCATTTCTCGATTTTGAGATTGACCAGAATCCGCTTTTTTGTTTGAACGGAAGGGCGGCAATTCCGTCTTTGTCATAGCCCGCCATCAGGAAGACCACTATATGACCGCAAAACTCTGCGTCCGCTGGCAGAGAAATTGCTTAAAATTAATTGCCCAATTTTTTGGAAGAATTTTCAAGAAAGCAAGTTAGGTTGCTAACCCCCAAAATTTTTTCCCTTTCTCACTTATGGCCAACATGGAACTCGATGGAGGCATCAAAATCTACCTGCGCGAAATCGGCAAGACCGATCTTCTGACTCCGCAGCAGGAGGTTGAGCTTGCTGAACGCATCAAAAAGGGTGATCCCGAAGCCCGTTCGCACATGATCCGTGCGAACCTGCGTCTCGTTGTGAAAATAGCGCAGGACTACGCCAACTACGGTCTCCCTCTGCTGGACCTTATTTCCGAAGGGAACATCGGCCTGATGAAGGCGGTGGAGCGCTTTGACCCCAACAAGGGCGGCAAGCTCTCCACGTATGCTGCCTGGTGGATCAAGCAGTCTATCAAGCGCGCGCTGGCCAACCAGTCGAAGACGATCCGCCTGCCCGTGCACATGGTGGACAAGATCTCCAAGATGCGCCGTGTTGCCATGGCGATGTCTGAGGAACTGGGCCGCGAGCCTACCGATGACGAGCTTTCTGAGGAGATCGGCATTGATCGTGGAAAGCTGAGCCAGTTGAAGGTCGCCTCCATGCGCCCTGCGTCCCTGGACGCCCCGATCAGCGAGGACGACAGCACGGAGTTCGGCGAAATCGTGGGTGACGAGAACGCCCAGACGCCCTTCGACCTGCTGAGCCACAAGAACATGCACAGCCAGCTCGACGGTCTGCTGACCGTGCTGGATGAGCGTGAGCGCAAGATCATCGACGCCCGCTTCGGCCTGAACGGCCAGAAGGCCCGCACCTTGGAAGAGGTGGGCCAGGAGTTCGGCGTGACCCGCGAGCGTATCCGTCAGCTGCAAAACATCGCGCTGCGCAAGCTGCGCCGTGCTCTGCAGAAGAAGGAAGACCCGATCCCGAAGGCCCTCCGCAACGCGGGTGGCAAAAAGCGCCGGTCCAAGAAGGACAAGGTGACGGCGGAGTAGCCGCAGGGACAAGTTCGCAGATCGCAGTTCTTGCTGATAGAGTTTTCAGAACAGGTCGCGGAGGCATTCCGCGGCCTGTTTTGTTTGGCCCGCTGCGCGGGAGACAGAAGACTTGAAGACACCAGACACCAGACTTGAGCTGGCGCATGCTTGATTGCTCCCGCCGTTGTCTCCGTCAGGAAACATGTGGATGGAGCGGGAAGAGGGGTCGTGGGACGATTGGGGCGTGAGCCGACGGGGACCGTCGGACTACGCCCGTAGCGACCTCGCAGGGTCAGAACTCAAGTCTTGTGTCTTTTGTCTTCCAGTCTGGTGTCTCCCGCGCAGCGGGTCGGGGAGACAGCGCTCTCAACTTTTCGATACTTCCGTGCACCTTATCCTCGCCGACCGCCGTTAGTTCACATGTTCGGAACTAAGGAAGTTCATGCGGCACGGTGCCGCTGACCCCCTCCGCTCCGGGCTCCAGAATCCCATCTTCAACCTCTTCAACATCATGAGCAAACTTGCAGGTAAAGTCGCAGTCGTCACCGGTGCCTCCAAAGGGATTGGCACCGCTATTGCCAAGGCGCTGGCCGCCGAAGGTGCGTCCGTTGTGGTCAACTACGCCTCCAGCAAGGCAGGGGCGGAGACGGTCGTCAATGCCATCACGGCGGCCGGGGGCAAGGCGGTGGCGGTGGGGGGCGATGTGTCCAAGGCGGCTGAGGCTGCGGGCGTTGTCGAGGCAGCCATCGAGCACTTCGGCCGCCTGGACATCCTGGTGAACAACTCGGGTGTGTATGAGTTCTCCCCTATCGAGACCATCACGGAGGAGCACTTCCACCGCCAGTTCAACATCAACGTCCTGGGCCTGCTGCTGACTACCCAGGCGGCGGTGAAGCACATGGGCGAAGGCTCGAGCATCATCAACATCGGCTCGTTGGTCTCCCGCATCACTCCCCCCGGCAGCGCGGTGTACTCCGGCACCAAAGGGGCGGTGGACGCCATCACGGGCGTGCTCTCACGTGAGCTCGGGCCGGGAAAAATCCGTGTCAACTCCTTGAACCCCGGCATGATTGAGACCGAGGGAGCGACGAGTGCCGGATTTATCGGGTCCGAGATGGCCACGGCCATCGTGTCCCAGACGCCGTTGGGGCGGATCGGCCAGCCGGATGACATCGCGGACATCGCCGTATTCCTGGCCTCTGATGACTCCCGCTGGCTCACCGGCGAGCAGTTCCTGGCGGGGGGCGGCTTGCGTTGATGGTTGAGCTTGGGCGCTCCTGTCTGTGGAGGGCGGCAGGGGCGATCATCCGCTGACCTGGGCGGCTCATTTTCTGGTGCAACTCCGTCCATTTTCTGGCTACGTTGCAGGGTGACCGCCTGCAGTTCATGCCCACCACCTTCAGCTCATTCTTCCCAGCCGGTTTACTGGTTCTACGGCCGCTCGGGTGCGGGCAAGACCACGCTGCTGTGGGAGGTCGCGGCCCGGCTTGAGGAGAGGGGGAGGAAGGTCTTCTGCCTGGATGGCGATGAGCTGAGGAGAGGCTTGTGCCGGGATCTCGGCTTCACTGAGGAGCACCGCAATGAGAATCACCGCCGCGCGGCGGAGGTGGCCGGTCTGGCGGCGCAGCAGGGGCTCACGGTGCTGGTGGCCACCATGGCACCCAGGGCGGCCTATCGCGATGCGGTGGCGGCCGTGCTGGGGCAGAGGCTCCGCTGGTTCTATGTAAATGCGTCTCTGGAGACGTGCTGCCGCCGGGATCCGAAAGGCCTGTACCAGCGCCCCTCAGGAGCGGGGCATCCCCAGGACGTTCCCTTTGAGCCGCCCGCAGGAGAGCACCTCCATGTGACCCTGAATACGGAGGAAACTTCCATCGCCAGCTGCGTAGCCATCGCGCTGGAGCAAATCGCGCGTGAGGAATGCTCTGCGGACGGCGTAGAGGTTTCTCCATGAACCACGCTTTTTTCTCCCGCCGTCAACTGCTGGCCGCCGCTGGCCCGGTGCTCCTCACCGCCACTGGCATGATGGCGGCAGATCCCCCGCCTGCCAAAGAGACGGACAAACGTCTGCATGCCGATGGCAAGAGCTGGAAGCTGAACAAGGCGGTGGTCGAAGACACGAGCCGCCCGAGGGTGCTGCTGATCGGGGACTCCATCCTGGGTGGGTACATGAACCCGGTGATCAAGGCCCTGGATGGCAAGGCGTATGTGGATGCGTGGATGCACCCGCATGCGCAGTCTCCCCACCTGAACAAGCTGCTGGGTGAGATGCTGGACAATGGCCCGTATGATGTGGTGCACTTCAACATGGGCCTGCACGGCTGGCAGGCGGGGCGCATCAAGGAGGGTACTTACGAACCGTTGACCAGGGACTTTGTGGAAGTGATCCGGACCAAGCTGCCGAAGGCCAAGGTCATCTGGGCCAGCAGCACGCCTGTGACGGTGAAGGGCAAGCCCACGGAGCTGGATCCCGAGATCAACCCCGTCATCATCGAGCACAACCGCATGGCGGCGAAGGTGATGACGGAGCTGAAGGTGCCGGTGAACGACTTCTACGCCCTGCTGGTGGGCAGGCTCGAATGGGCGCGGGGGGACCAGTTCCACTGGAAGCCGGAGGCCTATGCCGTGCTGGCGAAGACCTGCGCGGAGTCTGTGGAACGGGAGCTGCCGGCCGCCATCAAGCAGTAGCCAGCCGTGTCGCCATGTCCGCCATGGCGACGGAGTCACGGCCGTTGCGCTCGGTGATCTTCCGGGCGTGGCTGCGGTCACGCACCCACGCCACCTGGTCGGCAAAGAGCGAGCGCAGCAGTTCACAGTAGCGGCGCTGCTTGTCCTCGCCCAGGGCGTGCTGCATCTCGATCTGCTGGTAGATGTCGATTTCCTTAAACCTGCCGCGAGCCGCGCGGTCGCGACCGCCATAGGTCTTGAGGACATCCAGCCGCGAGCCTGGGAAAAGCGCCATGAGCGTGCGGGTCTGCGCCTCGTCCACGGCAGCTCGAATCCGCGCCCGCACCGGCACCCATTCCTCCAGGGTGATCTCGCCGTGCTCAAAGAGCAGGCGGAACTCCTGGCGGTCGAGCCGCGAGGGCTGGGTGAAGCCGTGGTAGTGATTCACCAGCGGCCCGCTGGCATGGCGGACGGTGCCCTGCACCTGCTCCTCAATGCCCGAGCCGGGCCTCAGGACGCGCTGTGCCGCCACCACGGTGCCTGCGCCCAGCCAGCCTTCGAAGAGGTCGAAGAAGTGCACCCCATGCTCGATGAAGATGCCGCCGCTTTTCTCGCGATCCCAGAACCAGTGGTCCGGGCCCAGCCCTTCGTCACTGGCGTAGTTTTCGAACCAACCATGCAGGCAGGCCCCGAGCACACCGGAGGCCACCAGATCCCGCGTGGCCTCATAGAGCGGGTTGTACCGTTGCATCAGGTTGGCGACGCAGAGGAGGTCCCGCTCCCGGGCCAGGGCCAGCAGGTCATCTGCCTGCTCCACGGTCATGGCCAGCGGCTTCTCACAGAGCACATGTTTCCCCGCCAGGAGTGCCGCCCGGGCCTGGGGGTAGTGGAGAAACGGAGGCGTGGCGATGTAAACGAGGTCCACCTCCGGACTCGCCAGCAGTGCGTCCAGATCCACGAGGTCCGGCACGCCAAAGCGGCGGGACATGGCGAGAGCCGCCTCCCGCAGGGTGCCTGCGATCCCGACGAGCTTCACCCCCGGTATCTGGAGAAATTGCTGAAGGGCAAAGAGGCCGAAGCCCCCCGCACCTATGGCACCGATACCGAGCGTGTCCGTATTCATAGCAGGAGGGGAAACCCCAGCCCGCATCGCGGCATGAACACGACCCTTACCAATAAAAAGTCCTGCGTACGCCTCCCAGTTGGGCCGGCCCTTTGGGCTCGGTGGAGAAACGGGCGGCGTTCCATAAGGCACACCGTCGTCGGCTTTCGAGGAAGGGACAGCTAAATCGTGCAAAGAGTGACGGGGGGAGTGCCGTCACGCATCAGGCGAGGCTTCATCCCCACCGGATGAACCCCAAGCACCAGCCGGGCGGCGGGATCTAGGCAACAACCTCCACGCCGCCGCCCCGGGGAGAGATCAGAGCCCCTCCGCCACGGGTTTCAGGACCTCGACCTTCTTTTGCAGTTCGCGCACGGTCTCCACCAGTTCTGGCAGCTTCCGGGCGGCGGCCATGCGGCGGCGCTCCTCCTTGGCCGGGGCGGCGGGGAAGCCCATGTAGGCGGCGCGGCCGGGGGGCAGGTCCTTGGTGACCACGGTGCGGGCGGCGATGGAGGCACCGGAGCCGATCTTCACGTGCTCGATGATGCCCACCTGCCCGCCGATCACGACGTAGTCGCCGATCTGGACGCTGCCGCAGATGCCGACGGAGGCGACGATGACGCAATGCTTCCCGACGACGACGTTGTGCGCCACCTGCACCTGGTTGTCGATCTTGGTGCCCTGGCCGATCCAGGTGCGGCCGAAGCGGGCCCGGTCGATGGTGGTACCGGCTCCGATTTCCACATCGTCGTCGATCTGGACGATGCCGGTCTGGCGGACCTTCCGGTGCTCGCCATTGACGAACTCGTAGCCGAAGCCATCCGCGCCGATGACGGTGTTGGAGTGGATGGTGACGCGTCGGCCGATCTGGCAGGCTTCCTGGACGGTCACGTTGGGGTAGAGGCGGGTGCCCTCCCCAATCTCCACGTTGTGCCCGACGTAGCATCCTGCACCGATGATGACGTTGTTCCCCAAGCGGACCCCGGCTTCTACCACAGCATGCGCGCCGATGCTGATGCCGGTGCTGCCGCCGAAGTCCGGCTCTGCGACCACGGCGGTGGGGTGAATGCCTGGCACTGCCGGAGTGGGCTGGAAGCCGTACTTTTGCACCACCTTCTCAAAAGCGGCGGGGGGATTGGGCACGACCAGCGCTGTGAGGTGGTCCGGCACCTGGCCGCAGTCTGCGGTCACCAGCACGACGCTGGCCTGGGTGCTGCTCAGGTGCTGGCGGTAGCGGGCATCTGAGAAAAAGGTGAGGTCCCCCGGGCGGGCGTCTCCCAGCGAGGCAAAGCCTGTGATGGACACGTTTGCACCATCCGCAGGAGGGGTTACGCCCAAGAGCTCCGCGAGCTCAAGCAAAGTAATGTTCATTTTCAAGGAGGGACAAGTCGCATTTCGATCGGGGAAAGAAAACTGATTTCGGTGGGTCGGGCTCAATCTTCGGAAGCCCTGGCCCGGGAAGCGGGATTGAAGACACAAGACTAGAAGACACAAGACTTGAGCTGGCGCACGGAGGGCTGCTCCCAGCGAAGCGGGCAGGAGCAGCGCAGCGGACATGCCCAAAGCAGCGAAGGGTCGGGCCCAATAGAGGCCGAGCCGCGACGCGGGGGCAGCTTGACTCACGCACTCCCCGGGAAGACATCGCAGACGGGGAAGTTAGCGCCTCCTTACGTCGACAACTACGACCGACCCTGATGGCTCACGCCTCTTCTCCCACCCAGAGGTGTTGGATCGCTCACCACCCAGCGCCCCTGTAGTTGTCGTCGTGAGGACGTAGCCAGCCGACGAGACGTATGCTAACTGAAGACGCTCATCTGCCCCCATGCGCCCCCTGCAACATCCCTCGCTCAACGACATCACTGTGGAAGGCATTCTTCATGCCTTCTCCGATCCGGTGCGGGTGCAGATCTTTGCCGACATCCAGGGCTCCCAGTGCCCGATGACGTGCTCAAATTTCCTGGTCGTGGAAAATCGCACGCTGCCCAAGTCCACGCTCTCCCAGCACTTCAAGGTGCTGCGGGAGGCGGGGCTCATCCGCAGTGAGCGCAAGGGGGTGGAGATGCACAACACGAGCCGCATCCCGGAGCTCAAGGAACGCTTCGGCCCGCTCATCGCGGCCATTCTGGGGGCATACAAGCAGCAGACCCAGCCCTGTGCGGGGGCGAAGGGGGAAAGTGAGAAGTGAAGCGTGAAAATGAAGTGGTGGGGGAATCGTGAATGCTGAGAAGCGGGGTTCCTCACCTGAAGGCTCCAAGGCACGATGGGTGAAAGGAAGGCAGACGGCCTGCGCGCAAGAAGCTCGTGGCTGCACTCGTGAGAGTGCGGGGCGTCGCGCGGCCTTATGGCGTCCAATAGGACACGCTGGGCTCCGCGCGGCCTGACCGCGTTCTTACGAACGCAGCTACGACTGAGGTCTGCGGCGCTTCCTGCAAGAAGCTCGTGGCTGCACTCGTGAGAGTGCGGGGCGTCGCGCGGCCTTATAGCGTCCAATAGGACACGCTGGGCTCCGCGCGGCCTGACCGCGTTCTTACGAACGCAGCTACGACTGAGGTCTGCGGCGCTTCCTGCAAGAAGCTCGTGGCTGCACTCGTGAGAGTGCGGGGCGTCGCGCGGCCTTATGGCGTCCAATAGGACACGCTGGGCTCCGCGCGGCCTGACCGCGTTCTTACGAACGCAGCTACGACTGAGGTCTGCGGCGCTTCCTGCAAGAAGCTCGTGGCTGCACTCGTGAGAGTGCGGGGCGTCGCGCGGCCTTATAGCGTCCAATAGGACACGCTGGGTTTCCGCGCGGCCTGACCGCGTTCTTACGAAGCAGCTACGACTGAGGTCTGAAGACTGCGCACTGAGGTCTGCGGCGCTTTCCGCTGGAAGCTCGTGGCTGCCCCTTCAATCATGCGGCTTGTCTTCTGTTGTTTCCTCATGCTCCGGGGAGGTTGGGCCGGGCTGGTTGGTGTTGATGCCCATCCGGTAGTAAAGCGGACAATGGGCCGTCAAACTCCGTGCACTGAGCGCCAGGGCACCCGCGTGCAGGGCCATGGCTACAAGCCCCCGGGAACGCAATCCCGCCGTAAAGAGCGCGCCGGACAGGGCCATCGTCAACCAGCGTTCGCCAACGCCCACGTTTTTGTCGAGCTGTTTTCCAAGCTCAACGACTTCTGGCACTTCTGCAAAGGGTTGGTAAGTGAGGGACATACTTGGCAGGATCGGGCCGGGCCGGGCGTCGGCCTCAAAATAGTGCAGGCCTGATCCAACTCCCCCCCCCTCCCTCACCGCGCAGCACAGCGGCGGGGCCGGGTTCGCTCCTATAACTTATCCTGGCCCCGCTTTGCTTTTCTGCACGTTTCTACTTGTCCAGCATCTTCCCATACCAGTCGAGCATGTCGGGATCAATGTCATCTGCGCCCGGGGCGCACAGCTGCGGCTCCTCCTCAAGCTCTGGCCACGGTGCCCCTTCTGGCATCCCATCCTGCACGATCAGCTCTTCTCCGTCCTCGGGGTGCGGGCCGTTCCAGATCTTGTCCAGTTCACGGTAGTCCTCAGGACTCCAGCGGTACATGATGCGGTGGATGCCTTTGGCCTCGTGCACCATGGCCTCTGGGAACTTCTTGTTGCACACATCCGGTATGGGCAGGAGCGCGCCCACATTGGCCCCTGTCAGCTTTTCCAGCGCCCGTGCATACGCGACGATGTGTACGCCGCCGCGCACCAGGAGGAATCCCACCATGGCGCGCGCGGTGGGATCGCTCACCATTTCATAAACCCGGATCTTCCCGGCGCGCGCTCCGCATTCCAGGAAGAAGTTGTGCAGGAGGTCCATCTTGAGGTTGCCGGTCGCCGTCACATGGGCCCCGGTCCAGGGCTGCCCCATGGAGTCCATCGGCAGGGCCGTCTGACCGGAGGCGAGAAAGTGATACGAGTTCCGCGCTCCCATCGCCTGGGCCAGCGGCGAGGGGTCCACCTTGTTCGCAGTCTCGGGCGTCTTGTTCCGGTCGGCGCGCGCGGTGGTGCCGGTGAGGAGGAGGTTGATCGTCGCAGACACCAGCTCGATGTGGCTGTACTCCTCCGCAGCGATGTTGGAGATAAGATCGTAGAAGGGACGGATCTTCTGCCGACCCCGGAAGTTGAACGACTGGAAGGTGTAGTTCATCAGGGTGGACATTTCCCCGAACTTCCCTCCCAGGAGCTCCTGTACGGCGGCAGCGGCATTGGCATCGGGGGCTTCAGGCACAGGGAGAGCCATGGCAAGTTTGTCGAATTTCTGAATCATACAGGCGTATCGCCGGGCCAGCCCGGGCCGGGTGAGGATTCGCACCCCTGACCCCCGGACAGGGGCACGAGGGGGGAGCGTCAGCCGTCGGTCGTGGGGGGTTGGGAAAAAGATCCCTTCTGCCCATTTTCCCCGTTGATTCATGTCATAGCTTAGCGCACATTTCTCCCCATGTTTGGGAATGCGACTAACAGGTCACTGGAGGGTACGGAGGGACTGCTGACCAAGCTGGAGGTGGCGGGCCTCCTGAGGGTCAGGCCGAAGACGATCGAGCGCTTCATGGCCCAGCGGGAGCTGCCTTACATCAAGATCGGACGGCTGGTGCGCTTCGAGCGCGCGGGGGTGGAGGCGTTCAAGCGGCGGCTCACGGTCTCTGCGGCTCCCACCCCGAAGGCGGGCGGGACGGACTGATATTTCATAGTACTCACACGCGCTCAAGGGGGCGCGGCCATTCATCCGCCGGGCGGGCATCTCCGCACCGGAAAGGGATTTGCTGTGCCCGGTGCCGGGGACATCAGGGAGAGAGGGAGAGCATCAAGGAGAGGAACCAACGAGGAGACGATGATGATGACGACGACAGCGAACAGGAGAACGCCCCAGGCGGCGACGCAGAGGCAGAACACCGCGCCACGGCACGTGGAGGACCGGGCCTGGCAGTACATCTCCCGCATGCCACGCGCCAACCCTGATGAGGCAACCGGAGCGGTCGCCCTACAACCCAGGGTGGTTGGATGCGAGGTCAGGAGCAGCACATCCAAGGGTCATTGGTCGTTCAACGCCACCCCTGACGCCCTGTAGGGCAAGCGCTCCGCTTGCCACGCGCTGCCCCTGACTGAGGCAACCGAGGCGGTCGCCCTACAGACCCAGAGACCTTCGTACACCCAACCCACCCCTGACGCTGTAGGGCAAGCGCCCCGCTTGCCACGCGCTGCCCCTGACTGAGGCAACCGAGGCGGTCGCCCTACAACCCAGGGTGGTTGGATGCGAGGTCAGGAGCAGCACATCCAAGGGTCATTGGTCGTTCAACGCCACCCCGGACACCCTGTAGGGCAAGCGCCCCGCTTGCCACGCGCCACCCCTGATGAGGCAACCGGAGCGGTCGCCCTACAGACCCAGGGTGGTTGAATCCGGGGGTGGGAACAGAGCACCCAAAGACCTTCGCACACCCAACCCGCCCAACCCCCCCCCTGACACCCTGTAGGGCAAGCGCCCCGCTTGCCGCGCGCCACCCCTGATGAGGCAACCGAAGCGGTCGCCCTACAACCCAGGGTGATGGGAGGTGGGAGTCGCTCCTTGGATAATCGCCTCGCATGCGCCAGCTCAGGTCTGATGTCTGGAGTCTGGCAGTCTGCCGCCTGCCGTCTGCCGTCTTCCCCGCAGCGATTATTTCCTTCTCCGCATCCCGACCAAAACCATCCCCACCATCAGCAACATCATCCGCCCGGGCTCGGGCACGACCACGAGGATGCCATCGCTGGCGAAGAAGCTGGTGTCCCAGACCAGGCCGGTGCCGCTCAGATCGGGCAGGTCGAGATCCAGCGCGGCATCGCCGGAGCCATCGCGTCCAGAGAGGCCGAGGTTCGTGGAAAACGAGGTGCCCGCGACGGTGGTCCAGTCCAGCAGGTTGAAGATCTGCCCGTAGGTGGCGGTGAAGCCCGTCACAGGCACCACATCGATGCCTGCGCCGTTCTGCTGCACAAAGGTGCCGGTCACACTGAGCTGGTCGTGATCCCCCTGGCCCACGCCGTTGGCCCTCACATAGGTGTTGTACCCGTCCGTACCGATGGCGTTCCCGCCAAAGTTGTTCGTGCTGGTGAAGGTGGCCCCGCGGATCTCCAGCGTGGAGCTGGAGCCGGTGTTGAGCGTGACGCCCTGGCTGAGGGTGAGCTTGCCGATGCCGCCGTTCGAGTCGGGGTCGCCCGGGTTCAAGGAGCCGCCTGTGAGGAGGGTGGTGACGCCTCCGACGGTGCCGTTCCCGCCCAGAGTGCCGGAGACGTTCATGGCTCCGGTGCTGGTGCTGCCGTTCACGATGAGCGCCCCCGCGTTCACGGTGGTGGTGCCGGTGTAGGTGTTGGCGCGGGTCAGCTTGAAGGCACCCGAGCCCACCTTGACCAGTCCGCCGCCGCCGGAGATGACGCCGTCATAGGTGGTGCTGGAGTTGTTTCCTCCCGTCGTGAGGGTGGCGCTGCCCAGGGTGACGTTGCCGCCGTTCACGCCGCCGCCCGCCAGGGAGGCGATGGTCTGGGCGAAGCCCGCCAGGTCCAGGGTCGCGCCCGCCGTGTCCGCCAGGGTGACGGCAGAGTTCGCGGAAAAAGCACCCGCGACTCCGGCCCGCAAGATGCCGCCGTTGACGGTGGTGGTGCCGGTGTAGCTGGAGGCGCCGTTGGCCAGGTTGGTGAGGGTCAGGGTCTGGACGGCGGTGCCGGTCTTCACCAGCGACACCGCCCCGGTGATGGAGCCGTCGAAGGAGTAGTTCGAGGTGTTGTTGATCGTCAACGTGGCGGCGGTCGCGCTGTGCACGTTCTTCAGCATGGTACTGGCTCCCGCTCCAATGCTGAGACCTGCGATCTCCTGATTGAACCCGTTCAGGTCAAACCGGGCGCGGTCCACGTTGGAGCCGTTGCCAATGTTCAGCACCGTGCCGGTGGGCAGGCGGTTGTTCCCACCCGCGATGCGCAGCACACCCACCACCACATCCGTGCTGCCGCCATAGTCGTTGCCCGCATTGGAGACCTCCACGATGTTGGAGAAAGTCGAACTGTCCGCAGTACGGATGGCGAGGTTAAAGGTATTCACGCCATCGGTGATCTTCCCGCTGATGACGAGGGTCGCGTTGCCGCTGGCACCCAGGCGGGACGGGCTGCTCCCCAGTATGACCTGCCCTGTCCACACGTTGACGCCGGAGCTGGCGTGCAGACCGCCCTGGCTGCTGTTTCCCACACCCGTGATGGTGATGTCCTCATTCACCACTGTGATGCCGCCGGAGAGCTCCACCCGGCCGGTGGCCGCCACCGTGGTCTGGGTGGTGCTGCCGGTGTTCCCCAGGGCGGAGGCGTTCGTGATGCGCAGGATGCCGTCCACCGTGGTGAGCCCGGCATAGGTGTTGGCCCCGCCCAGCACGAGGATCCCGGCACCCGCCTTGGTGAAGGCACCTGCACCGCTGATGATGCCGTTGAAGGTGGCGGTGCCGGTGGTGAAGCTGGAGGTGAGCGTGCCCGCACTGAGCACCACATTCCCCCCCAGAGCTCCCCCGCCATTCAGCGTGCCGATGGTCTCCGAGGCATTCACTTGAAATACTGCGGTCGCGTTGTTCGCCAGGGTCACCGCGCCGGTGTCTGCCAGGGCCGTGCCGCCGCTCACAGAGAGGGTGCCTTCATTGATGGTCGTGCCGCCTGTGTAGGCGTTCGTGCCCGTGAGCGCCACGGTGCCGGTGCCCGTCTTGGTCAGGCTGCCCGCACCGCTGCTGATGCTGCTGCTGAGGGTGAGCGTACCCGTGCCGATATGATGCAGGCCCATGGCCGCCGCGCTCGCACCCAGGGTGCCGCCGGTGATGGCGAAGTTGTTGGCCCCAGTGATGAGGAGGGTGTTGTTGTTAAACGTGAGCGAGGTGCCGGTGAGCACCAGCGTGCCTGCGCCGGGGTCGGTGTTGATGGTGAGGGAGTTCAACAGATGGGTGCCCGCCAGCATGGTGAGCGTGGTGCCTGCATAGTCCGTATGGCCCACCTGGGTGATGAAGTTCACCGCGCCGTCGTTGCTGTTGTTGCGCAGCTCCGCGGTGGTGGCCCGCACAATCTGGCCGCTGCTGATGGTGCCGAAGCCGGTGGCGGTGGCGTCCTTCACCACCACGAAGGTGAGCAGGCCGTTGGTCAGCAGGCTGCTGGGGTTCGATGCAAGCACGGCAGCTCCTGAGGAGAGGTCCACAAACAGCCTGGCCCCTGTGCCAACCGTCCAGGTGTTGCCCAGCGTGAGGGTGGTGCTGGAGCCGCCGTTGTTGTTGATGACGATGCTGCTGGAAGTGCCTGCGGTGAGCGTCAGGTTCCCCAGGGTCTGGGAGGAGAGGCCGGTGGCGACGCCCTTCACACTGAGCGTGCCGCCCCCCAGCGTCAGCGTGGAAGCGGAGGCCAGCACGCCCGTGGTGTTCGTGCCCAGATCCAGCGCGAGCGTGCCGCCGCTCACGGTCGTGGAGCCGGTGTAGGTGCTCAGGCCTGACAATGTCTGGGTGCCGGTGCCGGTCTTGATGAGGCTGAGGTTGGCCGGAGTCGCGGCACCCAGGGCACCACTGAAGCTGTAGGTGCCTGCCCCACCCAGGGTGAGCACTGCCGCCGCACCGCCGTTGGCCACGCTCCCGGCCCCCGTGCCGTTGTTCAATCCCTCAATGGTGACGCTGCGCCCATTGACATCGAAGGTGGTGCCGGAGCTCAAGGCCACGGCATTGGCCACGTTCAGCGCCGTGGCGGAATTGAGGCGCAGGGTGCCGGAGGTGACGGCCACATCACCAGTGAAGGCGGTATTGTTTCCTGAAATCTGGACAAAGTTGCCCGCGGACCCTGTGACCGTGAGCAGGGACGAGCCCGTGATGGCACCGCTGAGGGTGACAGAGCCTGTGCCGGTGGAGGCCAGGGTCAGTGCTTTGTTCAGCGTCACCGCACCGCTGAACGCCGCGGCAGCGTTGGCATTGTTGCCGATGGTGGCCGTGCCGGAGGAGCCTGCCGCGACCGTGATGGCATTGGCAAACACCGTCGCGTCCCCGCCCAGCAGGCTGGCAGATGCGGTGCCAGAGGTGTGCCCCAGCGTGACCAGGCCGGTGCCGGAGCCCCCCAGCGCCGCCGCATTGCCCTGGGCGATGATCGTGCCGGACTGGATGGTGACGCCCCCTGTGAAGGTGTTGGCCCCGCCCAGCACCAGCGCGGAGGCGCCCGTCTTGATGAGGCCGTAGTTGTTTCCGCCATCCCCGATCGCCCCCAGAAACCACACGCCCGTCGTGCCCGTCGGCTGGGCGGTATCCACCTGGATCGTGCGGGTCCCTCCTGTCAGCGTCATGCTGCCGGTGAAGATGAGGTCCTTGTCATTGGCCGGGGCCGCACCGGAGGAGTAGAACGTGGTGTCCGCCGCCATGATGACGGTGTTGGCCAGGGTGACCGCGGCGCCGCTCGTCGCACGCATGCGTCCGCCGTTGAAGGTCAGCGTGCCGGTGCCGAACGGGCCGCTGGTGGGCGCATCGGCGGTGCCGGTGGTGCTGCTGATCGGGACGGTGCTGGAGCCCGCCTCAAAGACTGTGCCGCCGGAGTAGGTGCTGGCCCCGCCGGGGACCCACTGCCCTGCTCCTGAGCCCACCGTGATCTGGCCCGTACCGGTGATGATGCTGTTCACAAACATGGTGGCGGTGACCTTCACGGTCAGCCCGCCCGCGCCCACCGTGACCCCGCGGTTGGCATGCAGCAGCACGGAGGAGGACTGCAGAGTCGCTCCGTTGAACACCAGGCTCCCGGCGGTGAAGCTGTCCGGCACGGCTCCAAAGTTGAGGTCGGCGTTGATGTTCAAGGTGCCGCCGGTGAAGGAAAGCCCGCCGGAAAAGGAGTTGTTGCCGGTGAGAACCAGGGTGCCTGCGCCCTGCTTTGTGAGCCGCCCGGTGCCGCTGATGATGCCGGAGATCGTCAGTTGCGTGCCGTCCAGCTGCAGCGTGGTGTCCTCCGCCAGGGCCAGGGGGGCGGAGATGGTGTGCGAGCCCGAGGTGACGTTGAGCGCGGCCCCGCTGCCGTTGTTGTTGAGCACCAGCGTGGAGCCGTTGCTGGCCGCCACGGTGTAGGCCACGGCGCTGCTGAAGGTGAGGGTGCCCACGGTGGCGGTTGCATCCACCGTCACGATGCGCGGGGCGGTGATGATGTTTCCAAGAACCGCCGTCGCTCCGGTGCCGTTGGGCACGACGCTTCCGGTCCAGTTTCCGGCCGTGAACCAGTTGCCCGCAGCATTCGTGTTCCAGGTGGAGGAGGTGAACGTGTTGGAAACCGCCAGCTGCACCGCCGTGGCCCCCTGTACCAGGGAATAGGAAAAACCTCCGCCCGCCGTGGTGCCGAGGTAGAGGTTGTTCAACCCCGATGCCTGGCCTGCCCCGAAGGTGATGAGATCATAGGTGCCGAGCCCGAATCCGGACAGCCCGGTGAGGTCAATGCGCGCCCCGCCTGCATTCACCACCAGCTTGCCGCCGGAGAGCACCACCTTGTCCGAGGCGCCCGCAGAGCCGATCTCAAAGGCCAGGCCTGAAGAGTTGCCGGTGCTGCCGCCCAGCGTGAGCAGATTGGTCGAGCTTGCGCTCTGCAGGGTGAGAGTTCCCGTGGTGCCGTTCACCAGATCGATGACCCCACGTGTGCCCGGGGTGCCACCGCCCGCGAGGGTGACCCCGGTGGCGCCGCCGACGAGGCCGATGGTGCCGGTGCCGGACAGGCTGCCGGAATTGACCGCCACAGCGGTGGCCCCCAGGGAGCCGTTCAACACCAGTCTCCCGCCCCCGATGGTGGTGGCCCCGGTGTAGGTGTGCGCCGCAGTGATCACCCAGGTGCCCGCATCCAGCTTGGCCAGGGAGGTGGCCCCGCCATTGTCCACAATCCTGCCGTGGAAGGTGTTGTTTCCCGTATTCGCCCCCCGGAGCGTGAGCGTGCGGGCCGTTGTGTCCAGGAAGCTGATGTCCGCCGTGCTGCTGAACTCAAGAGTGTTTGCAGAGGAGGCCGCGTTGGAGGCGAGAGAGCCGCCACCGGCCCCCAGGGTGAACTGTCGGTTCGTTGAAACTGCCGTGCTGCCTGCATAGGAGAGGCCGCCGCCGTTGAGCACCAGGTTGGAGGCCGCCGCGGTGGCGGCCCCGATTCCGCTCGCGGTCCCGCCATCGCCCAGCACGGTGACTTCGACCGTGCCGGTGTTCAGCGTGGTGATGCCCGTGTAGGTGTTGGCCCCGGTCAGGGAGAGGGTGTTGCTGCCGCCGCCCCGGGTGAAATTCAGCGCCTGGGTGCCGCCATCCCGGATGATGCCCGCATAAGTGCTTCCACCCGCATTGCCGCTCAGCACCGTAAAGGTCGCGGCCTGGGTGTTGCTGCCGTTTTCAATGATGGCGTTCGTGTTGGAGGAGGAGAGCCCGGAGTTGGAGCTCGTTCCCACCGTGGTGTCGAAGCCGTTCAGTCGCAGGGTCGTGTTGGCGGGCGCGGCCGAGTCAAAGAACAGGTTCCGGGAGCTGGTGAGGGCCGTGGTGCTGCCCATCTGGAGCACGCCCTCCATGATGGTGGTCTCCCCGCCATAAGCACTGGTGCCGGAGATGATGAGCGTGCCCGCCCCGAGCTTGAGGAGGTGGCCCACGGAGCTGGTCAGGTTCGAGGCAAATGTCACCGTCTGCCCGTTGGTGTCGATGCGGAAGGCCTGGCTGCCTGTGGTGGCGAAGCGGTCGGAGTAGTCCGTGGTATTCCCCGCTGTGAAGCGCAGCGTGCCTCCGGCGAAGGTGATGGTGCCAGTGGTGCCCAGGGCGCCGCTGCCGCCCACCGCCAGGACCCCGGCATTGAGGGAGGTGCCGCCGGTGTAGGTGTTCGCACCGGAAAGCGTGAGCACGCCCGCGCCGCTCTTCACGAGCCGCAGGGTGTTGGCTCCATTATCCCTGAGGATGCCGCCGAAGTTCGTGTCCGCCGCCTGGTTGACCGTGAGGGTGGTGTTCACCGTGCCGCTCTGGACGAAGGCGTTGTTGTTCACTGCATCCACACTGGCCAGGCCGTTGATGGTATGCGTGGCACTGCCCAGCTGGAGGGTGCCGGTGCTGCCCGCACCGAAGGTCACCGCACTGGAGAAGTTGGTGGTGCCGACCAGCTCCAGGATGCCCTGGTTGATGGTGGTGGCCCCGCTGTAGCGGATCTCGGCACCGCTCAGGGTCTGTTTCCCTAAACCCGTCTTGGTGATGCCCAGGGTGCCGGTGCCGACGCCGCTGACGTTGCGGAGAAAGCCGGTGTAGAAGAAGTCAGCGCTGTTGTTGATGGTCAGAACGGAGTCGATGGCAAAGGCCTCCAGCTGGGAGTTCTGGATCAGGCCACCGTTCACCACCGATTCAGAGATCCCCGCGACAGTCTGGTCGTTGCCATACAGGGACAGGTAGGCATGGTTGGCGCTCGTCGTGTTGGTAAAGCGGATCACGGTGTTGGCCCCGAACTGCTGGCCGAACTGGTTGCGCACCGTGTTGGCGGCTGAACCAATCGCCGCCGCATTGCCAGGCGTACCGTCCAGCACCAGGTCCCCGGGCACCGCGATGGCGCCGCCAGTCTTCTGCAGGCTGAGGTGCCCCGTGGTCACTGTGCCCCCGGTCACGACGGTGTCGCCCGCATACGTGTTGCTGGTACTGCCGGAGAGGATGAGGTTGCCGTTGCCCCGCTTCGTGAACCCGGCCGTGCCAGTAATCGCGCCGCTCAGCGTGATGTCGTTTCCTGAACTGGTCGTGAAATTCGCCGCGGCATTGATCACGACGGCCTTGGCCGTGGCGATGCCGCCTACGGAGAGCAGCGTGCCGCCGCCCGTGCCAAAGGTGATGCCGTTCGTCGCGCTCGATCCGTTGAGCCCCGCGGTGCTGGTGGCCAGCGTGGCCGCGCCCTGGATGAGGACGGGCCCCGTGAAGGCACTCGTGCCCGTGACGTTCAACCGGCCTCCGAAGGTGGGATTGGCCGCGTCCCCCACCGTGAGGGAGGTCACGCTGCTCCCCAGGCTGGCGATGCTGAAAATCGTGCCCGTGAACCCCGTCGTGGAGACGGCAGCACTCACCGTTCCGGCGTTGTTCACCTCCCCCAGGCTGATCACCGTGGTGGCCCGAGCCCCGGTCAGGGACAGATTGCCCGTGCCGCCGATCGCGCCGGTGACCGTGATGGTCCCGGTCTGGTTGGACCCGGTGCTGATGACCAGGTTCGTGTTGGCGATGGTGATGCTGGGCGCGAGGGTCAGCGAGCCGGAGCTGGCCGTGCTGATGAGCGCGTTCCCCACTCCGTTCGTGTTGTCAAAGACCATACCAGAGGCGGTCCCGCTCGTGATGGACCAGCTCCCCGTGTTCAGGTTCAAGAGCTGCCCCAGGGTGATGGCACCCCCGCCGGTGAGGTCGAGCGCCGTGGTGGCCGCGGTCGTGGCGGTGTTGTACTGGGCGATGTCCCCCGCCGCGTTCGGAAACCCAGCCGGTGACCACGTGGCCGTGTCCCACCCCGCCGTGGAGCCGCTGGGCAGCGTGTAGGTGGCGGCTTCCGCCCGCCCGAGCAGACCGAGCAAAGCCAGACCGGACAGGACGGCCGACCGCAATCGCCAGGGGCGGGCAGAGGGCGGCAGCAGAGCCAACGTCTTCTTCTGGTCAGAATGGGTGTTCATATGGGCGAGCGTGTGAGGAAAATTCAAGGTGTCGCCCCCTCCCCGGAATCCTTTACCCATCAACTGGCAACACCCCTTTTAACGTGTTGTCTCCAGCCTAGCAGTTTGACACAAGACTCTGGCAATAATTTTCGCTCCGGTTTTAGCGGCAAATCGCCTGGCGCGGAGGGGTTGCCGCCCAGCGGCAACCCCAGGGCGTCCTCACGAGGTGGTGAGGCCCTCTTTTTCTCCAACCGCGATCCCTCGCCAGTCGTAATCCGTCACAAACCCCGGGAAACCCAAATGCATGGAGTATGAAGACGAGCCCAATCCTCCGCCCCCTGCTCGGCATGGCTGTGGCCAGCGCCGCGTTTCTCCTCACCCCTGACCCCGTGCGGGCCGGGCTGGTGCTGGAGCAGACGGTGGAGGGGTCTGACGCCCGCAATGAGACGGTGATGCGCATCCAGGGCGGCATGGTGCGCGCAGACATCTGCGAGGAGCTGAGCACGATCGCCAACACCAAGGACCGGGAAGTGATGACCGTCATGCACCCGGCACGGGAGGTGACCGTCATGCGCCAGCCTGAAGCGGCGGCAGCCAAGGCCACCACCCCGCCGATGGTCCCGAAGTACACCGCCACCGGCCTGATCGAGAAGGTGAACGGCTATGACTGCGCGGTGGTCACGATGGAGGTGCTGGGCATGAAGTCCACCTTCTGGGTGGCCAAGTCCTACCCGGAGTACGACCGCATCAAGGCCGAGCTGGCCACCGTGAAATCCGCCGGCGATGCGGCCGCCCTGCCTCCGGAGATGGACGGCATGATCCTGAAAAGCTGCACCGGGAGCGAAGGCTTCCCCTGCATCACCACCGTGAAGTCCGTGCGGTTTGAGGAGATCCCAGACTCCGCCTTCCAGGCCCCCGCAGGCTACACCGTCACCCGGGCCGCGGACTGATGCCGGGTAAGACGGCCGCCCCGCGTCAGGGTTCACGGAACGAACTCGCCCGCAGGCGCACCGCCTCCTGCTCCGGCCTGGCTTGGAAAAAGAAGCCGCCCCTCCTTTCCGAGTGGGCGGGCAGGAAGTCCAGGGTCGCACTGGCCGTCTCAGTCCCGCCGTCCGGCACGGGCAGTTCTGCCTCCACCACCACCTCTGCGGCGGTTTCTCCGCCATCGTTGCGGGCCCGGAACTTCAGCAGATAGCCGTCCCCGCTGGGGGCGATGGAGTCCACCTGCACCGTGATGCGCGGGGGCGACTGGTCTCCCGCCACCGCATCCCAAACCAGCAGCCCCAGGACGGCGGTGAAGACAAGGAGCCCCGCTCCGGCGACGATCCATTCAGCAGGAGGGATGGAGGGCAAAGCTTTGGCACTCATGGATGGGGATTCGGGAACCGAAGGACGGGAGAGAGCGAGGGGGCAAGGCACCCCCGTTCAGATGATGAGCCGCGCTGCACCCGCCCCGATGGCGGCGGGGAAGCCCAGCACGATGACGCTGCCCATCAGCGTGGTGGGAGCACAGGAGTCCGTGCGCTCAAACGCCCACAAAATGACCGCGCTGATGAGCAAGGCGATGACATACCCGGGGATGGTGATGCGCAGGAACACGCTCCAGAAAGGCGTGCCCTCAGGCACATACGCCTTGCCGGAGGACTCCACCGCATGCACGAACGCGTGCATGACCACCAGGGACAGGGCGACCAGCCCCAGCACATGGGCCGGGGTCATCATGTAGGCGATGACCATCATCTCATCCGTTGGCGCCATGCTCAGCGCCAGGAAGATGGCCCCCACCATCATGAGAAAGAGCTCGCCGCGGTATTTCCTGAACCGCTTTTGATCCGCGTCCCGTTCCTCCCGGGTGGAGAATTGTCGTGCCGCCAGCAGGGCACCGATGCTGGCGGGCAGCATCTGAAGCCCGATCTTCCCGAACACCTCGCTGGCCGCCATGCCGGCCTCAATGAGACCAAAGAGCAGCAGGATCACCGCGCTGGAGACAAAGCCCACGGCGCAGGCCACAAAGGCGTCCACCACATCATCCACCCAGCCGAAAGTGGGCTCGAACCCTGAAAAGTGAGACAGCCCGACCAGCAGCGGGAAGGAGAGGATGAGGAGCAGCGCCATGCGCCCGCGATCCGCGTGAAAGCCCAGCCACCACATCTCCATGGTCATGAGCAGGGGCAGGCCAAACACGATCGCCCCGGCAAACGCCCGGGCCAGTCCCCGGAGAAAATGGCGGTTGGTGCCGCGGGGGGCGGGCTTGGGCGGTGGGCTGGCACGACGGCTCATGGGTGGACCTGGGGCCGCAGCGGCCCGTTTCTCCTCTTCCCCCACACATCGCAGGCAGACCCCGGCATGGATGCAGCGGGGTGAGGCCCGGAGGTCCCCCTGGGTTCATGACACAACCGCGCCCTCCCAACCCCTGACCTACATCACCGCGATCAGCGCTTTGGAATCCGAAACCGCCCCAAAAACGCCCCCCTGCATGGTCACCATTTTCAATGCCGCGAGATGGTTGCCGTGGTCGGTGGCACCGGTGCAGTCAGAGAGGATGAGGCACTCGTAGCCGCGGTCGTTGGCATCCCGCATGGTGGTGTGCACGCACACATCGGTGGTGATGCCGCAGAGCACGATGTTCTGGATGTTCCGCCGGGCCAGGAGGAGGTCCAGATCGGTGGCGTAGAAGCTGCCCTTGCCGGGCTTTTCTATGATCGGCTCTCCGGGCAGAGGGTACAGTTCAGGGATGATGTCCCAGCCCGCCTCACCCCGGATGAGGATGCGACCGCAGGGGCCGGTGTCGCCGATGCCCGCGCCGATGCGCTGACTGCGCCAGCGTTTGTTGGGCGGCAGGTCTGCCAGGTCCGGCCGATGCCCTTCGCGGGTGTGCATGATGTGGTAGCCCTTCGCCCGGGCCACCTCCAGCAGGTTCTTGATGGGCTCTATCGGAGCCCGCGTGAGGCTGAGGTCGTAGCCCATGGAGTCCACATAGCCTCCCGGGCCGCAGAAGTCCGTTTGCATGTCGATCACCAGGATGACGGTGTTTTCCGGGCGGAGGTCTTCGTTGTAGGGCCAGGGGTAGGGGTTTGCGTCAACAGTGGGCATGGATGGAACGGGTGAGCGGATGAAGGAAGGGAGGCATGGCGCATGCACCCCCGTCACGCGTGAAAGCCAGCACCGTGCCAACGCAGCCCCCCTCAAATGGAGCTCATCTTGAGCAGTTTGGGGTCAGCATCATTGAACGCGACACCACCCCGCCCTGTCCCAAATGTCGCGTTGGGGTCCACTTGCAACACCCGGCCGGTCCAGGTGATTCCCGGGCCATCCGGCAGCATTGCAGTCCCAGTTGGCCACCGCGACGCATCCTCTGCAAAGAGGTCTGTCCCGCGGGACAGCTGGTTCGCATTGTTTTTCCCATCTTCACCCTCCCATCATGCTCAAGCCTTTGACTCCCCTCCCCGACTGGTGCCGCCGCACCGCCGCTCTCTCGCTGGCCCTGATGGCCGCCACCTCCGCCTCCCCGATTTTCGCGGAATCGCCCTCTCCCCCGCCTGGTGGCACCCCGCCCGCAGCCGCACCCGGGCAGGCCAAACCGAACGGCAACGACAAAGAAAAGGAGAAGGAGAAAGCCAAGGAGCCGGAAAAGGCCGCTGACAAGGAGAAGGAAACACCCCGCCAGGTGCAGAGCCAGCACAGCGTGGTCATCAATGGCACGGCCGTGTCCTACACCGCCACCGCAGGCATGATGCCGCTGAAGGACGCCGAGGGCAAAACCACGGCGGAGATCTTCTTCATGGCCTACACGAAGGACGGGGTGGCCGATGTCACGAAGCGGCCGGTGACGTTCTCCTTCAACGGCGGGCCGGGATCTTCCTCCGTCTGGATGCACCTGGGCCTGCTGGGACCGCGTCGCGTGAAGCTCAAGGAAGACGGCTCCGCCCTGCCCCCGCCCTACCAGCTGGTGGACAACGAGTATTCCCTGCTCGATGAAACCGACCTCGTCTTCATCGACCCCGTGGGCACGGGCTACAGCCGGGCCACAAAGCTGGATGAGGCCAAGCGCTTCTACGGCGTGAAAGAGGACACCGCGAGCGTGGCCGAGTTCATCCGGCTGTATGTCACCAAGAACACCCGGTGGGCCTCGCCCAAGTTCCTCATCGGCGAGAGCTATGGCACCACCCGGGCGGCCGCCTTGAGCGGTGAGCTGGGCAGCAAGCACCTCATGAATCTCAACGGCATCATGCTGGTGAGCACGGTGCTGAATTTCCAGACCATCTGGGGTGGCCCGGGCAATGACCTGCCCCACGTCCTCTATCTCCCGAGCTTCACCGCGACGGCATGGCACCACAAGAAGCTCTCCGCCGAGCTCCAGAAGCTGCCGCTGACAGAGGTGCTGAAGCAGGCAGAGGCCTTTGCCATGGGCGACTACAATCATGCCCTCATGCAAGGCAGCGCCCTGCCCCCGGCCACCCGCCAGGCGGTGCTCAAGCAACTGGCCAGCTTCACCGGCCTCACGGTCGAGTACCTGGACCGCGCCGACCTCCGCCCCTCCCTGCAACGTTTCGGTGTGGAGCTGCTGCGCGACAAGGACCTCCAGATCGGCCGGTTCGACAGCCGCTACACCGGTCATGTACGTGACCGCCTGACGGAAACGACGGAGGGTGACCCCAGCGCAGACGCTGTGTTCAGCGCCTATGCGTCCACGTTCAACCACTACATCCGCACCGAGCTCAAGTTCGAGGAAGACAAACCGTACGAGATCCTCACCGGCAGCGTACAGCCGTGGAACTGGGGCGCGGAAAACGACTTCGTGAACGTGTCTGAGACCCTGGCCAAGAGCATGACCAAGAACCCCTTCCTGAAGGTGCACGTCTCCCAGGGCTACACAGATCTGGCCACGCCCTACTTCGCGGCGAAGTACACCTTCACCCACCTGGATGTCGCCCCGGACATCGCCAAAAACCTGGTGATGGATGAATACCAGTCCGGTCACATGATGTACCTGAACCTGCCCGATCTGGTGAAGCAGAAGGCAGACCTGGCCAAGTTCATCCGCGGTGCTTCTGGAGCGCAGCCTTAAATCTTGGAGGGAGGGATGGGTTTAACCACGGAGGCACAGAGAACACAGAGACTGATTTTTTTAGACAGAATTAACAAAATTAACGGAATTAGGGTTCAGCTTCCAGACAACGTCTGATCACCCGAAAACCGCAGTTGGAATCTCATTCTGTTAATTCCGTTAATTCTGTCTAAACCTCAGTTTCAGTCTCTGCGTTCTCTCTGCCTCGGTGGTCAATTCTTCGCGAACATAGACCCCTGGCCAAAATTCGGCCACGGGAAAGGCATGGCGGCTGCGTATCTGTAAGTGTCGGCCGAGCCTGCCTGACCTGCCTCCCCCAGACGAATGCCTGCCTACATCCACCACATCAGCACCCAGGTGCCGGGGCACACGTACAGGCAGAGCGACATCCGCGACAGGATCAAGTCATGGACGCGGGACCTCCGCACCCGGCGGCTCATCCACAATGTGTACAACCGCTCCGGCATCGAGACCCGCGCCAGTGTGCTGGGGGACTTTGAGCCAGACGGTGCATCTGGCCCCGCCCTCTACCAGACAGCCAGCTCCGCTGACGGCACCACCGTGCTGCCGACCGGCACCGCCGCACGCAACGCGTGCTACAGCCGGGAGGCCCGAACGCTGGCCGTGCAAGTGGCCCGCCAGGCCCTGAACGGGGCAGAGGGATTCAGCGTCGCAGACGTCACCCACATCATCTTTGCCAGTTGCACCGGCTTTACGAACCCGGGACCAGACTACCACATCATCCGTGAACTGGGGCTGAACCCCGGGGTGGAACGCTACACGTTGGGTTTCATGGGTTGTTACGCCGCCTTCCCCGCCCTGCGCATGGCGGGACAGTTCTGCGAGGCCAATCCCCGGGCGGTCGTGCTGGTGGTGTGTCTGGAGCTGTGCTCGCTCCACCTGCAGATCAATGACCAGCCGGACAGCATTCTGGCCAACTCCCTCTTCGCCGACGGGGCCGCCGCCGTGGTGGTCAGTTCAAGGAAACCTCCGCCGGAGATCCCGGCGTACCGTCTGCAATCCTTTGCCTCCGCCCTGGTCACGGACGGGGAGGCGGACATGGCGTGGGACATCGGCAACGAAGGGTTCAACATCGTGCTCAGCAGCTATGTGCCGGAGATTCTGGGCGCCCGCGTGCGGGCCCTGATGGAGGGGATCCTCCAGCGCAACGGGCTCAAGATCGAGGAAATAGACTCATGGGCCGTGCACCCGGGCGGGCGGGCCATCCTGGACAAGGTGGAGGAGGCGCTCCACCTGCCCGCGACCGCCCTGCGGGCATCGCGGCAGATCCTGCGTGACTTTGGCAACATGAGCAGCGCCACCGTGCTGTTTGTATTGAAGGAGTTGCTCGACTCTGCCGACACCCCGGCAGCCCTCACCTGCGCCATGGCCTTCGGTCCCGGTCTCACCGTGGAGACGGCGGTGCTGGAACGCTGCGGCTGCACACTCCCAGTCAACAGAGCCGCCACCCCTGCGACGGGAGAGACGGCGGAAGCCACTCCCGCGCCCGTGGCAGTGATTGCCGTGGCATGAATCCGCCCTCTCCCGCCCCAGACTGCGATGTGGCCATCGTGGGAGCCGGTCCGGTGGGGCTGCTGCTGGCCAATCTGCTGGGCTCCACCGGCCTCAAGGTGGCGGTGCTGGAAAAGAACCTCGCCCCGCCCTCTCATTCCCGCGCCATCGGCATCACCCCGCCCTCCCTGGAGATCCTGGGCTCGCTCGGGCTGTCGGACGCGTTTGTGGTGCGGGGCGTGAAGATTCAGGATGTGCACGTGCACGGGGTTTCCGGCCAGATCGGCACTTGTTCTTTCCGTGAACTTCCTGGTGCCCACCCGTACATTCTCTCCCTGCCCCAGCAGCAAACACTTTCACTCCTGGAGCAGCATCTGCGCCTGACGCCCAACGTGGCCCTGCTCCGCGGCCGGGAGGTGGCACAGGTGGAGTCGGCGGGCGGACAGGTGACACTGGGGTTCATGGAATCTGGTCCGAAAATGACCGCGCGTTTTGTGATCGCCTGTGACGGCTGGCGCAGCCCCATCCGGCAGCACTTGCAGATTCCCGTGCGGGAGAGGCGGTACGGCTGCCATTTTGTGATGGGCGACTTCATTGACCGCAGCGGCATGGCGGAGCAGGCGCATTTGTTCTTCACCCCGGACGGAGCGGTAGAGTCATTTCCTCTACCCGGTGGCATCCGGCGCTGGATCGTGCAGACGCCCGGCCCCATGCTGGTGATCCCGCGGGGATTCATCAGCCGGATCGTGCAGCAACGCGCAGGCCTCGTGCTGGACGCGGCCAGCCAGCTGAACCACAGCACCTTCAACCCCCAGCGGCTGGACTGCGCCTCGCTCTATCGCGGGCGGGTCATCCTCTGCGGAGATGCCGCCCACGCCATGAGCCCCATCGGCGGCCAGGGCATGAATGTGGGCTTTGCCGATGCCGAGATGCTCGCGGAACTGTTGCCCGAGATGGTCCGGGGCGCAGGAGACCCTGCGGAGAAGCTGGAGCGCTATGAACAAGAACGCAGGCGCGCCGCCCGGATCGCTGCGAATCGCGCCGCCCAAGGCATGTGGCTGGGGACCTGGACAGGGGGCTCCGCCTCCTGGCTGCGGGATGTGATTCTGGGCGGCGTGTTGTTGCAAGGCCCGTTCGCGAGGCTCATGGCCAGCCGGTTTGCGATGATGGATGTGCCGCGGGAGAGGCGGGAAGCAGTGAAAAGTTGAGAGTGAAAGGTGCACCCCTGATGAGGCAACCGAAGCGGTCGCCCTACAACCCAAGATGGCTGGAGGCGAGGTCAGGAACAGAACCCCCAAAGACCTTCGCACACCCAACTCACCCCAGACACCCTGTAGGGCAAGCGCTCCGCTTGCCACGCGCCACCCCTGATGAGGCAACCGAAGCAGTCGCCCTACAACCCAGGGTGGCTGGATCCGCGGCCGAAAACAGAGCACCCAAAGACCTTCGTACACCCAACCCGCCCCTGACGCCCTGTAGGGCAAGCGCTCCGCTTGCCACGCGCCACCCCTGATGAGGCAACCGAAGCAGTCGCCCTACAACCCAGGGTGGCTGGATCCGCGGCCGAAAACAGAACACCCAAAGACCTT
This sequence comes from Verrucomicrobium spinosum DSM 4136 = JCM 18804, assembly GCF_000172155.1. Taxonomy (NCBI): domain Bacteria; kingdom Pseudomonadati; phylum Verrucomicrobiota; class Verrucomicrobiia; order Verrucomicrobiales; family Verrucomicrobiaceae; genus Verrucomicrobium; species Verrucomicrobium spinosum. The sequence goes on along the minus strand of NZ_ABIZ01000001.1, from coordinate 129,056 downwards.
CGCTCACCCACCCCACCCCAGACGCCCTGTAGGGCAAGCGCCCCGCTTGCCACGCGCCACCCCTGATGAGGCAACCGAAGCAGTCGCCCTACAACCCAGGGTGGTTGGAGGCGAGGTCAGGAACAGAACATCCAAGGGCCATTGGTCGTTCGACTCCCCCCAGACGCCCTGTAGGGCAAGCGCTCCGCTTGCCGCGCGCCACCCCTCATGAGGCAACCGAAGCAGTCGCCCTACAACCCAGGGTGGCTGGATCCGCGGCCGAAAACAGAACCCCCAAAGACCTTCGCACACCCAACGCCGCCCCAGACGCCCTGTAGGGCAAGCGCCCCGCTTGCCACGCGCCACCCCTGACTGAGGCAACCGATGCGGTCGCCCTACAACCCAAGATCGCTGGATCCGCGGCCGAAAACAGAGCACCCAAAGACCTTCGCACACCCAACTCACCCCAGACACCCTGTAGGGCAAGCGCCCCGCTTGCCGCGCGCCACCCCTGATGAGGCAACCGAAGCAGTCGCCCTACAACCCAGGGTGGCTGGATCCGCGGCCGAAAACAGAGCCCCCAAAGACCTTCGCACACCCAACGCCGCCCCAGACGCCCTGTAGGGCAAGCGCCCCGCTTGCCACGCCCCACCCCTGATTCGGCAACCGAAGCAGTCGCCCTACAACCCAGGGTGGCTGGATCCGCGGCCGAAAACAGAGCCCCCAAAGACCTTCGCACACCCAACGCCGCCCCAGACGCCCTGTAGGGCAAGCGCCCCGCTTGCCACGCGCCACCCCTGATGAGGCAACCGAAGCAGTCGCCCTACAACCCAGGGTGGCTGGATCCGCGGCCGAAAACAGAGCCCCCAAAGACCTTCGCACACCCAACGCCGCCCCAGACGCCCTGTAGGGCAAGCGCTCCGCTTGCCACGCGCCACCCCTGACTGAGGCAACCGGAGCGGTCGCCCTACAGACCCAGGTAGAATCCGGGGTCGAAAGGTGGGACGTGGGACTCGCTCCTTGGACAATCCCCTCCCGCGCGTCAACTCAGGTCTTCTGTCTTCTGTCTTCTGTCTTCCAGTCTTCTGTCTCTTACCCCTCTGTCTGCCCTCGCATCTCGACCGCATACTGCTCCGCGTTCAACCCCGCGAGAAGGTGCAACGTGCGGCCGGGGAGCCTGATCACGGCACCGATGCCCTCTTTGAGCAGGGCGGGCTCGTTGATGCGGCCTTCATCCTGCACCACGAGGCGCAGGCGGGTCTCGGCGCATGCCTCCACACGCTCGATGTTGGCCTTGCCGCCGAGCGCGGCGATGTAGGCGCTGGCTTTGCGGGCCGCGTCCGGATCGCACCCTTCGGGCTGTGGGCCGGTGGGGGCTGTAGCGGGCTGCACCGGTGGCGCTGGCTCCACTTCATCCGCCTCAGATCCCGCGGACTTGAGGTACTCTTGAATTTCCGTCTTCAGGTTTTCACTGCGGGTGCCGAAGATCGCCTGCACGCCGTCACCCACCACCAACACGCCAGCGGCGCCCAGGGCTTTGAGTGTCTCAGCGTTCGCCTTCTGCACATCTGCCACCTGCACGCGCAGGCGGGTGATGCAGGCATCCAGGTTCACGATGTTGGAACGCCCGCCCAAGGCGCGCACGAGCTGCAGGGCAAAGCTGTCTGCCCCGGTGTCCCGGGCGGCTTTGACCGACTCGTCCTCCACCTCCCGCCCCGGGGTCATGAGGTTGAACTTCCGGATCGCATACGTGAACACGCTGTAGTACAGGACTGCCCAGACCGGCCCCAGGACAAAGAGCCAAAGGGCACCATGGGACTTGGGAAACAACACCACGTAGTCAATGAGCCCGTGAGAGAAGGTAAAGCCGTGCTTGATGCCCAGCAGCACGCAGAGGCAGTAGGCCAGCCCGGCCAGCACCGCGTGAATGCCATACAGCACCGGGGCAACGAAGAGGAAGGCAAACTCGATGGGCTCGGTGATGCCGGTGAGGAAGGCGGTGAGCGCGCCGGAGATCATGATGCCGCCCACCTTGGCCCGGTTTTCCGGTCGGGCAGAGCGCCACATGGCGATGGCGGCGGCAGGCAGGCCCCACATCTTGAAAAGATAGCCCCCGGTCATGTTGCCCGCCGTGGGATCCCCGGAAATAAAGCGGGCGATCTCCCCATGCACGACCTGACCGGAGGCAGGATCGTGGAAATCACCTGCCTGGAAGAAGAAGGGCACGTTCCACACATGATGCAGGCCAAAGGGGATGAGCGCCCGCTCCACCACGCCATAAATCGTGAACGCCAGAGCAGGCTGGCCATGCACGGCCCAGTTGGAAAACGCCTTGATGGCCCCGCCGATGGGCGGCCAGATGAAGCTGAGCACGGCACCCGCGATGATGACGGCAAAGGCCGTGATGATGGGCACTGAGCGCTTCCCCGCAAAGAAGCCGAGATAACTGGGGAGCTGGATCTTGTAAAAGCGGTTGAACACCGCCGCTGCGATGAGCCCGACGATGATGCCGCCAAAGACCCCGGTCTCGATGGAGGGAATGCCCATGATGGGCGTGACCTCAATGCCGCGCAGCTTCGCGCAGATGCCCATGGCGGCGAGGAAGACGACAAACCCCACCGTGCCCGCCAGGGCAGACACCCCATCGTTGTCTGTAAGGCCGATGGCCACCCCGATGGCAAACAGCAGCGGCAGATTGGCAAAGATCGCGTTCCCCGAAGACGCCATGATCTGGGAGACGATCTCCGGCAGCCACGAGAAGTTCGCGCTGCCCACTCCCAGCAGGATGCCAGCCACGGGGAGCACAGAGACCGGCAGCATCATGCACTTGCCGATCTTCTGCAGCAGGGAAAAGGCGTTTTTGAACGAGGGCATGTCAGTGGACGGCTAGGGTGGGTTCACACGCCAGAGGAGCGGCAGAGGGATTCGCCCCCCGGGGCGGTGCTGGACGTTCGTCAGGATCGCCCACCAGCGCACGCACCTCCTCGGGAGAGCCCGCTGCGAGCGCCTTTTGCGCAAGCACGCGGCACTCCTCCAGATTCAGTGAGCGGATCTGCGCCTTGACGGCGGGGATCGATGGCAGGCTCACGCTCAGTTCATCCACGCCCAGACCGATGAGGATAGGCACGGCGTGAGGATCGCTGGCGAGGCCACCGCAGATGCCCACGAACCGGTCTTCCCCATGCGCCCCCTGCACGGTGAGGGCAATGAGCTGAAGCACCGCGGGGTTCAAGCCGTCAACCTTGGGCGCCAGCTTGGGATGGCCCCGGTCCATGGCCAGGGTGTATTGCGTAAGGTCATTGGTGCCGATGGAGAAGAAGTCAGCCTCCCTGGCAAACTGCGCGGCCATGACCGCAGCCGCCGGCACCTCCACCATGATGCCGGTGGGGATGGTGGGCAGGCCCAGACGCTCCGCCTCCTCCGCCATGATAGCCTTCACCTCACGCAGTTCGCCCAGGGTGGCGATCATGGGGAACATCACGCTCACCCTCTTCCCCGCCGGTGCGGCCCGCAGGATGGCGCGGAGCTGAGTGCGCAGCAGTTCCGGGCGGTCCAGCCCCACGCGCACGCCCCGCTCACCCAGGAAGGGGTTGTCCTCCTTGGGGATGGGCAGATAGGAGAGCGGCTTGTCCCCGCCCACATCCAGTGTCCGGATGATCACGGGGCCATCTGTGCCCACCGCCTCGATGATGGCACGGTAGGACTCGTACTGCTGGTCCTCCGTGGGAGCATCGGCGCGCTCCATGAAGAGGAACTCCGAGCGCAGCAGCCCCACCCCTTCACCGCCCAGACCGGCGATCTTCTTCGCGTCCTTGAGCCCGCCGATATTGGCCGCCACCTCGATGCGGTGGCCATCCTGCGTGATGGCCGGCTCATGCGCGTGAGCCTGATCCTCCTCACGCTTGAGCTCTGCACGATCCTGCGCGGCACGGATGCGCGTTATTTCCTCCGCCCCGGGATGCAGGCGCAGGGTGCCCTTGCCCGCATCCAGGATGGCGGCGGTGCCATTGGGCACGTCCAGCACCGCAGGCTCTGTGCCCGCCAGGGCAGGCAGCCCCAGGGAGCGGGCGAGAATGGCCACGTGGGATGTGGCACCGCCGCGCACGGTGCAGAAGCCCATGACGCGCGTGCGATCCAGCGAGGCTGTATCGGAAGGCGTGAGATCTTCGGCAATGAGGATGGCATTCTGCGGATACTCCAACCGGGGCAGCTCCGCCCCGGTCAGCAGCGCCAGCACCCGCCGTCCCACATCGCGCACATCATTGGCCCGCTGGGCCAGCAGTTCATTGCGCAGCGCGGCCAGGCGGTTCGCATGCGTGTTCACCGCCGCCCGCCAGGCAAAGGCCGCGCTCTTGCCCTTGGAGATCGCAGACTCCGCGATCTCCAGCAGATCCGGGTCTGACACCAGCTCCTCGTGCGCGGCAAAGATGGCCGCCTTGGCCGCGTCCGACTTCGCATGGAGCTGGGCGCGGATGGCACCAAGCTGCCCTTTGGCGGTCTCGATCGCAGCGCTCAGATGGCGGCGTTCATCGTCCACCCCGTCTCCTTCCTCGGCGACCGCGATCTCGGTGTGTTTCACCTGGAAGACCTCTCCCACCGCCAGGCCTGGCGAGGCCGTCACGCCCAGCAGCACATCGGGATCTTCTGACTTCCTCCGCGAAGCCTCGGCCGGTGCGGAGGCGGAAACCGATGCCGGTGCGGGTGCCGGTGCAGAGCTCTCATCACCGCTGCCCTGGGCCAGCACTTCAGACAACCTCGCCACCGCGGCATCAGCCTTCTCCCCACTGGCGATGACATGCACCTTGTCCCCACGTGCCACCTCCAGCGCCATGATGGAGGTCACGCTGCGGGCATTGGCCTGGCGGTCGCCCACCTGCAGCCTGATCGCTGTGCCGTGGAAACTCTTGGCCACGTTGGCAATCACCGCCGCAGGGCGGGCATGCAGCCCGCTGGCATTGGGAATGAGGATGGCCTCTGAGGTGACTGGCGCGGCATCACTCCCCTCCCCACCTTCAGCAGCCGCATGGAGTTCTAGAGTCAACAAGAGGTCCCGGCCCGCCACCACGCTGCCGGAGGCCTTTTCCCATCGCTCCACCCGGTCGCTGTTGGCGATCACCACCTGCGTGAGCACGCTCCGGGCATGGGTGGCGATGAAGTCGAGATCGAACTCGATGAGCGGCGTCCCGGTCTGCACCCGGTCTCCCACCTTGACCTTCGCCGTGAAGCCCTGGCCCTTGAGCGCCACGGTATCGATGCCGATGTGCATGAGCACTTCTGCGCCCTCCGCGGTGCGCAGCGTCACCGCATGCCCCGCAGCGTGCAACGTCATCACCTCCCCATCGCAGGGCGCCATCAACACCGCATCCACCGGATCGATCGAGATGCCATCGCCGACCATCTTCTGGGCAAACACAGGGTCAGGGATGCGTTCGATGGGCCAGATCTGGCCGGAGAGGGGAGCGAGCAAGCGGAGGGTGGCCATGACCGGATGAGAAAAGAAATTGCTACCGTATGTACGAGCCTCGCATTCCACAGGCCGCGTGCCTCAGGCTTCAGGCTTCACCCCCAGCGCCGCCGATGGGCCGGGGATGATCCACATCCCCGCGACGCGGGTGACAAGAAGGCAGGCTCCGAAGAGAAGACATGAACTTCATGGGTGGCTCTCCCGTCCAATGCTAATCCATCTGCATGGATGGAGAGGAATGGACAAAATCAAAATACTCCCGTGCGTGGTTTTCTGGCAAGCAGGATGTCAGACGCCGGGACAAAAGTAGCGAGGCCGCGGCGCAGCGACAGTTCAATGGAGTGCAGAGCTTTAGCTCGGTATTGGATGAAGGGGGAGGCACGACTGCGCCTTGCGGCCATAAAGCCACCCTTGGGCAGTTGGCAGCACTCCCCGGGAAAACATCGCATACCGGGAAGTCAGTGCCTCCTCACGTCGACAACTACGACCGGCCTTGTTGTCCTCACGGCAGAAGGAATTCTCAAACACCTTCTGTATCCGCACCCAGCCTGATGGCTCGCGCCTCTCCTCCCACCCACTGGTGTTTGATCCCCCACCACCCAGCGCCCCTGTAGTTGTCCACGTGAGGAGGCACTCGCTGAAGCGTCTGCAAGCTTCGCCTTCCCTGACGCCCTGTAGGGCAAGCGCCCCGCTTGCCACGCGCCACCCCTGATTCGGCAACCGAGGCGGTCGCCCTACAACCCAAGGTAGTTGGATGCGAGGTCAGGAGCAGAACATCCAAAGACCTTCGCTCACCCAACCCACCCCGGACACCCTGTAGGGCAAGCGCTCCGCTTGCCACGCGCTGCCCCTGATTCGGCAACCGAGGCGGTCGCCCTACAGACCCAGGGTGGTTGAATCCGCGGCCGAAAACAGAACCCCCAAAGACCTTCGCTCACCCAACCCACCCCTGACACCCTGTAGGGCAAGCGCCCCGCTTGCCACGCGCCACCCCTGATTCGGCAACCGAGGCGGTCGCCCTACAACCCAAGATGGCTGGATCCGCGGCCGAAAACAGAGCCCCCAAAGACCTTCGCACACCCAACGCCGCCCCAGACGCCCTGTAGGGCAAGCGCCCCGCTTGCCACGCGCCACCCCTGATTCGGCAACCCTACAACCCAAGATCGCTGGATCCGCGGCCGAAAACAGAACCCCCAAAGACCTTCGCACACCCAACCCGCCCCTGACGCCCTGTAGGGCAAGCGCCCCGCTTGCCACGCGCGCTACACTGGCGGCCTCATGTGCCCCTCCACGACGGGACACGGAGACACAGGAAAAGGAGAGCCGGACTCTGATTCCTCTATCCGGTCAATGATCGCCATCACATGGCAGGCACTGGGGGTGCGTTGCGCCCCGCGGTAGAAGGTCACGCAACCTCCGGCCTCCGCATAACTGTCAGCGTCGTGCAGACAGACCCGCCCGCAAATGAACCAGATGCGGAAATGTTTCATGATGGACTCGGGCCTCTGGCGGCCTCCAGTTTGGTGCACTGGGGGAGGCACCCCTTGGGGTTCGATCCCACTACAGACGACAAATCCCACGAGGCGGGAAGCGTCCGTGAAATAATAAAAGAGGGGTCATGCGAGATGACACCCTCTCAAGCAAATGGGGGGGAAGGCTTTCCCCGCCATCACACTGGACTTACCAGCGACCGCCGCCGCTGCCGCTGTTGCTGAACTGGCCCTCAGGGCGGTCCGTACGCGGACGCGCCTCAGAGACTTCAAGCTTGCGCTGCATCCATTCCTTGCCGCCCAGAGCGCGGATGGCCCCCTGCATGGCATCGGCGGAGTCCATGGTGACAAACGCGAAACCACGCGGGCGCCCGGAGGTGCGGTCGGTGGGCATGTTGACTTCTCGAACTTCACCGTGGGCGGAGAAAAGGCTGCGGACGTCATCTTCAGTAGCAGTCCATGGCAGGTTGCCGACGTACATTTTGGTGTTCATAGTATTGGTGCTCGGACCCTCTGCTTGCGTCTTGGACTGTTCCCGAGTTGCCGGGTTTCAAATCACTCACGAACACAACGTTCATCAGGGTGACCTACCATGCCTTTGATTGGACAGCTGTTCTAGCTGCCGCAGCATCGTCCTCTTCCGGGCGAAAGATAGCATTAGTTTTGATTAATATGCCCGCAAGGCCGGAATCAGCTCAACCTCATGATCTTCGCCGGGGCCTGATTCTCATCATGGTCCCGTCCCCTGGCGGCACGTTTGCACAAAATAGTGGATGAGCCGGAGCTTGCGGGCCACACCCCCGTCAATCACAAAGGGATAGAGCATCGGCTGTCCTGCGCTGGCAGACAGCTCATTGAGCACCGCCGCCACCTGCAGCCACGCGGACAGGTTCAGGAGGAATCCTGCATCATCCAGCTTCCGGCCGCCGAGCACCCCGGGCAGCGCCACCGTTGTGGGCTCGAACTGGTCACAGGTCAGCGTCAGCTGGGACAGGTCCAGCCCCAGACTGTGAAAGGTCTGCAGGCCGTCCATCATCTGCAGATAGTGCGCCCAGGTCTCCGCCCAGTCCTCCCATGGGTGACAGGAGGCATAGGCGCTGATGAAGTTGTCCGGGGAGCAGGCGTTCCCCACCGCATAGTGGTGATAGAGCGCCCAGCTGTAGTCCTGGCGCTCATCCCCAAAACACTCCCTGAACGCCAGCCGGTGCGCGTGATTCCAGGGCAGGGCATCAAACCACTGCTGCCACACAAAGTGACCGCTCTCATGACGGAAATGCCCCAAAAGGGTGCGGCTCTCTTCGCCCAGGGTCTGGCGGTTGATCTGCCGGTAGGTGTCGTCCGCCTCCTCCAGATTCACCGTGATCAATCCGTTCAAGTGCCCCATCGTCACGCCTGAGTCCAGCCGGGTGCTGACGATGCGGAAGGTCAGCCCGTCAATGACGTTGCGCCCGCCTGGCGTCATGGGAATACCCAGACCGATCAACTCAAAGATCAACCGTCGCTTGGCCGCCTCCACCTTGCCCCACAGCATCACATTGCGGGGGTCCCCCAGATTGGGGATCATCCGGTCCATCCGGCAGGAGAGGCACAAGCCCCCCTGCTGCCCGGGCAGGGCCAGCCAGTTGCACACCCCATATCGTACACCGTTGGCGCACAGCCGCGCAGGAGCGGCACCGGCAGACTCCAGCACCACAAAGGCCTTCCGGACCGGATCACAGGCCACCGGGCGACGGCAGGCCAGACACGACGTGCTGTCGAAGAACAAGGTGTTGCCGCAGGGGCAGAGGAAGCGTTGCATCAGACAGGCAGAACGGAAAAGCCGGATCATCACCCTGGCGATGACCGCATGGCCATCTCTTCTCATCCACTGGGAAGGGCAGGCTGCGTCCGCACAGGCGCAAAACCCCCGTGGGCTCCCTGTTCCTTCCGCCCTGTGCAGGAATGCGCAACCCGTTTCTCACTCCTCAAGATGAACCCCTGATACACTTTTACTGTCAAATCCCTATCATATGGCGGCGACTATGCGAAAAGGGGCGATGTACATCCCCGTGTCGGAACTCATGGCTCTTCTTCCGGCACAGCTGTTGTCCGGTAGCATTAGCACGCTCATTTCAGGCTTTGCCTCACTGAAAGAAGCCGGCCCCGGAGACCTGAGTTTCTTTAGCGACATGCGGTACCGCCGCCTGTTGGAACAGACCCAGGCCACCGCCGTCCTCATGCCCATGGACTGGACCGTGTTTCCGGAAAATGTGGTTTGTCTGGGCGTTCAGAATCCCTCCGTGGCCTTTGAGACCGTCACGGAGCGCTTCGGCCTCCAGCCCGAACCCTTCACCCCCGGCGTTCATGCCTCTGCTGTGGTGGGCAATTGCGTGGACACGAACCTGGACAAGATAAAGATCGGCCCAAACGCGGTGATTGAAGACGGTGTCCACATCGGCGACGGCTCCGAGGTAGGTGCCGGCTGTTTTGTCGGCCGGGGTGTCTCCATGGGCGAAGACTGCCGCATGCACGCCAACTCCACGGTGCATGAAGGCTGCCAGCTCGGTGACCGCGTCGTCCTCCACTCCAGCTCCGTGATTGGGGCCGATGGCTTTGGCTATGTGTTCAAGGATGGCCGCCACCGGAAGGTGCGCCAGTCCGGCATCGTCCAGCTCGACGATGACGTGGAGATCGGTGCCAGCTCCACCGTGGACCGCGCCCGCTTCGGCCGCACCTGGATCGGAGAAGGCACCAAGATCGACAACCAGGTGCAGATCGCCCACAACGTGGTGGTGGGCAAGCATTGCATCATTATCGCCGGCTGCGGCATCGCCGGCAGTTCCCGGGTGGGCGACTACGTCGTCATCGCTGCACAGTCCGGTGTCGCCGGTCATGTCAGCATCGGTTCCCAGTGCACACTCGCCGCCCGCACGGTCGTGACCAAGGACCTCCCCCCCGGTTCAGGAACCTACATGGGCTTCCCCGCCACCCCCGTCATGGAAGAACGCCGCCGCATGGTCGCCGGCCGCCAGCTCCCCGAGCTCATGGAACGCGTCCGGAACCTCGAACAAGCACGGAAGAACGGAGCTCAGTAAACCAGTGCGTCGGCAGGTCAGTGCGTCAGTGCGTCAGGCCAACATATTCGCCCTGGCTCGTTGCTTTCCGCTTACCATTCACCGCTCACCTCTTACCATTTACCTCTTACCGACCCTCGGCTCTCCCCAGATGGCGTAGTTCGCCTTGGGATCAAGCCCCCGCCCCTTCGCGAGGAGCTGTAGCGAGGAAATACCGGTGAGGTCACAGGTCATGAGCTGCGCGGGATCCGTGCCGTTGACGGTGACACTGCCGAGCGGTTTGCCATCGCCCAGCACCGTGAATTCGACGCGCCCCCTGGCCCCCAGTTCAGGGTGCAACCCGGCCAGCACGGTGAAGCGGCCATAGACATTCTTGGGCAGAGGGAAGGTCAGGGTCTTGCCCATCACCACGCTGATGCCGCGGGTGAGTTCGCGGGTCTCTGCGGGTGCGTTGTCGCGTGTGGCAGCAGGGGCAGCCAGCTTCAGGGGAACGGGACGGGTGCCTTTCTCCATGAGGAACCCGCTGCGGGCACAGCCCCAGTTCGGTGAGCCGGCGAACTGCGATTGGGGGTAGTAGAGGTTCACGGCCTCGATGGGAAAGAAGCCCGCGATGTCCACATCGCGCAATGCCGTCAGCTCCGCGGGCTCGCCACGCTCCTGGGCCAGGCAGAGCACGGTGTAGAGCGCATCCGCCGTGACCTGCGCATCCACCACCGCCGCCTTCATCTGCCAGGTCTTCACCGTCTCCGGGTCTTTCGCATAGAGCGCCTGCAGGATGGGGAGGGTGGTCTGCCGGGCATTGAGGATGCCTTCGTGGATGCGGTGCAGCAGACGCCATGAGGCCTCCTCCACACTCAGGCCCAGCAGTTGCGGTTTGTAGCCGGGGATCTTCACGTCCAGCGTCCCGTTTTCGATGGGACCGTGCATGGGCAGGCCCTTCATGTCGTCAGGCGGCGGCAGGAACTGGGTGAGCAGGGTGAACATGTTATCACCCGGAACCGTATGCGACGGGCTGCCGTAGTCCTCCAGCTGGTGGCAGATCGTGCCCAGGTACTTGGCCGCATCGGTCGTCTGCCCCGCCTTGAGCGCCGCCACCGCCCGGCCCATGAAATAACGCAGCGCGTCCAGATTCACCGCCTGGGAGGCATCCGGCAGATGCAGGTTGAGCAGGTACACCTCCCCCGGCCGCGTCTCCGGCATCGCCGCGTACCTGGCATTCTCCTTGTCCGTGTACACCTCATCGGGGATCAGGCAGTACTTGCCCGCCAGCATTTCCATCTCGGGGCCCAGCAGTTCTTTCTGCCAGTCCGGCAGCACCTCCGTGGCCGCCTTCGTGATGGCCAGATGCGGCTCCCCCCAGGCGTGGGCGGAGAGCGGCAGGAACACGACGGTCGTGATGGCGAAAACCTGGACCAACGGGAACAGGCGGTGCTGGAGGAAGCGGGTGCAGGCGTTCATGACATGACAAAGGCAGATCGATGTCCACACCCGTGCAATGACCGGATGAGCAAGGATGAAACGTGATCGCTCGAGATTTTCTCAGAGGAATCACGAACCCCGGCCGCCGTGCGGCAGGGTCAGAGCAAGGCGCGGCGGTCGGTGCCAGCACCCACAACCGCCGAGGGAAAGCGGAGCGACTGGCGCGCTGCTTCGACGCCGCGTCCCCATCGCCCAGCACCCTGTAGGGCAAGCGCCCCGCTTGCCACAAGCGACCCCTGACCGAGGCAACCGAGGCGGTCGCCCTACAACCCCGGGGCAATTGGATGCGAGGTCAGGAGCAGCACATCCAAGGGCCATTGGTCGTTCAACGCCACCCCAGACGCCCTGTAGGGCAAGCGCTCCGCTTGCCGCGCGCCACCCCTGATTCGGCAACCGAAGCGGTCGCCCTACAACCCAGGGTAGTTGGATGCGAGGTCAGGAGCAGCACATCCAAGGGCCATTGGTCGTTCAACGCCGCCCCAGACGCCCTGTAGGGCAAGCGCTCCGCTTGCCGCGCGCCACCCCTGATTCGGCAACCGAAGCGGTCGCCCTACAACCCAAGGTGGTTGGAGGCGAGGTCAGGAGCAGCACATCCAAGGGCCATTGGTCGTTCAACGCCACCCAGACGCCCTGTAGGGCAAGCGCTCCGCTTGCCGCGCGCCACCCCTGATTCGGCAACCGAGGCGGTCGCCCTACAACCCAAGGTGGTTGGAGGCGAGGTCAGGAACAGAACATCCAAGGGCCATTGGTCGTTCAACGCCACCCAGACGCCCTGTAGGGCAAGCGCTCCGCTTGCCGCGCGCCACCCCTGATTCGGCAACCGAGGCGGTCGCCCTACAACCCAGGGTAGTTGGATGCGTGGTCAGGAGCAGCACATCCAAGGGCCATTGGTCGTTCAACTCCCCCCTGGCGCCCTGTAGGGCAAGCGCCCCGCTTGCCGAGCGCTGCCCCTGACTGAGGCAACCGGGGCGGTCGCCCTACAACCCAGGGTGTTTGGAGGCGAGGTCAGGAGCAGCACATCCAAGGGCCATTGGTCGTTCAACGCCGCATCAGACGCCCTGTAGGGCAAGCGCTCCGCTTGCCGAGCGCTGCCCCTGACTGCGGCAACCGAAGCGGTCGCCCTACAACCCAGGGTAGTTGGAGGCGAGGTCAGGAACAGAACATCCAAGGGCCATTGGTAGTTCAACGCCGCCCCAGACGCCCTGTAGGGCAAGCGCTCCGCTTGCCGCGCGCCACCCCTGACTGAGGCAACCGGGGCGGTCGCCCTACAGAGGTTGCAGGGAGGTTTGGACGCTGAGTAAACGAGGAGTCTTCACGGGACGTTTGGTCGAGACCGGGACCGGGACAAGAATCCCCTCGCTCCTCTTACTGAACATGCGCTCTCGTGAGTCAGGTGGGTCTTCAACCGTCTCGTGCACGCGCCCCTCGTCTCCCACCCCCCCCCGCCACCCCGACGCCAACGGCGTCACACAACCAAGCCCAAGGTCAGACCGCGAAGCGGTCGCCACCCTGGGTGCGCTTGCCAAGAAGCTGGGAACTCCGAAGCGAGTTCCACAAACCGTCGCTCTCACCCTGCATCACCGATCCTCCCGCCCCACTGCATTTCGCGCTGGCAATCGCTTCACAGCACTGGCATGCTTTTTCTCCACGGCATGCCCCCTAAATCCCTTCTCTCCCTGGTTGGCTGTGCCTGCGTCCTGGCCAGTCCATCTCTTCACGTCGCCGCTGCGGCAGAGCCCTCCTCGCTGCCCGCTTCCACTCCCTCTCCAACCACCGCCCCATCTGCGAACGACTCTGGCACACGCTCCACCGAGATGCCCCTCCCTGGCGGCGGAAAGGTAGTTCTGAGTGCAAGGGAGCACTTCGGCGGCTTTCGGGGCGAACTCATCTATCATTCCCCTGAGGGCAAAACGATCCGGCTTTGGGACAATCCACCGCGATACAGCGGGAACGATGCGAGCCCACTCCCTGGCCACCTCATCACCGTAAACCGCGTAGGCGATCAGGTTCTGGCCCTGCTGGAGCAAGAGCACTCGCATCACCTCCTCCTTGCGTGGAAGCCCGGTGCCGCCACTCCAACTTACGTCGTCATCCGATCTGCCTTGCTGCATCAGGTCACACACGCCAGGGATCGCAAGATCACTATCAAGTCGCCGGGGGAACTGGAGCTAACCTATTCCTCTTCGCAGCCCCCGCTGTTGGTAACGGTGAGCGAGGAGGAACCTCACACCTTGAAAGCCTCACGGGAGCCGGGCGGTTCGGCGATCGACGTGACTCATCTTGGCTTGCCCCTGGATGGAACGAAACCCGCACTACCGTCTCCTGGCTATGATCTGAAAGTCTCCAAGTACTGTCGGCTGAACAATGGCTTGATTTACATCATCAACGCCCCCACTCAACCTGGAGAGCCCCAGGAATCGCTGGTCTGGCTTCCCGATGGCGGCCACCCTGAAGTGCTCCAACGCAGTTCCAGCATGGATCTCATGACGACGTGGCAAACGCCTTCTGTCGGCTTTGCGACGGATCGCCAGGTCGCCCTCCTGCGCCACGACGAACGAGGAACGCTCTACTACGAGTGTTTCACGAAAATTCAGGAAGGCTGGCGCCAAACCGCCTGCACCCCTTTTACCACCTCCCCCTTATACTCCACGTCCCATGGCATTGCCGTGGGCTACTCCTCCACCTACGAACCTTGGGAAACTCGGTTCACGGGCATCCGGAGATTCTCTCGAATCAAAGGGAACGAGCATGGAGGCCAGCCACCAGATCGGTTCGAGGTATTGGACCAAGCCTCCCCTGCTGGCGCAGAGGTCCCGTTGATCACCTCCAACGGTGAGCTGATCCCCCATCATGTGCAGAACTGGGGTCCGATTCCCTTGACCGTCGAGCAACTCAGGACATCGGGCATCAACGCCTATCCCTACATCGACTCCCTCCCCCTCGGCACCACGGACGTCCGCATTGTCCGTGCTCCGAAGAACGGGGGCACCGTGGCCAGGTTGATCCTGCATCCGGGAAGTCGGCGAGTCGTCGCTCTTACCGGCAAAGATGACGTCCTCGCTCAAGGTCCCTGGCGTTTTCTCACAGGAAGGTCGGATCACCAATCCGCAGAGTTCGTGGTGATCGGCCCCGGCGGACAACCCGAGTACTGGCGCTTCGCGGCATCCCCCTCCGCTCGGGGCTGGCCATTGACGGATGAAGCGAAGCTGGACGACCTCAACGTCGCCAAACTACTGCAGGCGAAGTTCACTGCCGAACGCAAACTTGATTGCCTGTGGGAAGACGGAACTCGGGCGCGGTATGAGTTCCCCGGGAAAACTGATGTTGGCAACACATCACCAACACTGCGGACAGCCCTGCGATCCAGTTTGTAAGGGCGCCGGTTCCTCGCCCGTCAAAAATCCTTCAGGCGATCCTTCTCCTTCTCGGCCTTCTCTGTTTTTAACCGCAGCTCCTCTGCCTTGGTGGTAAAGTTGAGTGCGGAGTGGTTGGAGCTCAGACGTGCGACTTTTTCGGGAGGGGTCGTCGTTTCCCAGACGGATTCTGGTGCACCAGGAGGCACAAGCTCCCAAACTTGCCCGCCTTCATTGGCAGCTCTCAGGATGCCAATTTCGATGTTGGTGAATGGCGTGGCCGATCCAGCTGAAGGTCTCGCCGAGTTGCGATAGGTGATGGAGACACACTTGTCCTCCCTGAACCTAGCGATGATCGTCACTCCGTTTTTCAAATAAGTGAACGTGCCATTTTCGCGGTCGGATTCGGTCGGCGTTCCGTAGCGCTTCTCGCATTCAGCCTTCGTTTCGCCCAGCCGGGCCTGAGAAGGAACGACTGTCAGATGAAGCAGCAGCAGACTGAATAGTAGTTTTTTCATCACAACTGGTGAAGTAGCTGCACACGCTACCTCATCCTGCTCTTGACGTGCAAACTTTTTGTCGATTGCATCAATCACTCGGGCAATATCAGATCAGGTTTTTCGTCACAATCTCCGCCAAACTCAAATGCATCCAGCATGACTCACACCCACAAGTTCCTTTCCCCTCTCTTCGGCCTCGCCCTGAGCACCGCCGCCCTGCTGACTCCTGCCGCCACGCAGGCCGGACTGATCATGGAACAGACCATGGAGGGCTCGGAGGCGCCGAGCCAGACGACGATGCGCATTCAGAACGGGATGATCCGCACGGATATCAGTGAGGAGCTTTCCACGATCGCGGACACGAAGGCGGGGGAGGTGATGACCATCATCCACCCGGCCAAGATGGTGTCGGTGATCAGCCAGCCGAAGGGCGAGGCGGCCCCGAAGCTCCCGAACGTGCCCACCCCCAAGTACACGGCGACGGGCATGACCGAGAAGGTGGACGGATACGAATGCAACATTGTGAAAATGGAGATGGGGGAGATGACATCCACCTTCTGGGTGGCCAAGTCCTACCCCGACTATGACAAGATCAAGGCCGAGATGGCGACAATCAAGCCGGCCAGTGGCGCGCCTGAGACTCCGAAGGAACTGGAAGGCCTGATCCTGAAAACCAGCACGGTGGGCCCGAAGTACCTGGGCATCGTCACGATCAAGTCCGTGAAGATCGAGGAAATACCCGCAGACGTGTTCAAGGCTCCGACCGGGTACACGGTGAGCCGCCAGTGAGGTGGGCTGAGGCCTGAAGGGGGCAGGCCCGGCTGACGCGCTCGCATGCAGCCAGTGTAGAAGAACCGTCCGGTTCTTGCCCCCCCTCACCCAGCGCTCCCAAGAGCCGGGACGGCTCTTCTACCTTGCCCGGGGCGTCCTCAAGTGGTCTGGCAGCGCGAGGTTCGGCGGAGGGTGTGTTCCCGTCCCGTTGGCGATCTGGAGAAGCCACGCTTCCCATTTGCCTCCGCCCGCCGTTCCGTGTTGAATTACGGCGAACCCTGCTGCGCCCCCATGGCGCGGCATTTCACGCCAAGCCCCCCCTCGACAACCGACTCCCCATGGCCTTGCGAGATCTCTTTCAACGCCTGTCCCAGGCTCCTACGAACCCCCACACCGCCCCGGTCAGCCGGCAGTTTGATGTGGCTGATCTCTACCGGGGGCCGGTGTCCGACACCGCCGCGACCGGCACGGGCGGAGGACTGCCGCTGGATGAGAAACTGCGGCAGGCGTACTTCTGGATCGTCAACACGGCGATCATCAGCCCGCACTATGATGTGGAGTACAACACGGAGCAGCCCCGCTCCTTTGTGCTGGGCGACTCCAAGAGCCGGCTGACGCTCCCTTCCTCGCAGAGCTACTCCAGCTTTGTGCTGCTGCCGCTGCTGACCTTCGCCACGCGGCGCAAGTGCCTCTTCATCGGCGGACCAGGCCGGGGCAAAACGGCGAGCGCCCTGCTCA
Organism: Verrucomicrobium spinosum DSM 4136 = JCM 18804; assembly: GCF_000172155.1. Taxonomy (NCBI): domain Bacteria; kingdom Pseudomonadati; phylum Verrucomicrobiota; class Verrucomicrobiia; order Verrucomicrobiales; family Verrucomicrobiaceae; genus Verrucomicrobium; species Verrucomicrobium spinosum. Next base: position 112,229 of record NZ_ABIZ01000001.1, on the reverse strand, counting down.
TGGGCGTGCTGGGCGGTTATCCGGTGCGGGAGGTGCGGCGGGCCATGCTGCATGGACATCCGCAGATGACCATCGCCGACCTGCTGGGCAACCCGCTGCCGGCGGACCTGGTGAACGCCCAGGACATCAAGGACATCCGCATCGCCTGGCGCGGCTGGCTGGACATGCGGGTGAAGATCATCGACGAATACAACCGCATCCCCACCCGCACGCAGAGCGCCCTGCTGACGGTGATGGGCGACAACTACGCGGAGATCATGGACCAAATCCATGAGTGCCCGGAAGCGGCGTGGTTCCTGACAGCGAACGACGACCAGGGAGGTGGCACGTACCAGGTGATTGAGGCGTTGCGCGACCGTATCGACGTGGTGGTGCAGGCGCTGGCCTTCAACCCCCGATTCCTGTCTGATCTCGTGACACGGATCGAGGAAAGGATCCGCCCCGAGGAAGTCGTGCCCAAGCAGATCATCTTCACCGAGACCGAGATCGACCGCTTGCAGGATGAGATCCGCGCCGTGGCGCTGCCGGTACAGGTGCGGCGGCGGCTGGAGTTCTTCACCAGCCAGTTCGAGTTCTGCGAGGTGGCAGGCGAGCAGTTCGAGTACAAGACGAAGGACACCGCCCGCCTGGCCGGGGTGGAATGGGCCACGCTCACCGCCCGCGACACGGGGCGGGACAAGATCAAGGACCTGGGCTGCCAGACGCGCAACGGTCTCTCTGTCCGCGCGCTCATGACGATCATCCACTACGCCAAGGCGATCGCCTACTTCCGTGGGAATCCCGAAGTGGAGCTGGAGGACCTGCGGCAGATCCTGCCGTTTGTGCTGTTCGACAAGCTCGTGCAGGACGTGGATGCGCCGTTCTTCGAAAGCCCGGGCAACACCGCCTTCCGCTCCGACCGGGTGGGCTGGCTGCGCCGGGTCTTCGACCTGAGCTGTGCGGAGTACGACCGCCTGAACCTGGATCGCGACGATCCCGTGGCGCAACTGGCCAGCGAGTTCCGCCTGGGGCTGGACGGCGTGGCCGAATCCGAAGTGGCCTCCCGCCTCGTGAAGATCGAGCGCCTCATCACCGACTGGGCCCGGGGCAACAAGCTGTACGGCCATCTCTACGACGACATGCTGAAACTGAAATACCTGCACCAGCGTTACACGAACTACCTGCGCTGGCTGAAGACCCGGTGAATTCGGTAACTCGGTAAACCAGTAATTCAGTAGTTCAGTGATTCAGCCTTGCGCGTCGGTGAACCGAAGAATCTCAATGTGAAGCTGAAGTGCCTGAAGCAGGCCATTCATCATTCCTAATTCAGAATTCCTAATTCTTTCTTCATGGTTTCCTCTGCCTTCACCGCCATCCTCAAGTCCGGTCGCGAGGAGTTCAATGCCCAGTATGCCCTGGCAAAGAAGCAGTTCCCGGCGCTGGAGGCGGAGTCGTTCTCAAACTTCCTGCGGTCCACGCTGGATCCGCTGGTGGTGCGGGTTCACTCCACGAACCCGGAGGCTGCGGTGGCCGTGGCGCAGGCGGGCTATGAGGTGGGCCTGGAGCTGGTGGCCCAACGACTGGTGGGAGCCCAGGCCCGGCACCCGTGGATCCAGCAACTCTGGGACGAGGTCTTGCCCGGGGCGGAGCAGCACGTGACGGCCGCGCCTCGTGAGGTCATCGGCGCCCTGAGCAATGCTGCGCATCAACTGGGCACCGTGCCCGGGGCCCGGCCACGGGACTGGCTGGGAATTCTGACCCGTCTCGCCCCCTTGGCAGAATCGCCCGAGACCTTCCTCAAAGCAGGCCAGGTGGCGGCCTGGCGTTGTGGACTGGCCCACTACCGGGAGAGCGCGCTGGCCGTGGCGGACCTGCTGCCCCCGGCGCTGGCGCTGGCGGCGTTGACCGTGCCGGAGAGGCAGGGCGATGAAACGGGTTCTTCCCAGACTGCCGGAGAGGCCGTCGCCATCTGGCCGGAAATCCGCCAGCGCCTGCAAAACGGGCGCTGGCCCCGGGGACTGGGAAACAACGGTCGCGACCACTCCAGCCCGAATGATCTGGCCGCCCCGCGCCTCATGCGGCGCACGGGCGCCTTCAGCGGATTCGGCGGGCTGTTTCCTGAACCTCCGCGTCTGGTGGTGGCGCAGGACCAGATCTATGTGCGCAGCGGCCCTGACGGCTGGCTGCTGACGGCGGACGCCTTTGGCGCGACCTTCCACCGGGCCACTCCGGAGGAGCTGGCCGCCACGCGTCCGCAGATCCCCCAGGTGCCCGCGGGGGTGGAGGTGCCACAAGACATCGGCCCCGTGACCAGCGTGGCGCGGCTGGACCACACCGTGGCCATCACTGGAGCCCTCACTCATGCGGTGCTGCTCTACGCCGTGCCGGGCCACGGAGGGGAAGACCGCGACGAACCATGAAACGCAGGCCGCATTGGTGCCCTCCCCAGGAACTGGAGGCCCTGCGCCTCCGGTGGGTGGAGCAATGGCCCGCCGCGCTGGAGGCGTGGAGCCGCTTCACCCGGCTGAGCCCGCCCCGGCTCTGCCTGACGCCGGAAGAGGAGCGCCGCGAGGGGCTGGCCGGGAGTTTTGCGATGATCCGCCTGGTGGACCAGGCGGTGGTGGTGAGTCTGACGGAGGTGCTGGCCTCTGATGTGGCGGACCTGGGGGTCGAGATCCTGGCGCACGAGATCGGCCACCACGTGCTGGCCCCGGCCAACCTCACCGACCACGGCCGCATGCTCTCCCGCATGCGCTGGGGCCTGCCCACCCTGGAGCACCAGGCCCCCATGGTGGCCAATCTGTACACGGACCTGCTCATCAACGACCGCCTGCAACGCAGCGCGGGCCTGCGCATGGATGAGGTGTACCGCCGCATGCGCAAACAACAGGAGGGCTCCGCCGATGGCGCGGTGTGGAAGCTCTACATGCGGATCTATGAAATACTCTGGCGGCTGGAGCGCGGCACCCTGGCAGGCCGGGTGGATGACCGCACGGACGGCGACGCCTGGCTGGGCGCTCGGCTCATCCGCGTGTACTCCCGCGACTGGCTCCAGGGCAGCGGCCGTTTTGCCGCGCTGCTCCTGCCGCATCTGCTGGAGGACAAGAAGTCCCAGGAGCTGCTGGAGAAGTTCTTCGACACCAAGGGCGCGGCCGTGGGTGGCGAGATCACCGGGCTTACGGAAATGGAACCGGGCGAGAAGGAGGGGGCGATCCATCCCGCGCTGGATCCGGAACTGAACGGCGAGTCCACGGGGGCGGACGCGGACACTGAGGCTGGGGAGGATGTTTTGCCCTCGATGGTGCCCGCCAATCAGCAGGCGCGCGGCCAGGCCCGGCAACCCTTTGAATACGGCGAGCTCCTGCGCGCCGCCGGGGTGCCCATCAGCGATCACGATGCTGCGGTGCGTTATTACCGCGAACAGGCGCTGCCTCACCTCATCCCCTTTCCCACGCGGGAGCTGCCCCGCAGTTCCGATCCGCTGCCAGAGGGGCTGGAGCCCTGGGCACTGGGCGATCCCATGGATGCGCTGGACTGGATGCAGAGTGTGCTGATCAGCCCCACGGTGATCCCGGGTGTGACCACGGTGCAGCGCATCTGGGGGGAGAGCGAGGGCGTGGAGCCGCGCAAGGAACCGCTGGATCTGGACATCTATGTGGACAGCTCCGGCTCCATGGCCAATCCGCAGAGACTCATCTCCTACCCGGCCCTGGCGGGGGCGATCATCTGCCTCTCCGCCCTGCGCACCAGCGCGCGCGTGCAGGCCACCCTGTGGAGCTGGAAGCAGCAATACATCACGACCCCGGGCTTTGTGCGGGATGAAGTGTCCATCCTGCGCGTGCTCACCGGCTACTTCGGCGGAGGCACGGCCTTCCCCATCCACCAGCTTCGCGACACCTTTGGCCCGCGCCCACCCGAGGCCCGGCCCGCGCACATCCTCATCATCTCGGACGACGGGGTGGACACGCTCTTCCAACAGGATGAGAAGGGCAACTCCGGCTGGGACGTGAGCGCCATGGCGCTGGAGAAGGCGCGCGGCGGCGGCACCATGGTGCTGAACCTGGCCCAGGGCTGGGAACAGCATGCAGCGACCTATCCCTCGTTTGCCGCCATCAAGAAGGCGCGCGATGAACAAGGCTGGAACGTGCACCGCGTGGCCACCTGGGAGGATCTGGTGGCCTTTGCCCGGGCCTTCAGCCGGCAGCACTACGGCCGGGGCCCGCAGACCGCCCGGCCTGTGCGACCTCGAACCCCCATCAGCGGAACCGCCGCCAACGGTGCCCCGCGCCCACCCACTCACCTGTGAACCCGCTGGCGTCAGATTCGCAAGATCCCCTGGTGGTGGTGTGGCGCGTGACGGAGCGCTGCAATCTGCGCTGCCCTTTTTGTGCCTATGATGCCCGGCTGGAGCGCCCGCGGGGCGTGGCGGATCCGGCAGAGATCCGCCGTTTTGCCGCCGTGCTGGCCGACTGGTCCCAGGCCACGGGCCGCCCGGTGCTGCTGAGCTGGCTGGGCGGAGAACCGCTGCTGTGGAAGCCGCTGGAGGCGCTCACCCGCCACTGCCGGGACGATCTGAACCTGCGCCTCAGCACGACGACGAACGGCACCACCCTGCATCGCGCCGAAGTGCAGGCCCATCTCCGGGAATACTACACCGAGCTGACGGTGAGCGTGGACGGCCCTGCCGCCCTGCACGATGTCCTGCGTGGACAAGCCGGGCTGCATGACCGCCTGCGCACCGGCGTGCAGGCCCTGGTGCGGCAGAAACACCTCACGGGCCACGGCCCCCTGCTGCGGGCGAATGTGGTGCTCTTCCGGGAGACAGTGACCGCCTTCCCCGCGCTCTGCCAGAGTCTCGCGGACTGGCGCATCGAGGAAATCACCTGCAACCAGCTCGGCGGTCTGGACCGGCCGGAGTATTACCCGGCCCACCGGCTGCTCCCGCCCCAGGTGGACTGGCTGACCGCCCGCTGGCCTGGCTGGCAGCAGCAGCTGGCTGATCAAGGAGTGCGCCTGCTGGGCGGGGCTGCCTATCTGCACCGGCTGGCCATGACCGCCCAGGGCCGCCATCTGCCCGTGGCAGACTGTCAACCGGGAGAGAGCTTTCTCTTCATAGATGAAGCCGGCCGCATCGCCCCCTGTAGCTACACGCCGCAGGCCTATGGCGTGCCCATCTCAGCCTTGCATACGACAGGGGATCTGTTGTCCCTGCCGGACCGCTTTCGTCAACTGCGCCGCAGTCACCGTGCCGCCGCCTGCGAAGACTGTCACAGCACCCAGGTTTGTGCGAAGTTCACGACTGTCGAGGCAGACGTCAGAAGTTATGGGTGATGAGTTCAGCCTTGATCCCGCCCCGCATTCCGCATTCCGCATTCCGCATTCTAATTCATAATTCATAATTTATCATTGCCCCAGCCCCATGACCCACGAAGGCCCCCCGCTCGAAACCCTGCTGCACCGGCTCGCAGAGACGCCGGCTGAGTTTCTGGATGAACCGAAGATCGGCTCCAAGGGACGCGTGCATGTGGACTCCGTGGTGGCGGATCTGCTGCGGCTGCACGGTGCTGCCCCCACGCCCCCAGACATGGAGGCCTTTACCGGCAAGGACGCCTCTCAGGACCGCAACCGGCTGGCCGTCACCCTGCTGCTCACCTGGCTGGCGGCGGATGATTGGTTCCTCAAACGCCAGCTCAGCGCCGGGACACTCCTGCCCCTGCTGGAAGGCACGGCCCGGGAGCTGGCGGAGCAGACAGTGGCGGGCGCCTTCCTCACCGACCCGGATCGGAGCGAGGAAATCACCCGCATCACCCTGGCACGGCTGGACTTCCGCCCCGAGGGCGAGTCGCCCGCCCAGGCTCAGGACCGCCTTACCAGCCTGAGCGCCACAGAGCGGGCCCGCGTCATTGCCGCCGCCCGGGCTGCCGAGCTGCGGGCCCGGGCCATCCGCGAGGCGCTGGCGAAGAAGGCAGCGGAGGAATCGGCCGACAAATACACCCGCGAATAAATTCTCCGCATGGACGCCGATCCCCAGCCCACCGACCTGGACCGCTACCCCACCCTGACGCCGACGGGGCAGCGCCTGCTGAGCTTTCTGAAAGAGCACCCGCATGGCCCTCTCTACCGCAATGAAAGCGGCAACCGTCTCCTGCCCGAGGAGGTGGCGCACGTGCGGTCCTTTGAAAGCGAGGTGGCCGCGGCCGCCATCGACTGGCGTGCAGGGGAACCGCCCCGCTGGTTGGAGGAGTTCACCGCCAGCACCTATGCCGATGTGCCGCACTACCGCAGGCAAGGTGCGCCACCCGCGAGGTTCGAGGACATTCCCTCCCTCTCCCGCGCAGACCTGAGCCGGGACATCGCCGCCTTCGTGCCGGACAGCGTGCCGGTGGAGCGGATGATCAACTTCCGCACCAGCGGTACGAGCGGGCATCCCCTGCTGCTGGCCTCCCACCCCGTGGTCGCGGCCTCGTACCTGGCCTTTCACAAGCGGGCGCTGCGCCGCTTCGGCATCACGCTCCTGGCGGGCGCGGGCGAGGTGGGGGTGGTGCTGATCGGTCACCAGAAGAAGTGCTTCACCTATGTCTCCGTGACGCCCACGATGAATGAGGCGGGGCTGGCCAAGATCAACCTGCACCCGGACGACTGGCGCGATCCCGAGGACCGGGCGAAGTATCTGGATGACCTGAAGGCGGAAGTGTACACGGGCGATCCCATCTCCTTTGCCGGGCTCCTCACCCTGCCCGTCACCTGGCGACCGAGGGCGCTCCTGAGCACCTCCATGACGCTGCTGCCCGGGCTGCGCCAGCGGCTGGAGGAACGCTTCCAGTGCCCGGTGCTGGACCTGTACTCCATGAACGAGGCAGGTCCCATCGCCGTGGCAGATCCCGCCGCAGGCGGGCATGTGCTGCTGCAACCCCGCATGTATGTGGAGATCCTGGATGACGAAGACCGCCCGCTGCCCCCCGGCGAGCGCGGCGAGGTGACGCTGACAGGCGGCTTCAACTTCTGTCTGCCGCTGCTGAGATATCGCACCGGCGATCACGCGGCGCTGGACTTCAGCGGCCCGGAGCCGGTGCTGGTGGGCCTGCAGGGCAGGCCACCTGTGAGGTATCGAACCACCTCGGGTTCGTGGATCAACAACATCGAGATCACCCACGCCCTGCGCCCCCTGGCCCTGCCCCAATGGACCATGCATCAAGCAGCGGACGGCACGGTGACGTTCCGTCATGCGGGCATGGACTCTCTGAACACCGACCTGCGGCAGGTCCTGCAATTGCTCCTTGGCGACGGCCTGCGTGTCCATGTTGAACAACAAGCCTTCCTGGATGGCAAGGTCATCCAATACACCTCGGATCTCACCGATCCTGCCACCACATGAAGCTGGATCTGATCCTGGAAATCGCCGCCAACACCGTCAACGCCCTGTCCATCCTGCTGGCAGGACGCAACAGCGTGCACACGTGGTGGACGGGCATCCTGGGCTGCGCGCTGTTTGCCCAGGTGTTCTATGACGCGAGGCTGTATGCCGATGTGGCATTGCAGTTCTTCTTCATCGCCGCCAGTGCCCTGGGCTGGTGGCGCTGGCTGCGCGGTGGCAGCAAGGGTCAGGCGCAAACCGGGCTGCCGATCCGCCACACGCCGCCCATGATGGGTCTGGTGCTGGTGATGGCGGCCCTGGCCGTGGCGGGGGCCTACGGGCTCATGCTGCACCACTACACCGATGCCTATGCCCCCTACTGGGACTCCACTGTGCTGACCTTCAGCGTGGTGGCCCAGTTCCTCCTGGTGGGCCGCCGGGTGGAGAACTGGTGGTGCTGGCTGGTGGTGAACACGATCTCCGTGCCGCTCTTTGCCAGTCGCGGCCTCTATGTCACCGCAGGGCTGTACTTCGCCTTCTGGATCAATGCCGTGATTTCCCTGCGGCACTGGCATCGCCTGCTGCGGGGGCAACAAGCCACCGCAGCGGCCTCCACTCCAGAGGACGGCTCCGCCTCTGCTATCGCATGATCACGCACCGCTTTCAGCATGGTCTCGTAGTGGGCAAGTTCTGCCCGCTGCACAAGGGTCATGAGGCCGTGATCCGCCGTGCCCTGGAGGAATGCGAAAACGTCGTGGTGCTGAGCTATACCGTGCCGGAGTTTCCCGGTTGCGAGCCGGAGAAGCGGGCCGCGTGGCTGGGGAGTTTGTTTCCAGAAACCACCCGCATCGTGCTGGGAGCGGACCACCCCTGGGGGCTGGTGCCGCCGCCCAATGACGATCCCGATGAATCACGGCACCGCCGGTTTGTCGGCCAGGTGTGCCGTGAGGTGCTGCGCACCACCGTGGACGCCGTGTTCACCAGCGAAAGCTATGGCGACGGCTTCGCGGCGGAGCTCAAGCGTTATTTTCGCGAATACGATGCCGGGCATCGCGAGGTGGTTCACGTGCCGGTGGATCCAGGTCGCAGCGTCCTGCCCGTGAGCGGCACCGCCCTGCGGGCAGATCCCCATGGCCTGCGGCAGTGGTTGTCCCCCGTGGTTTATGCCTCCTTTGTAAAACGCATCTGCCTGCTGGGCGGAGAGTCATCGGGGAAGAGCACCCTGGCCACCGCACTGGCGCAAAAGCACGACACGCTGCATGTGGCGGAGTACGGTCGGGAGCTCTGGGTGAACCAGGGCGGGCACCTGTCGTATGAGGACCTGCTGCACATCGGCGAAGTGCAGGTGGCCCGGGAAGAAGAGACCGCCGGCCGGGCGAACCGCTATTTGTTCTGCGACACCTCGCCGCTGACCACCTTGTTCTACTGTCTGGAAGATCACGGCAGGGCCGAACCCGACCTGTGGGCCCTGGCAAAGCGGAAGTACGACGTGTTCGTGCTCTGTGCCCCGGACATCCCCTTCGACCAGGACGGCACCCGCCGGGACCAGGCGTTCCGGCAGCAACAGCACGACTGGTACGAGGAACAACTCTCCGCCATGGGGGCAACGTGGGTGGAGGTGCAGGGAGATGTGCAGGAGCGGATGCGGCAGGTGGGGACGTGCCTGGAGCGGTTGCCGATAGTGGGTTGAAGCCGCTCTGGGGCGGAGCAGAGTCGTCCAGAGCTTCAGCTCGTCAGTCGCACTGCCCCCATCAACCCATGCCAGGCTAAAGCCTGGCACTACATTTCAGCTTACATCCCCCCGCCCGCCCACTGGCGCATTCAGACACTCGCGCACCATGTGGGCCAGCTTGTGGGTGGTAAACGGTTTGGGCAGGAACCACACATCCTCGGGAAGGGCAATGTTGCGGTTCAAGAGCTCCACGCTGTAACCGCTGGTGAACAACACCCGCATGTCCGGTCGCGCATCGCGCAGCATGTCTGCCAGGTCCTTGCCGCTGATGCCCTCGGGCATCACCATGTCAGTGAGAAGCAGGTCGATCGGCTCGGGATGTTCCTCCACAACTTTGAGGGCTTGGCGCCCGGAGCCAGCTTCGAGAACATGATAGCCGAAATGCTTGAGCGTCATTTTAGAGACGAGACGGAGTGCCGGCTCATCGTCCACCAGGAGGATGGTCTCATGCCCGCCCTTGGCCTTGGGCTCCGCCTCCACAGGGTTCGCAGGTGCCTTCACTGCGGCACGACATGCGGGCAGCAGGATCTGAAACTCCGTACCCACCCCCAGTTGACTGGAGACACGCACCAGCCCCCCATGCTGCCGCACAATACCATGCACCGTGGCCAGGCCCAGGCCCGTGCCCTGGTTGACTTCCTTCGTAGTGAAAAAAGGCTCAAAGATGCGGGTCAGATTCTCCACCGGAATGCCATAGCCGGTGTCAGTCACCTTGATGAGAACTGCCAGGCCGACCCGCGCGTCGGCATGCAACCGGGCCTCCTCTTCTGTGATGACCGCGGAGCCCGTGTGCACCGTGAGCGTGCCTCCTTTGCACATGGCATCGCGTGCGTTCACCGCCAGGTTCAGTATGATCTGCTCCATCATGCCCTGATCCGCCATCACGCTGGGCAGGTGAGGGTCCGCCTCCACCAGCAGCGTGACGTGCTCGCCCAGCGTCCGCCTCAGCAGGGTGATCATGTTCTGCACCACGACGTTGAGGTCCAGCTCACGCGGTTGCATGATCTGCTTCCGGCTGAAGGTCAGGAGCTGCCGTGTCAGACTGGAGGCACGCTCCACGGAGGCGGAGATCTCCCGCACACCGTCCGCCGGAGAAATGTGCCCCGACTGCAACAACGAGGCATAACCCTGAATGACAGTGAGGATGTTGTTGAAGTCATGGGCCACCCCGCCGGCGAGCTGGCCCACCGCCTCCATTTTCTGCGACTGGCGGAACTGATCCTCCAGCTTCTTGCGCTGGGTCACATCCTGGATCTGTGCGGTAAAGTGCAGCGGCCGGCCCTTGCCATCCCGCACGAGGGAGACGGAGAGCAGGGCTGACACCACTGCCCCGCCCTGGTGGATGTAGCGCTTCTCCATCTGGTAGCTGTTGCGGTCGCCCGCCAGGGTCTTGCGCAGCAGGGCCATGTCCGCCGGGAGGTTGTCAGGATGGGTTATTTCCTGAAAAGTCTTCTCCATCAACTCTTCCGGCGTGTAGCCGAGCATGGCGCAGAGCGCGGCATTGACCTTGAGGAAGCGGCCGTCGGTGCCCACCAGGGCCATGCCAATGGCCGCGGACTCAAAGGAGCTGGAGAAACGCGCCTCACTGGTGCGCAGGGCCTCCTCCGCCCGCTTGCGTTCACTGATGTCCCGCACCACAGCCTGCACAATGGTGCGGCCACCGACGTGCAGGGCATTGACGCTGATCTCTGCGTCAAAGAGGCTGCCGTCCGGACGTTTTACAAGCCATTCGAAGGGCCGCCGGGCGCCTTTCTCCTCCACACTGAAATGCTCCGCCACAACATCCCGCGCCAGCCTGCCATCAGGCTGCCGTTCCGCAGAGATATCAAGCGGCAAGCGGCCGATGATTTTTTCGCGACCGCAGGCTAGCAGCTGGAGGGCGCGCTCATTGCAGTCCACGAACTTCTGCCCATTAAGGATGAAGATGCCGTCCAGGGAGGACTCAAAAAGCGACTGGTACCGCCCCTCACTCTCGCGCATGCGCTGTTCCACCAGGAGACGGCGGTCACGCTCTGAGACCATCACATTCTGACGCCAGATGATCAATACCACCGCCAGCGCGGACGCGATGTCCACTGAGATCTGCACCGCAGGCGAGAACTGCCGGAAGGTCTCCGCCATCACCACACTGATGACGGCCAGCATCACCAGCACCAGCGGCAGCATGCGCAACGCCACCTCACACGGGCGCTCCATCCGGGAATGAAACAGTCCCTGAACCCGCCACGTCATGGCACCATAGCCGAGCACGAGAATGGAGAGCGAAAAACACAGGTTGAACCAGGTGCCGTCTGCCAGCTTGTCCTGCAGTTGCAGGATGTTCCACTGCATCCACACCATCCCGGTGGTTGCAAGCGCCGCCAGGAAGATCAACCAGGAAGCCCGGGGCAACAGCCGCAGCGTGAGGGCTAGAACCACGCCAACCCACAGTGCGCCCAGCAGCGTCGCCGGGTAAGCCACCAGCAGGAGCAGCGGCACCGGCCCCATCTCCCCCTGGCTGGGCAGATAGAGCGTAAGGACGAATGCCGTGGCCCCGACCCCGAGCGCCGCCGCGTCCAGGGTGGCCACCCGGAGTTCGGGTTTGGAAGTATTGGCCCGCAGGCACTGCCAGAGTCCTACAGCGCAGCATGGCCCCAGTGCAGAATAAAGTACGTCCGCAGGTGCGGGAAACGGGTTCCACCCCGTCACCACCTGGAGGTCCCAGATGATCTGCCCACCGGCATTGACCAGCAGGCCCCAGGCGAACCAGCGACGCACACTCTTCTCCTCCGGAGAAACAGCCGTCTTCATCCCCTGCCAGCCCAGCCAGGCGGCCACCAGGTAGCACAGCGTCCAGTGAAAGTTGTCCAGGAACCGCATCACCCCCACGCTGACCCCCGTCTGGCTGATCCCATAAGCCGCCAGCGACAACAAGACTGCGGAGAGCATCACCACCTTCGACAATCGCGAAGGTGGAGCACCACTTGGGGCATGGGGTTCTAACATTGAGAGAGAGTCTGACAGATTACATCCGTCTGAAAATTATAACAAGTATAAACCTCCCGCTACATCGTTCCAAAGGGTTACTTTGCGCCGAATAAAAACGGGTGCGCAAAAGCCATCGAAAGCGGTCCAACACAGGGCCCAGACGCGGCAGGGCGATCACCCCAGGTCATAGGGAACATCCTCCCCCGAAGATCTGTGAAAAGAGCCCCACCCCGTCTCCTCACACATAGATCTGCGCCATGCGCCGCCAGTAGTAGCCGCTGTGAGCGCGGTCTTCCCAGAAGTGGATCTGGTGCGAGATGCCCTTGCGCTGGAGGATGGAGCTGAGCAGCTCGTTGTTCTCCCGGAAGGGGTCTTCCTTCCCGATGGTCAGCACGATGTCCATCTCCCGCAACCGGGTGAGCTGGCGCGGGCACTCCACCTTGGGGAGGAAGTGCGTGGGGGTATGCTCATGCACGCTGTCGCTGTAGTAGCCGGAAAACAGATTGCTGAAGTGCTCCACATTCAACGTGAGGTCATACCTGCCGGAGAAGGCGGCGAGCTTTTTGAAAAGGTGCGGATGGCGGAAGGCGATGTTGGCCGCCTGATAGGCCCCCAAACTGCAGCCATGAGCAATGACGCAGGGGTCGGGATTGCGGGCGTTCATGAAGGGAAACACCTCATGCAGGATGTATTCCTCGTACTGTGCATGCCGCCGGATCCGGTCCTCCGGATGGGCCCACGGGCAGTAGAGACTCTCCCCGTAGATCCCATCCACACAGAAAAACTGGAGCTGCCCGGCTGCGATCTTTTCCTGTAGCATAAGGGGGATGCGCAGATCCTCGTACTCGTAGAAGCGCCCCTCACGCGTGGGGAAGACCAGCACCTTGGCACCGGCATGACCAATCACAAGGAGCTCCATCTCGCGGCTCAGCCGCCAGCTCCACCACTTGTGATACTCGCGATTCATGAGGAATCTGACAGCAGAAAGTGCCGCCACCGTCCCCGATTTGCGTCACAATGCCGCAAAAAAAATGTGAAGTTCCCGCCTCAAGCGGGCATCCTCCTCTGCCTGCCCCGGATGCGGGTGGTGCCCCGCCTCCAACACGAAGAGCTGCTTGACTCCCGGCAGGGCGTTGAAGATGGAAAACTGTCCCGCGGGGGCCACCGCGGGATCGAACACAGCGCACGCCGCATGCACGGGCACCTTCACATGCCGGGCAGCCACAGAAGCGTCGAAGTATCGCAGCACGTCCATCGTCTCCGGGCGGCGCTTCACGTGCTGCTGCACACTGGCCGCACTGCCAATCGTGGCCAGCTTCATGCGCAGCGGCTGATTACCAAAGGTGGGCACGTTGTAATGAGCGCGCTGCACGCGATCCTCCCAAGCGACGGCCATGGTCCCCACCCCGCCGCCAAAGCTGATGCCCATGTAGCCAATGCGGCCCGCCACCTGGGGAAAGAGGGCCAGCATGGCAGACACGGCCAGCCAGAGGTCATCCACACAACCGCCCAGCACATAGCGGCTGCGGTTCTCAATCTCATGGAGCACATGCCAGTGCGGCTGATCGGAGATGGACGGATGCCAGCTCCGTCCCAACCCCCGCGCACAGGGGAAAAAGATCACCGCATCATCCACCGGGAGCTCGTAGTCCGGCTCGCTCCGGCCTCCGTAGCCGTGGCCCACCACCAGACCACGAACAACCCGGCCTGACTCCGGCACCAGAGCCCAGCCCTGAATGCGTGTGCCTCCTGTGGAGATGTAGGAGAGATCCAGCACCCGCCAGCCCTGATTCACCTCACCCGTGTCCCGCAACCGGGCTCGCGGATCACAGGCCAGCGCTTCGGCACGACGGGCCAGCCAGAAGTCGGCGAAATCTCCAGCCTCTTCCGGGGCACCCACCTTCAGCAGATCATCCAGCTTGTACCCATGGGTAGGGTCGAACGGATGACCGTGTGCCATTTTGACGGAGCCCGGGGACATGCTGGGAGGAAGTGTAGTTTCTTGAGCAGTTCCCATGCACCAGCGTCCTCAAATGTCTCAATGTCTTGCAAAAATGTCGAATAGTCTTGCCAACGACTCTCATGGAGCAGATTCGCAGGCATCCCTCAACCAGGAAACGGGGAGGCTAGCCAATCGGATAGGTGTGGCGGGACGCTTTGGTATCAGGGGATCCAGTCGCTCATGTCGTACAGTTTCCGGTCCCGCTTGGGAGCTTGCAGGCCGCTGCGCAGGCGCTTCACGGTCTGGGTGAAGAAGTCCGCTCCATCGGCCCCCTCCCCCTCCGGCCCGCCAAATTCTGCTTCCAGTTTCTCCGGATCCTCGCCTGCTTCCAGCCGACGGATCATCTCCCGCATCTCCGGCGGCGCTTTATCCCCCATGACGTCCGTCATTTTCCGCATGAAGTGGCCCAGCTGCCGCGGATCGGGATTGCTTTCGTCCATCCCCGCCATGTCACGCTCCATCTCCGCCATGAAGGACTCCATCTTGGCGTCATCCATGCCCGCGAAGGGATCATCCCCCGCGTCCTCCTTCGCCCCCCGCAGGAAGGCAAACCGGGAAATGCGTTTTTCCATCCGGAAGGACGGATCTTCCGGGCAACGGGGTGTTTTTTCCCGGTAGGACAGACTGCGTGCCAGAAACTGGTACACGGTGTGATTATCCGGGCAGTAAAACTCGTAGATGGGCATCGCAGGATGAAATGGAAAAGGTTCTCGATATTGGTGCCTCGCGCACACCATTTCGTTGAGAGATAAAAGATTGCGTTTTCCCCGCGGCTTGACAAGAAACATCCCCGATCCCCCTCGTACCCGCCGCCCGTGATCACCCGCTTCGCCCCCAGTCCCACCGGATGGCTGCATCTGGGACATGCGTATGCCGCAGTGTTTGCGCATGAGGAAGCCCGGCAGGCTGGAGGGCGCTTCCTGGTCCGTCTGGACGATCTGGACCTCACACGAGCGCGCCCCGTGTATGAAGAGGCCATTTTCGAAGACCTCGCCTGGCTGGGTCTGACCTGGGAGGCACCAATTCGAAAGCAAAGCGATCACTTCGAGGACTATCGTGATGCCCTCCGCCGTCTGGAAGCAATGGGGCTGCTCTATCCCTGCTTCTGCACCCGGCGGGAGATTCAGGAGGAGATTGCTCGTGCGGGCATCGCCCCACAAGGGCCTGACGGACCTCCCTACCCCGGGACTTGCCGCCGACTGGCTGCGGATCAGGTGGAGGAACAGATGGCCTCCGGCCGCGACTACGCCATGCGGCTGGATTTGGGCAAGGCACTGGATCTCGCCGGGCGGAATCTGGACTGGCTGGACCTGAACCACGGCCGGATGATCGCCGATCCCACCCCGCTGGGAGACGTCGTGCTTTCCCGGAAGGAGACCCCCACCAGCTACCATCTGGCCGTGGTGGTGGACGACTCTGCCCAAGACATCACCCTCGTGACCCGCGGGGAGGACCTGCTGCCCTCCACCCATCTGCATCGGGTGCTCCAGGCGCTGCTCGGCCTGCCAGTCCCTGTTTGGAAACATCACCGGCTCATCACCGATGAATCCGGCAGGCGACTGGCCAAGCGGGACGACGCTCGTTCCCTGCGCTCTCTTCGTGAGGGAGGCTGGACACCCGATCAAGTCCGTGCTGCCATAGGCGTTCCTCCGCCGGAGGTCTGATCCGTATCTCACTCCCAGCTTCCCTGCCCTCATGTCCCTGCCCCGCCTCAAGCTCTCCCCGAACGGCCCTGAATTCTCCCGCCTCGTCTATGGCACCTGGAGGGTGCTGGACGATGGTGCCAGCCTGCAGGACCTGAACCGCCGGCTCAATCGCTGCGCGGACCTGGGCATGACCACACTCGATACCGCAGAAATCTACGGCC
This sequence comes from Verrucomicrobium spinosum DSM 4136 = JCM 18804, assembly GCF_000172155.1. Classification (NCBI taxonomy): domain Bacteria; kingdom Pseudomonadati; phylum Verrucomicrobiota; class Verrucomicrobiia; order Verrucomicrobiales; family Verrucomicrobiaceae; genus Verrucomicrobium; species Verrucomicrobium spinosum. Next base: position 96,328 of record NZ_ABIZ01000001.1, on the reverse strand, counting down.
TCTACGAGGTGGAGGAGGCTCTGGGCAAGGCTCTGGCCCTCTCCCCCGGGCTCCGGGACCGTCTGGAGATCGTCACCAAGGCGGGTATCTACGTGCCCAACAAGTACCACCCCGAACGCCGCACCGCCTTCTACAACGCCACGGGTGCCCGCTTGATCAAGAGCCTGGAGAAGTCTCTCCGCTTCCTCGGCACCGATCGGGTGGACCTCTTCCTGGTGCACCGGCCCGACTGGCTGACCAGCGCGGACGACACCGCCTCCGGCCTCAACCAACTGGTCCGCGAGGGAAAAATCGCCAGCGCCGGGGTCTCGAACTACAGCGTCACCCAGTATGACCTGCTCAACAGCCGTCTGGAGCAGCCGCTGGTGACGAACCAGGTGGAATTCCACCTCCTGCACATGGATCCCGTCTATGACGGCGTGTTCGACCAGTGCCAGAAGCTTCAGGTGCGCCCCATGGCGTGGAGCCCACTCGCCGGTGGCCGCCTCTTTGACGCGACGAACGAAGCCGCCCGTCGTCTGGCTGCGGAAGCCGCCCGCCTGGCCGACAAGTATGACGGGGCCACGCTGGAGCAGCTCGCCTACGCCTGGATCCTGGCCCATCCGGCCCAGGCGCTGCCGGTGATCGGCACGAACAAGGTGGAACGGATCGAGAGCGCCGCCCAGTCCTCCCGCATCCAGTTGGAGCGTGAAGACTGGTACGCCCTCTGGGAGGCGGCCAGGGGACATAAGATCCCATGATGGGCCGCTCCTCCTAATTCACTTGAAGCATCCCGGCTTTGCGGCACTCATGTACATTCCCTCATCATGCCTGCTCGTGTTGCTGTCGTCATCCCCTGTTACAATCACGGTCGCTTCGTAGGCGGGGCCATCGATTCCGTCCTGGCCCAGACGCGCAAGCCCGATCGTATCCTGGTGATCGATGACGGCTCCACGGACAACTCCGTGGAGGTGCTCAAGTCCTATGAGAGCAAGGGCATCGAGCTCTGGACCCGGGAAAACCGCGGTGCCCACAACACCATCAACGAACTGGTGGACCGCGCCGCGACGGACTGCGAGTACGTGAGCATCCTGAACTCTGACGACCGGTACCTGCCGCAGCGCATCGAGCTCTGCCTGGAACTGGCCACGCAAAACCCGGTGAAGTGCGTCTTTTGCACCGGCCTGCGGGTGATCGACGCCGAAGGTGCCATCATGCCGGAGGACGCGCCGCGCGCCCGGTGGTTCCACGGTGCCTGGAGCCTGGGCAAGCAGGAGGGCATCACCATGGCAGAGTGGTTTGGCCAGGCCAACTTCGTGGCCACCACCACCAACGTCTTTGCCCGGGCGACCTACCTGCAGCAGTACCCCTTCCGCCCCTACCGGTTCAATCACGACTACTTCTTCCTGGCCACGGCGGCGCTGGAGAACCAGATCGCCGTGCGGCCGGAGGTGCTCTTGGAATACCGCGTTCACGGCAGCAACACCATCGCCACCAAGCCGGAGCCACTCATCAAGGAGATGGTGCGCATGCAGCTCGACCTCTACAAGGAGCACACCGAGGCCTTCATGACGCAGCCAGAGATGCGCAAGCGCTTCTACCAGTTCGCCCGCGCCTCCTGGGACAACATCAGCAGCTTCCACGCAGGGCTGCTCCAACTCGCCCTCGCCCGCCTGGCCACCCTGGCCTCCGAGCAGGAACTGGAGGCCATCGCCGCCAGCCTCGAAGGGCCGGAACTCGATGAGTTCCCCAACAAGATCCTCGCAGGCTCTTACGATGGCAAAACGCCACTCGTCTCCGGTGGCGTGCTCAATGACCGGCTCGAGACCCTCCGTGCCGAACACGACCAGTGCAAAAAGGATCGGGAGGCATTGGACCACCTCGCCCGCGCCCGTCAGAAAATCCTCTCCTCCAAGTGGCTCCGCCTCGGCCTGTTGCTCGGCCAGCTTGGCCCCCTCACCGGAAACGAGGGCAAACGCCCGGCTGACAAGTGGCAGAACTTTAAAGATGCCTGCGCCGCCAGCAAGTGGGTGAAGATCGGAGCCACCCTCCGCTCCAAGAGCGCGCGGGCGCTGCGCGACAACAAGTAAGACCGCGTCTCGGAGTGCCGGCAGTTTTGGTGATGATCTAGAACCGTGGCACTTCGCCAGCGTTGACGACTTCCATCCCGTTTTCGGCCTGCCTCAGACCGAAATTGATCCCAGTATGGGATCTGTAGCACAGCCCAAGGTTGCCGAGCCCTAAGCGAGGCTACCTTGGGTACCGCCGCAGGAGATGATCAGGTGGGAAGGCCGACAGCATCCTGTTTCTCCCCATCGCCATCAACACCTCCAAGTCATCCCCCAGGTTTCTTGGCAGGCGCTCACTGTAGCGGCTGGAACGGCTGCGGCCTGTGGCAGCTGAAGGGGTATGGCAAGGGATGCTTCAGGGAAAAAAAGCGACGTCCCGGTTCTCGGGGGCACTCTTTGCGGCGAGGACAACAACCGGGACGGTTCTTCCACATCCATTCCGACCAAGCTTTTCAGCCTGCCCGAACGTCACTCTGGCTTCCGATACGGCGGGCTCAACGGGTGCACCTCCCGCCAGAGCAACCTTCCTCCATGGATCTCCCTTTCCAGGACACGGCTTGGCGCTAGAATGCCCTCCCTACCCATGTCCGCCAGTTCCGACTACAACTTCGCCATCCTCGATGAAACCGAGGACTGGCTGGTGGTGGACAAGCCTGCGCCACTCCAGATTCACCCAAGCAAGCCCTCAGACGCCGGGCTGACCCTGTGGGACGGCATTCGCGAGCTGCTGGCCTATGAGCTGGCCAATGGCGGACAGGTCTCCATCATCAACCGGCTGGATCGGGAGACGAGCGGCGTGGTGCTGGTGGCCAAGACCGGACCAGCAGCGCGGCGACTCGGCAAAGCCATGATGCGCCGGCAGATGGACAAGACCTACCTCGCCGTGGTGGCGGGCTGGCCGGAGTGGGAGGAAACGACGGTCACCGCCCCCATCCTGCGACAGGGGGACGTCATGGACTCCCGCATCTGGGTGAAGCAGCGGGTGGATGAGCGGGGGGTCCCGTGTGAAAGCCACTTCCAGGTGCGGGAACGGCATGAGACCCACCGGGGCCGCTTTTCCCTGGTGGAGTGCGCCCCGCACACCGGCCGCATGCACCAGCTCCGGGTGCACCTGGCCCATCTGGGGCACTATGTGGTGGGAGACAAGATCTACGGCCCTTCCGAGGATTGCTACCTGGAGTTCATCGAGACCGGGTGGACTCCGAGGCTGGAGGCCCAGTTGCTGCTTCCCCGCCAGGCACTGCACTCTCATCGGCTCATATTGGATGACGGCCAGGGCAGGCAGGAATGGGTGGCTCCACTGCCGGAGGCGCTGGGGACGTTTCTCAGCAGCGCCCGCCCCTGAAGGTTGCCTTTTGCCCGCTGAAACGCATGTTGCGGGCGTACCCTTTTGCTCACGCCCCTCGATTTTCCCGTCATGACTTCCAAGTTTTCTGCCTACGCCCATCCTGATGCCCTCGTCGATACCGACTGGCTGGCCGCCAATCTCGACACGCCGGGCATCCGGATTGTCGAAAGCAACGAGGACCTGCTGCTCTATGACACCGGCCACATCCCCGGAGCGGTGCACATCGACTGGCGTCGGGACCTGAACGATGAAATCACCCGCGACTACGTCGGTCCGGACGCCTTTGCCCAAGTGTGCCGGAAGAACGGCATCACCCCGGAAACCATCGTGGTGTTCTACGGTGACAAGTCCAACTGGTGGGCCTGCTACGCGCTGTGGGTGTTCCAGCTCTTCGGCCACCAGAACGTCAAAATCCTGGATGGCGGCCGCGCCAAGTGGACAGCGGAGGAAAAGCCGCTGACCCGCGTGGTGCCAAACTACCCTGCGACCGACTATCCCACTCCCCTGGAGCGCGATGACACCACGAACCGCGCCTTCTACCACCAGACCTGGCAGCACATGCTGGCCAAGAAGCCGCTTGTGGACGTGCGCTCCCCCAAGGAGTTCAGCGGCGAGACCACCCACATGCCGGAGTATCCCCAGGAAGGGGTGCTGCGTGGCGGCCACATCCCCGGAGCCAAGAGCTGCCCCTGGGCCACCGCTGCCAATCTGGACGGCACCTTCAAAACAGCTGAGGAGCTCGACCAGATCTACACCCAGAACCTGGGCCTCAAAAAGGACGACGACATCGTCGCCTACTGCCGGATTGGCGAGCGCAGCAGCCACACCTGGTTCGTGCTCAAGTACCTCCTGGGCTACGACAAGGTCCGCAACTACGACGGCTCCTGGACCGAGTGGGGCAACATGGTGCGCAGTCCGATTGAGAAGGGAAGTTGAGGCTAAGAGTTATGTGTTAGCCGCCATGCGTGGGGCTAGGCGCAACTCGTAACGCCCAACTCCTGGCGTCTGACCCTTTTCACTTTTTACTTCTCACTTTTCACTGCATTCCATGTCCTATCCCCCCGCCCTTCAAGACATCATTGAACTCTTCGAGCACCTCCCTGAACAGGAGCGGCGGGAGAACCTCATTGTGATGTCGGACGGTGCCAAGCGCCAGGAGCCCAAGGAGGGCGAGACTTTTGATCTCGAAGACGTCCGCAAGGACGAGGAGTGTACCGACACGGTAGGGGTGTACTTGAAGGTGGATGAGGACAACAAGGTGCACTTCGCCATCACCCTGGGGCCCTTGGTTCAGACCCTCACCAAGGCCATGACCTCCATCCTCTGCCGGGGCCTCAACGGAGCCCGGCCCGAGGAAATCATGGCCGTGCCGGCGGACTTCGTGCCCCGCATTGTGGGTGCCGAACTGGTGCGCCTGCGCAGCCAGACGGTGTATTACGTGCTGGGCCGCATGAAGACGGCTGTGAAGATGTACCTGGACCGCAAACGGGCTGCCCAAGCGGCCGCTTGAGGCAGAACGAGTTCGAGAAGCGCCCCCGCACTTTTGCGTCGGGTTCTTGCAAATAATTGCATTCCATCGCGAGAAAGGGAGGTGGGGCTCCGTAAACTGGAGCTCGCAAATAATCCGCTCACGCTCGCATGGCTCCCTCCTCACCCGGCGCAGCCGCGCCTTCCCACGTCGTTTCCTCCATCCCACCCCACAACCGACGCTTTGCCAGGACGTTATGCCGTTCGGGTCTTTTCGTGGTGCTGCTCGCCACCAGTCTCGGTTCCACTTGGGCAGCAACCCGCAACAAGACGAGCTCGTCCAACGCCCTCAATGACTCGGCCAGTTGGAGCGGGGGAATTCCGGGAGGGAACGACATTGCCGCGTGGGTCGCAGGCAGTGCCACCTCCAATGCCTTGGGCGCTGACACCTCCTGGCTGGGCATCAAGCTGGATGGTGTGGCCTCGGCGGTGGCGATCACCACGGGGAACACACTCACACTGGGCTCAAACGGCATCGATCTGAGCGCTGCCGCAGCGCAGGACCTGACCATTTCTTCGAACTTGGCATTGAGAGCCTACACCGGACAGGTGTGGAATGTGGCTGCCAGCCGGCTGCTGACGATCAACTCCGGCACCTTCACCCGCGGTCTCGGATCCTCGTTGAGCATTCAGGGGGCCGGAACTGTGGCAGTGGCAGGCGGCTTTCCCGCCAACGACAGCACCGGCATCCTGGGGCCCTGGATCACCTATGGGACAGGGGCAAATACCCGCTATGCCCTCCGCAATGGCAGCAACCAGATCGCCGGGTACACCGGCACCACCGTGGCCGCAGCCGACGCAGTGGATACCACTGGAGCCGCGAACTACGAAGTGAGCGGCGTGGGCACTCTGGGCTCAGGAGCCTCGTTCAACACCCTGCGTTACACAGGAGCCAGCGGCACCCTCGCCGGAGATTTCACCGTGAATGGCATTCTCAATGCCGGAGCCGGAACGCTCACGATCTCTGGGAAAGTCACGGTCGGTGCTTCACGAGAACTGCTCCTGACCGTGCCTGATTCCACCCGGAATCTCACCCTCAGCGGCGGCATTGCCGACAACGCCTTGGGAGCCTCCAGCGTCACCATCGCCCACAACACCGCAAACGCGGGCACGGTCACGCTTTCAGGCGCCAGCACGTACACGGGCACCACCTACATCCAGTCGGGCACCGTCGTGGTCTCCCACAATGACGCACTGGGTGCCTGGGACACCACCACCCATCCGAACGCGGGCACCACCGTGTACACCGCGAACCGCGGTCGGCTACAAGTCACTGGGGGCGTGACCCTTTCGGAAGTCATTTCCTTTATCGGTGACGATCCCAATGGCACCTCCCACTCCAGCCTGATGAATGGTACAGGCACGAACACCTTGCTGGGGCAGCTACGGCTGATCGGAGGGGTGCGCATCGGCGGCAGCGGGGCTGGCAATGTGCTCAATATCAAAGGCGGCATTGTCTCCTCCGACGGCACCACTCGCCAACTGGTCCTAAACCCGGGAGGCAGCACCGTGAACATCTCCGACAATGCAGTGAATCTGGGTACCGGAGGCACCTTCTACTTTGACCAGAGCGGTCTCGTCACGCTGTCCGTCACCGGCAACGTCTGGGGCCGGACCATCGTGGCCGGCGGTGGCACAATGCGGATGATGGCAGCCAACGTGCTGCCTTCCGCCGCCGTTCTTCAGCTGGGCGTGGCTTACAACACCAGCGCCAGCACCCTGGATCTCAATGGCTTTGACCAGACAGTATCCCGGCTGGAGCAAAGCACCGCCACACCAGGTGTCGTCACCAGCACGACTGCGGCCACCCTTACGGTGAACCAGTCTTCCAACGGCTACTTCCATGGCCAGATCACCGGTCAGGTGAAACTGGTGAAGCAGGGCAACACGACTCTGCAACTCGGCGGGAACAGCACGCATACCGGCAACACGGTCATCCAGTCCGGCGTGCTGGAACTCAACTCAATCGGTGCCTCCGTGGACAACAGCGCCACCGTCACCAACACCGTGTCGTCGATTTCCGGTCTGGACACCACCCAACTCATAGTGGGGCAAATCGTTACGGGCACGGGCATCCAGGCTGGCACCTACATCACCTCCATCGTCAACGCGACAACGGTCAATATCAGCCGTGCGGCCAACGCGAATGGCGATGGCACAGTCTCCTTTGGCGCCCTTACGGGTTCCCTCAGCGGCAGCACAGTGGACTATGACAACCAGGGCGGCAGCCTGACGTTCGGCAAATTCACCACGGCCGCCCAGATCGGCGGTCTGAAAGGCAGCCAGAACCTCTCCCTCGTCAACACGGCCAGCACCGGGGTCGCCCTCAGCGTCGGAGGAAACAACGAGTCCACCACCTACAGCGGCGTCTTCAGCGGCACCGGCGGATCCGTGAACAAAGAGGGCACCGGCACCTTCACGGTCACGGGCAACAACACCCACACCGGCGGCACGACCGTCAGCAAGGGCACCTTCCTGGCCAACAACACCGCCGGTTCCGCCACAGGCACGGGCAGTGTCAACACCGTTTCCGGCAGTGGCGCGACGCTCGGTGGCACCGGCAGCATCACCGGAGGAGCCTCTCAGAACATCACTCTCGGCGCGGGCACCTTCCTCATGGTGGGCGGGACGCACGGCGTGAACTCAGGCGGTGCCCAGGATCTGGTTCTCGGAAACAGCAGCAGCGTCACCAATGTGGACATCAACCTCGCTGGCACCCTTCAGTTTGACCTGTTCGGCAACGACGGCAGTGGCGTTTCCAATCCCCTGGGTGAGAACGACGCGCTCAAACTCTTCTCCTCCGTCACCGTGGATCTCACCGGCAGCAGTCTGGAGGTGGCCGCGCTGGGCATGGACCCGCTCACCTGGAACATTGGCGACACCTGGATGCTGATCGATCTCTCCGGCGTGACCAATCCCACCAAACTCGATGGCAGCCCGCTGCTCTCCAGCATGCCCACGCTTGCTCCGGACAAGAAGTGGACCAGCTACTCGGATGCGAGCGGCTTCTACGTGCAGGTCGCTGCCGTGCCCGAGCCTGGCCGCGCCATGCTGCTCATCCTGGCACTGGGGGCGTGGGGCCTGCGCCGGCGGCGCAATCTGTCCGCTTGATACCCGTTACATGCCTGCCGGCTTCGCCAGCACGATGGAGACAATGAACGCCCCCAGACCGATCAACCAGACGAGCGCCAGCCCACCGCCTACGATGATGCCAATCCAGGCGTGGGCTTTCCCGCGAATCCACGGCTCACGTTTGGCTCGCTTCAGCCCCTTGATCCCCAAGACAAGCGCTGGGATCCCCGTGAGGATGCCGATGCAGGGGATCAAGGAGGCCACTGCCAGATAGTAGGCGGTGAGGGCCTGCGGGTTCTTGTACGGAATCACCCCGCCCGTGTGATCCCCCTGAGCCGACTGGAGCAGGCTGCCGACGGTGACGGGTGTTTGCGATCCCTCCGGCCAGGCCAGGTCCGTGGGGTGCAACGATCCGGCCGTGAACAGGCGGCGCACCTCCTCCAGGGGATAAGGGCCGTACGACTCGTTCTGGCGCTGAATGGTGTAATTCATGGGGGAAGTTTTGGCGGTTATTTGGAATAAATATCTGCAATGTAAAGCGGTGAGTTTTCAACTGGACAACCGGGGACCTCGCGGCTGACTAGGGGGCATGTACTACGTCGGCAAAGATGGCAGGCAGTCGGGCCCCTTCACCCTGGAGGAGTTGCGCGCCATGGTGGGCAAGGACCAGCTGCACGTCGATGACCTCGTTTGGAAAGAAGGCATGCCCCAGTGGGTCCAGGCCGGCTCCTTGCCCGGGCTCTTTGGCTCTGCCAGCGTCCCGCCGCCGCCTCTGGGCATCTCACCACCCGGAGCCCAGGCCTCGCATGGCTACCCGCCGCCCACCTTTGAGGAGGTGCCCACCTACCTCTGGCAGTCCATCGTGCTTCTCTTGTTCTGCTGCCCCCTCTTTGGCATTCCGGCCGTGGTGTATGCTGCCCAGGTGGACAAGAAGATGGTTGTCGGCGACGTCACCGGAGCCAGGCGATCTTCCCAGAAAGCCCGCTTCTGGTGCTGGATGTGCGTGGTGCTCTCCGTGATCAACTACGCGTTTGTCATCTGGTACTCCTTCTATCGTCCCGACTGGTTCCGGATCTAAGGGCTCTGTATCCTGCCTTGCCCATGAAAAGAAGCCCGAGCACGGCGTCCCGGATCGCCCTTGGCAGCGCACTGCTGATGGCCATGCTCATGGGTGCATTCGTGCTTTATCAACATCCCCCGGAGGACAACGGGCTCTATCCGCAGTGCATGTTCCACCGCCTGACCGGCTGGCATTGCTCCGGCTGCGGTGCCACCCGTTGCCTGCATGCCCTGCTCCACCTGCGGTTCGAGGAAGCAGCACGCAAGAACATCCTTGCCATGGTGGGCCTGCCCGTTCTCGGCTTCCTCTTCCTCCGCGGCCTCGGGCGCTGGATGCTGAACCACCCCACTCCCCCGCCCCTCAAAGGCCCCTCCCGGTTCATGGCCATCGCCACTGTAGTGATCATCCTCGGCTTCGGCGTGGTGCGCAACCTCCCCTGGCCGCCCTTCACGTGGCTGGCCCCGCATTGAGGTCAGGACACCGGGCTGGAAATTGCGCATGGGAACCGGGCGCGACCCTCGCGGTGAGGCTGCGTGCGTTGGGCAGGTTGAATGGAAGAGGTCGTCATCACCCCTGCCGACTTCCTTGGATTGCAGGAAATCACAAGAGCCGCCAAAAGCGGTGTCAAGCCACCAGCACTCCAAGACGCTGGCGCGTCAATCAGCCATGCCTTGATTGAGCGACCCTCGCTCCAGCACGAGCAAATGTCGCGAAGCGTCTTGGAGTGCGTGCGGCTCGACGCCGCTTTCGACTGCCGGATCCACCTCCCACTTCCCCTCATCTCCGCCCGCCTGCCCTCCTCACGTCGCCCTCAGACACTCGTGCTTCCTTTTTCCTCGAAGAGGATGCGACCACAAGCCCAACGTTGGCGAACTTCCAGCAACCTGTCAATTTCAAGGATACACATCATACCGGATCACCCGAACAAACACTGCCTGTATGATGTCCCTTTCAGGCGTGGGGTCGTCTGAAACCTTGCGCAAGAGCAGCAGTCGGGGAATGCCGCTTGCAACAGTGGTCGAAGTAAAGATGGACTGCGCTGGCTTGGAGTCTGCCGCGCCCAGGTTTTTCGAGACCCACTTGTTCTTCCAAAGCCACTTTGCTCCTCGCAGTCGCGGAGGCAGGAACCGCCTCATCCAAAGAGAGCGAGTAACCGACCGGAATCCGAAAGGTCTGGATGTCCCACTCATCCATTCTCCGAAACGCCTCGATAGCCGCCGCCACCTCCTTCTGGTTCGCTGGCTCACGTGCCATCAGCCCAGACAGCCCGGAAAGAGCCGGGACCACGAGCAACAGGAAAAACTTTTTAGCTCCATTCATTGGCAAAGGGGGGGTGCCTGAAGGTTGGCGGCAGGGCTCAGATGCACAGGAAGTGTGAACAACCGGCCTCTAATGTGAAAAAGTCTGCGCCAAACACGCCGGTCAGCGCAAGCCCGATCTCAGAGGTATCTCGAACAAACTCCCTTCGGATCGCGATAGGCCATGGTCAAACCAGCGTTAAATTACCATAAGCACCCAATTCCGGGATGACTCCTGCCCCTTAGCTGCTAGGATTCGACTGTGCTGCAACAAGCCCAACAGGAACGACTGGCCCTCGACTGGCTCTACGGCACCCAGCTGTTTGGGATCAAGCTGGGGCTGGAAAACACGCGCAAGCTTCTGGACGACATGAAGCTGCCCATGGGCGGGCAGAAGTTTCTCCACGTGGCGGGCACCAACGGCAAGGGGAGTGTCTGTGCGTTTCTGCACAGCCTCCTGAAGGCAGCCGAGGTCAATGCCGGGCTCTTCACGTCTCCCCACCTCATCCACTTTCGCGAGCGGATCCGGGATGCCGAGCGCACCATCACCTCCCAGGAGATCGTCAAGGAGGTGGACGCCCTCAGGAAGCGAGTGGAGGGCTGGGACCCTCATCCCACCTTTTTCGAACTCACCTTCGCCCTGGCCTTGGACTGGTTCCGCAAGCAGGAGCTGGAGTGGGTGGTGCTGGAGACCGGCATGGGAGGGCGCCTGGACGCCACCAATACCGTCCTCCCTGCCGCCTGTGTGATCACGAGCATCAGCCTGGACCACCAGCAACATCTGGGCGCGACCCTGCGGGAGATCGCCACGGAGAAAGCCGGCATCATCAAGCCGGGGGTGCCTGTCATCACGCTCAAGCAAGCCCCTGAAGTGATGCAGGTGCTCTCCGACACCGCACGCGAGCGCGGAGCGCCTCTCTCCATCGTGACCACCCCGCTGCGGGGTTATCAGCTCGGTCTTTTTGGCCAGCATCAACTCTGGAATGCCACCCTGGCCGTGGCCGCATTCAAAGCCGCCGGCTTCCGCGCCAGCGAGCCCGTGCTGCGCGTGGGCCTGAAGACGGTGGAATGGCCCGCCCGCTTCCAACGCGAAGAGCAGGACCGTCTGATCATCGACGGAGCTCACAACCCTGACGCGGCTGAAACCCTCGTGCGCACCTGGCACCAGGCCTTTCCCGGCGAGAAAGCCAGCGTCGTCTTCGGCGCGGTGTCAAACAAAGACGCCAAGGCCGTCATGCGCTCCCTCCAGCCCATTGCCTCCCACTGGCACTTCACCCGCTTCGACAGCCCCCGGGCCATGGCCCCGGAAGATCTGCGCAAGGAACTGGCCGACCTCTATGCCAGTGCCGTGAATTGCAGCGTTCACGAAACCATCGAGGACGCCCTCGCCAAAGCCCGCCACAACGCGGAACGTGTGCTGGTCACCGGCTCCCTTTATCTGGCAGGAGAAGTCATCTCCATCCTCCGCGGCGAACGCGAGTGGTTCCAGAGCAGTACGCAGTAGGGGGAGAGGGGCAAGGGATAAGACCTGAGTACGGAGCAGCCGATTCCCGCCTTCCCCCAGTCCGCATTGGCTACGGTCCGCGCCAGCCGTAGCTGGTGATGGCGGTCATTTCCACCCAGTGGTTCTTGCCATCGGTCTTCCAGCCGAGCTCGGCAATGACGGGCATGTCCATGCCCCAGCCAAGCTGATTGGCCAGCTGCTGGGCGAGAGCTGACTTCTTTGGCACAAAGATGTGTCCCTGAAAATGGCCGTGGGGCTGTTTCACCTCAAAGGCATCCTTGGAAGTCACCTCGGGCACGTCTTTGTCGAAGTAGTGTTTCCTGCGGAGCATCACGCGGAACTTTGCGTTGGGTGCCCCCTTGGTCTCCAGGAACTTGAGCATCAAGTCCTCCTTGAAGTCCATAAAGGCCTCCCAGTCCACCCGTATGCCGGTCTTGGTGGATTGTTCCACGAGGGTGAGCACCGGGTGCTCCAAAGAGCCGCCGCTCAGTTCAAACATACAATAGGGCGGCACCCCATTCTTGTTCACATAACGATCCACGAAGTCGATCTGCCCCACCCGGATGGGCCCGTCTGCGAACTGCTCCGGATTCTTATCGAGCGCGGCGCGGAGTGTATCAGCCTTCTGGACCAGGGTCAGACGGTCGCGCCAAGTAGGGGCCTCCAGGAATTTTTTAAGCACATCGACCGCCGTTTGAGCCTCCTTGGGCAGCTTGCTCACCCTCACGCTGGCGACGGGGGTGGTAACCAGAGTCACGGCGGGACCCGACATATCGGGGATGGGCCCGTTGGGCAGGGCCATGTCAGGCGGAGGGGGCGGCAGGCCGCCATAGGGCACCTCCCCGGGAGCCAGGGACGGTTCCGGCATCGCGCCAGCAGCCGTGGGCAGCTCGCCTGGCTGCGGAGGCGAAATGGGCGGCGGGCTGTTGGCCAGTGTCATGGTGGTGGGCGCCTCCGGGGTGGAAGCTGGCGCGGGCAATGAGGCTGCCGCAGTCTCCGATCCGGGAGCCGGGAGGTCACCTGGCATCGCCGCCAAAGCGGCCACGGAAGGTGGAGCTGGGGCGGGCATCGCATCCGGCGCGGGGGCAGGGACTGGGGCGGCGGTGGGCACCAGCGGTGGGACCGTGGCACTCGCCTGATTAGGCTCACCTGGGAAGTCGGTCACGGGAATTGCCATTGGCACCGGAGCCTCTTCCGCTACAGGCTTGGCGGCGGCCTCTGGCACCGCCGTAGCCGGATTGTGCGTTGAGGGTGCCAGATCCGGCGGGACAGAAGGCGACTCCACCACCGCCGCAGGGCTCGAAGACGGTGCGGCATTGGTCCCCCCGAGCCCCGTTCTGGCCTCGGACCGGGAGTCGGGCTGCGGCGAGACAGTCGCTTGGGCAGGGCCGCTTAACCAGGAGGCGATGGGTTTCCGGCAGAACCAGAGCAGAAGAAGCAGATCCACGAGGAGGAAACTGACCACCCCGATCATCGCGATCCGATTTAGCCGCAGCCGACGTTCGCGACGGGGCGAGCTACCGACCATCACCAACGGAACATGCAGCCAGGGGCGCGTTTCTTGACCCGGCAGGTTCACCGGCCCTCCGAGGGAAGCCCCCGTTGCAAGTATTTCTCCCATGCCCGGCTGGGCAGCCGCTTCTGCGGTCTCTTCGTCTGGGAGTGTTTCCGGCACCAGCGCACTCGCTACCGGGGCCATCACGACCTCAGCTGGGGGAGGTGCGGCGGCGACTGAAGCAGAAGGTTTTGTCCCTTTTTTAGAGGCGACCGCTGCCGCGGGTTTGCGTTTGCTCTCCGGCTCACCCGCTGCGGGTTCGTCGGCCGCCCCGGAAATGGACTGCAACTTGGAGCGCATCCGCCCTTCTTGTGACCTCGCCGTGGCGGGTCGGGAGGCGGTGGCCGGGGCAGCAGGTTTCAGGTCCGACTCAGCCGGGATCGGCGGAGACGGCTCAGGATTGAGGCCCTTGATTTGCGGAGCGGGAGGGAATGTGAAACCCGCACCAAAAAGGTCGGGGTCCTGCTTGGCGGGAGGCGCTTCTACGGGGACCTGAGACCCGATCTCTGGTGACGCGGCGGTGGCAGACTCCTGGTGCGGAGCCGGAACTTCAGGTGCTGAAGCAGATATGGTCGCAGGAGCCCCCTGAGGAGCGCTCACGGGAGCGAGCTCAGCCGCAACGGTGGCGAGTGTGGCTGCCGGGGTGGCCTGGACAATCTCTGGTGCAGCCCCATTCTCGGCAGCCACCGGGGGCGGCCCAACGTGGGGCACTTCCAACGCTGCTGAAGGCACCGGATCCGGCAAGGCAGGGGCAGGCAGCGGTCGTTCGGGGGCTTTCTCAACCCCGACGGCCGGAGCCTTGGGCGTCTTCGCTGCCTTGGGCCGCAGGGCATCGGCCAGCTGTTCAGCGCTCCATTCTGCGGCAGCGGCAGGGGGGCTCGCAGGGGATGGCACGGCCTGGGCCTGGCCAGGGGGTGCCTGCACCGGGAGGGACGGCGAGGTCACCACCGCCCCGCATTTGGGACAGTTGTCACTCAAGCCTGCCATCTGGAGCGGGACAGCCAGTTTGGCGCCGCATTGGTGGCATGAAAACTTAAGGAGTCGTTGCATCAAGGCATTCGGACGGCATTGACCTAGAGGCCCTAACTACCAGAAAATCCTGGACAATCAAGCAGAGACACGGTGAGGGCAAAGCGGTGGAGTTGAGCAATTCAGGGCGAAAACCATGTGCCACAAGGACACGAAATCGCCTTCCGTCAACGAACGGTCAGCAATCAACTCCTTCTCTACACACTTGAAAAGCAAAAAACCCACCGGAGCGGCGCATCCGGTGGGTAAATGAAGAAGAGAGGGAGGGAATGCTGCGGAATCTGGCTCCTACAACTCCTTCAGGAACACATTGCCGTACTCGCTGCCTTCTGCCCCCGCCTGAAGACCAAGGGAACCCTTGGCGGCCAGACCTGGCACCACGATGTTGTCCAGCACCGTCTTTTCGTTGAGTTCCACGGTCAACCGGTCCCCTAGGAGCGTGATGAAATAACGATTCCACGCCCCTGGCTTGAGTTCCACCTGGGACAGCGGTTGGAGCACTGCTTTCAGTTCCGGGGACTCCGACGTCAGGCCACGCAGCAGCACCCCACCCAGCGGCAACGGTGTGCCAGACTTGGGTGTCTTGCTGTCCACACACAGGGTGAAGTTGCCAAACTCCCGCTCGGTCCAGAGGGTCTTGCCCACGGAAGCTTCTCCTGCCTTGGCCTTGAAGGTGGCCCCGTTGGCAGACCACACCGCCTTCACCTCATCCTCAGCCTTCCAACCTCCCAGACCTTTGCCGTCGAAGAGCTGCTTGAAGCCCTCGTAGAGCCGGGCGGACTGCTCCGGCTTGGCTCCGGAGGAGGGCAGCTCCTTGATGCGCACATTGCGGAAGTGGGCCTCGCTGCCTTCGCTCTCCAGGCAGATGTACCCTTTGCGCGGGTAGCAGTCCTTGCCCACAGTCACTTCCTTGCCATTCACGGAAAGCTTGATTTCACCGTCCTTGCACTCCACGCGGTAGTGATTCCACTCGGGCGAGGGTTTGACGCGGTTCTCGGTTGGGAAGCTGCGTTTGCCGGTCTTGGCCACGCGGCCGGTGGGCGTCATGGTCGCGCCCCAGATGGGAAAGATGTCTCCGTGGGAGGTGAACCACTCGTTGGCTCCTTTGTTTTTCTCATAGCCGAGGTCGAGGATCTGCACCTCGATGCCGCGGGCGTAAGGCACCCCAGGGGCGGGCAGCCCCTCACCCCAGATGAAGAGCCCGCTGTTTCCCGCCTCCTTGAGGTGACGCCACTCCAGCTCGATGATGAAGTTCTCGTACACCTTGCCCGTCCGCATGAAGCCCGTGGGCTGGCCGGTGGTGATGACCATGCCGTTCTCCCAGCGGAAGGTGTCCTCCGCCACATTGCACGGCACCCATCCACTCAGGTCCTTGCCGTTGAACAGGGGCGCGAAGCCGTCGGCGTCAGCGGCAGGCGACTGGGCACGCAGAGGTGCGGCGAGGAGGGCAAGCGGTAGCAGGGCCAGGAGGAACCGTGGTTGTTTCATAGGTTGCGGAAGCTGAGGATCGACAGGACCGTGTGGCACGCCGCCACATGGGCACTACGTCATCTCACATGGCCTTCTTCAACCGGGTGGGACCCGATTTGATGCACCACAGAGCAAATGCCCTGGTGTCGCACCGGTCTAAGCCCCCGACGAAATCGTCTTCCGCTTCTCCGGCACAGGGCTGGTGATGATGCCCTCCTCCGTCTCCTGTTTCAGGCGGAGCTGCCCGCAGGCGGCGGCGATGTCATGCCCCTTTTCGCGGCGCAGCGTGGTCATCACATCATGAGAGGCCACGATATCGCGGAAGGTGTCCTGGCGACGTTCGCTCGGCCGCTTCCATTGCAGGCCCTCGACGGTGTTGTAGGGGATGAGGTTGACCTTCGCGTCCAGACGTGAGGCGTGCTCACCCAGCAGGCGCGCTTGTTCAAGAGAATCGTTCACCCCGTCGATGAGGATGAACTCAAAGGTGAGCCGTTGCTTCTTCTTCGAGTTCCAGTACTCCAGCGCGGGGAAGAGCTCCTCCAGCGGGTACTTGCGATTCACGGGCATGATTTGGTTGCGCACCTCGTTGCTCGCCCCATGCAGGGAGATGGCCAGGCGCACCTGTAGCGGGAAATCCGCCAGCTTGTGGATCTGCGGGGCCAGTCCGCTGGTGCTCACGGTCATGTGTCGGGCCCCGATGTTCACGCCCCACTGGGCGTTCAGCACCTCGATGGCGCGCATCACGTTGGTGAGGTTGGCCAGAGGCTCGCCCATGCCCATGAAAACCAGGTTGTCCACCCGTGCCCCAGCCAGCTTCTCGACTTGCAGGATCTGCTCCACGATCTCCCCGGCGGTCAGGTTCCGGGTAAAACCGGCCAGACCGCTCGCGCAGAACTTGCAGTCATAAGCACAGCCCACCTGGGAGGAGACGCACAGCGTGCGCCGGTCAGACCGCTCGCCATAGAGCGAGGGCGAGGCGGGGATGAGCACCGTCTCGATGAAGCGACCGTCGTATAGCTTGAAAAGGAACTTCCGCGTGGTGTCCTCCGAGCCTTCCACCCGGGCGTAGGTCATGCTACGGAGCGTGAGTCGGGTGGCCAGCGCCTCCTGCAACGGTTTCGAAAGGTTCGACATGGCATCGAACGACTCCACCCGCTTCTGGAACACCCATTCCTGCACCTGTTTCACCCGGTAGGGCTTTTCCCCCAGCTCTGTCAAAATCGCGCCCAGCTCGGCCGTTTGGAGGCCGAGGAGCGAAGGCAGAGGGGTGGGCGTGGCAGACATGGCAGGGATGGGCAAATAGACGCTGGCAAGAAAGATGCCGGACACGCAGCGTAACCGATTCCGGGGAAAAGTCGAAGGAAACGGCGGAACGCCGTTCGAGCACTGCGGCTCCGCCCGACGGAGACTCCCCGGAGCCCGGAGGCCCCCCATCCTTGTCCGGGCCGACGTAACTCACCGCCTGAACCCGCGTTTCAGGCTTTGCCAAAACCCACGCGAACAGGCACCTGCTGCGGCGCTCCGGGGAGACTTCCCTCGCGTGTGAAACTTCAATTGAAGACTCCCTGGCCGTTTTGCGAGAAGCTGCGTGGGAATATGCCCCTCCAGCGTGGTCACTCCCCCTTCTCCTTTGTAACTCAGTGCCAGCGTGTGACCATTGGCAACCACTTGCAGAGGCAACGTGTCTTTGTCAGAACCAAAAGCCGTGAGCCGACAGAGCAAACGGGCCCCACCGTCCGCATGGCGGTGGACGTCAATCCACCAATCCTGGCTCGCACTCGCCCAGCGGAACCATGACAGTCCCTCCCCCTCGAAAGCGTTTTCCCCAAGCCCCAAGAGCGGAATTTCAAACAAGAACTCCCGCATGGCCATGTCCTTGCCCTGTTTGATCGCAGACGCGTCCGGCGTCAGCGAGACTTTCCCAATGGCCAGGCCGACAAGCCTGGAATCGGCACTGCTTGGGTTGACGTCGGAGGGGCGGCCCAACTCCGGCAGCCTGAGTTCAATGACGGCCCTGTTTTCAAGCTTTTGATTTTGCAGCACGCTCGAAATGATTTTCCCCTCGGCGCGAAGCCCGTTCTCCTGCGGGCGAAGCTTCATCGGGACCCTTTCCCCGTTGACCTGGACGTCCAAGGAGGAGGCAGCCTCCGGCGTCAGGGCATGGCGGATGTCGAGCTGAAGCAACCCCGGCCCCGGCGAATGAGGCCAGGGCACCTCAATGACGGAAGGTGTGCCCGGCCCCATCCACTGGAAGAGCCCACCACCATCGCGCTCTGGCGAATGCCAGCCGGATTTGAATTGGGTGTCCTTGTCCGGGGGCTGCTGCGTTCCCATAGCCTCCTCGGGCACCCCTCCATCAACAAGGGCGGGAAGACGGTCCACCTCGAAAAGCGGCTCCGGCAGTTGAACCAGCAATTCAACAAAAGGCAGGGCAAAAGGCGTGGGGTTTCTGGGAGCCACCTGCTGGATGGACCGCGCAGTATTTACCCAGGCCACCATCGTGTTTCCGCGGGATGGGACCGAGCGGGCCACCTTCACTTTGTCTCGGTCCACCTGCCAGCCCGCACCAAACGTCAGCGAACCCGGCTCTTTGATGGCAAAGAACTCATGCGCACCGTCCTGCCCATCGTCTTCATCTGGCCGGAAATAGAGGTAGCATTCAATCACCTTGTTGTTCTTTTTGAGGTGCGCCCCCCGCTGAGCGCAAGCCTCACCCGCCACTGCGGTCTGCGCTCCGACGAGGACATCCAGTTCCACGTCGCCGGGTCCAGCAGGATCAATGCCCCTGCGCCGGGCCCGGAGGCTGCTCAACGGCCCGAAGCGTCGCTCGAAGTCTGGATACTCCTGGAGTATTGCCGCTCCAAATCTCTGTAGGCAGGCGGACAGCGCTTCCTGGCTGAGATTGGCTTCGATAAAGTCCCGCCAGACTTGCGGCAATTCGGGGTCCGCTAGAAGGTCGCGGGCTGTGCGGGCAGCTTTGGTGTTGTCCGGCAGAGAATGCTGGAGCGTCGCTGTCTTCCCCATTGGGTAGTGGTTGGCATTCAGGCCCGGTTCAAAGATCCGCATCATCGCGGATTCCTTCAAACATTTGGGTAGCGCCAATTCGAGTTCACGATACAGGCTCTCTGGAAGCGCTTTCTCCAGCACCACCATGGGAAAGGGGTGCGGCTCAAGCGGCCCCACGCCGACGCACCGGGCGAACAAGGGCTCCATCTTCAACCTGGGAGGCGGAGCGGAGGCCGATGAAGGCGGGGGTTCAACCGTAGAATCCAGCTTCACCGTGAAGACTGGTTCCCTCATCTCCCCCACGATGTTGATGTGATAGCGGGGCCAGGCCGCTATGCTGCGAGCCGTCACTCCATGGACGGAACGAGGGGTATTGAGAAACAAAACCAGCGTGTTGTTCCGATACGGAACGGTCCGGACCGTGCGAACCCGGCTGCCAGGCAGCGAGTAACTGCGGCCAAAAACGACTTCTCCAGGCAGAATCTCATGGAACTCCAAGTCCGCCCCGGTGGACTCATCCTCCTGATGCCGGAGGTAGAGCAAGCCCGTGAAGATCTTGTCTGGCTTGTCGATGTGACCGCCCCGCACCGTGGTCCCGGGAGAAAGGGCTGGAGTGTTCACGGCGATCTGCACATCCAAACCCACAGCATGAATAGGGCGGTCCTTGTGCCGGCGGTGGATGACTTCCAGATTCTCCAAGGGCCCAAACGATGTCTCGAAATGAGGATGTTCACGGCGGATGTGGCTGGAAAACTTCTGAATGACCGCTTGAAGAAATTCTTGGGAAATTCCTTCACGCATCAATTCCTTCCACACAGCAGAGACACGAGGGTCTTCCAGCGCTGTAGCAGCAGAAAGCGAAAACCGATGATTGCTCCGGGGTGCCTCGCCACGTGTCAGCACCTCCATGGGGGGCATCTCGCGCAGCAGGGCTGCGCAAGTTTGCGCGTCGAGCACGTCTTCGATGATGACATGCGGAAAAGGCTCCAGGTGAACCTCAGCCTCCGCCAGCTTTGCGAATATTTCCCTCATGACACGTTTGCCTTTAGACTATCCATCTTCATACTGCAAAAGCCATCTGCACGCCAGCGGCGACCACTCCGCTGCGTGTTGCGGCTTCCTCCAAGAGCCCATACCGCCCACCTGCCTGTCATTGTGATCCGAGTGTTCGTTGGCTATGATTCACGCGAGACGGTTGCATGGCACGTCTCCGCCCATACGATTTCCTCCCGGTCATCCAGGCCAGTTTCCATCGCCCCGGTTTCGTTGCAGCACCTGCAGGGCGTGTTCACCCGCCCCCAGGACGCCAGACAGTCCACCGAATTCTCTTTTTCGCGTTTCCTCGTTCCCTGGCTGTGTGACTACCAGGGCTGGGCCGTCTTTGTTGACTGCGATACCCTGGTGCTGGATGACATTGCCCGACTCTGGGCGCTGCGGGACGAATCGTTTGCGGTGCAGGTCGTGAAGCATGACCATCGGCCTCGGGAAACAACCAAGTTCCTCGGACAGCCCCAATCAACCTATCCCAAGAAGAACTGGAGCAGCGTGATGCTCATGAACTGCGCACGCTGCACGGCCCTGACCCCTGAGTACGTCAACCAGGCGTCAGGCCTGGATCTTCATCGATTCCACTGGCTGGAGGGAGAGCACCTGATAGGGGAGATTCCCCACCGGTGGAACCACCTCGTGGACTACGACCCTCCCCTGCCGGAGAGCGAGCTGTCATGCCTGCATTTCACCAGCGGCGGCCCCTGGTTCCAGGATTACGCGGAATGCGGTTACGCCGATGTCTGGCACCGGGAGTTCGCCACCATGACCCTGCCCCTCTCAAAGCCAGCTCCGTGAACCCCACCTCTGTAAATCCCTCCCAAGTAAAAGGGGTGCTTAGCACTGATGCGCGCGGCATTGATCCCAACATTCAGCGAAAGGAGACCATCTTCGCGAGCCAGTTGCAGCACGACGCGCGGACCAGGGTGCCATTGTTTGCCAAACTGGAACTGAGCCTGACAGGTCTTTGCAATAGAAAGTGCCGGTTCTGCCCCCGCTCAGACGCATCGTTCTTTCCCAATGTGAACGAGCATATGAGCGATGCGCTTCTCCACGGCATGCTCGATGAACTTGCGCAAGCCGGCTGGAAGGGCACCGTAAGCCTCTCGGGCTTCGGCGAACCCCTGCTGCATCCAAGGATACGTGAAATCGTCGGTACCATCCATCGAGTGCTGCCCCATGCCCGCATTGAAATGGTTTCCAACGGGGACCGGCTAACAGCAGGATTGGCCCGTGACCTTTTTGACGCAGGCCTGCATGTCCTTGTCCTGAGCCTGTATGACAATGAAAGTCAGCTCCTGAAGTTTGACTCCCTCAGGGCGGAAGCGCAGTTGCGGCCGGACCAGATGCTGCTCCGGATCCGCTACAAGTCTCCAGAGGAACATCACGGCCTGACACTCTCCAACCGCGCGGGCACTGTGGATCTCAGCTATCTGGGCAGGGAAAAGCTGACCGCCCCGAAAAGCCACGCCTGCTACTACCCACATTACAGCCTCTTCGTGGAGTATGACGGCACAGTTCTCCTCTGCTGCAATGACTGGGGCAAAGTCTCCGCCTGCGGAACAGTAGGAGCAAGAGGTCTGCTGGATATCTGGTCCAGCCATCACATGGACAAGGTCCGCAAGGCTCTGCTCGCTGGAGACCGTTCGCACCAGCCCTGCTCAGGTTGCGACATCGATGGAACTCTGATGGGCCGGGAGCATGCCGCCGCATGGAACCAACACTACGAAGACAGGCCGGAGCTCCAAGCCAGCTAGTCTCCCGTCTTCAAATGACCCCTTCTCAGAACAGCTTCGAGTTTCTGTACTTGCAGGACCGGCCGGAACTCATTTGCAAACCACCCGAAACGACCCCGCTGGAGTACAACGTCGGGAACTCGTTCTACGGCATCGGTGACATCATCAGGGAATACGCGGGCCTGCCGAAGGGCTCGCCCCTGCCCTTCGCTGTGGAGCACTTTGTGCCCTATGAAGTGGATACGATTCACCAGAGGGACATCGTGGATGGCCTCCCTGTGTTCCTGTCCACCACCCCGGAACGCGCCAAGACCTATGAAGCTGCCGGTATGCCAGCAGCTTACCCCATCGGTTTTCCCCTTCTGTACGCCATACGCCTCTACCATCGCAAACATGGCCGTGGCACCGGACCCAGGCGGGGAACCATTGTCTTCCCTCACAAATCGACCAAAACCATCCGGAGGGACTTTGACCACGACGAATTTGCAGACTGGTTGAGTGCCCTGCCGCAAGAATACCATCCAGTGGTGGTAAACCTGTACTGGGCGGACTATCAGCAGCACAAGCACACGATCTATGAATCGCGCGGCCTGCAAGTCGTGTCCTGCGGACATCTGTACGACAGTCTGTTTCTCCTGCGGTTTTATGATCTCTGCCGCCAGTTCCGCTACGCGTGCAGCAATTCATTCGCAAGCAGCTTCCCCCTCTCTGTGCTATGTGGCTGCCAGTACTTCTACCGGGAGACAGCCGGCCACCGGCAGGAGTTCCAGGGCAATCATAGCAAGTTTGACACCGATCCAACCGTCCAAAACCCCCGGGCTCAGGCAGCGCTGGCCCTGTCCCCTTTTCCCCCCGTCCCAGGCGGTTTTGTGAAACAACAGAAGCTCGCACGCCAGCTTGCAGGATACCGCTGCTTCCGCTTTGCGTGGAGGCTGCGCAGATTCTACCGCGTCGCCCACAGGCTCCTTCTGGCCCAACGCGGATCCGGCCTCGACTTTTCACAGAACGTCCAGCGGGACAGGCTTCACCCATGGTTGCCCGAGGGCATTGCAGAAGACGGCTGGCTCCACGACACCGCGTCCCTTTTTATTCCCGCGACGCTGAAACAGCCGTCCCTTCACCTCACGCTTCAATTCCCTGCTTGGTCAAACGTCCAGCAGCAGATCGTTGAGATCTTTGCAGAAGGAGCTTCATTGGGTGAGGTGAAGTTGCGCTGCGGCGTTCAAACTCTCAGCATCTTCCCACCTCTGCGGAATACCGATCAACGGATCACTTTGCGAGCCAAGTCAT
Organism: Verrucomicrobium spinosum DSM 4136 = JCM 18804; assembly: GCF_000172155.1. Classification (NCBI taxonomy): domain Bacteria; kingdom Pseudomonadati; phylum Verrucomicrobiota; class Verrucomicrobiia; order Verrucomicrobiales; family Verrucomicrobiaceae; genus Verrucomicrobium; species Verrucomicrobium spinosum. The sequence continues at coordinate 73,338 of NZ_ABIZ01000001.1, read as the reverse complement.
CATTCAAGATTTCCGAGCAGGATCCACGTCAGGTTTCATGCAGACTGCTGCGCTTCGAACTGGGCAGTCAATCCCGTGAGAAAGGGAAGAGCCTCAAGATCGAGGCGATTCGCTGATTCACGAGTGCCGCAGATCAAGCGGCAGACGCGTAAGCAGCTCTGCCGGGGCCTTGAGGTTGCCAATCCTCTGAAGCCCGTGCATTTTCACCCGTCCATGTCCGACGCCTCCCCCTCCACGCTCCCGCCCGTCACCTGGATGGACGGTCTGGCAGAGTTTCTCGCCAACGAGCATGGAGTGGAGGCCATCCTGCTTCATCCAGAACAGCGCAAGGTGAGCCTGGCCACCCTGGGCACCGTGGATACGGCGGCCCTGACGGACCGGCTGAACGAAGTGCTCCGGGAGCTGGATGCCCAGTGGTCTGCCCATGGCGAACCCAACGGCACCCTGCCGCCCGGTCGCTCCTTCTCCCTCCAGGTGCGCCATCTGCCGGATGATGCGGTGCTTATTGAAAAGCCCAGCTGCCCCACCGCACCAAGATTCTGGAAGTGGCGCGAGTTCTCCTGGCCGGAGCCCGATGAGCTGGAAGACCACAGCCGCGAGGAGTGGCAGGCCCTGGCGTGGCAGGCCGGCATCTGCGGTGTGGCACTGGTCGCGGGTTGGACTCTGGAGCATACCGGCGTACCCAGGGCTTTCTGGATCGCTTGTTATTTCGTGTCGATCCTGGCCGGTGGCTGGGACGCCGCCAAGGATGCCTCCGGCAAAGTCCTCAAGGGGCAGCTCGACATCCATTTCCTCATGCTGGCCGTGGCCGTGGGGGCCATGGCGATTGGTGCCTGGCATGAGGGGGCACTGCTGCTCTTCCTGTTCTCCCTTTCTGGCGCACTGGAGCACTACGCGCTGCATCGCACGCACCGGGAGATCAACGCGCTGACCAAAGCTGCCCCCAAGATGGCGCGCGTGGTTCTGCCCGATGGCAAGACGGAAGATCGCCCAGTGGCCTCCCTTCAACCTGGCGAGGTGCTCCAAGTGCGGCCCGATGAACTCTTCGCCGTGGATGGCTCCGTTCAGGAAGGCGAAACCGCTGCAGACGAATCCAACCTTACCGGTGAATCCGTGCCGGTCGGCAAGCAGAAGGGCGCTCAAGTGTACAGCGGGACTCTGAACCTCTGGGGTGTGGTAAAGGTGAAGGTGGAGCGGCGTGCGGAGCAGAGTTCCCTCCAAAAAATCATCGCCCTCATCCAGCACGCCCAGCATCTGCGCGCACCCAGCGAGCGTTTTACGGACAAATTCGGCACCCGCTACACCTGGCTGGTGATGGGCATTACCGCGACGATGTTCTTCATCTGGTGGCTGGGAATGGGTAAACCTCCTTTCCAGAATATTGGCGAAGAGAAGTCCGCCTTCTACCGGGCCATGACCCTGCTGGTGGTGATGTCCCCCTGCGCCCTGGCGTTGAGCATTCCCTCTGCCATCCTGGCCGCGATCGCCTGGGGTGCCCGCCATGGCATCCTCTTCCGCGGAGGCGCCGCCATCGAGAAACTGGCTGAGGTGAATGTGGTGGCCATGGACAAGACGGGAACGCTCACAGAGGGCGAACTCCGCGTGACCAACGTGGAGAGCTTCCCACCTGGTCGTGAGACGGAGGTGGCCCGCCTTGCCTTCACCCTGGACGGCCAGTCAAACCATCCCATTTCCCGCGCCATCACCACGCATGGCAAGAGCCTGGGCTTGGAGCCTTATCCAGTCACAGAATTCCAGCGGCTCACCGGAGCGGGCCTGCGTGGCCGGGTCAACGGAGAGATCTGCTATGTGGGTCGGCGCGAGCTCATGGAGCAGGGCGATTTTGCCCAATGGCTGGACAAGATCCCAGACACCCCGCTGGGTTACTCCGAAGTATGGGTGCTCAGCCCTCAGGGCGTGGGCCGGATCCTTCTGCAGGACACCATCCGGCAGGGCAGCAAAGGCGTGCTGGAACGCCTGCATGCCGAGGGGGTGCGCACCATCATGCTCACGGGCGACCGGCGTGCTGCCGCCGAGCAGGTGGCCAAAGACATCGGCCTGGATGAAGTGCGCGCCGGCCTGAAGCCGGAGGACAAAGTCGCCGCCATCAAGGCCATGACCGATGCCGGTGAGAAGGTGGCCATGGTGGGCGACGGCGTGAACGACGCCCCCAGTCTGGCGGCAGCGTACGTCAGCGTGGCCATGGGTGCACGCGGCTCCGATGCCGCACTGGAGCAGAGCGACGTGGTGCTCATGCAGGACCGCATTGAAAAACTCCTGACGGCCCGGGAGCTGAGCCTCAAGGCCCGGCGCGTCATCAAGCAGAACTTGGTTATTTCCTTGGGCGCGATCGCCCTGGCTTCGCTGGCCTCCATTCTTGGCTGGCTGCCGCTGACGCTGGGGGTGCTGGCGCATGAGGGCAGCACCGTGGTGGTGTGCCTGAACAGCTTGCGGTTGTTGCTGGGGAGGGAGAAGTAGTTGGGGAAGGAGGTTGTTTTTGCAAATATTTCCTCCGGTATCACAGGCAATTTCCGCGAAACACCTCCTGAAAACAACCAACACGTGGTCCCGCATGCGGGACTGTGGAGTGCGTGCGTGAAGCGCCGCTTTCGCGGCTCTGGAGATGGGCTCTTGTCTGAAGACTTGAGCAGCAGCGCAGCGCAGTTCCCCTCAACTACCCAGCATGGCGTGCACACCCCGGCCCTTCCAAACTCGCGCCAACGTCTTGGAGTGTCGGTGGCTTGACACCGCTTTCGCCAGCCGACGACGGAAACGCGCCAGAGACAGGGGCTGCCTGGAGACAAAATGGTCGTCCGCGGCGGTCGCGGTTTTGGATGCGCCATCCCGCTGCTTCCATGCTCCGGTACGAGGAACTCACAAGGCGCGCCAAAGCGGCGGTCGCGCACGCAACTCCAAGGATGCTCCGCATCCAGGAGCAGGATGTTCTTGGAACCAAGTCAGACTTGTCGGCCTCCGGAACTCGCATGGGTTCATGAGCCAATGCTCCGTGAAAAACTACCGTATTCACCACACTGCGCCCTCCTCACCCCGAACCCTCCGGGTTCATGAGCTAACTCGACCCCAAAAAACGCACCAACGCACCAACGCACCAACGCACCAACGCACCAACGCACCAACGCACCAACGCACCAACGCACCAACGCACCAACGCACCAACGCACCAACGCACCAACGCACCAACGCACCAACGCACCAACGCACCAACGCACCAACGCACCAACGCACCAACGCACCAACGCACCAACGCACCAACGCACCAACGCACCAACGCACCAACGCACCAACGCACCAACGCACCAACGCACCAACGCACCAACGCACCCTACCCCCTTGCCACCAGCTCCAGCGCCCGCACTTCCGTAAGCACGGCCAGCAGCGGATGCCAACACTCTTGACGTATTCCGGGTACGCTGCTCTCTGCCAGCCCGCTGCCGCTTTCCACGGCCACGGCCACGTTTTCCAGCAGCCCTTTGGTCTCGGCCACCACCGCGGCGGGATCCGATGCATCAGGCGCGAGCCCCGCCTCCATCTGGATGGCGAGGGCACTGATGGCGCGGGTGACACGGTCGTTGGCGGTCACCACCCCTGTGGCAGGGGCGTCAGCGGGATCACCGCCGGGCTCCGCCAGCAGACGCTGCAAACTGGCCGCCGCACGACTTGCCTCACGTTCCGCCACCTGCTTGGCGCGGACGATGCGCTGGTGAAAAGTCCCGCGGGCACTAAATTCACGGGCCACTTCATCAAAGTACACCCCGTTCGCCCGGATCGCGGCGGCCATGAGGCCGGGGAACCGGGACCGCTCGGAAACCGGCCAGAACCAGGCCGCCGCCACCAGAGCCAGGACGGCCCCGGCCAGGTTCGAGAGCAACCGGCCTATCGTAAAGTCCAGATGCACCGGCACATGCAGCTCCGTCAGGAGCACGATCATGATGGTGACAAAGAACACGGCGAGGCCGTAGCAGCGCTTCAGGAAATAAGCGAAGGTGAAGGCGGCGGAGATGGTCAGCCCCGCCAGCAGCCAGTGGGGCAGCGGCATGAACAGCGTGGCGCTGCCGAGCAAGGCCCCGGCCACAGTGCCGGTCACGCGTTGAAATGCGCGCTGACGGGTCGCCCCATAGTCGGGTTGCAGCACGACGATGATGGCAAAGGCCATCCAGTACCCACGGGGCACCGCCCAGTGCAGGTAGGCAGCCACCGCCAGTGTGGTGAGCAGGGCCATGCGCAACGCATAACGGACAAGGGCCGGATCTGGAAAGGGCACGGAGTTCAGCCAGGATGCAATGGCCGGCATGGAAGCGCGGCTCAGATCCGGGAGGTGCTGGGGAATGGTGGCGGGGATGTCAGAATGCCCGACCGTGGGTGCCAGGGAGGTCACCAGAGAGTTGAGCTGACGGCCCATGACCTCAAAAAGCCGGCGGTGGGGGCTGATTGCAACCGGAGCCCGCCCTTCCTCATCCTCAAGTGCCATGACTTCCATAAGATGCCGGCAGGTCTGGATGCGGGCCCGGGTGGCGGCGAGGTTCCGTTCCTGATGCGTGATCAAGGTGATGGCCACCGACCGGCCGAGATTTGCCAGCTCGTTGAGCACCGCCTCTCTCGCGGCCCTGCGCCGGGCGGGCTCGGCCGCCGGGCCCGTCGCAGCGATCCGGCTTTCAGACAGGGTGTGCCACGCGGCGGCCTGCATGGCAAGGTGGGCCGCCTCGTGCACCATCTGCTCCAGGTGGCCGATCAACACCGGGCTGTTGCGACTGCGGGCGGAGTTCAGGGCTGCCGTGGCCCGGTCCAGCGTGTCCCGCAGCGCACGTTGTTTCATCGTCCAGCCGTTCCCCTCGCCCCGGCCGGTCTGGATCAACGCCAGATAAAGGTCTGACGCCGCCACCCAGGCATCGGCCACGGCATGGCGCAGCGGATGCTGCGGACGGAATGCCCACAGCCCAAGTTGAAGCACTGCCGCCCCCATGCCGCCCAACGCCGTCCACAAAGCCACCTGTCCCGCGCTCGCCCCGTGGGAAGGCCCTTCCAATGCCAGGAGAAAGAGCAACGCCGAATCAACCCCCAGAGGAGGCCCGTAGTCCGCGCTCACATGACGCCAGACCCCGCTCAGCAAGGCCAGCAGCCCGATGCCCGCCACCGCTGCCGGAAGATGGTGAGCGGCCAGCCCGCCCAGAAAGGCGGCCCCCGAGATGACACTGATCATCACCGCCATCACCAGCACCCGCTGGGGGTAAGCCCCGCGCAACTGGGGCATGCTCAGCCCCAGCGCAGCGGTGGCCGCGTATTGAGCGGCCACGGGCGCTCCACTGAGCGCACAGACGATCAACGCGCCAGCAAAGGCGGTCGTAGCCCGGGTGGCCCGGGCGAGGTCTGGCTGGAGGGCGGACCTTTCAAGCATGGGGGAAGGGAAGGAAGCCGGCTCAGGAGAACAGATCAGTGCCAGCGTGCCAGAAACGTACGCAGTTCATCCACATCTGCCTCGGAAAAGCTGCGTCCCTGGCAATCAGCGCGATCCATCCCAAAGGCATACGGAGAGGGTGGGTCTCCGCATGCATCCCTGCAGTCTGCCGGGTAGAAGGTGGCCACGGGTTTGTCCTCAAACCAGGCTGCCTGCACCAGACTGGAGAAGCTGCCGACCAGGGCACGGCTGGATTTCACCAGATTGAGCGTCGCCGGTGTGGAGAGGCTGTCGAGCACCGTGATGTTGTCTCCGGCCCACTGGTGGCCGTCCTCGGTCCCGTGCAGGACTCCGGGTCTGGCGGTCCCACGAAGATAACTGCGGGTGACCAGGAAGACGGGGCAGGGCTGCTCTCGCAACACCTGGACGATGCGCTCCACCAGCGCGACGGGAAGCCCGCGGTAGCGATTGTTTCCTGCAAAAGGCTGGAAGACAATGTGGCCGGTGGAGGCCACATTGTCCGGTGCATCAAACGTGGGCTGGTAGCCGGGATCAGCAGGCCCCCGCACGAGGCTGGCATGATCCACCCCGGCGAATCGGCAGAGATCCTCATTGATCTCGCGGGCAGAGAGCCCCATGCCCAGCAACTCCTGGTACTTGTGCCCCAGATCATAGAGAACAAACTGCGCGGCGTTCCGGTGGTAGCGGAAGAGCTCCATCGAAAACGGATTGTGTGATGCCACCACCACCGGCACGGGACTGGCAGCCTCCTCCAGATGCTGGAGGCTGCGGGTCAAATAGCAGGACCGAATAACGTCCCCCAAGCCCGCGGTAAAAATGACTGGACGCATGATATCAAACCGGCCAGAGCGGCGGGTCACCCTGCTGCCCCAGCCATCACCACTGAATCTTACTTTGCGGCCTTGAGCTTCTGCAAGAGTCTTGCTGCCGCCTCCACCAAAATTTCCCCTGAGCCCGCAGCACAACGGGCGCTGACAACTTCATACGCCCCCTGGCCATAAGCGCGCTTGGTGGGGATGTAGCCAATGGAACCATTGGCCAGCTCCGCGATGAACGTGTGCTTGAAAGGAGACAGCTTTTTGATATCCAGCCCCAGCTCCACAAAAATCTCCCCCGGCAGGCTGACGACGGCCACCTCATTCCCAAGGGTGATGACCTGCACCTCCACCTCCCAGGGCGCCCCCTTGCGCCCCTCCACATCCACCACCTTGAAGGCATCCACCTGATCAAGGAATGCTGGTTTCTTTTCGCCAGAAATCACCTCCTGCATGATGGCCGTGGCTTTCTGCACCTGCTCCGGTGTGATCGCTGGCAAAGGAAGTTTCACCACTTCACGGGCGACCCGAAGCTGATCGCCACTGGCGGGCTTGAGCTCACGCGCGGCCTTGAACACACTGGCCGCCAGAATGGTGCCGATGCGTGTGGCCTCGCCCGGACCTTTCTGAGGAGCCTCCCAGTTCACATCCCGATGGTTGATGTTCCCACAGGCTCCGTTGGCAAAGAGGGTCACGCTCTCTCCGCCGCGCCAGGCACCCACCAGTCCGGCCATCACGCCAGGATAGTCCGCCGAGATCCGGCTCCCGCCCACGGTGTCAGGATGCAGGGCGAAATTCACCAGCGTGGCGAGCGGCTTGCCCTTGGGGTCGTTCACCGCCAGCACCAACACTTCTGGATCCACCGGCCCGGCGGGCTCCACGATGTTCGGGTCCAGTTTGCGCGGATTCCAGGCCACCGAGCCGTCCTTGAGGAAGAAGCGGCGGTTGAAGGCGAGGTTCTTCTCCGTCGCCCGGCCCAGGGAAATGGCAGCGGGAGCGAGGCGCACCTGGGCTTGCTCCACGCATTCCGCAATGAGCCCAGGCAGAGTGGCATTGTACTGGCGGGTGATGTCTTTGCCCCCACCGAAGACGTTGTCACGCGGCCCCCTGCCGGTGATGATGGGAGCGGTATGGGTGTGGGATGCTGTGATCAGCACATGCTCCGTCGGAATCCCCGTTTGCTCCTGTACCGCCTTGCGAGTGGCTTCCACCATGGGGGCAGAAGTGGTGATCAAATCCAAAGTGACCATCGCGGCCTTCGTGCCGTCTTTCTCAAACACCAGTGCCCGGGCAAAGAGGTCATCCAGCACCCCCTCTGAACCGCGTTCATTGTAGTATCCCGCCATGGGGATGCCATCAGGGGGCGTGATCTTGATCTGGGCCGCCCCCACGCGGAGCTCTGCCGCATCCAGTATCCCCGGCAGGGCCAGGCATGAGGTGAAACCTGCCAGCAGAAACGCGACGGACTTGCGGGAGGAGAGGGATCTGGAGCGCATGACGGTGAGAGGTACGCCTACTTTACAGCAGTTTTCTCCAAGCGACGCAAGTGTACGCTGTGGCGGCTGCAACCATGTGCGACTGGCCGGGTTCCATCCCCCAACCTGACTTGGTCCGCTGCGACCAGTCCCCCTCTCCTGCCATGAAACCGAACGTTGCCCGTCTCTTCGCCTGCTGGATCTCGATCTCGGCCATCACAGGGGTCACTGCTTCGCAAGCCTCTGCCAACTGGCCCCAGTTCCGCGGCCCCAACAGGGATGCCGTGAGCCAGGATCCCAAAGTGCCCTCCACCTGGAGCGCCAGCGAGAACCTACGGTGGAAACTCGACCTCCCCGGCCCGGGTGCATCGAGTCCTGTAATCTGGGGAGACACCGTCTTTGTGACCTGTTTCTCCGGTCAGGAGGAAAGCGGGGATGTGTCCAGTTTGGTACGCCACGTCCTCGCCGTGGACCGTAACACTGGCAAAAAGCTGTGGCAGAAGGACTACCCGGCCCCACACCCGGACGATCCGTGGCAGGGCATGATCCGTGAGCATGGCTACACCAGCAGCACGCCGGTGACCGATGGCAAAGCTCTCTACGTGCACTTTGGCAAAGGGGGAGTGGTGGCGCTGGACTTCACTGGCAGGGAACTCTGGCGTGCCGATACGGGCAAGGAATCCAATCAGCGCCGCTGGGGGGCGGGTGGGTCGCCTCTGCTCTGGCAGAATCTGCTGATCGTCAATGCCTCCGATGAAGGGCAGGCCCTGGTGGCGTTCGACAAAACGACCGGCAAACAAGCCTGGCGTCAGGAGTCTTCCCTGCTGGATCTCGCGTTCAGCTCGCCTCAAGTCTTGAAGCGCAAAGATGGCAAAGAGGATCTGCTCTTCGCCGCGCCGGGCGAGCTGTGGGGCATGAACCCGGCTTCCGGCAAGCTCCGGTGGTATGCCGAGACCGGACTGACGGGCAACATCTCGCCAGACCCCCTCATGCAGGACGAGACGGTCTATGTCTTCGGCGGGTTCCCCGGGACCGGACGGGTGGCGGTGCAGGCGGGCAGCAAGGGAGCAGTGGCTGAATCAGGCATCCTGTGGCGGGACAACAGTTCCAGCTATGTGCCCACTCCCGTGTTGTACCATGGGCACCTCTATGTGGTGAATGACCAGGGGTTTGCCTGGTGTGCCGATGCTAAAACAGGCGCTGAAGTCTATCGCGAGCGGGTGGGTGGCGGCAGCGCTGGCCGGGGTCGCGGCAAGCCGTTCTATGCCTCTCCGATCCTGGTGGGCGACAAGATCTTTGCCGTGAGCCGGAGGCAGGGCACCTTTGTGCTCGCTGCCAAACCTCAGTTTGAACTGCTGGCCACCAATGTCATCGCCGGAGACGACACGGACTTCAACGCGACCCCGGCCGTGAGTGACGGGTGTCTGTTCCTGCGTTCCAACCAGACGCTCTATTGCGTGGGTTCAGGAAAGTAGGGCGCGAGCGGGTGGGTGGGTGGTGGATTTGTGGAAGCATAGACCGCCGCTCCCTGGTCCGTTGAACTCGCGAACCTCAAAGGAGCAATTTGGGCACGCCTGACACGTACCGTGACACCCATGCGCCTGTGGGGCCCGGCTACTTCCTCGCCACCGTCACGATGGTGATGTCATCCGCCTGAGGCTCGCCGCCTTTGAAGCGGTTCACGGTGTCACAGAGCAGATTGACCACGGCCTGGGGGCCATCGGGAGCGGCTTCCGCCAGCGTTTCCTTGATGCGCTCCACCCCAAACAGCAGGCCTTTGTGATCGGTGGCCTCATCCACCCCGTCTGTGTAGAGGAGGAGGATGTCTCCACTCTCCATGGCGATGGAGACGTCACGGGTGATGCGGTCAAAGACCTCCCCTTTGTCCACGCCAACGGCGAGTCCCGGTGCCTTGATCTCGTCCACCTGACCGGTGGCCTTGCGCCAGACGAGCGGGTTGGTATGACCAGCCCGGGCAAAGGAGACGCTCGCGCCGTCCTTTTGCAGGACCAGGTAGCCCACCGTGATGAACATGTCCTCGCGGATGTCCGGAAACAGGTTCCGGTTCACCGCAGAAAGCACCGCTGTAGGGCTGAAGGTCTCGCGGGCATTGGAGCGCAGCACGCTGCGGCACATGGCCGTGATCAGCGACGCCGGGATCCCCTTGCCACAGACATCAGCAATGGCCACGCCCAGATGGGTCTGGCTCACCGGCACATAGTCAAAGTAGTCGCCACTCACCATGCGCGCCGGCACGTTCCGTGCAGCAATGGAAAAGCCCGGCATCTCCGGTGCCTTCTCTGGGAGCAGAATGCTCTGAATCTCCCGCGCATTGCTGAGCTCAGCTTCGAGCTGCCGTTTCGCCCCCGCCTCATGGTGGGCCTGGGCGTTGCCAAGGGTGAATCCCACCTGCTCCGCCAGGGCGATGAACATCTCCAGCTGATGCTGGGAGAAAGGCTGGGTGCGATCCGAAGCCACCGCAAGGACGCCCAGTGGACGTCCACCATGACGCAGGGGGGCCATGAGAGCCGCCACATGCTGCTGGAAGGGATTGGTCTCGCCATCGAACTTCTCGTGGTGCCGTAAATCGGGGACATTCTCCGCCTTTTGCGACAGCACCACATTGCCCAAAACGCCCTCTCCTGGTGCCACGCTGTGCAGACGGAGGTAGCTGGGAAGGGTGCCGGCGTTCGTCTTCGCCTGGGTCACGATGCGCTCTGGGAGGGCAATCAGAGCAGGGCACTCCTTCGTGTAGTGCCGCGGCACCAGCGAAAGCCCTTTGTCATCCAGCAAGTAAAGGGCGGCCCCTTCTGACTCGACCACCTTCACGGCCCCTTCGGCAATCTGACGATGCAGCGTGGTGTCGGGCTGCCCCTGCAGAATGGAGTCTCCCAAGATGTGCAGGACCTCGAACACCCGGCGGCGGCGGGAAGCTCGTTCCCGGTCGCCTTGGAGAAACTGCATCCGCAGCCGTCGCTCCCGCTGCCAGGAGCGGAAGAGGGCGTAGCTCCCTGCCGCTCCAGCCAAGAAGAAGATGACAGCGGCGATCCAACCGGAACTCATGCTGGGAGACAGGCTAGCGCAGGAACGCCGCCTGGGAAAGCAACTTTAGAAAATGTTCCCTCGGGTAATGAAGGGGATCAGGCCACAGCGACGGCACGAGACCGGACCTCTTTTTCAAGGAACTCGATCACATCCTTGAACCGGCTGGCATTGGCCTCATTGGCCTTGGTAAGGGCCTCATGAGCCTCAAGCACGTGCTCGGCCTGTTCCACCTTGTCAGGGGAGACGTTTTCACCGCACTTGCCCAGTTCATCACACACTTGCTTCCGCTCATTTTTGTGGCGGGAGCCGTCGTTGTCCACGTCGAGAATGTGATCAAGTCCGAGGCTGCTCAGCAGCTGGCGGTTGCGGGCGTTTGCGTTGAGGATGCATACTTCACCATCTCCAATTTCACGGAGATTGAGTGCGGCACCGGTAAGGGTCCCCAGAAAGGTGCTGTCCATGATGGGGCATCGCTCCAGGTCCACGACAAAATGGCGGGTGCCTTTTTCAATCATGGTCTGGAAGCAACGCTTCACCTGCACGCTGTTCTGGAATGAGCCCTTGCCATCCACGCGCATCCAAAAGAGGTTGCCAATGTTTCCAACAAGAATGGGGGCGGGCGATGTCATGACGACGGAGAGGAGTCTGGAAGATAAAAATGCTAACCTCCAACTACGAGCGACCGCGGGCAATGACGGCATGCTCCACCCGTTTCAAGCGGGAAGAGTAGTGACATCGCATGGCGGACACGGGCACGAGGGGGTTTAGAAGTGCAAAAAGTGTTTTCGAATCTAATCTATGTTACGCGTCTGTCACGCAGTCGGGTGATAAACGCAAAAAAGCGCGTGCTCATTCCAGCACGCGCCATCAGGGGGAGCCTTACTCCCAGAGATATGAATTGTAACTCGTGAGCACTTGTGAACCACGAACGATGCTGGCACGCCACGCGGTCACGGGTCCGTTGCTCACATAATCATCACCGATGAAGGAAAACTTGGTGACGTTGTTACGGCCAATCTCAGCCACATCCTGCTCCACCTTCTTGATGGTCAGGCCGGTGGCTTTCTGGCGGTACTCAAGACGCACCACCACAGGCTGGCTGCGGTCTTCCACCGTCCAGAAGATGGTGAAGTAGTCCCCCTGGCGGGCAATGCGCTCCTCTTGGGAGATGGCACCGTGAAGGATGGAGTCCTTCTCAAAGTTGATCGAGGGGTCCGCCGCCACCACACGGGCGTTGACGTCCTTCAAATGGTAGGGGTTTACCTTGGTTATGGTGGCCCCATTGCCCACCGACTTGGTGCTGCACGAAGCAAGAAGCAAACCGAGACCTGCCGCAAGGATGATGCGGGAGTGGGAGATGAGGCTGGGCAAACTCATATGCGCGGGACGATAGGTAGCGCCATGGGATATGTCAACGACGTGCGAGGGAAAAGAACTTCAAAATTCAAACGTCACCTTGGCTAGCGAATCTAAGGCCCCGTCCTTTCAAGACGTGGTCGGTTTCCACGGCGTGGGGTGCCTCCACTGTCTTTTTGAACATTATGTCTGGCCGAGACACCAAGATTGCGCGATGAGAGTGTAGCCAGTTGTCGAACGAACTCCGTGTCGCCCTCCTCCCCACGCCCCATTGCCCTGCAACACACCGGTGGCATCTACCTGCCGGACCTGGACCTCTGGCTGGATCCCCCCCGGCCGGTCGGTAGGGCCTTTGTTTCGCACGCGCACAGTGATCACTTCGCCCGCCACGAGTTCACGCTCTGCTCGCCGGTGACCCATGCGATCATCGACAAGCGCTATGGAGCGATCACGGCGGGAGCCAGCCTGGCCCCGGCCTACGGAGAGGCGGTGTTTGAAAGAGGCCATGAACTCCGCCTGCTGCCCGCTGGCCACATCCTGGGCTCAGCCATGCTGCACGTCACCCGTCAGGAAGACGGTGCCACGCTGCTTTACACTGGGGACTACAAGCTCCGGCACGGCCGGACGGCCGAGCCTGCCGAACTCCGGCCAGCGCACACATTGATCATGGAGACCACCTTTGGCCTGCCTATGTATGTCTTCCCGCCGCAGGAGCAGGTGCTGTCAGACATCATCCAATGGGCACGGGAGACCTTGGAGGATCAGGGCATCCCGGTGCTGCTGGGCTACTCCCTGGGCAAAGCACAGGAAGTGCTCTCTGCCTTCCATGGAGCGGGCCTGCCGGTGATGCTTCACCCTTCGATTGTGAAGATGACCGCTGCCTGCGCCCCGTTTTTCCCGGACTTCCCGCCTTATGAAAAGTTCGATCCCGCAACCGCGACGGGGCATGTGCTGATCATGCCGCCCAGCGCGGCGCGGTCCCAGGCCATCCGCAAGCTGCGGGTGTGCCGCACGGCCATGCTGAGCGGCTGGGCGCTCACACCGGGCGCAAAATACCGCTACCAGGTGGATGAAGTCTTCCCCCTGAGCGACCACGCCGACTACCCGGAACTGCTCAAAACGGTGGAAGAGGTGCAACCCCGTCAAGTGTACACCGTCCACGGCTATACCAGTGAATTCGCCCGCGATCTGCGCGAACGCGGCTGGGAGGCGTGGTCTCTGGTGAGCGAGGACCAGTTGGAGCTCACACTGCCTGGCACTGCGGCCAGCACAGACGCTGAGTCTTCGCCAGCAACGCTCGAGGACGCCGGGGAGGAGATCACAGCACCCCCTGACTCCTTTGCCGCGTGGGTGCAGACCTGTGAGCGGGTCGCGGCAGACGGCTCCCGCCTGAAAAAACGTGCTCATCTGGCCGGGTACCTGAAACAGCAGACGGGCGGAAACCTTCCGCGGGCGGTGCGCTGGTTCTCCGCCCAGCTGGAGGACCCCGTGCTCCAACTTCCTCCCTTGCAAACAGGATGGTCGGTCATCCGGCGTGCCCTCCTCGAACTGAGCGGCCTGAGAGAGGCGGAGTACCGGGTGATCTCCCGCTCCCAGGCAGACACCGGCCGCACAGCCCGTCTGGTGCTGGACCGGGCCCTGGCAGCGGGCAGGTTGTTTCCATCGTCCCACGCTCCTGCCGCGGAGATCGCCAGCCTGTTTGACCGGCTGCGCAGTGCTCACGGCCCGGTGGAAAAGACCACGGCGCTGAAAGACGGCCTCGCCAAGCTGCCCCCTCTGGAGGGCAGCTACGTGGTCCGCCTGCTGACGGGCGAACTCCGGGTGGGTACACGGGAAGGCCTGGTGGAGGAAGCCATTGCCACCGCCTTTGAGGAGCAACCCGACCAGGTGCGGGAGGCGGCGATGCTCTGCGGAGACCTGGGACGGGCGGCAGATCTGGCCGCCCGCCATGAGCTGGACTCCGCCCAGCCAGAACTGTTCATCCCCGTGAAAGTCATGCTGGCGAGCCCCGAGGAGACGGCCAGTGACATCTGGAACCGGCTCACCACCCGTGACGAGGCGGACGAGCAGAGACCCGCCCCCGCCCACCCCACGGTGTGGCTGGAGGACAAGTTCGACGGCATCCGAGCCCAGCTGCACCGCTCCGCAGGACGCGTGGAGATCTACTCCCGCGACCTCAAACGGATCACTGAACAGTTTCCAGAGATCACCACCGCCGCGGGCGAGCTCAAAGATGAAGTGATGCTCGACGGCGAGATCGTCGCTTACGCCGAGGATCGCAAGCTGTCCTTCTTCGACCTCCAGAAACGTCTGGGCCGCCGCGACCAGGGAGACCTGTTCATTTCCTCAAGCATCACCGTGCGGTACGTGGTGTTTGACCTCATCTGGCAGAACGGGGCCGGGCTTCTGCATGAACCGCTGGAGGAGCGAAGGGAGAAGCTGGAGAAACTCGCCCTGCCGCCCCTCCTGAAGCGCATCGCCGTGGCGGAGGCCGCCTCTGAGACGGAGGTGGAGGCAGCATTTCATGCCGCCCGACGCAACGGCAATGAGGGACTGATTGCCAAAGACCGCCACAGTTCGTACTCCCCCGGCCGGCGGGGCAAGTCCTGGCTGAAGCTGAAGAAGGCCTTCTCCACCCTGGATGTGGTGGTGGTCAAGGCGGAGCAGGGCCACGGCAAGCGCAGCCATGTGCTGAGCGACTACACCTTTGCCGTGCGGGACGAGCACAGCGGCGCCCTCAAGGTGATCGGCAAGGCCTACTCCGGCCTCTCGGATGGGGAGATCGAGGAACTAACCGAACACTTCACCGAGCACACCCTCAGCCAGCGCGGCAGCGTGCGCACCGTCACCCCCAACATCGTGCTGGAGATCGCCTTCGACTCCATCCAGGCCAGCCAGCGCCACGACAGCGGCCTGGCCCTGCGCTTCCCCCGCATCAAGGCCATCCGCCGCGACAAGGGGGTGGATGAGATCGACACGCTAACCTATGCGCGGAAGCTGGCGGGGAAGTAGGGTCGGATTTCAAGACCTGACCGTAGGGACGCGATGTAGAATGGACCAAGCGAAGCACGTACTTTCGCTGAGTCACGTTCCTTTCACCGCCCTTGACCATGCCCGACGCCCCTTCCTCGACTCGCACCGTTGACTCCTCTACCGCAGTGGCTTCGTCCTCAACCCCTGTCCGCATCGGGGTCTTCGCGGCCTGGGGCAATGTGGTGCTAGCCTCCTTGCTGATGCTCGCCACGCTGCCAGGCCGGACCCAGGGTCTGGGGTTGATCACCGAGCCGCTCCTCAAAGATCTGGGGCTGGACCGGATCACGTACGCGAACATCAACCTGTGGGCGACGCTGCTGGGCTCCGCCTTCTGCCTTCCGGCGGGCTGGCTCATTGACCGGTGCGGTCTGCGCTGGACCACGGCAGCCATCCTGCTGCTCCTGGCGGGGGTGGTGTGGCAGATGAGCGTGCTGGCCGGTGGTGTGACGGTCTTGTTCATCCTCGTCCTGCTGACCCGCGCCCTTGGCCAAAGCGCGTTGTCCGTCGCGAGCATCAGCACGGTGGGCAAGAGCTTTGGGCTCAAAGCGGAATGGGCCATGGCCGTGTTCTCGGTGCTGCTGAGCATCTTCTTCATCGCCGCGTTTGTCTGGGTGGGTGGCGTGGTGGAGTCCCGCGGCTGGCGGGCGGCCTGGGGTCAACTGGTCCCGGGACTTCTGGTGACAGCGGGCGCGGTGGTGTTCCTGCTCCGCGAACCCGCCACCAGTGCTGGCAGGATGGACACAGCCACCCCTGCCGATGGACTCACCCTGGGACAGGCGTTGCGCAGCCAGACCTTTTGGGTCTTTGCCGGGGCCACCGCGTTGTTCGGGCTGGTATCATCCGGATTCGGACTCTTCAATGAGTCGATCCTGGCGGAGCGTGGGTTCGATCAAAAAACCTTCCACGACACGCTCGCCATCACGACCCTGTTTGCCCTGCTGGGGCAGATGCTCTGCGGATGGCTCTCTCTGCGGAGAAGGTTGGCCCGGCTGCTGGCGGTGGCGCTGCTTCTCTATGCAGGCGGTCTGAGCGCCCTGCCCCTCATGACCACGCTGAACCAGCTCTGGGCCTTCGCCGCCATCTTTGGCGTGGCGGCCGGTTTCATCACCGTCATCTTCTTTGCCATCTGGGGTCGTGCTTTCGGACGGGCCCATCTCGGTCGCATTCAGGGGGCCGCGCAGATGCTCACCGTCTTCGCCTCCGCCATCGGGCCGCTCGTCTTTGCCCGGAGTCACGCTGCGGTTGGCTCCTATGTCCCACTCCTCTTTTCTCTCGCGCCGCTGCTCCTGCTCGTCGCCGGGATCGCCTGGTTCACCCGGCTGCCAGGTGAAACGCCCACGTCATCTCCCGCATGAACGGGTTCCAACGAGACCGTTGCCGTTGAACTCTGGCGCGACGCCTGTGTCCAGCCGCGATCGTGAGGGCTAAGCCGCCTGACCAGCGCGGATTTTCTCCAGCACCGGCGAGGCCTCCTTCCAGTCCACATGGTGGGGGAGAACCTTCGTCCGGGCGGCGAGAGCTGCCACCACGCCTGCGGCCTCGCCCATGGCCACGGAGTTGCCCGTGACCCGATAGCTGGCGTGGGCGATGAAATCCCCGCTGATGCAGCGGCCGGCCATCATGAGGCCGTCCACGTCCTTGGCAATCAGGGCCCGCAGAGGAATGTCATACGGCTTGGTCTTGACCCCGGCATTGTGATAGGCGGCTTTTTCATTGGCTTCCTTGCTCACCGCGTGGATGTCCACATTGAAGGACGCCCGCATGACGCCGTCCTCCTGTTTCCGTCCTTCGATGAGGTCTTCCTTGGTCAGGACATAGCGCCCGGTGATGCGCCGACCGTCGCGCACCCCAATCTGCTCGGCGGTTGCGACGAGCTGCAATCCATCCCATGGACCACCCAGCTTGCGCAAGCCGCGCACCACCCGGTGAATCTCCGCCCGCGCCCGGAAGGTGGCTTCCGTGACAGCGGCAGCATCATACGCCAGGATGCCGTACTCGTGATTGATCATCAGATTGAAGAGCCGGTCCCTTACCTGGAAGAGCGAAGGTGTGCCATAGGTGGCCTTCAATCCAGCCTGGGCAAGGGCCTCACGGAAGTTTGCCACCGGCTCCTTTCTCCAGGAAGCCTGCCCGCCGAAGTGGGAGGCAAAGGGTCGCATGGCCTGGGGATCCACCGCCATGACCATGGCCATCATCGTCAGCGGCTGGCAGGGGCACTGCTTGCTCTCCCCCACCTCCCAGGAGCAACCTGCCAAAGCCCCGAGATCCCCGTCGCCGGTGGTGTCGATGAAGACCCGGGCCCGCCACGCCTGGCGGCCAGCCTTGGACTCCGTGATCACAGTGGTGACACGGTTGTCCCCGTCCTTCTGCGCGGCCACCACCCGGGTGAAGAGCTGCACCTTCACGCCGGCGGTGAGACACAGCTCCTCCAGCAGGAGTTTCATCTCCTCCGGATCATAGAAATAACTTGAGGCATTGTTGGGCAGATGGGAGCCGCGCTCGGCCAGGCGGGTCACGAGTTCACGGTTGAACCCCGGCTTGTCCGCATCCAGCACATAACTGAGCAGCCCCGCGGTCCAGACCCCGCCCAGGCAGCCATGCACCTCCAGCAGCCGCACCCGCGCACCAGCCCGGGCCGCGGTGAGGGCCGCGGTGACCCCGGCAGGCCCACCCCCACAGACGATCACATCCACGTCATCCACCAGAGGAACGGTCCGGGCGGTTTCCTGCACCCGTCCTGCGGCAGGGGCGGGTGCAGTGGATTCCGCAGCACTGACCACCCCGGTGACCGCAGCCGCGACAGTGCCCAGAGCGCCGCGCAGCAGCGAGCGGCGGTTCACGTCTCCGGCTGAAAGCATGGAAGAGGAAGAATCGGTCATGCGGACCCTACGCACCCGGCTGCGGACTTCTCGCAAGGACCTCCCCCCAGTCCGATTCCCCCTGCATCCGGTCAGATCCTGTGTTAGGCTCACCAAACACATCCTCATGATCCCTCCAAACAACAACGCCACGATGGCGGTTTACCTCGATCTCGAGAACATCGTCCTCGGCGCCCAGGAGGCGCGTTATCCCAAGGTGGACATCCAGAAAATCATGGAGCGTCTGCTGCTCAAGGGCCACATCGTGACCAAAAAAGCCTACTGCGACTGGGAGCGGTACAAGGACTTCAAACGACCCCTGCATGAGGCTGCCTATGAGCTCATTGAGATCCCACACGTGCGCCAGTCCGGCAAGAACTCGGCCGACATCCGCATGGTGGTGGATGCGCTCGACCTCTGCTACACCAAGGGTCATGTGGACACCTTTGTGATCATCAGCGGGGACTCTGACTTCTCCCCCCTGGTGAGCAAACTGCGGGAGAATGCCAAAACCGTCATCGGCATGGGGGTGAAGAACTCCACCTCGAATCTCTTCATCACCAACTGCGACGAGTTCATCTACTATGATGACCTGGTGCGGAAGGAGCAGAGCCGCGCCTCCCGCAGCACCAAGGACAAGGACGCCAAGGATACCACCAAGGAAAAGGCCCCCGTGGTCAAGAAGCTGGATCCTGCTGACGCCATCCGCCGGGTGGCTGAGACGCTGGAGGCGCTGACTGAGGACCGGGATGCGGATGATCCGGTCTGGGGATCGATGATCAAACAGGCCCTGAAGCGCCGCGATCCGGGCTTCAACGAGCGTGCGTTTGGCTTCAAATCATTCAATGCCCTGCTGGAGGACGGACAAAAGCGCGGAGTGCTTACGCTGGAGGCGCATGAGAAATCAGGGGGATACCTGGTGAAAGCGAAGGGTTGAATCCCAAGGGACGGACCTTCAAATTGCGCGTCCCCGCCCACCCATGTCCCACGACGCCACTCCCTTCCCGCCGCCGCCGAAGCCCACCATCGCCTGGTGGCGTACACACGGCTTTCTGCTGGGGCTGGGAGTGGCCGTCCTGCTGGGGTTTGTTCTTCCAGCCCCGGGAGCCCGGGGCGGCGTGCTGCATGCCGGGCTGGTGACCAACTTTGGGATTGCTCTGATCCTCTTTCTACAGGGCCTGTCCCTGGCACTGGAGCAGATCCGCAGCGGAGCCGCCAACTGGCGGCTCCATCTGGTCATTCAGGGCTTCACCTTCGTGGTGTTTCCGGTGGTGGGCGTGGTGATGAACTGGGCCAGCCCCTGGTACTGGCCAGACTGTCCGCAGGCGATCCGGGATGGTTTCCTCTATCTCTGCGTGCTGCCCTCCACCATCTCCTCCTCGGTCGTGCTCACTGCCGTGGCGGGTGGCAACACTCCAGGAGCCCTGTTTAATGCGGCATTCTCCAACATTCTGGGTGTGATGGTGACCCCGCTGCTGGTCCATTTGCTGATGCAGAAGACCGGCCAGTCTGCGCCCTTCCTGCCTCTGCTGATGAAGATCATGCTGCTGACACTGCTGCCCTTCGGCCTGGGCATGGCGCTCCGCCCGTTTTTGAAACTCTGGGTGGATGAACAGAAGGTGGGGGTGGCGCGCATCAGCAACTTTGTCATCCTGTTCATCGTCTATGCGGCCTTCTGCGACTCGGTGGTGGATCGCGTCTGGGAACGCCACGGCTGGGGTCTGACGGTAGGCGCGTGTCTGGAGACGACAGCCCTGTTCACCCTTGTCTCGATATTGACATGGATGAGCTGCAAAGCTCTCCGCCTCGCTCGCCCAGACCTGATCGCCGCCTACTTCTGCTCCGTGAAGAAGACCCTGGCCATGGGCGTGCCGCTGGCGATCTTGATCTTCGGCGAGCGGGAAGATTTGCCTCTGATTCTGCTGCCGGTGATGTTGTACCATCCGCTGCAGTTGCTGGCCAACGGCGTGCTGGCGAGCTACTGGGCGAAGAAAGCGGCGTAGGAACAGGCGGTCCTGCGTCCCTCCGGGACGCAGGGTAATTCCATGAACTGCAACCGGTGGTTGCCACCACCGGCTAATGTCCATGGTCCTTCCAGGACCCAGATTCCCTCCTTTGGGAGTAAAATGAGCCCGGCCACGCCCGGCGTCTTTGTCCCGGAGGGACGGCGGAATGTAGCCGGTGGTGAAGGCCTGTAATCAGGCCGGGAACCACCGGATCAACGTCTCCCCAACGTTGCGTCCCGGAGGGACGCCGGAACGGGCGCATTCCCCCTCACAACCCCTTCAACACCTGCACGGCTTTTTCCTCGAACTTCTGCTGCCACTCCGGTGCCACGAGGGCATCGCAATCCTCCTGGGCGAACCCTGGATTGTTCCGCTGCTCCGCAGTAGCGGCATAATAGATGTAGCCGTTCGTGTACCCTGCCACAAACGCCCTCGGATCTCCGGCGGCCTTTTTAATGTTGAGTCCCACCTCCACGGTGAGCTCCCCGGGAAAGGTGACGAGTTTGAAATCGCCCACCCGCAGGCCCGCAATCTCGACGTCCAGTGCCGGTGAGCCCGCTGCCTGGTTCTGGGCCAGGTGTTTTTTGAGCAGCGCCAGATTGGCGGAAAGCCGGGTGAGCTGCTCCATGACCTGGATGTTGGCGAGATACGCCTCCACCTGGGCCTTGTTGTCCGCATCCAGACGCTCCAGGTCCCTCCGGCCCAGGGCACGATCATGGAAATAACTCTGTGAATAATGGGAGGGAAAGTCCGGCGACAGCTTCTGCCCGATGAGCAGCGGCACAAAGGTCTTGAAGCTGATGTTGGTGGGCTGGAGCGACCGGAGCAGCGTGTTCTGGAGCGCCTCGATCCGGGCGATGCGCTGCTCCAAGTCCACGCCACGGGGCAGGCTCAGGGTCTGGCTGCCCACCTTGAGATTGCCGTCCGCCACGGGCTTGATCTTGTGCAACGCCTCAATCACGCTGCCCCCCAGCATTGTGCCCAGGGGGGCGGCATCCGGCGGGCGGTTGATTTCCTTGTACCTCACCGGGTTGATATCGCCTCCGCAACCCTGCACAAAGAAAGCCAGCGCCCCGCCCCCCAGGCTGTCCTCGATCACCTTCGACGCATAGGCCGGATAGTCGGCGGAATTGCCCTTGCTGGGCGGGTTCATGATGGGATGGCAGGCGAAGTTGTAGAGGACCGCCAGCGGCCTCCCGTCCAGGCGGTCAAGACGCAGCAGGCCGATCTGGGGATCAATGGGGCCGACCCCGGCCACGTCCTCATCCCGCGGCATCGAATACGCTCGGCGCATGTCCGTCGTGGTGCCGTCCTTCAGCTTCAAACGCCGGTTCTCACTGACCCGATCCTCGTGGCCAGACCCGGCACCTGCCAGCACTGGAGCCAGGCTGGCGTGAGCCTCTTTCACCGCCTGCACCACCAACTGGGCGGTGTCTGCCCGCACGATCCCATGACAGTGGCTGGCGTTGATCAGCACCCCCTCGGGGGCAATGCCCAATTCCTTCTGCAATTGCGCCCTCACGGTGCCGAGGAAACCCTTGCCGATGCGACCGATCTCCCCGATGGCCACCGCATCCACCGTGATCAACACGGCCGTGGTCCCGCCATTCTGCAACACCAGAGCCTTCGCATAGAGAGGATCATTGACCGGGCCGGCAGTGACATCGGTGATGTCCATCCTGGCAATCCCAGCCCTGAGGTCCGATGCTTGAAGCGCCTGACAGGCCAGCAAAGGCATCAGAAGGACAATCGCAAAACCTAAGACCGCGGGAAAGGGGGAACGCTTCACACCCAATCTACGCTTCCCCCTTTGAGATCAAGCATCCCCACTGGGAAGTGATGGCAAAACCACCGAAAACCGTCATGGAAGTACCTGGCCCAGCTACGCGGGAGACACGAGCGAGGACATCGTTTCGCGACTGGATGCACCGACGCCAAGGGCGTCATACAAATTAGCCCAGGGTCAGGCGAGGCACGAGCCGCCACCCTGGGTGCATGGGCAGGCGCACCAGAACTCCGAAGTGAGTTCTACAGAGCCTTGCCGCATCCCTGAGGTGTCCACCACATGAAGGACGGTCATTTCCGGGTGATCTGGACGGTTTGTTGAACTCCCTTGGAGTTCCATCGCCACCGCGAGCTACCCCGGGGTGGCGACCGCTTCGCGGTCTGACCCCGGGCGTCTATTTTGTATCACGCCTTTGGCGTGAGGGTTCCGCCAAGATGCACAAGTGCTCCTATCAAGACCTGGACTCTCACTCAGCTCAACCTGATCCGGATGCAGGATGCGAGACTGTCCCCCGCACACTCCCACCACCTCGTGGCATCTCTCCTGCTACTTGGGAAAAGCGTTCCCATCAGGCTGCCACGATGCTCGACGCCCGGATTCGCATGGAGGATGTCGCCCGGGCGGCCGGGGTGTCTGTCGCCACCGTCTCCCGGGCGCTGAAGGATGACAGCCGCATCTCTCCGACGGTGAGGGAGGCCGTGAAGGCCGTGGCGGTGCGGATGGGCTATGTGCCCAATCCACTGGTGCAGAGCCTCATGAGCCAGCGACGCACCGGCCGGGAGGGCCAGGCGGCGGAGACCATTGCGCTGGTGACGAACTATCCCCACGACGCCTGGCCGCAGAAGGATGTGTGCCGGTGGTATTTCAAAGGGATCGAAGAGCGGGCCCTCCAGCTCGGGTATCGCGTGGAGGTGTTCTCTCTGGAGGCCCTGCATCATGATCCCGACCGGCTGGGCCGGGTCCTGCGCGCCCGCGGCATCCGGGCGGCCGTGCTCGGCTTTTCGCGGGACGAGGAACATCCCGTAGCGCTGGACGTGAGCGGCCTGAGCGTGGTGGGCTTGAGCACCTACTTCCGCGATCTCCCGGTGGACCGGGTGCACCTGAACGGGTTCT
The DNA here is from genome assembly GCF_000172155.1 of Verrucomicrobium spinosum DSM 4136 = JCM 18804. Classification (NCBI taxonomy): domain Bacteria; kingdom Pseudomonadati; phylum Verrucomicrobiota; class Verrucomicrobiia; order Verrucomicrobiales; family Verrucomicrobiaceae; genus Verrucomicrobium; species Verrucomicrobium spinosum. The sequence goes on along the minus strand of NZ_ABIZ01000001.1, from coordinate 50,417 downwards.
ACAACATCAAGCTCGCCTGCCGTCACCTCCGAAGCCTGGGCTACCGCCGGCCCGGGCTGGTGGTGCCCGTGGCCAACAACCAGATCGTGGGCGGCCAGTGGTCTGCCGCGGCGCTGGATGAGCAGTGGCAGCGACCAACGGCAGAGCGCTGTCCGCCGTTCCTCATGGAGGGGCAGCAGGTGAACATGCAGGCCTTTCGCAACTGGTTCGAAGAACATCAGCCCGACGCCCTCATCGCCTACAAGGTGCCGGTGGTGGAGCTGCTGGACCGCCTGCGGCTGCGCGTGCCCCAGGACGTGGGGGTGGCCGCCCTCTATGGTACCGAGCAGGACCGCCGCAACATGGCGGGGATCGATGGCAACCTGGAACAGGTGGGCGCAGCGGCCGTGGACCTGCTGGTGCAGAAGCTGCAAGTCAACGAACGCGGCCTGCCCGGCCAGCTTCGCGAGGTCTTGATCGCGGGAAGCTGGCAGGACGGGCCCAGTGTAGACAGGATTAACAAGATTTTGAAAGATTAACAGGATGGAATGCCAACGATGGCATTACCTCGAACCCATTGAAGTTTGGATTTTGAAGTTTGAACTTTTATATTCCTCTGTGGTTAATCCCTAACCCTCATCTACACGTCGCAAATCCCCACCGCCTGGCGCAGTGAGCCCAGAGCATCCGGGCGCGCGGGAATGAACTCCTGGGCCACGTGGCCTTTGTAGCCGGTGTCCACGATGGCCTTCATGATGGCGGGATAATAGAGTTCCTGCGTCTCATCGATCTCATGACGTCCGGGCACGCCGCCGGTGTGATAGTGGGCGAAGTACTGGTTGTCCCGCTTGATGGTGGCGATGACGTCCCCCTCCATGATCTGCATGTGGTAGATGTCATAGAGCAGCTTGAAGTTGTCAGAACCGGTGCGCTTGCACAGTTCCACACCCCAGGCACTCTTGTCGCACATGTAGTCCTTGTGGTTCACCTTGCTGTTGAGCAGCTCCATCACCAGGGTGATGCCGTGCTTCTCTGCGATGGGCAGCACTTTCTTCAGGCCTTCTGCACAATTTTTGAGACCCGTTTCCTCATCCATGCCACGACGGTTCCCTGAGAAGCAGATCACGTGTTTCGCCCCGAACTCAGCGCTGGCCTTGATGTGGGGTTCATAGATCTGCACGAGCAGATCATGATACTCCGGGTTGTTAAAGGCATGTTCAATGCTGCCGACCTTCACATCGCCGGGCCCCTTCGTGAAAGGAAAGCTGATCATCGCACTGGTCAGACCATGCGCCTTGAGCGTGGCGAAATCTGCCGGATCCACCAGATCGATGGAGGTCAGGCCCATCTCTTTGCCAGCGCGGCAGAGTTCATCCAACGGCACCTTGGGGTAGCACCATTTGCAAGCAGAGTGGTTGATCCGGCCCTTCAGGCCGCTGGCCTGGTCGGCAGCTTCAAGGCGGTGCTGGAGGGAGGCGGCCACAGTGGCGAAGGTGCCAGCCTCCAGAAAACGGCGGCGTGAGAAAGAAGATTGCGACATGCGGAACATGCTACGTGGCCCTCCCAAGTTTGCCAAGTTTTGCCCACTTCCCGCCCTCCAGTTGAAAATTATCCAAAGCCGCCGGGGTGGTCAGCTCCGATCTGTTGTCGTAGGCAACTATCATCTTCGCAATCTCATGGACTCCTCACCCCAGGACTGCGCGGCAGATCTCCTCGAAGTCGTCCCTCTCATCATGAGGGGTGTTCGAGCTGAAGTCCGCCGTGACCGAACCCCCGAACTGTCGATGCCCCAATTCAGGGCATTGTCCTTCGTGGGGCGTCACGAGGGCAGCACCCTCACCGAGGTAGCGCAGTTTCTCGGCCTCACTCTCCCGACCGCCTCCAAGATGATGGACGGCCTGGTGGATGCGGGCTACGTGCAACGCGCTCCCGACCGTCGTGACCGACGAAAGATCAAACTGCATCTGAGTACCGAGGGCCAGCAGATCCACGAGGCGATCCTGCTCCAGGCGCGGGAGTTTCTCGCCAGCCGGCTACAGCATCTCGATCCCCATGTCCTGGCCGACATTCGCACCTCGCTTCGGGTCCTTCGCGCCGTGTTCGAGCCCGTTTCGGGGCCGCGTGAGGCGGTCGGGGCCGCGTGAGCGCAGGGTCATTCCCCGACCAATCAGACCTGGGCCGCACGAAATTTGCGGTATGGGATTGCAGATTGATCCGTGCCAGGCATGACGTTAGATTTTGACGCATGCTCGTGCCCCATGGTCATGGCCAATCCCCCCAGTGCTGCCAGTATTGCGGCCAGCCGCTCCAACCCCGCTTTTACTTCTGCACCGCGTGCGCCATGCCGCATACCGATGTGGAGGCCGTGCTGCCCGAGGTGCGTCCGGCCCAGTGGGATGATGAAACTCGTGTGAGGAAACTGGCACCGGAAGTGTGGCGGCTGTTTTCCGCCTATGTGGGAGCTCTTCTGGGGGCGACCCTTCTGGGATTTCTCATTCACCCGGCCGATGACGGAGGGGTGCCAGGCCTGATCATTGGGCTGCTGTCAGTGGCCGTAGTCTCGACGGTATTTGGCTGGCTTCATCGCGACGTCCTCCGCCCTCAGTTCGGCGGGCTGGGCCTCTTCTCCCCCATCATGGTCAAGGGGCTGATAGGGCTGGCGGGCCTGCTGCTGGTCAACCTGCTGTGGCATGGCGCGCTCTGGAACCTGGCCTCCGAAGAGCTGCGCGAGGACATGTACAAGGATGTGACCGGGCTGGTGCCGATGGTTGCCGCCCGGGTGTTCCTCATCTGTGTGATGCCGGCCATCTTCGAAGAGATCGGCTTCCGCGGCCTCGTGCAGACTTGGCTGATGCGGGTGATCGGCCCTTGGAAAGCCGTGGCCCTTTCAGCCGCCCTTTTCAGTGCGATCCACTTTTCTGTCCTGAGCTCACCCTATCTGTTTTTGGTCGGTGCCCTGCTGGCCTGGACGCGATGGAAGAGCGGCTTGCTTTTTCCAGGGATTCTCCTGCATTTCTTGCATAACCTTGCAGTCTTGTGGTATGAAGGCCTGCTAACGTAACCATCCCATCAAATAACCCCCTTATGGACGACGGCGGCGAAGTAATCTTTCAGCTCATCATGCTCTGCGTATTCGGTGGTGTCAGTGCTGCCGTGGCGAACTCCAAGGGCCGCAGCGGCGTGGGCTGGTTCTTTGGCGGATTCTTCCTGGGGTGCATCGGTCTGGTCATCATCCTCTGCCTGCCCAACTTGCGGGAGCAGCAGGAGGCCACGCGGATCCAGGAGGACATGAACCGCCGCCTGCGGGAGCAGCTCCGTCAGGAGCAGATGAAAGTGGATGCCCTGCGCGCCCACACGGCAGCACGCCTGGATGCCCATGATGCGGCCCTGAAGATGGATACACGGGCGACTGCTCCCGCGCTCCTGTCATCCTCCCCTCCACGCCCCCATCTTGGAGGCCCTCCCCATCACCGCCCCCCAGCGCTGGAGGAAACCCGGCCGATCTGGTTCTATCTCGACCAAAGTTCCTCCCAACAAGGCCCAGTGACGCTCGCCAGGCTCAAGGAAGAAACCTCCATCGGCGCGATTCATCAGGACACGCTGGTGTGGCGCGAAGGCATGGCCGACTGGACAGCCGCCCAGCAGACCCCCGAGTTGCAACCGCTCTTCAAAGTCTCCTGATATGGCGGCAAGCGGCACTTACACTCTCGACGGTCTGCTTCAAGGCCCCAATCCTGGGGACGAAGCAGTGGAAAGCTGGGTCCAGCAGGCGGCCAAGTCTGGCCTGGACTTCAGCCTGGAACTGGACGGCGCGCAATTCTCCCTGCTGGCCAGCAATGCAGAAAAAAAGACCTCCCGCCTCGTGGGTGGAGATCTGCAGTCCGTGATGACGACCGCGCTGGAGGCGTTCTCCGCGCTCTATGGCGGCTCCCCTGCCCCTCTCTACTCCACCCTGAGATCCCGTGAGTCCCGCGGTGGAGCAGAGATCCAGACGCTTTATTTCATCCAGCCAGACGGCAAGGTGTCGGTCCAGTCACGGAAGATCGGGACCGAGGCCCCCCCACCCCCGCCCGGCGCAGCAGCGTCCAAGCCCAAGCGTCACCTCCTGCTGCAAGGATGCGGCCTGCTGGCGCTGCTGACCCTTCTGGGGCTTGTTTCCCTGTTTCTGGTGGACTGGAAGGAGCTCTTTCATCGTACCAAGGTGATGGTGCAGCCCTCCCAGGGTGTGGAGCTGGAGTCCTCCGCCACCGCGGACTACGTCAGCATCACCATCAGTTCCGTGAGACAACTGGATGGCTACGTGGAGCTGGAGATCAAGCGGGGTCCCCGCTGGGCGGAAGCGAAGGCGACCGACCTCAACGAGCCCGTGCCCCAGTCGGGCACTCTCCCCTGGCGCGAATTTCTTGCTCTCCAGGCCGTGAAGCGCGGTTACGTGTACTGCTGCTTCTATGACGAGCGCGGTGTGTACACCGGTGAATCCATGCTCCCCCTGGACCAGCTCAACCAGCAGGAATCCTTCCTGGGCCAGACCGCGATCCCCCGCACCCGCGCCATGCTGAAGAAGCTGGTGGTGAAACCTTGAGGCCTGCGCCCAATCGGGAGCGCAGTGGAAAATTCCCGGCGTTCTCACGTTTGCTTGTGAACTCCGCCCTGAACGGGGTGTCACAGATCTCACCACCGAACAGCCTCTTCCTTTGCCCAGGTCATCCCCCGCACCCCGCTCAGTTCCAGCCAGGAACTGCCTCCCCGTCGCCAGCTTCGACCTCGCCGCCACGCTGAACAGCGGGCAGGTGTTCCACTGGCATGAGCAGGATGGGGGCTTCTTGGGATTGATCGGTGGAGAACTCGTGACCGTCTCCCAGCCGGAGCCGGGGATGCTGCACGTTTCTGCGGGGCACGGGGACCTGGTCAGCCGGTATCTTGCGCTCGATCATGATCTGATGAAGATGCAGCGCACGCTGCCAAAGCGGGACGCCCACCTGAAACGGGCGCTCCAGTACTCGCCCGGGCTGCGAATATTGCGCCAGCCGCGGTGGGAATGTCTGGCCACCTTCATCACCTCCTCGCTCAAACAAGTGGCCCACATCCGCCAGATTTCCCTGACGCTGAGGGAGCGTTTTGGCCAGCCCGTCGCGACACTGAACGGGAAAGTTTTGCACACCTATCCCACCCCTGAGGCTCTGGCCCGGGCCGGGGAGGCAGCGCTCCGTGCCTGCGGATTGGGTTACCGGGCAAAGTTTCTGCACCAGACCGCCAGCCGCATTGCAGAGGGAAACTTCGACCTGGAAACCCCTGTGGCAGTCGATGACGAGGCAGCCTGCGAGCTGCTCTGCACCCTGCCCGGAGTGGGCCCCAAGATCGCCCAATGCACCCTTCTCTTTGCCTACGAGCGTCTGGGCGTCTTCCCCATCGATGTATGGATCGAGCGCGCGCTGAGGGAGTTGTACTTTGCCGGGACGGCGGAAAATGTGTCCGCCCGGGAGTTGCGAGAGTTTGCCAAGACGCACTTTGGGCCCTATCGGGGCTATGCTCAGCAATGGCTTTTTCACCACGCACGTACGAGCGGGACGTTCTCTCGGTTGCGTAAAGTGGTTTGATTCTTGCAGAAGCGCTGTCAATAATCTGCTGTGGTCTACCAGGAAACCAAAGCCGTCAGGATTGGCATTGTCGGTTCGCTGACGATGCATCTCCTGCTATTTCTGTTTGCGGCGCTATGGATGAGCATGGCACCCGCCCGTGAAGCCATGCTGGCTGACAGGGCCCAGGCCCCCGTTGAGGAGGAGACGCTTATCTTCCCGGACGACGTCCCTCCAGAGGTGACTGCGGAGCTGGAACCAGAGCCGGAGCCGGAGCCGGCCCCCACCCCTGAGCTGGAAAAGACGCCGCCGAAGCAGCAGTACGTCCGGACCACGCAAAACACAGAGAGCCCTGAGGCTCCCGCCAATGCCGCCTTCATGTCCGACCGGAACACGGTGGCGTCCTCCAAGCTGCTTCCAGAAAAAAATGGCGAGCCCGGCCGCCCCACGACCCGCGGCATGGATGAGCCGACCTTGGAACTGGCCAACCGGGAATACAAAGATGGCGAGATCAAGAACGACGCCGGCACCTCCATGAGCGGGATTCCCACCCTGCCGGCAGTGACGCTGGTGCCGCCATCCACCCCCAAGGCCCCCTCCCCGGCCGTTGCAGCGGTGCCCCCTCCTCCCGTGCCAGTGCAGGCCGTTCCTGAAGTGAAGCCAGCAGCCACGCCGCCAGCCCGTCTGGATCCGGTCATGACCTCTCCCTCCCTGGATGAGCCCCGGCTATCCCTGCCGGACATCGCCATGAAGGTGGATTCCCGCTCCGAGCAGATGGTGCGTGAGCTCGAGGCGCAGCTCCGCAAGGCAGACGCGGTGGACACCCCGCCACCTGCCCCCCGGACGCCCACCACCGCACTGGAAATGCGGACGCCATTGGACGGTGCCCAGCCCGGCATCCCCCAGCCCCCCCTTCCTGAAGGTGCCTCCCCCAGCGACCGGTCCCCGCTGGTTCCGCCCGTACCAAAGTCTGAACTGGGAGCCTTCACCCCCCAGACCCGTACTAGCGCGACCAAGGGCACCATCAGCAATATCGGCTCGGAAGACTCCGTGGCGGCAGCGGCCACTCCGGTGGGGCGCTACATGCGCCAGGTGACAAGCGCCGTGGAGAAGAAGTGGCATTTTTACCGCAGCCGGGAAGCCGATGCGGTGGAGCCCGGACGTCTCAGCTTGAAGTTCTACGTCAACAAATATGGCAAGGTGGAGGACTTGAAATTCACCATGAAAGATGCCAATCCCTTGATGGAAGATTTCACCATTGAGGCCATCCTCAAGGCTGAAATTCCCCCTATCCCCCTGGACCTGGTTCCCATCCTGGACAGAGAGCGCCTGGAGATCAACTACGACATCGTCATCCATCCCTAATCACCTGCCCATGTTCGAACCTGTCTGCCTTGCCGTCCTTAGTAATGGATTAACGCACATCTGGAACTTCCTCGTGGGAGGAGGACAGGTGATGATCCTGATCGTGCTATGCTCGATCATTTCTGCGACGGTGATCATCATGAAGGCACTCCAGCTGCGGGACAGCATCCTGTTCCCCGCACATATTGAAGAGGAGATCCGCAAGATTGAACGCTATGCCACCACTGGAGACATCACCCCGCTCCAGAACATGCTGGAGGAAGACGGCAGCGTAGCCGCCCAGCTCGGCATCATCGCCATTTCCGGCAAACACGAAACGCGTGAGGAAAACAATGAGGCGTGCGAAACCGCCGCCCACGTGATCCTGCACAGGCTGGAAACAGGCGTACCGCTCCTGGAAGTCATCGTGACGGTCTCCCCGCTGCTCGGCCTGCTTGGCGCGGTGGTGGGCCTCGTGACGGTGTTCTCCACCTTCGGCACAGGCAATGTCGTACCCGACGCCGACACCCAGCAGGTGGCCAAGGGGATCGCCGAGGCGCTCCACAGCACCATCGCCGGCCTCTTGGTGGCCATCCCGACCGTCATCGCCCACGGCTACTTCAGCCGCAAGCTGGACGCCATCTCCGTGCGCATGGAGCTCATCCTCCGCCGCGCCATTCACGACTTCCACCGCCACTTCGAAGTGCGTCGCTCCCCGCTGGCTGGCCGCTATTGAGCCCTCCGCCCCTCCTTGCTAGAGAAAGAGACGAGAAGCGCTGAAGCCGCCCTCCCCGCATGAACATCCGCCGCAAAAAACGCACCACGCCCCAGATCCCCATCGTGGCTCTGGTGGACATCCTTGTGATCGTGCTGCTCTTCATCGTGGCGACCACGACGTTCCGTGAGCAGCGGACGCAGATGAAGATCAACCTGCCTACTTCCAAGACACTGGGCACCAGCGCCCCCTCCAAGGAAAAGCGGACCACCCTGGCCATCACACCAGAACGCAAAATCCTGCTCGATGGGACTGAAGTCACCGCTGACAAACTCGCCGAAGCGCTTGCCGCCCTGCGTGAGCGGGATCCCAAGGCCAAGTTGGAACTTCAGGCCGACAAGGAAACTCCGCTTGGACTCCTCGTCCGGGTGTGGGATTCTCTGAAATCCGCCGGCATTCCCATCAACGACGTGCCGGCCCGCATCCAGCGTGGCATGGTTGCCCCCGCAGCCTCTGCCGCCACGGTGGCCCCGTGATCCAGCTCCCATTCCAGGCCTGACACCCCGCTTTTGCGGAGTCCAGTTCACCGGATCTTGCCTGCGGATCGCCCTTCCGGCGGTCCGCAAGCGTTTCCAAAGTAAACAGACCCCAGTTAAATCTTCATACCCGTCATCATTCATGATCCTGCCCATTGTCATCTACGGCGACCCCGTTCTTCGCGTGAAGTGCAAGCCCATCACCGAAGTCACCGAGGAAATCCGGAAGCTGTCGCAGGACATGATTGAGACCATGCACAACGCCCGCGGCGTGGGTCTGGCTGCCCCGCAGGTCGGCATCGCCCTACAGCTCGCCGTGATAGAAGTGCCGCCAGATGACGAGTCCGTGACCTACGTCCGCCTCAATGGCGAGGACACCCCGCTGGCTGAAGCCATGCCGCTGATCTTCCTGAATCCCAAGCTGGATCACGGGAAAGAGAAAGCCATGGGGGAGGAAGGCTGCCTGAGCATTCCAGATCTGCGCAGCGAAGTCCGTCGCTCCGCCGGGGTGAAAGTGGAGTACCAGACGCTCGACGGAGAGACCCGGACCATCGAAGCGGACGGTCTCCTGGCCCGTGCACTGCAACACGAGATCGACCACCTCAACGGCATTCTCTTCATCGACCGTCTCTCCGCCGCCGCCAAGCTGGGCGTGCGCCGCAAGCTGAAGCGCCTGATGTTGGAGTGGGAAGAAGATGGATTGATCCCGTCGAAACGGTAGTTCGGTAAAACGGTGATTCAGTAATTCGGTAATTCGGTAATTCGGTAGGACAGTAAACCCGTGGGACGGGGAGAAAATTGGGGGCAGTTCGTAGTTCGTGGCTGGGTTCGTGAGAACCTGATCAGGCCGCTCGCCACCCAAGATCCGCTACTCACCCCACAGGGCCGCGCCACTCTCCGCACTTTCACGAGTGCAGCTACGAGCTGCGGCTGCACGGCCAAAGAGAGTCAGTCGTGGCTGGGTTCGTGAGAACCTGGTCAGGCCGCTCGTCACCCAGGATCCGCCGCTCACCCCACAGGGCCTCGCCACCCTCCGCACTTTCACAAGTGCAGCTACGAGCTTCAGCGGCGTGCCCAAAGAGCCTCAGTGGCTCAACTCCTCACAGAGCAGCCGCCGCGATGGAAGGTGATGGCTCCATCTCTGCGAAGGGCACACGCTGGTCACCCCAGGCCAGTTCAAGGAGTTTTCCGCTTGTGATGTTCCCCACCGGGGCGCAGGCGATGCCGCTTCCCGCGAACACCTGGCACACCTCATCCACGTTCTCCGGTGCGGCCGTCAGCAAATAGCCATAGCTAGGAAACGACAAGAGCCAGCGGCTGAGTTCAACATCCACCCCCTGCGGCTTGGGCAGTTGGTCCAACTGCAACACCGCTCCGGCCGCCGAAGTGGCCAGCAACATGGCCAGCGTACCCAGGACACCTCCGTTGCTGATATCCTTGCCTGCGGTGAGCAGCCCGGCCTCCGCAAGGCGAGGCAACAGCTTCAAATCCGTCTGCAACCGCTCCGGGGGCGAGCCCACGCTGGCATTCCAGAAAACAGTGCCCTCTCCACGATAAGCTCCGCGCAAGTCCACGGCCATCAACAGGGTGTCTCCCGGTCTGGCGTCGAAGCTCGTAATCAGCTTTTTCGCGCGGCCCACCACGGCTACAGCCAGCAGGGGAGTGCGCCCCTTGCCAAATCGCGTGGTGTGACCGCCGACAATAGGTACCCCGTACGCAGCAGACGCCGCCTGCATGCCGGCCCAAAGCTCCGAGGTCACGGGGGAGGACTCCTCGGTCCAGACCACATCCACAAGCGCGGTGGGAGTGCCGCCCATGGCGGCAATGTCGCTGAGGTTCACCATCACTGCGCTGTACCCGGCGAACCAGGGGTCGAATTCGATGAAACCTTCCATCATGCCCTCGGCCGCAAAGAGCAGGAAGCCGTCGCCATCTGGAATCGCAGCCGTGTCATCACCCACCGCGATCTTTTGAGCCACCCCCAGAGCAGGGGAATAGGCGGCGGCGATCTTGAGCTTCTCCGCCACATTCGGATGCTCGCGCAGGCTCAGGGCCAGAGATTCAAGCTGGTCGGGGGTCATGGTAAAGGCAGGAGGAAGGACGACACGCTCAAAAGGAAACGGAACTGAGGCCGCAGCCCAGCGTGTCATTCGCCCAGTCTCAAATCGGCACCTGCAGCTCAGGCCACCAGCTCTGCCGGAGGGTAGTGACCCAGTTCTGCCTCCATGTGGGCATGCACGCGCCCGTGCAGCACCCGTTCCTCCAGCTTGAGCCAGTGCAGGCGCTGAAAGAATCGCGCATTCTGTTCCTGCACGTTCGCCAGAAAGCGGTCACACCCAATGGCGTTGGCCGTGGACACCGCTTTGTAGATGAGGCCCGCCCCGAGCGCTCCAAAACCACGGTGCACCGGCTGATGATTCCGCACGCTCACCCCCGGGCTCATCTCCGTGAGGCGACGATGGGCCTTGTGCACACACAACCGACTCCCGTACCAGAGGCGGGGCTCGCGTTCATCGATCCGCACCGTGCCCACCACCTCATCCACCATGCCAGCCACCAGGGTGGCGCAGATGAGGGGAATGGCGTGGGCGTCCACCTCATCGCGATCATGCTCCACAAAGACACCCTGTTCTTCGCAGAAAACATCCCGTCTCAGATTCCAGTAGCCCTGTAGCTCCTGGGGAGTCGAGGCGATCTTGAACACAAAATCCCGGGGTTTATACTCTGGAAAAGGCTCAAAGAGCATGGCTCAAAAGGGGTGGAAGGTCTGTTGGGAAGTCTGCATAGGTTGTGCCAAGCGGGTGGACCATCACGAACCGAGGGCCAGTTCGTTGAGCTTGCGACCGGCCAGAGACTTGGTCGTGTTGTGCCGGGCCTCGACACAATCCGCGAGGAACCGGGCATCATCCGCCACCCCAGAGAACCGGCCGGAGCCCCAGGTGTGCTGCCAGGGCAGACCTAGGAAATAAACACCAGGGACGTCGGTCACGCCCCGCTGGTGGCTCGGGTAGCCCTTGCCGTCGAACACCGGGATCTCCAGCCAGCGGTAGTCTGTCTGGAAACCCATGCTCCAGATGATGGAACGGATGCCCGAGGCGGCGAAGTCGAGATCCGGCGACTCTGCGGGCGGCTGCCAGACCGGAACGTAGCGCTCCTCCTGCGGAACATCGATGCCACGTGAGGCGATGTACTTGTCGATCGTGTTCTTGATGCTGTCCGCCACGTTGTCAGCATTGTCGAGGTTCTGCTTCAAGTCGGTGCCGAACTTGAGCAGGCCCTGGCGCACCTCGAGCAGGCGGCCGTGCAGCTGCATGCCTTCCAGCGCGAACTTGCGCAGGTCGATGTCGCGACCGCCATCACGGCCCGTGACATAGTGGTTGGCCTTGGCCCGCACACGCTCCTTCAGCGGGTGCTCGTGCACCGGCAGGTTGTAGTAGCCCATCTCGTGCAGCCAGTCCACGACGTCCTTCCCGCGATAGCGCCGGGCAGTGCGGGGAGCGCCGCCCACGCAGAGATGCACTTTCCTTCCTTCGAGGTGCAGATCCTCTGCGATCTGGCAGCCAGACTGGCCGGTGCCAACCACCAGCACCGCCCCCTCCGGGAGGGCAGCGGGATTTTTGTAGTCGGAGGAGTGCATCTGCACGATGTCCTCGGGAAACTTCTCCGCCATCCGCGGGACCGTGGCGGTGTGGTAGCCGCCCGTGGCAATCACCACCTGCCCGGCGGTGAACTCACCCTCGCTGGTGCTTATTTCATAGATTCCAGTCTCATGGCGGCGCACCCGCTGCACGGTTACGCCCTCGCGCAGCGGGGGATTGAAGAGCTTCACATAATCCTCGATGTACTTGACGATCTCCTCCTTTTTCATGAAGCCGTTGGGATCGTCCCCAGAGTACTTGAACCCGGGCAGGGCGCATTGCCAGTTGGGCGTGACCAGGCAGAAGTTGTCCCATCGTTTGGAACGCCAGGCCTCGGCGAAGCGGTGTTTTTCAAAGATGAGGTGGTCGATGCCCCGTTCCTTGAGGCAGTAGCTCATGGAGAGGCCGGCCTGGCCTCCGCCAATGATGATGACGGGATAGTGATGGGTGGGCATGACGGACATGGCAGAAGGTAGGGATGCTCGGGCTCCTGGTTTCAGAGGCGGGGGAAAGGGGTCAGATGGAGAGGATGCGAACCGTTCCCTCCGGAGGCTGGTTCTTCGAGAAGTGCTCGATGTCGCTGATCTGGGCGGACGCGGAGGTGCAGTAGAATCCGAACTTGGCCCGCACCCGCTCCGACGCCTCCGTCAGCGCCTCGCGGCTCCGGGAGACAAACTCCGTGACCGTCATTTCCTCGCCCTTCTGAAAATAGGTGCGTACAACGGTGGAAGGGGAGTAGCACTCCCGGGTGACTCCATCGGGAAGCTGGATGGTGAAGTTGACGGAGGGCATGAAGAAAGAGGGATAAGGGAAAAGGGTGGAGGGAAGAGGGGGAGAACAAGATTCTCAATGAAAGGCTCCTAGAACCCAGCGGTTGAAACCCAGGTACAATCTCAGCGTGCTCTGTGCTTCAGTGGTTAAATCATCGGGCTCAAATCACCCCAGACACATGTTCTGACCGTTGCTGTCCTGATTTTCAAAGGTGGAGAGCGAAGAGCACGCCCCGCATTTGGCGCAGCCGGCCTTTACGGTTTCAGAGGTCATGCCGGCGGCGGAGAGCATTTCGCCCAGGGGCTGGAGGATGCTGCGCATGAACTCCGCTCCGGGGGGCTGACGGTGTTGCAACGGGGTGCCGCCGATGGGGACGAAGGGCACGACAAAGGGGTACACGCCCAGGGCGATGAGCTGGCGGCAGCCGTCCAGGAGGCCCTCTGCGGTGTCGCCCAGGCCGCCCAGCAGGTAAGTGCTGACCTGGCCGCGGCCAAAGACGGCCACGGCCGCTGCAAAGGCTTCCAGGTAATAACTCACCGGGACCTGCGCCTTGCCCGGCATGATGCGGGCTCTCACCGTCTCATCCCAGGCCTCGAGATGCATCCCCAGGGTGTCAACCCCCGCGTCCTTCAGCCGGTGGAACCAGCTGAAATCCGCCGGGGGTTCACACTGGGCCTGAATGGCGAGCCCGGTGCGGGACTTGATGGCACGGGCCACGTCCACCAACACGGCGGCTCCGCGATCCTCCGTGGGCGGGGTGCCGGTGGTGAGCACCACCTGCTCGACCCCATCAAACTTCTGGGCGGCGGCCGCCACCTCGGCGAGCTGCTCCGGGGTCTTCCGCGCAATCGTGCGCCCCGCTTTGAGCGACTCACCGATGGCGCAGAACTGGCACTTGGTCTCCGCATTGCCGTAACGGATGCAGGTCTGCAGCACGGTGGTGGCCAGGACGTTGTGAGAGTGGAGCTGGGCAAGCTTCCAGTACGGGATGCCGTCTTCCGTAGTAAGATCATAGAACCTGGGCTGGCGGGGGAAGCGTATGGGTGCCTCCGGGCGTCCGTCCCGGTAGAGCATGGAGCGTCCGTCGAAGGTCGGCGGGTCAGCTGTGAAAGGGGACTGGCGGGCCGGGTGGGTGTGGATGGGCACCATGACGGTGGTGCCCATGACCTGGAGCGCCTTGTGGTCGCTGGGCCCAGCGCCGCCGCGCCGGCTGGAGGCGGAAGCCGCCTCATCCACCATGCGCAGGCCGAGTGACTGCAACTCAGACACCAGCCATTGCTTGCGGGTGAGCAAGGCGGTCTCGAAGTCCGTTGGATTCATGGGAAGGGGAGCTGAGGTCATGGCTGCGGGAGGTACCGTTGATCAGGGGTTCAGGGCTCGCCGACAATGGCGAGGGGCACGACGTGTATTGGTGAAGTGGCTGCTGGTGCATCACCAGGGAGAGCAGATCCGGCCGGGAGTAGTGGCCCACGCTGTCCATCATGCGCTTGCGTTTGGTGATGAGGGCGAAGTCCAGATCCGCCACCACCATGCCTTCACCCTCGGTGAGCGGTTCACCCATGAGCGCACCTTCAGGGGAGACGATGGCGGTGAAGCACCCGCCGCGGAGCGCCTTCTGCATCTTGGCATCGGGAGTGATACTGGTGATCTGCTCATCCGTGAGCCAGCCGGTGGAGTTCACCACGAAGCAACCGGACTCCAGCGCGTGATGCCGGATGGTCACCTCGATCTGATCCCGGAAGATGGGCCCCACCATGGACCCAGGGAACTGGGCACAGTGGATCTGCTCGTGCTGGGCCATGAGCGAGAACCGGGCGAGGGGGTTGTAGTGTTCCCAGCAGGCCAGAGCGCCCAGGCGGCCTACCTTGGTCTCCACCACTTTGAGCCCCGATCCATCGCCCTGGCCCCAAATCATGCGTTCATGATAGGTGGGGGTGATCTTGCGCCGCTTCAGCACCAGAGTGCCGTCGGCATCAAAGACCAGCTGCGTGTTGTAGAGAGACCCGTGGTCCCGTTCATTCACTCCCACCACCAGCACCATGCCATGCCGCCGGGCCTGTTGGGAAAGAATGTCCGGTATCCAGCCGGGGACCTCCACCGCGTTTTCGTAGAGCCGCAGGTGCTCGCGACCGGCGCTCACCGGCGGCTCTACAAAGGAGAAATAGGGGTAGTAGGGCACGAAGGTCTCTGGGAAGACCGCCAGTTCCACCCCTCCGGCGGCAGCCTCGGCCACCGCCCGGCAGACACGGTCCACCGTGCCTTCCACACTGGTCAGATCAGGTGCGATCTGCACCGCTGCCGCTCGAATCATCGTTGCCATACGCCCCTGGGGGTTGTGTTTGTCTGCGGGTGCTGCGTCCTGCGCTGGTTACAGGTTCCAGGAGTGGATCTGGACCGCATTGGCCCTGCCGTGGAGGAGAACAATGTCCAGCACATCCAGGGGGTTGATGGGAATGATGCCCGGAATGAAAGCCTTCTCCGTCTGCCCGTACAGTGCCTGCGTGGAGAAGCGGCAGGCATAGATCTTGCCCCCCTCCGCCATGAACTGGGCCAGACGCTTGTTCACTAGGAGATGGCCGGGGAAAGCCTCATCGCCAAGGGTGGGGAAACCTCGCTGGAATCCGAGAGTTACCCCCGGGCCATACAGGAGGATGGAGGTTTCATAGCCTTTGCGCAGCAACCGGGTGGCCACCAGGGTGTTCACCAGACCGATGGACCCTTCGAAGGCGACACCGTGAAAGGTGACCAGCGCCTTCTCGCCAGGATTGGCCTTCACGTCCTCGAAGACCTTCTCTTCATAATCCACGAGAAAGTCGCCGTCCTTGTTCATGTCTCTGTTTACCGCGGGCATAGTCGTCAGGGAGTAGATGGTTTTCCGTTATCCTCGGAGGCCCTGAATGGGTCCTCACACGCCGCAGAGATTCAGCAGCCGCGGTGCCACCATGCCAGGTGGTCTGTTCCGTCTGGCCGGACATTCATGCAAATCGTTGCATGGCCGCCGGGGCGGCGGAAACTTCAAAATTCAAATGCCAAACTTCAAGGTGGAGACTGGGAGGCCGTACCGGTGAAGCCTCGTTGAATTTTGAAGTTTCCATCCAAAGGCCTTTCTGCCAAAACAGGGGCCTTACTCCACGTTCCCATGCTCCGCGCCGCCCTCCTATTTTCCCTCCTCGCGAGCCAGGCCGTCATGGCCGGGCAGGACTCCATCTGCGCCTGCGGCAAGCATCTCCTGCCCAAAATCACCAACGAAAAACCAGGCCGCAAATACGCCCGGGACCGGCTGGTGGACATCCTGCATCTGAAACTGGATGTGACCCCGGACTTCGACAAACGCACTGTCAAAGGGACCTCCTCGCTCACTTTCAAGCCGATCGCCACTCCGCTCACCAAACTCGAGCTGGATGCGGTGGGCCTGGAGATTGAAGGCGTGCAAACGAGCAACGCCCTGCTGGCCGAGTATGCGGTGACGGACGAAAAGCTGGTGCTGGTCTTCAAGAACCCCGTGCCCGTTGATGCCGAGGCAGGCGTGGTGATCCGCTACCGCGCGCAACCGGAACGGGGACTTTATTTCCGCACACCCGAGAACGGCTACAAGCCCGGCGACACTCAGGTGTGGACGCAGGGGGAGGCGGAGCTGCACCGCTTCTGGTTCCCTTGTTACGACTACCCCAACGAGCGCTTCACCAGCGAGGTGGTCTGCCACATTCCCGCGGACATGCAGGCCATTTCCAACGGCGTGTTGGTTTCCAATAACCAGAAGGACGCCGCCGGTCTCACGCTGTGGCACTGGCGGCAGAACCAGCCGCATGTGAACTACCTCGTGGCCCTGGCCGCAGGTTATTTCCACACCCTGGAGGGGAAGGCGGGCACCGTGCCCCTGGCGCTGCACGTGCCGCCGTCCGAGACGGCTCAGGCAGCCAATGCCTTCCGCGACACGGCGAAGATCATCCCCTTCCTCGAACGCGAGACGGGTACACCCTTCCCCTGGGACAAGTACCACCAGGTGTATTGTCTGGACTTCATCGCCGGCGGCATGGAGAACACGAGCTGCACCTTCCAGGCCGCGGGCCTCCTCTTCCAGGATGACACGGAAACACTCTCCAGCCTGCACTGGCTGGATGCGCACGAGGCGACACACCAGTGGTTTGGGGATCTGGTCACCTGCCGCGACTGGTCACACCTCTGGCTCAATGAGGGATTTGCCACCTACTACACTGTCCTCTATGAAGGCGAGCGCAACGGTCCGGAAGCGTACCAGTTCGGACTGTTGCGGGAGGCCAACAAGGTCTTCGACCGGCTGGATTCCCGCCCGATCGTCTGGCGGGATTACAAGGATCCCATGGAGCAGTTTGACTACCGCTCCTATCCCAAGGGTGCCTGGGTGCTGCACATGATCCGCAGCCGCCTGGGCGAGGACCTTTTCCGCAAGGCAGTGAAGACGTATCTGGACCGGCACCGCAACACGGTGGTGGGTACGGATGATCTCCAGGATGTGCTGGAGGAAGTGTCCGGCCTGTCCTTTGACCGATTCTTCGACCAGTGGCTCTACCACGGCGGCGTGCCCGAATTGAAGGCGGACTACTCCTGGGATGCCGCGGCCAAACTGGCCAAAGTGACCGTGCGCCAGACCCAGAAGGTGAGCGAGCAGGTGCTGCTGTTCCAGTTTGACCTGCCCGTGCGATTCTGGCCCAAGGGAGCGGAAAAGCCGGTGGACTTCAAGGTCACCGTCACCAAGGCGGAGGAGGACTTTTATTTCCCCGTACCCACGGCACCAGAACTCGTCCGCCTGGATCCGGACACGACCCTGCTGGCGAAGTGGGACTTCACTCCGCCGCCCGACATGGTGAAGCGGCAGCTGCAAGGGGATGTGCTGGGTCGCATCTATGCCGTGCAGGCACTGGGCAGGAAGAAGGATGACGACAGTGTGAGACAGATCGCGGAAGTGCTGAACAAGGATGCCTTTTACGGGGTACGCAGTGAGGCGGCCAAGGCCCTGAAGCAGGTCATGACCCCGGCCGCCCGCGATGCCCTGGTTGCAGGCTTGAACCAGCCTGAGGCCCGGGCGCGCAAGGCCGTCGTGGAAGCCCTTGGAGCGTATCCTCATCCGGTCGCCCACGCCGCCTTGTTGCAACAGGCGCAACGCGAGAAGAACCCCGAGATCCTGGGTCAAATCATCACCACCTGGGGTGCCCGGCCCGCGGAGCCAGCCATCACTGCGGAACTGATACGGTTGATGGCCACACCCTCTTATCACAACATGGTGGCCGCCGCAGTGATCGGTGCGTTCCGTGCCCAAGGCGATGCCACGGCCGTGCCGCTGATCCTGGCCAAGCTGAGCTCCAAGGCGGATGCGCTGGAGTTTGATACCGGGGACTTTGCGGCGGGCATGGACGCGCTCGCTTTTCTGGCACGTGACCTGAAAGCAGAGGAACGCGAACCCGTGCGCGTGTTCTTGACCAGCCACCTCAGCCATCCCAGGGAAGAGCTTCGCGTCGCCGCAGCCCAGGGATTGGGCACCCTGCGAGATGCAAGGTCACTGGCAGTGCTCAAGCCCCTGACTGCGGTGAGCAAGCCCTTCAAAGATCCGGTGCGGGATGCTGTAGAGAAAGCCATCGTGACTCTGAGTGCCGACCAACCCCGGCCGCTGGAGTTGAAAGACGTGTGGACCCAGATGCAGGACCTGCAACGCAAGGCGCAGGAGATGGAGAAACAACTGGAGACGATGAAGAAGAAAGCCGGGGCGAAGTGATGGGGGGAGATGGTAAACATCAAGGTATTGGGTGCGCAGTCGGCTCGACTGCCGTTCCCGGCGGCTCGCCGGGGACTCAGTGATCGGAGCGATAGGGTGAGCTCGTGGGGAGATGCGCACTGAGCCGCGGGCGAGCCGCCCTTGCAGCAGGAGGGCCGCCTGCGCTCCCCCAGCTTCCCATTCAGTCGAGCGTGCCTCCAACATCGTAAGCCTCCCCAACGCAATTCTTCCCACCACGTCCTCCACCTGGCGACGAAGTCGCTTTGGAGTGCGCGCGGGAACCGCCGCTTTCGCACCCCTTGTGATGTCCTCAAACCCTTCGCCACCCGCCAGAGCCCACATCCTCCGTTCACACTCCAACCCTTCCTGTCCGACACAGGCCTTCCCAAAGCGGCAACGCTTGCCGCATGGTCGTTCCCGGCAAGATGCCAGGAACAGCACGCAAGATGCGTGCGCTCCCCAAGCTTCCCATCGTCTCTCGCAGACGGAGTCTTTGAAACGTGGGGACCGCGCGCTTCCAGCGTGCCGCCTTCTGCATCCTGCAGAAGGCATTCAGTCGAACGTGCCTCCGACATCGCAAGCCTCCCCAACGCAATTCTTCCCACCACGTCCTCCACCTGGCGACGAAGTCGCTTTGGAGTGCGCGCGGGCACCGCCGCTTTGGCGCCCCTTGTGATGGGCTATAACCCTTCGCCACCCGCCAGAACCCACAATCCTCCGCTCACGCCCCAACGCTTCCAGTCCGACACAGGACTCCCAAAAGCGGCAATGCTTGCCGCACTCCCAAAATCCCGCAAGCGGGATCAGGTGTTGGCCATTCTATCGCCCTTGTTTTTCCTAAATCCTCCGATCTCTCAAGGCCATCCCAGCCACCCCAATCATCACGGCTTCTCTTCTTTGCCGTTCCCATTCCCATCGCCATCACCCGGGTCCGACTTCTTGCGGTTGAACAGCTTCTTCACCGTACCCGTGACCGCACCGGACACCGCATCCGTTGCTCCTGAAACCGCACCCGTCACAGCGCCGGAAACAGCCCCAGTAACGCCCGTAACGGACTTGGTGACTCTCGCAGCCACGCCGGGGCCTTTTTCTTTCTCCTTCTCTTTTTCCTCAACCGGTTCAGCCATCACCACCGGTTTGGGCGGTGCCGCAGGAGTTGCTTCCGGCTTGGGTTTTGGTTTGGGCTGAGACTTCGAGGAGGCAACTGCCTTCTTGTTCTTTTCGCTGGTGCCCTTGGTGGATTTCGAGGCCGTAACCGCGGCTTTCTTGGGTGCGGGGGCTTCTTCTTCCTTTTCCTTTTCTTTCTCTGCTTCTGCCGCAGCCATGCGGGCCTTCTGTTCGGCTGCCACTTTGGCTTTCTCCTCCGCGGCGATGCGAGCCTTCTCCTCCTTCAGCGCCTTTTCTTCCGCAGCTTTGGCGGCAGCGGCTTCCGCCATCTTGGCCTCTTCAGCCGCTTTCTTGGCCTTGGCTTCTTCCATCCTGGTCTTCTCTTCCGCAGCGAGACGCGCTTTTTCCTCTGCCGCTGCCCTGGCCTGGGCAGCCTTCATGGCCTTCTCCTCTTCCAGCTTGGCTTTCTCTGCTGCTGCTTTGGCTGCTGCTGCTTCGGCCAGCATGGCTTTCTCCTCAGCAGCCTTGCGCGCTTTCTCTTCAGCCTCCTGCTTCGCCTTCATGGCGAGCTGCGCCTTCTCTACCTCGATCCGGGCTTTCTCAGCCGCGGCCATCCGGGCCTTTTCCTCAGCTTCCATGCGGACCTTTTCCGCGGCGTCGGCTTTCGCTTTCTCTTCCGCAGCGATGCGGGCCTTTTGCTCGGCGACCATCATGGCCTTCTCTTTCATGGCTTGTTCGCGTTCGGCGATGAGCTGGGTCTCCGCCTTCACGACAATGGCGTGGGTCTCCGCAGTGAGCGGGTGGTCCTTGCCCAAGTGCGCCTCAAAAATGGCCAGGGCTTTGGCATAAAGTCCGGCGGCATCCTCACTCATCTCCATCGCGGTGAAGTTGTCCGCGAGCTGACGGTAGCAACGGCCTGTCTCAGGATGATCGGCCGGGTAGTGCATCCGGCAGATGCGCCAGGCCTCGCCGCTGTGCTTCTGACACAGGTCAAACTCGCCCTGACGGGAAGCCAGCCTGGCGAGACTCAACTCCACCAGGAGCAACTCCACCGCATCGCGCGTCTGCTTCTTCAGCAGGTTCTCGCGGGACTTCTCCAGCAGCGTCTTCGCGCCCGCATCATCACCGCCTGCGAGCACCATGAGGGCTCCCACCCGGCTCTGGTAAAGACCTACATCCCGCGATTCATCGGGAAAGTTCTGCTCGGCCAATGTCAGGGCCTCGCGGGCCAGCGGCAGCGCCCTGGCATACCGCAGCTGCCCATAGTAGATTTGCGCGAGCATGGAAAGGTCCCTCGCCAGGGCGGGGGGCTCATTGCCATGTGCCTTGCGTGCGGCATCCACCGCACGGGCCACGGCCTTGTCCGCCTCCTCATCCCGTTGCAGGAGCAGAAGCGTGTCTGCCAGCAACCCGGCGGGCGCAATCAAATCGGACGCCGGCCGGCCGGTGCGTTCGGCATCGGACAGATTGGTCTCGAAGGCCATGAGCGCGTCATCATAGCGGCCTGCGGCCTGACAGGCGCGGCCCAGTTTCTCCGCGAACCCAAAGGCGAGGTCGCCCTCCTTTCCGCTCCAGCGCTGGTTGATTTCCGCATCGTACCGGGAGCGACGCCAGGCGTAGTCCAGCTGCTCAATGGCCTCCTTCCACCGGCCGACGGCGCGGTAGGCTTCGCCCAGTTCTCCGCGACGGATCACGATTTCGATGTCGTTTTCCTTAAACAGCTTCGTGGCCGAGCTCAGCGCCAGTTCGTAGTTGATCACCGCCTTCTCGTTCTCACCCTTGAGCGCAGCCTCCTTGGCGATGTCCCGGTAGGACTGTGCAAAGGCCGTCGGCAGGGGGGCCAGCGTCTGAAGCGCAAGCAGCAGCGCGAGGGGGTAGCGGAGGCGTGAAGGCGGGCCGGACATGGCAGAAAGTCTTCCCTCCACTGTGCTGGCAGGCAAGGCAAAGTTGGTTCCCGCCCGGCCGCGTGCAACATTCGGGGCCAAAGGGGTGTTTCAATTGCGCGGCCCGCATCGTAATCTGTGGGTCGTTTTGCCCCCCTCCGAGATCCGCTGCCGCCCATGATCCGCCAAGTCCTGCCCCGCCTGCTCGCGAGCACCCTTCTGCTGGGGGGAGTGGCGACATCCCTGCACGCGGCGGAGGCGCCCAATGCCTTCACGCTCCCGCCGCACAGCTACTGGGAGCGGGAGCCGCAGGATCGGTTCACCCAGTTCAAGACGGACTTTGAAGCCGGGCGGGCCCCGATCGATTTCAGCAGTGACAAGGCCTTCCTCATCAGCCTGCTCAAGGCGCTGGACATTCCTGCCTCGAGCCAGATGTGGGTGTTTTCCACCACCAGCCTTCAGCTCCGGTTCATTTCACCCCGCAATCCGCGGTCGGTGTACTTCAATGACGAGGTGTCCATCGGCTACATCCCAGGGGGCCGGATCGAGGTGGCCTCGCTCGACCCCGATCTGGGCGCGATTTTCTACATCTTCGACATCCCCCAGCCGGGACAGGCCCCCGTGATCGAGCGCTCCAACCGCTGCATGAACTGCCACGCGGGCTCGGAAACAGGCCGGGTGCCCAACTGGGTGGTGGAATCGTCCCTGCCTGGGCCCACCGGGGGCAGTGTGAAGTCTTTCCGCCAGGACACCACGGGCCACGGCATCCCGTTCAACGAGCGCTTTGCCGGCTGGCATGTGACGGGCAAACACGCCATTACCGGTCACTGGGGCAATCTGATCGGTCGGCTTTCCCCGCAGGGTGTGCAGACAGAGTCCGTGGTGCCGGGGGAGCGGTTCGACGTGAACAAGTACCCGGTGGCCACCAGCGACATCCTGACCCACCTCGTATTTGAGCATCAGCTCGGGTTCGTAACCCGCCTTGTCGAGGCCACCTACCGCACCCGCGCCCTGCTGGAGGAGGACAAGGGCCGCCTGACCCCGGCCCACGGTGCGGAGCTGGACAAGGTCGCAGACGCCTTTGTCCGCTACATCCTCTTTGCCGATGAGGTGAAGCTGCCCGCCGGGGGAGTGGAGGGCGATCCCACCTTCGTGGCCGATTTCCTCAAGCCGCGCAAGACCACCGCCGGGGGTACCTCGCTGCGCGACTTCGATCTGCGCACTCGCATCTTCAAGTACCGCTGCAGCTATATGATTCACTCCACGGTGTTTCAGAAAATGCCCGCCGAGATGAAGCAGCGGGTCTATCGCCGTCTCGGCCAGGCACTGAGTGAGGGCAAACCGGATCCCGCCTACAGCTATCTGCCCCTGGAGGAGAAGCGGGCTATTGTGCAGATCCTGAAGGAGACTGTTCCGGACATCACCCGACGTCCATGACATCGCAGGGCAGTTTCCGCACAAAGATTTTGCTGGGAACTTGCCAAAATACGCTGACAGAATGGGTGACTCAGGGTGTTAATTGCACCTGAAAAAAGCAAGCCCGACGTCTTCCCACGCACCTCCACGTCCGCACAATGTCTGATACTGTTCCGAACCCCGCCATTGCCGTTGTCGGCTCGCTGAACATTGACACCCAGCTCTCGGTACCGCAGTTGCCGGAGACGGGAACCACGGTGGCCGCCAGCAGTATGAGCAGCTGCTATGGAGGAAAAGGGGCCAATCAAGCGGTGGCCGCCTGTCGTCAAGGAGCGTCTGTCAGTCTGATCGGCTCGGTGGGCACAGACGCTGGCGGCAGCGCCTACCTTGAGTACCTCGTGGCTCAGGGGATCGACGTCTCTGCTGTGCAGCCGTACGAAGACACTCCGACGGGACGCGCCTACATCTGCGTCAACCCGGCAGGCCAGAATACCATCGTCACGCTCCCAGGTGCGAATGCCTACCTCATGGCAGAGCGGGTGGCGGAGAACATCGGCCTGATCGAAGGGGCTGATGTGGTGTTGTGCCAGCTGGAAGTGCCGGTGGAATCCGTGGTGTATGCCATTCAGACCGCCAACGAATATGGTAAAACCACCATTTTGAATCCCTCGCCGCTCAATCCGGAGTTTCCCTGGGGCCAGGTGCCGATCGACTTTCTCATTGTGAACGAGAAGGAAGCGGCCTCGCTGCTCGGCTACTTTGTGGAAAGCACGGCTGAGGCCCCCACAATCCGTTCCCAGATGGCCGACCTTGGCATCGGCACGCTCATCATTACCCGGGGCTCCGAGCACACGTTTGCCTTCAGTGCCAATCAAGCGCTCAAGGTGCCGCCCCCCCAACTGTCCGTGGTGGACACCGTCGGTGCCGGAGATGCCTTTGCCGGGACGTTTGCCGTGCACTGGGCCCAGTCTCGCAATCTGCTCGGCAGTCTGCGCAAGGCCAACATCGCCGGTGCCCTGGCCACCCAGCGCGAAGGGGCCCAGGATGCCATTCCGACCCGCGAGGAGGTCGATGACTTTGGCAAGGCACCCGCTCCAGAGCCCGAGCCTGAACCTGCTCCCGAAGAATCCAATCCAGAATATTCTGAATACTCTGCGGAAGGGGCGGAAGAAGCTCCTCAAGAACAAATTGGGGATGAACCACCCGCGGAGGAGGTCAGCGACCTGCCAACCTCCGATGATGACGCAGAGCACAAGCCTCAAGGTTGAGGTACCGCTGCACTCCTGGGCACACCCGTAGCAATCTGCGGCCATGGATTCGCAAGTCCCGCCTACGGGTTGGGCTTTGACCGCGCGCCTTTTCACCGTATTACCTGTATTATGGATCTCACACGCACCGCATTTGGCAGTTGGAGCGGCGGCCGCTTCATGCACTTTGGCGAAGCCCTCACGGACGAACGCTACATTCAGCTCGTCCAGCGCTCCTATGAGAAGGGCACCCGCACCTTTGTGACCGCTGATGTGTACGGTGGCGGCCGGGCAGACACCCTCCTGGGTGAGGCGCTCAAGGGCATCGACCGCAGCACCTACGCCCTGGCGGGCATCATCGGCCACGACTTCTACGGCGGTCTGCGGGCGGGGGCCAAGGGCTATCCGCGCTTCACAGAGCCCGGCCTCCATGCGCCTGAGGACTATGCCAGCTACGTTCAGATGGCCACGGAGAAGTCCCTTGAGCGCTGCGGGACGCAGAAGTTTGATCTTCTCATGCTGCACAACCCGGACACGACCGGCTACAGCAGTCCCGTGGTGTGGGACGCCCTGCGCGCGGTGAAGGCCAAGGGCCTGACGGACCGCCTCGGCATCGCCCCTGGTCCCGCCAACGGCTTCACCCTGGATATCATCGACTGCTTCGAGCGCTACGGCGCAGACATCGACTGGGCCATGATCATTCTGAACCCGTTTGAACCGTGGCCGGGCCAGCATGTACTGAGCGCCGCCCGCAAGCACGACGTGAAACTGCTCGCCCGGGTGGTGGATTTCGGCGGCATCTTCCATGATGACGTCAAGCCGGGACACAAGTTCCGCGACGGCGACCACCGGAGCTACCGTCCCCAAGGCTGGGTGGAAGAAGGCAACGAGAAGCTCGAAAAGGTGCGCCCTATCGCCGAAAAATATGGCCTGACGATGCTGCAGCTCTCCGCCATCTGGGACCTGTCACAGGAGCCCGTACGGAGCGTGGTGCCGACCCTCATTCAAGAAGCGGGGGAGGGTGCCAGGACCATCGAGTCCAAAGCCGACGAGCTCGCAGCCCTGCCCGACATCACCTTCACCGCAGAAGAAGTGAAGGAAATCGCAGCCATCGGCGACAATACCGGGTGCATGAAGCTCAAAGGTGCCAGCGAGCGCCACGAAGGCCAGGAAGCCCGTGCGGACGAGTGGCCCATGCGCGGCGAACTGCTCGAGGTGGCCAAGCGTTGGGAGCTCGGCAGCACTTGGGCGTGGTAAGGAGAAGAGGGATGAGTTAGGTGTTAGGAGTTAAGAGTTGGGTGATTTCCGGATTCGCGGGTACTTCTCGCCGCCGATTCACCTCGAACGAATCCTCATAACGCCTAACCCCCTCACTCATGCCCCGACTTTTTGCCAGCTTTCTGCTGTTCTTTGCCGTCCTGTTCTCCCTGGCCGCCCCAGCCTCCGCCGAGATGCGCGGAGCCTGGGTGGCCTCGGTGCACAACCTGAACTTCCCGTCCCGCACGGGGCTCTCCGCCGATCAGCAACGGGCGGAAATCCGGCGCATCATCAACATCGCTGCGGCGTGCCGTCTGAACTCTCTCATGGTGCAGGTGCGCCCGGAGGGGGATGCATTGTACCGTTCACGCCTCGAACCCTGGAGCCGTTTCCTTACCGGCACGCAGGGGGTGGATCCGGGCTATGATCCGCTCGCGACCTTCATTGCGGAGGGGAAGAGCCAGGGCATCGCCATTCACGCCTGGATCAACCCGTATCGCGCCTCCACGAGCAAGGCCGGCAAGGCGGAAAATCACATCTCCCGCACCATGCCCGGTGCCGTGCGCAGGGTCGGCTCCATGCTCTGGATGGATCCCGGCGATCCGGCAGTGCGCCAGCATGTGGTGCGCGTGGTGGAGGACATCGTCCGGCGCTATGCCGTGCGCGGGGTCATTCTGGATGACTACTTCTATCCGTACCCCGGCACCGGGCTGCCGCGCGGCACATTTCCAGATGACACCACCTACGGCCGCTACCAGGCCGGCGGCGGACGTCTCGACCGCGCCGACTGGCGTCGTGAAAACGTGAACACGCTGATCCGTGAACTGCACACGGTGGTGCATGCGAACCGCCAGGGTGCCTGGTTTGGCGTGAGCCCGTTTGGCATCTACCGGCCCAACGTCCCGCGCGGGGTGGAGGCCCAGCTTGACCAGTTGACCGAGCTGTACTCAGACCCCGTGGCCTGGCTCCGCGAGGGGACGGTGGACTACCTCTCCCCGCAGCTCTACTGGACCGACGCAGGTCCCCAGAGTTTTTCCTCGCTCCTCGGTTGGTGGCGCAGCTCCAGCGTGAACCCACGGGGGATCCTGGTCTTCCCAAGCCTCGCAGCGGATCGTCTGGGCGGCAGCCACAACTGGCCGGTTCAGGAAATCAGCCGCCAGCTCGACATCGAGTCCTCCATCCGGCCCAAGGGCGGGTTCATCATCTGGAGCATGGCCCCATTGATGCGGAACACCAAGGGGGTGAACGGGGTGTTGCAGGGGAGATAGGGCCCGCTCCGAGGGAGACAGAAGACGACAAGACAGAAGACTCAAGACCTGAGCGCACGCCAACGAGGACACGTTCAACGAAGCGGCCGGCAAAGGGAGAGAGGGACATTGGTGTCCCGGTCCGATTCAGTCGTCCCATGAGGAAGTGTCGCGTTCCTACGGCCAATTACCCTGGGTTGTAGGGCGACCGCTTCGGTTGCCTCATCAGGGGTGGCGCGCGGCAAGCGGAGCGCTTGCCCTACAGGTGTCTGGAGCGAGGTTGAACGACCAAAGGCCCTGGGGATGTTCTGTTCCTGAACCTGTGGCCAACTACTCTGGGTTGTAGGACGACCGCTTCGGTTGCCTCAGTCAGGGGTGGCGCGTCCTGACCGCGTAAACGCGGAACTCCAACCCTGACGGCGAAAGGGAGGTGGTTGGTAGGTTGTCAGGAGCCGGTATGATACGGCTTGGGACGTGCGACTGAGCGGGGCTGGGAACCCCGCCTCCTTTACCGAGAAACAAGCTGCAAGATCATGTGGCCGCAGAGTACAGGAGGCGGGATCTCCGGTCCCGCTGGTGAGCGAAGGGAAAGAACCTCACAACCGACGCTGACGTACCAAGCCCCTCATGCATCATTTCCTGAACCCGGAGGGTTCGCCATGAATAGCCATGGCGTCGGCCGAGCGGAGCGAGGACTACCCATGGACACCATGCCACCGCATTTCTACCGCGGAGCGGTAGGCCCATAGCTCACCCATACCCCCGATTCACTTCTCGAACACGCACCTGCACCCACTACGCCACCACCACCCGCGCCACTCGGGCCGTGATGCCGGTAAACACGTGCCACGAGATCGTGCCGGCCTTGTCGGCAACCTCCTCGGCGGAGATCTTCGCCTCGCCCTGGGTGCCGAGGAGCACCACTTCATCGCCCGGCACCACGGGCTGGCCGGCGGGGAAATCGGTGACATCCACCATGATCTGGTCCATGGTCACGCGACCGAGCAGGGGGCAGCGCTGGCCGTGAAGGAGGACAAAGGCGTTTTTACCTGAAACCTGCCTGGGATAGCCATCGGCGTAGCCGCAGGCCAGGGTGGCGACCCTGGTGGGACGACGGGTCACATGGCTGCGGCCGTAGCTGATGCCGTGCCCCTCCGGGAGTTCACGCACCAGGATCACCCGGGTCTTCCAGGTCAGCACAGGCCGGAGTTTTTCCTGGTACGGATCGCCCAGACCGGTGCTGGCCAGTGGATCCACGCCGTAGAGCATGAGACCAGGACGCACCAGATTGCAAAATTCGTGACCGGCGGGATAACCCAGCAGTCCAGCGCTGCTGGCCAGGTCCACCCAGCGGGGCTGGAGGCCGGACACCTGCGCCAGCCTCACGCTTTGATGAAACAACTCGATCTGGCGGCGGGTGAAGCCCGCGTCCTCATCCGGAGAGGGGAGATGGGTCGCGAGGCCCTCCCAGGAGATGTGGGGCAGCGCGACGAGTGCCCTCACCGTGTCCTCCGTCCACTCGGGTTCAATGAAACCCATGCGGCCCATGCCGGTGTCCAGCACCACATGGCCCAGGGCGGTGGTGCCCAGCCGCCCGGCCAGTTCGCTCCACGCACGCGCTTCGGCCAGGGAGTTGATGCATATATGAAAGCCCGCCCGCAGCGCGGGCACCTGCTCCTCCGCCAAGCAGGTGCCCAGCAGCAGGATGGGGGTGTCCAGACCAGCGGAGCGCAGCTCCAGTGCTTCCTGCAAATTGGCCACGCCAAAGACTGCCACCTGCTCCTGCAGCGCCCGCGCAACAGTGACGGCCCCATGCCCGTAGGCATTGGCTTTGACCACGGCCATGAGATCATGTCCGCTCTGGGTGCGGGCCACCCCAGCGTTGTGGCGCAGCGCGGTGAGGGAGATTTCAGCCCAGCAACGATGCACGGCGGCAACAGCGGCAGAAGACGGAGGGGACATGGACAGCTTGGCTCAGCGGAACAAATTCAAAACAAACTCAATCCAGCACAGCCTTGATTTTCTCAGCCATCTCGTTCCACACCTCATCCGCCAGCACCGGGGTGACGATGGGTTCAAAGTCCTTGCCTTCCGGGGGCAGTTTCACCCAGGAGCGGCAACCACCATAGCCTTTCAAGTACGGGAAAGACCACGTGATGGGCAGCTTGTGCACCCGCACCAGGGCGATGTGCAGACAGCTCTCCTCATTCCAGGCGAAGCGCTCGCGGACGACCTCCTCCTTCCACACGTGAAACGGAGCGAGCGCGGCGAGTTTGTCCCAGTCCGTGATGCGCCAGATCTGCTGCGTCTTGGCGAAGTACTTCACATCTACCAGTTCCCGTTCCTCATCCTGGGGGACAGCGACCTTGTCCGCATCCTCCGGCAACCACAGGAGCTGATCACCCTGGGCATGGAAACCGGTGGGGAACAGCCAGAAATCTTCGTGCTCAAAGTGGAAGCCCTTCTTGCCCTCGTGGATCCCGCCCTTGCGCAGGATCAGTGTCTGCACCCCCTGGCCGAGGGCTTCGCAGACATAAGCCCACTCTTTGAATCCGACTGGGGCTGCGTTGGAGCTGGGAGTTTCAGGGGTGGAGTCGGACATGCGAGGGAACCGGGAAGGCGGGCTTGGGCTTGCTGATAGTTGGGTTAAATTAGCTACGCATTCCGAAGGGGGATTGCGAGCAGAGATACGAAATTGTGTGGAACTGTGCTGGTACCTTGTCAGGCATCCCACCTGCACAATTCCAGCCCAAGACGAGTTTTCAGTTGCCAGACGTAGATTTCTCAATACAGTGCGACTCCGCTGTTAAAATGGTGGCCGTAGCTCAACGGTGGAGTCCCAGATTGTGATTCTGGTTGTTGCGGGTTCGAGTCCCGTCGGTCACCCCAACAGCGTCTTTTCGTGGCAAACGCCACACCCCGTAAATGGATTCGCTGGAGTCGCGCATCGCCTATCAGTTCAAGCAGCCCGAACTGCTGCAGGAAGCATTGACGCATCCCAGCCTCCCGTACGAGAGCAAGAACCCCCAACGGCACAACCAACGTCTGGAATACTTGGGTGACGCCGTGTTGCAGTTGGTGCTCTCTGAAGCCATCTATCACCAGTTTCCCCTGGATGACGAGGGCCTGCTCACCAAGCTGCGAACCCGGCTGGTCCAGACTCGTACGCTGGCTCATATCGCCCGTCAGCTCTGCCTCGGCAGGGATCTGTTGCTCGGCAAGGGGGAGGAATCCAATGGCGGGCGGTCCCGGGAGTCCACTCTGGCAGATGTGATGGAATCCATCATTGGAGCGGTCTATCTGGATGGCGGAATCGAGGCCGTGCGCCCCTTCGTGCTGCAGCACTGGAGCCATGACCTGGCGGCTCTTCAGCACTCACCCGTGGAGCTCAACCCTAAAGGGCAACTCCAAGAGCTCCTCCAAGGTGAAGGCGGGAACACCCCCACCTACCGCATCATCGCGGCCGAGGGCCCGGATCATCAAAAGGTCTTCCAAGCCGTTGTGGTCTGGCAGGACCGGGATCTGGCGGCCGGAACCGGTCGCAGCAAGAAAGAAGCGCAGACGGCGGCCGCTCAGGCAGCGCTTGCTCTGCCTGAGCTGATAGCTCTTACGGCCAAGACACTTGGCGAAGGCCAAGCCTGACAGGCCCCCACCCAAGCTGTTGCCAGCACGGTACCAGAGCTCACCCGTCCGCCCGAATGGCTCGGATCATGGAAATTATATGCCTCTTGCACGGTCGAACCCTGCGACCCCGGATTTGCGAATCCATGCTTCCACGCGTTGCGGAGGTGCTAGTGGATTATGGTTTCTCAGTCTTTCGGCTGCCAGAGAACCCAAACCATCAAACCTTGATAATTTACATTGCTTAAATACTAAGATATATTTATCATTAATGAGGACGTGATCAATTCTTGTGAACAAAATTGCGAAGAACCGAGCCAACAATCTCAACCTTGTTCTCAAACGAGACTTGGAGACCACATGCCTCCCATCCTGTACCCACACTCTTCACGGGGTCGTTCGCCGTGGAACGGTTTTGTCACCGATGAAGAACACGGTTGTTAACATACCCACAGCCTATACGGATATGAAGTGTTGGGTTTCAAAATTTAATGAATCATAACGCTGGGAAGAACTTCGGGCTGGAACCGGACCAGCGAAGTGTCCTTGAACGGAAAAGCAGACAGTCAAGAGCAGGACGTGCTCATTCTTGCGTTGAACGGAAAATCGCGCCAAGGTGACGGTTCACGTCTCACCTCCTGCGCCTCCCCATTTTTCCATGTCCAGCAGCTTTGGCACTCTCTTCCGCGTCAGCACCTATGGCGAATCGCATGGTCTGGCAGTGGGATGCATCGTGGATGGCTGCCCGCCGCAGGTTGCTCTGACAGAGACCGAGATCCAGGTGGAACTGGATCGTCGTCGCCCTGGGCAGAGCAAGATCGTGACGCAGCGCAAGGAGGGTGACAGGTGCCAGATCCTGTCCGGTGTGTTGAACGGTCAGACTCTGGGCACCCCCATCAGCATCATGGTGCCCAATGAGGACCAGCGTTCAGACGCCTACAAGGAGATGGAGACGGCCTACCGCCCCTCTCACGCTGACTTCACCTATGACGCCAAGTACGGCGTGCGGGCTGTGGCCGGTGGCGGGCGCTCCAGTGCCCGTGAGACGATCGGTCGGGTGGCGGCAGGTGTCATCGCCCGGAAGGTCGTCGAGGCATCCTGTGCCGGCTACGAGTGCCTGGCGTACGTGAAGACGGTGCGCGATATCGAGGCCCATCCGACACCAGAGCAGATCACCCGTGAGTCCATTGAATCCAACATCGTGCGCACGGCGGATCCCGTGGCCGCAGAGAAGATGGTGGAGCTGATCGATGAAATCCGGAAGCAGGGTAACTCCGTGGGTGGTGTGGTGGAGTGCGTGGTGCGGGGTGTTCCTACAGGCTTGGGCGAACCGGTGTTCGACAAGCTGGAGGCAGATCTGGCCAAGGCCATGCTGAGCCTGCCTGCGACCAAGGGTTTCGAGATTGGCAGCGGCTTTGCCGGCACGCTGCTGACTGGCATGGAGCACAACGACGAATTTTACATGGAAGGTGAGCGTGTGCGCACCCGGACCAACCGCAGCGGCGGGATTCAGGGCGGCATCAGCAACGGCGAGGAGATCATCTTCCGGGTGGCGTTCAAGCCCACCGCAACCCTGCTGCGTGAGCAGAACACGGTGACCAAGGATGGCGAGGCAGCCACGCTGAAGGCACGTGGTCGCCACGATCCCTGTGTGCTGCCGCGTGCCGTGCCTATTGTCGAGGCCATGGTGCATCTGGTACTCTGCGACCACCTGCTGCGGCAGCGGGCTCAGTGCTGCCGGTAAAAACGGTGTACGACCTATGAGGTCGTGCCCGGACCGGCTGGCTCCCCTCCCCTGCTGCAGCGCTTCAACCCCCAGTGTTGCTTCCCATGATCAGTCCTGTGGATTCGAAGTCGCGTATGAACCGGGTGGACCTTGAGCCCGGATTGGTGGCCTACCGTTGCCCGGTGTCCGGCGGCCATTGGCTGCCCTACCAAAACTACTGGCGATGGTTGAGCCAGCAGCCAGCTCGTCTCCCCCACCTCCCTCCTGGCGAGGATAGGGGCTACCAGCTGGAGTCAGAGGATTCCCACAAGGTGAAAATCTGCCCAGAGACGGGGACCCTGATGACCCGATACAAGGTGGGCCACGGCTTTGAGTTCTCTGTGGATCGTTCGGCGGCCGGCATCTGGTTCGACGTCAATGAATGGGAGGCGCTGCGGAGCCGGAACTTTCATGATGAGGTGCACCTGATCATGACCGCACCCTGGCAGGCCAAGGTGAGGCGTGAGGCCCTTGAACAGGTGATCCACGAGAAACAGGCGGCGCAGCAGGTCTCAGAAAAAGACTCTGGCCCTGTCCAGAATGAGCCCTGTGGGTTGGAGGCAGCCTTCCGAGCCCGGTTTGCGGTCTTGCTGGGCCCCGAGGTGATGGAGCGTGCCGAAGAGATCAAAAGCTGGCTGGACCAGCAACCGGCCCGGCGCGAAATCCTGACCTATCTGCTGCACGACCCTTCTTGAAGCGGCGGGACGCGCTGGCGTTTCGGTTCTGCTTGAATTCAGCCGCATTGTGCCGTTGTTACGGGCTCCCGAGACGTTCCGTCCGTTCCGCACATGCCCAAGTACATCACCACCATCGGCCTCGAAGTTCATGCGCAGCTCAACACGCGCAGCAAGATGTTCTGCCCCTGCCCTGCGGAATACGGAGCCGAGCCGAATACGCACACCTGCCCCACCTGCTTGGGTCTGCCAGGAGCGCTGCCGGTGCTTAACCTGGAGGCGATTGAGAAGACGCTGCTGACCGGCCTGATGCTGAACTGCAGCACGCCGGAAATCTCCAAGTGGGACCGGAAGAACTACTTCTACCCGGACATGCCCAAGAACTACCAGCTCAGCCAGTTCGACCTGCCGCTGTGCATGGGTGGCGGGGTGCCGCTGTATGATCTGGCCTATCCCAAGGACGCGCAGAAGAGCATCAAGAACCCCGGCAAGGTGGTGAAGCTCACCCGCATCCACCTGGAGGAGGACGTGGGCAAGAGCACCCATACCGGTGCCGGGACGATGCTGGACTTCAACCGTGCCGGGACGCCGCTCATGGAGATCGTGAGCGATCCGGACATCGACAGTGCGGAGGAGGCCTTTGCCTACCTCACGAGCCTGCGCCAGATTCTGATCTATGGCGGGGTGAGTGATGCGGACATGGAGAAGGGCAACCTGCGCTGTGACGTGAACATCAGCCTGCGCCCTGAGGGCCAGGAGGAGCTGGGCGCGAAGATCGAGCTCAAGAACCTCAACTCCATGAGCGCGATCCGCCGCGCCATCCATGCTGAGGTGGAGCGCCAAAGGGAGGCCCTGGACAAGGGCGAGAAGCTCATCCAGAGCACACGCCGCTGGGATGATGACCGCGGCGAGACCGTCCTCATGCGCACCAAGGAGGACGCGCACGACTACCGTTATTTCCCCTGCCCCGACCTGCTGCCGATCCGCACCGCCCCCCTCCTGGAGGCTGCGCGCACCCGTCTGCCGGAGCTGCCTCATGAGAAGCGCGCCCGCTTTGAGGCGGACTATGGCATCAGCGCGTATGACGCCGGGGTGCTCTCCAGTGACAAGGCGCTGGCCACCTGGTTCGAGGAAGCAGCCGGGGCGGATGCCGGGGTTCCCGCCAAGAAGGTGGCCAACTGGGTCATCAACGAACTGCTGGGCCGCCTGAATGAAGCGGGTTCGCCGCTGGAGGAGAGCTTGGTCAAACCGGCCTCTCTGGCCGAGCTGGTGGCCATCGTCGAGGCGGGCAAGATTTCCAACAACCAGGCCAAGGAGGTCTTTGCCGAGATGTTTGCCACGGGTGAAGCCGCCACGCCGATCATCAAGGCCAAGGGCTTTGAGCAGGTCAGTGATACCGGCGCCCTGGAGGCGCTGTGTGATGAAGTTATTTCCGCCAATCCCGCCAAGGTGGAGGAGTTCAAGGCCGGCAATGACAAGGTGGTCAACTGGATGACCGGCCAGATCATGAAGTCCAGCGGTGGCAAGGCCAACCCAAAGGTGGTCGGCGAGATTCTCCGCGGGAAGATGGGTTAATGGGTTCTTGGTTGGCGTCGTTTGGGCGACGATCATCCAAGCACAATTTCGCGTCCTGACGCGGTCCTGGACTACTGAATTACTGGTTTACTGAGTTACCGTTTTACTGGCGTTCACCAATCATCGGTGTCGGCGTGGCTGCGCTTTTTCCAGACGCCGGTCGCAGGAGGATCGGGCAGTGTCGGCACCAGTTTGGCGGCGACCTCCTCAGTGATGGTCAGCAGCTTCCTTTGCTGAGCCTCCAGCAGGGACTGGACAAAGCTTGAGGTGACCTCAAGATCCTCCGGAGTGAGGTGCTCAAGGTTTTCGACGATCTGGGGGATCGTGGCCATCTGCGGATGCTAGGCGATCCCGCCAGAATTGTCGAACCTCTAAAGTCTGCCAACTTGATGGAGGAAATGATCATCCCTCCGGGGTTGGGAGCATTACTTCTTGATGAGCATGCTGCGGGTCAGGGCGGGATAGACTTTGTAGCCCTTGGCCTCGATGTTGGCCTTGCCGCCTTCTTCGCGGTCGAGCAGGACGAGGACGAAGGCCACCTTGCCGCCCTCGGCTTCGATGGCTTCGATGGCCTTGATCGTGGATCCGCCGGTGGTGATCACGTCATCCACCACCACGACGCTGTCCCCAGCCTTGAAGTTGCCTTCCACCAGCTTCTGGCGGCCGTGTTTCTTGGCTTCTTTGCGCACGCTGTAGGCATTGAGCGGAGATTCCGGCTCAGCCAGATGGGAGGCAATCGAGATGGCAAGGGCAACGGGGTCTGCGCCCATGGTAAGACCACCCACGCCGTCCGCCTTGATGCCCAACTCCTGCTCGGCCTGACGCACGATGGGGAACATCACCTGGCCAACCAGAAAGGCCCCTTTCGCATCCAGCGTGGTCAGCCGGCAGTCCACGTACAGGTCGCTCTTGGCACCGGAGGCCAGTGTGAAATCGCCGAACATGACAGACTTTTTGAGGAGGATCTCGAGGAGGGCTTCTTGGGCGGTGGCGTTGGACATGTCGAGTGGGTTGGGAAGGATAAGATGGAGCTGGCAGAGTCGTACTGTGCCGGTGGCAAGAAGCATGAAATCGCCAGATTTGAAACCGCAAACTTCACGGTCAGGGTACCGCCCGGGGGCCTGGGGGCTGGTCCTGGGGGTTTTGCTGGCACCGTGGTTGCAGGGGGCGGAACCAACCGTTTCTTTTCAGAAGGACATCGCTCCGATCTTGGCGGACAAGTGCCTGACTTGCCATCAGGAGAAGAAGGCCAAGGGCGGCTATCGAGTGGACACGTTTGAGCACGTGACGAAAGCTGGCGACAGCGAACTGGCTCCGCTGACTGCCAGAAAACCGGATGCCAGCACCCTTTTCACCCGGCTGGTCACCGCAGATGAAGACGAGCGCATGCCCGCGAACGACGATCCCCTGCCCCCTGAACAGGTGGCCCTGGTGAAACGGTGGATTGAGCAGGGCAGCAAGTTCGACGGCAGCGATGCCAGGCTGGCGCTCAACGAGGTGATCTCTGCTGCCAGCGGGAAGACCAGTGCCAAGGCCCCGGAGAAGTATCCCCGGCCACTACCCATCACGGCGGCGGTGATGGCGGGTGACGGACAGACGGCTTTCACCAGCGGTTATCACGAGGTATTGGAATGGTCGGTGCCGGAGGGACGGTTGCAGCGGCGATTCAAAGGATTGCCAGAGCGGGTTCTTGGACTTGCCTTGCAACGGAGCGGCCGTCTGCTGGCGGTCGCAGGCGGATCTCCTGGACGGGGTGGCGAACTGCTCGTGGTGGAGCGCGCCTCCGGGAGAGTGGTCAAGCGTCTGCCCGGAAGCAAAGACACTGTGCTGGCGGTTGGGTTTTCCCCAGACGGCAGCCTCCTGGCAGCGGGCGGTACCGACAACACCGTGCGGGTGTACTACACGAGCGACTGGACGCCCGCCTGGAAAGCGGAAGCTCATGCGGACTGGGTGACATCTTTGACCTTTGCGCCCGATGGGAAACATGTGGTGAGCACGAGCCGGGACCGGACTGCCAAAGTGCTGGCCAGTGAAGATGGCAGTCCGGGGCTGACCTTTGCCAACCACGGCAGTGCGGTGACCAGTGCGGTGTTTGATGCCGATGGTGCGACGGTGACGACCTCGGCTGCCGATGGAGAGGTGCGCCGGTGGAAGTGGGATGAGAGCGTGGATGGTGGAGGACGGACGAAGGACAAGTTGCTGAAAGGGGGACGCCAGGAGGTGACCCGGGTGGTTCTGGGTTCCGGGAAGATCATCACGGCCTCCGTGGACGGTCGTCTGAGGCAGTATGATCTGGCGAAATTGGATGCGCCTGCAGTGGAGTTGACGCCGCTGGGGGTGCGAATCGATGCCCTGACGCCGGATGACAGCGGCTGGAAGCTGCTGGCCGCAGGTCAGGACGGGCGGCTGCAGATTCTGGATCTGGGTGCCGGTCAGCGCCTCTTGAGCGCCATAGCCGCGCCGGGCTGGTGAAGTCTGCGGGAAGATTTTCCGAGGGGGGCGAGCAGGTGCGCCGTCTCTCTAGACAAAGCGCGTATCATCCCTATGGTGGCACGGCCGCTGCACTTCACAGCCAGTCACCTACCACAACCGATTTCCCGTCATGCCAAAACTCATTAAGATGCCCAAGCTCAGTGACACGATGACCGAGGGGACCCTCGCCAAGTGGCACATCAAAGAAGGCGACAGCGTGGAGATGGGCAAGGTGATCGCCGATGTGGAGACGGACAAGGCGACGATGGAGATGCAGGCCTTTGAAGAGGGCAAGGTGTTTAAACTCGTGTCCCAGGCAGGCAACAAGGTGCCCCTCGGCGGGACCATGGTGGTGCTCCTTGCCGAAGGCGAAGAAGCCCCGGCTGATCTCGACGCCCTCATCGCTGGCAGCGACGCTCCGGCTCCTGCCAAGAAGGAAGAGTCCTCCGGCAAGTCTGAGAAGCCAGCGGGTGGCAAAGCCTTTGCCGGCAATCTCCCCCCCACAGCTCCTGGGCAGAAGCGCCGTCCGGCGGTTGCAACGGCCAATGGCGTGCGTGTCAAAGCCTCCCCGCTGGCCCGCAAGGTGGCTGAGGAGAAAGGCGTGGACCTCACCAAGATCCAAGGCTCCGGCCCCGGTGGACGCATTGTGCGTGCCGATGTGGAAAGCGCTCCTCAGGGCGGTGCCAGTGCCAGTGCTACCCCTGCCAAGGCCGTGCAGACCATCCGCCCTGTCGCGGGCCCGGATGACCAACGCATCCCCCTTACGGGCATGCGCAACATCATTGCGGAGCGCCTCCTGGCCAGCAAGACCCAGATCCCTCACTTCTACCTGCAGATGGAAGTGGATGCCGGCCCTCTCATGACCTTCCGTGCGCACATCAACGCGCAGTCTGAAAAGACCAGCGGGAACAAGTACACGGTGAACGACTTCATCCTGAAGGCCGTGGTTCGTGCCGCAGCCACGGTCCCGGCAGTGAACGCCTCCTTCGACGGTGACGCCATTGTGCAGTTCAAGCACGTGAACCTGAGCGTGGCCATTGCCATCCCGGAAGGTCTCGTGACTCCGGTGATCAAGGCCGCCGAGACCAAGACGCTGCTGGAAATCAGCGCAGCGGTGAAGGATCTCGCTGGCAAGGCCAAGAACAAGAAGCTCAGCCCAGATGAGTTCGCCGGCGGTACCATCACCGTGAGCAACCTGGGGGCCTATGGCATCGACCAGTTCGCTGCGATCATCAACCCGCCCCAGGCGGCCATCGTCAGCATCGGCAGCATCCGCAGCGCGCCGGTGGTGGATGAGAAGGGCCAAATTGTGGTGGGTCAACGCATGTGGGTGGGCCTGAGCGGTGACCACCGCGTGGTGGACGGAGCCGTAGCGGCCACCTTCCTGGCCGAGATGCGCAAGCTCATCGAGAACCCGGCTCTCATGCTGGTGTAATCGAAGTTCGCTGATTGGAATCTTCTGAAGGCGGCGCATGTGACCATGCGCCGCTTTTTTTCGTGATATCCCGCCAGAGGCACAGGAGGCGGGGGTTTCCAGCCCCGCTCAGTCGAGCGTCCTCAGCAGCCACATACCGGACCCAGACATCCTACCTGCTCCCTTCCCGTCCGCCGTCAGGGTTGGAGTTCCGCGTTTACGCGGGTCAGTACACAGCACCCCTGACGTCCCATTCGGTCAGGGCATTCTGTTGACTCATCAAACCCATATCGCCGCTGCTGCGCGGGCCCGGAGACCCCGCCTCCTTTACTCTGCGATCACATGACCTTGCAGCTTGTTTGCAGGTAAAGGAGGCGGGGGTTCCCAGCCCCGCTCAGTCGAGCGTCCTCAGCAGCCACATACCGGGCCCTGACGACCTGCGTGGCCCCCTCTGCTTTGCCGTCAGGGTTGGAGTTCCGCGTTTACGCGGGTCAGTACACAGCACCCCTGACGTCCCATTCGGTCAGGGCATTCTGTTGACTCATCAAACCCATATCGCCGCTGCCGCGCGGGGCCGGAGACCCCGCCTCCTTTACGCTGCGATCACATGACCTTGCAGCTTGTTTGCAGGTAAAGGAGGCGGGGGTTCCCAGCCCCGCTCAGTCGAGCGTCCTCAGCAGCCACATGCCGACCCCTGACGACCTGCGTGGCCCCCTCTGCTTTGCCGTCAGGGTTGGAGTTCCGCGTTTACGCGGGTCAGGACACAGCACCCCTGACGTCCCATTCGGTCAGGGCATTTTGTTGACTCATAAACCCACATCGCCGCTGCCGCGCGGGGCCGGAGACCCCGCCTCCTGTACTCTGCGATCACATGACCTTGCAGCTTGTATGCAGGTAAAGGAGGCGGGGGTTCCCAGCCCCGCTCAGTCGAGCGTCCTCAGCAGCCACATACCGGGCCCAGACATCCTACCCACTCCCCTCCCGTCCGCCGTCAGGGTTGGGGTTCCGCGTTTACGCGGGTCAGGACACAGCACCCCTGACGTCCGATTCGGTCAGGGCATTCTGTTGACTCATAAACCCACATCGCCGCTGCTGCGCGGGCCCGGAGACCCCGCCTCCTTTACGCTGCGGCCAGGTGAGCTGGTTATTTGTTGCCCAAACTGGAGAAACCAAGCACCAAGCACTATGAACCCCGCAACTCATGCCCCAGTACACTCAACCCGTACATCGTCGCGGTTTCCACGCGCAAGATGATGGGGCCGAGACTCATCGGCACACATCCGTGATCGCGCGCGGTCTGGTATTCCGCCGGAGTGAAATCCCCTTCTGGACCAACGCACAGCAGGGTTGAGGAAATGACACTCCCCTGTTTCGCCCGGTCCTTCAAGATCTCCTTGAGAGGCTTCGAATCATCCTGGATGGCGGCAATGATACGGAGATCATGCGGCGGCAATCCCGCCATCACCTCGGCATAGGGGGCGGGCGGGTGAATGACAGGCAGCCAGTTCTGGCCGCACTGCTTGCAGGCCTCAAGAGCGAGACGCTGCCATTTCTCCTGCTTCTTTGCGGCCTCCTTTTTGTCGAGCTTCACCACGGTTCTAGCTGTCAACACTGGGTGAATGGCGTTGACGCCCAGCTCGACCGCCTTCTCGACGATCCATTCCATGTTGCTTCCCTTGGGCACGGACTGCACGAGGGAGATGGACACCGCCGGAGCGGGCGTGGACAAAGTCTCGACCACCTCCAGCTCCACCGTCTTGCCAGTGGTGGCGACAATCCGGCAGCGGGCGGAAATTCCCGCTCCGTCGAATGTAGTTATTTCATCACCCGCCGTGTGCCGCATCACCGAGGTGCAGTGGCGGGCCTCATCGCCATCCAGCACCAAGGTGCCACCGGCCGGCTGCCAGTGGGATGGAGGAATGTGGAATCTGGCCAGGGCTCCCATGATGACAGGTGACGGCTGGGGGGTTAGAGCTTGGCAGGGATGACCTGGGCCATGTTGATGGCATCGATGAGCTGACGCCAGCGGCCGTACTCGCCGTGTTTCATCGTACCGATGAGACGGGGCAGGTGGGAGATGCCCTCCTCGTTTTGCTCCTCGGGGAGGGCGGAGGCCTGCTCAAGGGGGGACTTGATGATGTCTGCGAAATCGGTGTTCAGCTTGGTCACGGCCGCGGGTGTGAGCTTGCGTTTGATGCGGAAGACGGTTCGCTCTTTCACGTGGCGGTAGGAGTGGAACACCTTGTAGAAGGTGGTGATGACGCGGACAGCCTCATCGACACTGTCGGTGATGTGAACCAGGCTCATGTCCTCCTGCGAGATGAGGCCATGGCCGTAGAGGTGCTCACGCACGAAGGCGAAGAAGGTGGACCAGTAGGTGCCGCCGGGCTCGTCCACCAGGACCACCGGCAGGATGGATGCCTTTCCCGTCTGCATGAGAGTGATGCTCTCAAACATCTCGTCCATGGTGCCAAAGCCACCTGGGAACAGCGCCACGGCATCGGCCTCCTTCACGAAGGAAAGCTTGCGGGTGAAGAAGTAGTTGAACGTGACGAGTTTCTCATCGCCGACGATGGTGTCGTTGGCGCTCTGCTCGAACGGCAGACGGATGTTCAGGCCGAAGCTCTGCTCCCGCCCTGCACCACGCTGAGCGGCACCCATGATGCCATCCCCAGCCCCGGTGATGACCATGAATCCTTCTTCCACCATGCGCTGGGAGAAGGTCTCGGCAGCATGATAAGCGGGCATGCCCGAATCGGTGCGGGCTGAGCCAAAGACGGAGACCTTGCGGATGTGGCGGTAGGCCTGGAAGACCTTGTTCGCGTGACGCATCTCGCGCAGGGCCCGGTGCAGCATCTTCAGATCACCCATCCCCGTGTTGTCACGGCCGATCTTGAGGCTGGTCATGAGCAAACCCGCGACGAGGTCACGTTTGCGCTCATCATCCACCCAGGTGGACGCCAGATCTTTGAGGCGGTCATCCAGATCGTGGTCGCCCGTAGTGCCCCTTGGTTTTTCCGCCAGATCAAAGATACCACCAGCGGTGAAGTCCTTTTCCGGGGGTCGGGAGGTGGACTTCGGAGGCAGGCTGTTGTTCATGGAATGTGGAGTCAAAAAGGTTTTTTTGCTGAAAGCACGCCTCAGCGGGCGTTCGACGGGGCCGGTGTCCCGGTTGATGCAGGGGCAGACAGTGTTGCTGCCGGCTCAGACCTGCTGGTCTCGGGACCCGTGACAGCGAAGAGGATGGCAACGACCACGACGCCAAGAAGAACAGCGGTGTTGTAGGTCACCGCGATCATGGCTGCACCCAGGCTTCGCACCCGTTTGGAGGGTTTTACAATCCATTCCAGCAACAGAATAAGTACGATCAGAGCCGGCAGGACAGACGCGGCATTGCCCAAGACGAAATGCACCGCCCGGTGCAGGGTGTGGAGGTCAGGGTTCTGCAATGAGCCAGCAGCGACCTCGTAGAATTTGTCCAGCTTGGGCAACAGCATGATGCGGGTGAACTCCTGCACCACCAGGGTGGGCAGGAGCGCCGTGGCAGCCGCAAGCCAAGTCGCGCCCGGGCGGTGATTTCCATCGTCCAGCATGGGCTCGTGAGGAAGGAATGAGAGCGCTTCGGCCTAGGCAATGGGACCGTGTGAAGCCGTGGTGTGATCGTACTGCGCGAGTTTGCGAAGGTAGTCGCCATACTCGGTCTTGCCGAATTTGTCGGCCGAAGCCAGGAGCTGGCTCTTGGTGATCCAATGCTTGTTGTAGGAGATTTCTTCCAGGCAGGAGATCTTGAGGCCTTGGCGATGCTGGATGACCTGCACGAACTCGGCAGCCTCAAGGAGGGAGTCAGGGGAGCCAGTGTCCAGCCAGGCGACACCGCGACCGAGCACTTCCACCTGAAGCTCGCCAGCCTCAAGGTAAAGGCGGTTGAGGTCGGTGATTTCCAATTCACCACGGGCGCTGGGTTTGATGGAACGGGCCAGTTCGCAGACGCGTTCGTCGTAGAAATACACGCCTGGCACTGCGTAGTTGGACTTGGGCTGCGTGGGCTTTTCCTCCAGGGAAATGGCCTTGCCTGCCTTGTCGAATTCGACGACGCCGTAGATCTCCGGTGTGGCGGTGTAGTAGCCAAAGATGGTGGCTCCATAGGTCTGGGCTCCGGCGCGCTCCACAGCCTTGCGGAACTGGGTGCCGTAGAAAAGGTTGTCCCCCAAGACTAGAGCTGCCGGGCTGCCACTGAGGAACTTCTCCCCGATCAGGAAAGCCTGGGCGAGGCCTTCGGGCTTGGGCTGCTCGGCATACTCAAAGTTGAGGCCGAACTGGGAGCCGTCTCCCAAGAGCTTCTGGAAACCAGGGAGATCATGAGGAGTAGAAATAATGAGGATGTCCCGGATGTCTGCCAGCATGAGAGCGGACAG
This sequence comes from Verrucomicrobium spinosum DSM 4136 = JCM 18804, assembly GCF_000172155.1. Classification (NCBI taxonomy): domain Bacteria; kingdom Pseudomonadati; phylum Verrucomicrobiota; class Verrucomicrobiia; order Verrucomicrobiales; family Verrucomicrobiaceae; genus Verrucomicrobium; species Verrucomicrobium spinosum. The sequence continues at coordinate 8,016 of NZ_ABIZ01000001.1, read as the reverse complement.
CGGGTAATAGATCATCGGCTTGTCATACACCGGCATGAGCTGCTTGCTCACGGCGATAGTGAGGGGGAATAGCCGGGTGCCGGATCCACCGGCGAGTACAATGCCTTTGCGTGCGCTCATGCGCTGAGTGTGCGCGGGAGTGCGGGTGGTGCAACTGCTAAGCAGTGTGCTGAGGGGGCTCTGCCAAAAGTTGTGGCCAGTCTCCCCCTGCCCCTTGCTCTTGAAGCTACTTGAGCGGCCTGCCTGCCTCACAGTTCCAGCAAATATCGAAGCCCGGGGGCACGCTCTCCCCACAGGTGGGGCACTGCCATTCGTTGCCCGCAGGTTCAGCGATGTTTTGGGTGGACTCCACGATCGAGAGCGCGGCATGGAGGTCCGCATCGTCGTGAATGCACAAGGCCGGATAAAACACGGGCAGCGGAATGCCGGTAAACACGCCGCTGGTATGCTCGTTGCGGATGAAGCAGGCAATGCCCGCCTCTTCCAGCAGGGATTTGCAAAAGCCGACGCGGGTGGAATCGGGATGGACGAACACCTCTTTCATAGCTGCGCGGGTGATGCTCCACATTACCATGATTCACGGAGGCTGGCGATCACCGCCGTGAGGTGGTGATCAAGTTCTACTCCCCAAAAAGGGCAAGGGCTTCTGTGCTAAGCGAGCGCGGGCTGGCAGTTTTCCAGAGCTTCTGCTGGGCGGCTTGTTTGAACAGGGCGAGACACTCCTTGGATACCTCACGCCAGGGCCGGGAGGCATCGACAATGACGCAACGCGCCTGACTGCGGCCGGGCAACTGGAGGAAAATCTCCCGGCAGCGGCTCAGAGCATCCACATCCTCAAAGGAGTTGGGCTGATCTCCCCGTACGCGGATGCGATCCTGCCCTGTAGCCACCGGCAGGTCGAGCAGGAGGACAAGGTCCGGCAGCGGGAAGTTGGTCTCGTTGAAAGCCAGGACATCATCCACATTGGCACCGCGGGCACCTTGATAGGCAGCGGTGCTCCAGTAGTAGCGGTCCAGTACCATGATGGCGTCCTCATCCAGGGCAGGCTGGATGGAGCCTTCACTGTGCTGCTCCCGGTCCTTGTGAAAGAGGTCGAGCTCCTGGGCCAGGGTGAGACGGCCACTGGCGGCAGACTCACGCAGTTTGCGCCCCCACTCCAGGCTGGTGGGTTCTTTGGACAGCGCGCAAAGGAGACCCCGCTCCCCGCACCATTGGGCGAGGGTGGCGGAGACCGTGGTCTTCCCCGCACCGTCGATGCCCTCGATGGCGATGAGCAATCCGCCTGGAATCGGTCGTCTCATGAATGATGATCGAACGGGAGGGATGAATGGCGGGACTCAGGCCTGACCGAGGCGCTGGAGCTGATACTTGCGCTCAATTTCCTCGATCCAGTTTGCATGGTCGAGGTACCAGCGGACTGTCTTGCGCATGCCACTGTCGAAGGTCTCCTGGGGCTGCCAGCCAAGCTCACGACCGATCTTCGTGCAGTCAATGGCGTAGCGGCGGTCATGTCCCGGGCGGTCTTTGACGAAGGTGATGAGCTCGGCCGGATCCCGATTCAGATCGGGGCGCTCGGCGTTCACGGCGTTGATGAGCGCGTGCACGACCTCGATGTTTTTCATCTCGCATTTGCCACCGATGTTGTAGGTCTCGCCAATCTCCCCTTTGAGCATGGCCAGGGTGAGGCCACGGCAGTGGTCCTCCACATAGAGCCAGTCACGCACGTTGGAGCCGTCGCCGTACACGGGCAGCTTCTCCCCGCGAATGACCTTCTGGATCATGAGGGGCATGAGTTTTTCCGGGAACTGGAAGGGGCCGTAGTTGTTGGAGCAGTTCGTGGTAACTACAGGCAGGTGGAACGTGTGCACGTATGACCGGGCGAGGTGGTCGCTGCCGGCCTTGCTGGCGGAGTACGGGCTGTTCGGTGCGTACGGGGTGGTCTCGGAGAAAGCGGGATCGCTGGGGCCCAGGGAGCCAAAAACCTCATCGGTGCTGACGTGGAGGAAGCGGAAGTCGCTCTGCCCGGCCGCCTGGCGCTCCTTGTGGTACACACGGGCGGCGTCCAGCAGCTTGAAGGTGCCCACGAAGTTCGTCATGATGAACTCCTCCGGGGAATCAATGGAACGGTCCACATGCGACTCGGCCGCGAGGTGCATGATGGCGTTGAGATTGTATTTCCTGAGGAGGAAGGCGACCAGTTCACTGTTCTGGATGTCGCCTTCCACCAGCACATGGCGGGGATCGTCAGCCAGGGAGGCGAGGCTGGAGCGGTTGCCCGCGTAGGTCAGCTTGTCGAGGTTGACCACCTTGGAGACGGTGATGCCGTGCTCCTGTTCGGCCTTGCCGAGAAGGTAATGAACAAGGTTCGAGCCGATGAAGCCCGCGCCGCCGGTTACAAGAATACGCCGATCTGCCATAGGAGTGAGGGGGCGCAGCCTAGACTCGGCTGCGCTCTGGGGCAAGAAGAGAGTGCGAGTGGCGGCTCATCCTGCGGGGAGAATCGACTGACTTTCTGCTTAGATGTTGCGTAACATGTTCATGGTAAGTGTGTTGCGTGGAATGTGAGTCGGGGTGTGACTGTCAAGTTGGAGCCCGTCAGGGTCTGGATGTCGGTATTTGAGCTGGTGACTTGAGGGTTGCCGCTGGGGCAACGCTTGAACTCCATTCCGGAGAGAGCATATCCCAGGACAGGACACCTGCGTTCTGCAGGGATTGGGCTCTCCGGGAGCTGGCAGGCAGCAGTTGGCAGTTTCCCATCCACAGCATTTGACGGGGCTTGGTTCGAGCCCAAAACAAAGCCGTCAAAACGGGTCCCATGCCCGGGTGGCGGGCATGCGTTCACGCCTGTTATATCCTATAACTGCACCCGCTGGGAGGCTGGGCTGCGCGAGGGACGGGCATTTCAGAACGTTGTGAGCTCAGGCTTTGCGCAGGGGGGTATGAGAAGCTGCCACCCAGGGCAGCCGTCAACTCACACGGTGCCTCAGATGGGAGCGCCCAAAAGGGGACGTTGACACCGTGAACTTGAACGAAAGGTTTGGGAATCTGAAAAAGCGAGTTGTGAAGAGTCATTTCTGCGTCCTTTCAGGGTCGCGATTGACCGGTGGAACGTCCCCGTTCATGGTTTTGGCCATGACTTCTCTCGATCTGGCCTCTCCTATCTTCATTGCTGGGCACCGCGGTATGGTTGGAGGTGCCTTGGTGCGGGCTCTCCGGGGAAAAGGGCATCAGAAAATTCTGACGGGGGGACGGAGCGAGCTGGATCTGGTGAACCAGGCGAGTGTGGAGTCTTGGTTCGCAACGCACCGACCTGAGGTGGTGGTGGTGGCGGCCGCCAAGGTGGGAGGCATCCATGCCAACAACACCTACCCTGCCGATTTCTTGTACGACAATTTGATGATCGCTTCGAATTGTGTCCACGCGGCTTTCAAGAACGGGGTGAAGCGATTGCTGTTCTTGGGCAGCTCCTGCATCTATCCCCGCCTGGCCCCGCAGCCCATGCCGGAAGATTCCCTTTTGACGGGACCGCTTGAGCTCACCAACGAAGCTTATGCGGTGGCGAAGATCGCGGGCCTGAAATTGTGCCAGCACTATCGGGCGCAGCATGGCGTTCTATTTCACTCGGCGATGCCGACGAATCTCTATGGCCCAGGCGACAACTATCACCCCGAGAACTCTCACGTGATTCCCGCACTCTTGCGCCGCTTCCATGAAGCGAAGCTAAAGAGACTGCCTGAAGTGGTCGTTTGGGGTACCGGCACCCCGCGGCGTGAATTCCTGCATGTGGATGATTTGGCAGACGGTTGCCTCCATCTACTTGAGTCGGAAAATCCGCCAGACTGGGTCAACATCGGCTGCGGTGATGACATCACGATCCGCGCCCTGGCCGAGTTGGTGAAATCGGTGGTCGGCTATGAAGGCGAGCTGGTGTTCGACACCACCAAGCCGGACGGCACGCCGCGCAAGTTGATGGATGTGTCCCGAATGTCGGCATTGGGATGGGGACCGAAGGTTGGAATGAAGGAGGGACTTGAAAAAGCGTACGCTGATTTTCAGATAGCGTATGAGGCGCACTCGGTTCGGGAAGGGTGACAGGAGATGAATGAGTGAGGGTGAGACAGGATTGCCAAGATTGAGCGCAGATGGACATGATTTCGGGGCCGGGCCAAGCCTCCTGAAAAATTGGGAGGCGATGGCCTGAAACGGGCGCTGGCAAAATTCGGCAAAAGTCCCCTGCCCTAGATCGCTCAGAAATCGATTCTGACGCGTCGATGCCCTTTTATGACTCTAGACATGGGGGTTGGCGCTGGAATTCCTCAAAGAGGCATTTCTGAAGGGTGATTTTTGATGTGGTATGGAAAAATCTTCTCTAAGGAATCTTGAGGAAATCGAGGCTGTAGTCTCGAAGCTCAGAGGTCCGGATTCAGTTGGCAGCTGGTGGTGACGGCAGGTCGGATGACCCCGGGGCAGGGTGCGAGGAAATTTCAGCCGGTCAGTTGAGGGCTTGGATTTATCAACTTGTCGAGGCATCGTCGAACACGTGTCGTTCCTCTTCAGATTTCAAAGCAGTCCAGCACTTGGTGACACGTTCTGGAGTCGCGCTTCGGTGTAGTCCGACGGTCGCCCGTCGGCTCAATCGCCTCCAGGATATGCGGCCCAATGATCAACCACTTCGTCTATGCACGGATCCATTCCACCGATCGGCGACAAACTCCGCGGTGCAGGCGAACTATCGCTGACCTTGCCAACGCGGTCGTGCGGTGAGCCAAGCTCGCTTGGAGGAATATCATCGTTCTGATGCAGAGGGAGGGTGTGTGCATCGTCAGTCGAGACTGTTGGTCGTTCCAGATTGCCTGGGCGTCTTGGATCTCCTACCGCAAATGGTCTTAGATGCCCTCCATCTTTAAGCGGGACTACAATGGTTTGTGCCGGGGAAGCTTGGGGAGCGCACGCAACTTGCGTGCTGCTTCCGGCATCTTGCCGGGAACTTCAGTCACGGTGTGGCCTCGCGAGGTGCGACTAATCATTCATGCCTTGGGGGCGTTGAAGGTGGTGTGGTGAATGCGAATGCTTTTGGCTTTCCCACCTGATCACCCTCTGCGGCGGATACCCAACGTTGACTCGCTAAGGCTCGTCCAATGTTGGGCTGTGCCAGAAATCCCCGCTGGGGATCAACTTCCAAATGAGATGGGCACCACAAAGTGGTTCTTTGAATCCCCCCCGGCGCGCGTCATCGGGAGTCACCCAATCGAAGCCTTTCCTCGAAAAGGATGGGGCTACAAGCCCAACATTGGCGAGCTCCAGCGAGCCTACTCCGAAGGAGGTGCGGCTATTTGACCGGCTTTCACTGCAAGGGTCATTCGCGGGCTCTACTTGAAACTTCTGCGGCGGAGCCCTCGCGGTACCCGGGGCATTTGAGAGGTTGAAGGCCGCACCATGTGGCCCTCAAGTCCTGTGATCCGCCCCCTTGGGCAGCACTCGTGGCTGAGAGGAGGATGGACCTCCGGTGCGGAGTCTCAGCGAGCATTCCGCACCTTATACCATCCCCTACTCCGCCTTCGCTTCCTCCACCCCACCCTTCTTCAGCACTACTGAAACGACTGCCAAATCGGCTGGGGTGACGCCTTGTATGCGGGCGGCTTGGCCAAAAGTGGTGGGGCGAATGGATTGAAGCTTGAGCATGGCTTCCTTTTTCAGCCCCTTCATGGCGGAGTAATCCACCCAGTCTGGGATGATCTTGTCCTCCATCCGGGAGGTCTTGTCCACCATGTCTTCCTGGCGCGTGATGTAGCCAGCATACTTCAGATCGTTCTCAGCCACGGTCCAGAGCTCGCTGGACCAAGTGCCGCGAAGGTCTGAAGGCAGTCTGGCAAAGGCATTTTCGGGGCGCTTGATCCATTGGGCAAGACGGGTGTTCTCAAAAGTGGTGCTAGCCACGAACTTCTTCAGCTCGGCGAGTTGCTCGATCTTGGATGCGGTATGGGCTTTTCGGAAGGCATCCACCATCCCCCGCTCGGCAGCTTTGGGCGTGAGGCGGAGATCGGCGTTGTCCTGCCGGAGGAGCAGGCGGTACTCCGCCCGGCTCGTGAAGAGACGATATGGCTCGGTCGTGCCCTTGGTAATGAGGTCATCCACCATCACGGCCATGTAGGCTTCGGACCGTTTCAAGGTGAATGGGGCCTCCCCTTTTACCTTAAGGGCGGCGTTGGTACCTGCCCATAGCCCTTGGCCGGCAGCCTCCTCATAGCCAGAGGTACCGTTGATCTGTCCTGCGAAGTAGAGGCCGGAGACTCGCTTGGTTTCCAGGGTGGACTGGAGTTGGGTAGGTGGGCAGTAGTCATACTCCACTGCATACCCAGGACGGATGATTTCGGCGTTCTCCAGACCCTTGATGCTGCGGATGAATTCGTATTGAACCTCAAAAGGGAGACTGGTGGAGACCCCATTCACATAGTACTCGCGGGTGTGCCTCCCCTCTGGCTCCAGGAATATCTGGTGCCTCTCCTTCTCGGCGAAGCGAACCACCTTGTCCTCAATAGAGGGACAATAGCGAGGACCGATCCCCTCAATCACCCCACAATACATGGGAGACTTGTCGAGATTGGCCCGGATAACCTCATGTGTGCGGGGGTTGGTGTAGGTGATCCAGCACGGAGATTGTTCCACGTGGAACAATTCTGGGCTCCATTTGTTGAGGGTGAAGAGCTCGGAATCATCCGGAAGTACCCCGCTGAGATAGCTGAAACGGGGTGGCGGAGTGTCTCCGGGCTGTAGTTCGCACTGAGAGTAGTCGATGCTTCTCCCGTTGATCCGACAAGGAGTGCCAGTTTTGAACCGTTGCACTTCGAAGCCCAAGTGCCGGAGGCTGTCACTCAGGGTAGAGAGTCCGTCCCCCATCCGCCCCCCCGCTTGGTTCTGCAGACCCACATGGAGCAGCCCCCGCATGAAGGTGCCGGAACTGATGACGATGGACTTCGCCCGATAGATCAGTCCTAGGCTGGTGCGGACTCCGGTGACTTGGTCATTCTCTACGAGGATCTCTGCCGCGTTCCCTTGGTGCAGGTCCAAGTGGGGCTGGTTCTCCACCAACCACTTCATGCGGAACTGGTAGGCCTTCTTGTCGCACTGTGCGCGAGGGGCCTGTACGCTGGGACCCTTGGTGGCGTTGAGCATCCGGAACTGGATGCCGGTGGCATCCGTGTTCGAGCCCATCACCCCACCCAGGGCATCGATCTCCCGAACCAAGTGCCCTTTGGCCAATCCCCCGATAGCGGGGTTGCAGGACATTTGGGTGATGGTGTCGAGGTTCTGAGTAAGGATGGCCGTCTCACATCCCAAGCGTGCGGCCGCCATCGCAGCTTCGACTCCGGCGTGGCCGGCTCCGCAGACAATGACATCGTAAACTTTCGGATAGGTGTAGAGGCTCATGGGTAGCCCTAAAGATAGCATGCCCCCCTATTATATAAAGGGAATGGCTTTTGGATGGGGTTCCAGCGCGGTTCAAAGGGGCGGGATTGTTCCACGTGGAACAATTTCGGGCGAAGGCAATGAGGTCTTTGCTGAATGCGAACGGAGAAGGGATGTGGCCAGACAGATGAAAGTGTCCTGTGAGGTAGTGGCTGCCTGGTTCCCACAAGCCTCTCATCCCCTTCCCGGTACAGGGGTGGACAAGCAGATCTATTCAACGTGGTGTCCTTCTCTGGAATGGTTACCCGGTTCGGGGTTTGTCGTCTTCGCATACATTGGACGGTTTGTTGAACTCCGTTGGAGTTCCCAACGTGTTTGCGGGATACCCGACCGCTTCGCGGTCTGACCCCGCACGGCGAATGCGCGTTAGGTTAGTGGGTGTCGCTGGTCGCACGCGAGTGCTCAGACGCCAACGGGCGTCAAACAAAATAGCCCAGAGTAAGGCGAAAAACGAGCCGGCACCCTGGGTACACGGGCAGGTGAACTAGAATTCCGAAGTGAGTTCTACAAACCGCGACTGCCACCCTGAGGTTCCCCCCCCGCATGCAG